>NZ_JBIFFK010000001.1:0-830428 GCF_043557045.1 Sulfitobacter sp. 1A15258 | reverse complement strand
GCGAGAGCCGCTCGCGCCTGATGCGTGTGGCGCTCTCCCAGTCACCGACGCCCACGACTACGCCGCAGGCTGGGTGAGCTGGGACAACGTCGCGTCGCGCATGTGATCTAGCGGCGGCGCGTGCGAGAGCCGCTCGCGCCTGATGCGTGTGGCGCTCTCCCAGTCACCGACGCCCACGACTACGCCGCAGGCTGGGTGAACTGGTACAACGTCGCGTCGCGCATGTGATCTAGCGGCGGCGCGTGCGAGAGCCGCTCGCGCCCGGTGCGTGTGGCGCACTCTCAGTCACCGACGCCCGCGGCTGCGCCGCAGGCTGGGTGAACTGGTACAACGTCGCGTCGCGTTTGTGATATGGCGGTGCGCCCTTACGGCCAGCCGGAACAAGACAGAAACCCCGCAGCCTGCTGCGGGGTTTTTTCGTTGGAACCCAAGACCCTTCGCGGATGTTTTTCTCCTGAGACTTCACGTCAAAAAAGGAGGACAACATGGCCGAGCGGAAGCGATCCAACGACGGTAGCAAGGAGACGGAAAAATTCCTCTCCGATACCGAAACGCCAGACCAAGGTGGCCGCGCCGGGGGTGATCTGCAAAAGGACGTTGGCACCCAAGACGCCATGCGCCGCGCCGAAAAGGGCGAAGACGGCGTGACCCGCGTCACCGGCGAAGACAAACGCAACCATGGAGAGCCTTCATGACCAAACTCAGCCAAGACACATGGGTGCTGATCGCGGATGGCGAAAAGGCCCTTTTCCTGCAAAACCACACGGACGGCGAAGACCCCTATCTTCAGGTCGTGCGCAAGGAAGAGCAGGAGAACCCACCGGCGCGGGAGCAAGCCGCCAACCGCCCCGGTCGGATGAGCGATGGTCCAAGCGGGCACCGCTCTGCCTTTGACGACACGGATTGGCATGAGCTGGAAAAAGAGCGATTTGCCAAGGACTTGTCGGACATCCTTTACAAGCTGGCCCATAAGGGCCGCTTTGATCGGATCGTCTTGGTGGCCCCTCCGGCAGTGCTGGGGGACCTACGCGATGACCTCCACAAAGAGGTGCAGAGCAAGGTGGTGGGGGAAATCCCCAAGACCCTGACGAACCACCCCATCGATGAGATCGAGAAGATCGTGGCCGGGGAATTGGCCCAAGCCTGAGTTTTCCCTTGGCGCGGGAATTGATTGCCTTCACAAGGAAGCAGTCTACCGCGCCAAGGATTTCCCATGACCGACACCACCAAGGGTTTCGCCGCCATGATCGCGGCCTGCTGTATCTGGGGGCTGTCGTCTATCTTCTACAAAATGCTGTCGCATGTGCCCGCCGCCGAGGTGTTGGCCCATCGCACCCTCTGGTCGCTCGTGTTCTTCGTGATCGTGCTGGCAGTGCAGCGGCGTTTGCGCGCGATCCTTGACGCGATGGTAGGGCCGCGGGCTTTTGGCCTGCTCGCTTTCGCGGCGCTGGTGATCGCGACGAACTGGTACCTCTTCATCTGGGCGGTCCAGAGCGGGCAGGCGACGGAGGCGGCCTTGGGCTATTACATCTTCCCGCTGGTCTCGGTCCTGTTGGGCCGTCTTGTCTTTGCCGAGCGGTTGAGCCCCGTACAGCTTTTCGCGGTCGGGTTGGTGACAGTCGCGGTCTCGCTGCTCACCTATGGCTTGGGCACCGCGCCTTGGCTCGCTATGGCGCTGGCGGCGTCTTTTGGGCTTTATGGGCTGGCGAAAAAGCGGTTGGCGGTGGGGCCGGTCGTCTCTGTCACCGCTGAGGTGCTGCTGTTGTCGCCCCTTGCGGTGCTCGTCCTGTGGCAAACGGGTGACAATGGAGCGGGGGCCTTCGGGGCCTCCTTCCGCGATACGGCGCTGCTGATACTCGCCGGGCCGATCACCGCGACGCCGCTGATCCTGTTCAGCTACGCGGCGCGGCGATTGTCGATGGCGACGGCCGGATTGCTGAGCTACATCAACCCGACCTTGCAGTTTTTCTGCGCCGTAGTCCTGTTTCGCGAACCGTTCACGGGCTGGCATGTGCAGGCCTTTGTGCTGATCTGGTGCGCGCTGGCGGTCTATTCCGTCAGCACCTTCCGTCAGGACAAAGCGCGGCGCAGAGCGCTGAGAGCGGCCTCGGCATCCGGCACCACGGTGACGTAATCCAGCAGCGTCGCATCGGCAAAGCCATGGGTCACGACATGGTTCATGAGCGACATGAAAGGATCCCAGTAACCGTTTGTGTTCACAAGGAAAATGGGTTTCTCATGCAGGCCCAACTGGCGCCATGTCAGCACCTCGAACAGCTCGTCCAATGACCCCGCGCCGCCGGGCAGAACCGCCACGGCGTCGCTGTTCATGAACATCACTTTTTTGCGCTCGTGCATCGTCTCGGTCACGATGTAGCGGGTAAGGTCGGTCTTGCCGACTTCCCATGCCACGAGATGCGCGGGGATCACGCCGAAGGTATCGCCGCCTGCGGCTTGGGCCGCACGCGCGACGCTGCCCATCAGGCCGACATCGCCCGCGCCATAGACCAGCCGCAGCCCGGCCTCGGCCAGACCCCGGCCCAGTGTTTCGGCGTCTTGGGTGAAGGCTTCGTCGTCGCCGGGGCGGGAGCCGCAATAGACACAGACAGAATGTTGCATGGTAAAGCGTCCTGTTGATTAGGAAAATTCGGCGCGGACCGTCTGCGCTTTTGACCCCTGTTAGCCTGCTTGCTAAAAAGGCTCAACCACAGGGGAAGTAGAGAATGTTCAAGGGATTTGGCCGGTTTGGCGGCATGGGGGCGATGGCGGCGGGTGCCTTTGCGGCGGCGGTGCTGGCGCTTGGCGCTTGGATCGGCAGCAAGCGCGGCGCGCCGGAGGAGGCGGCCCCCGAAACGGTGGCCGTGCTCCCCGAACGCGATGCCACCCCTGAGAATGCCACGCTGGTGCCGGATGCTGTGAAAGG
Source organism: Sulfitobacter sp. 1A15258 (assembly GCF_043557045.1). Taxonomy (NCBI): domain Bacteria; kingdom Pseudomonadati; phylum Pseudomonadota; class Alphaproteobacteria; order Rhodobacterales; family Roseobacteraceae; genus Sulfitobacter; species Sulfitobacter sp. 1A15258. The sequence goes on along the minus strand of NZ_JBIFFK010000001.1, from coordinate 827,505 downwards.
TGTCTCGGTCGGCCCTGAGGGCGAGGCGGCAACGGAGCCCGAGGCGGCGCCGCAGGCGCCGGCCTTTGACGAAGTGCGCCGCGAAAGCGACGGGATGACGGTGATCGCGGGCCGCGCGGCGCCGGGCAGCACCGTGGCCGTGTTGAAGGATGGCGAAGAGGTGGCCCGCGCCACCGCCGATGGGGCCGGGAAATTCGCGACCCTTGCCATGATCCCGCCCGACGGCAAGGGCCATGTGCTGACGCTTTTGGGGCAGGACGGCGCGGCGGAGCTTGCTTCGGAAGAGGAGATTATTCTCACCCTTCGCGCAGTGCCAGTGCAGTTGGCGGAGGCCAATATCGCGCCGGAGGAAAGCCCGGTCGCGTCGGTTGAGGAGGGGGCCACAGAGCCGTACGAGGCGGCAGAGCCTGAAATCTCTGAGACCACGATGGAAGAGCCGATTCCGGCAACGACTAACGACGCCGAAGAGCAGAGCGCGGCAGCTACGGGTCAAAACCCAGCCGCTGCGCAGGCGGGGCAGGCGACCCCTCTAGCCGGAACGGCCACAGCCGAAGCGGAGCGCGCTGCGACCGACAGTGCGGACGCGCAAGACGCCGAGGCGGACCGAGGGCAGTCGACGCAAGACGAGGCTGGCACGGACGAAGATACCGTATCGACAGAGCAAGACCCGGCTATCTCCGAAGAGGAGGTTGCCTCCGCCCCCGCTCAGGCCACCCTGCTCTCCGATACCGGGACCGCTGACGTAGAGAGCAGAACATCGGAGCAACCCTCTCAAGCGATGCCGATGGCCGAAACAGGCACCGCGGAGGACGAAAGCGCGGCGGCGTTGGTTCAAGACAGTGCTGCCGAGCAGGGCGCGGATAGCAACACCGCGCCGTCCCAAGCCACGCCGATGGCCGGAACAGGCAGCGCCGAAGACGTGAGTGCCGCGACGGTAGAGCAAGACGATGCCGCCGAGCAGGGCGAAGTTACCAGCACAACACCGGCCCAAACCACACCAATGGCGGGGACGGGTACGGCTAAAGACGTGAACGCCGCGCCGTCGGAACAAGACGGTCCCGCCGATCAGGGGGCAGACACCAGCGCCACGTCTTCTCAAGCGACGCCGTTGGCGGAAACCGGCACCGATGAGGGCGACACCGCCGCGCCAAACGCTGACGCTGAGGCGCCACCTCAAGCCACACCACTGGCAGAGACGGGAACTACTGAGAGAGACGCCACCCTCGCGCAAACACCGCCCGCAGCCGTGACGGAGGCCCCGAACCTCGCCGACCGCAGCCCATCGGCGCCCGAGACCACAACCCCCGCCCCTTCGGAGGAGCTCGACACCGCTGCCGCACCGGCAAAGCCGCCCGCGCCCGCTCCGGTGTTGAAATCCACCGCCGAAGGGGTCGAACGGCTCGACACCGCGCCGCCGCAGGTGATGACCAATGTGGCGCTCGACACCATCGGTTACTCCGATCAGGGCGATGTGCAGCTGGCGGGCCGTGCCCAGCCGGACACCAGCGAAGTGCGCGTCTATCTCAACAACAACGCCGTCACCAGCTTGCCGGTCGATCAAGAGGGCCGCTGGCGCGGCGATCTGCCGAACGTCGATGAAGGCGTCTATACCCTGCGCGTGGATGAGCTTTCCCGCGGCGGCGATGTGACCAGCCGGGTAGAGACCCCCTTCAAACGCGAATCTCCCGAGGTGCTGGCCGCCGCCACCGAAGGGCTGACCGGCCCGCTCAGCGCGGTGACGGTGCAAAAAGGCGATACGCTCTGGGCAATCTCGCGTGCGCGCTATGGCGATCCTCTGCTCTATGTGAAGGTTTTCGAGGCCAATAGCGCAAATATCCGCGACCCCGATCTGATCTATCCCGGACAGGTCTTCGACCTGCCTGAAGAGCCGGCATCGGAGTGATCTGAGCGGCAAAACCGGGGCGGCATTCGCGGCGCGCAGAGCGGCTGTGCGCCGCCCGGTACTGGCAACCCAAGGCCATGGGGCCTATGTAGCCTGTAATCACTTCAGGAATTCCCATGCCAGCCGATACAGACCAATCTAACGCCGCGCGGCGGCGCGACCGCAAGACGCCCAAGCCCGAACGCATCCCCACAGAAGCCGAGATGATCGACGCCGCCGAGCGTCAGTCGGGCTTCTTGGTGCTGCGCAAGGTCGCGCCCTACCTCTGGCCCAAGGATATGCCATGGGTGAAACGCCGGGTGGTTCTGGCGATGCTGGCGCTGCTGGTGTCGAAGCTGATCATCGTCGCCACGCCGTTCTTCTACCGCGACGCGGTGGATGCGCTGGCGGGCGAGGGGACGCCGATGCTGGCGCTTGGCGCGATTGGTCTGACCGTGGCTTACGGCATGGCGCGGCTCATGGGGGTGGGCTTTCAACAGGTCCGCGATGCGGTGTTTGCCCGCGTCGGGCAGCGCGCCCTGCGGATGCTGGCGCTTGAGACCTTTCAGCACATCCACAAACTGTCGATGCGCTATCATATCACCCGCAAGACCGGGGGCCTCAGCCGGATCATCGAGCGAGGGGTCAAAGGTGTCGACTTTCTGCTGCGCTTCCTGCTCTTCTCCATCGGGCCGCTGATCCTTGAGCTGATCCTCGTGGGCGTGATCCTCGCCGTGCTCTTCGACGTCTGGTATCTGGCGGTCGTGGCGGTGACCATTGCGCTCTACGTCTGGTTCACCTTTGCCGTCACCGAATGGCGCGTGCGCCTGCGACGGCAGATGAACGACAGCGACACCGACGCCAACCAAAAGGCGATCGACAGCCTGCTGAACTATGAAACGGTGAAATACTTCGGCGCCGAGGGGCGCGAGGCGGCGCGTTATGACGCCGCGATGGCCGATTATGAGAACGCGGCGATCAAGACAAACTATTCGCTGGCCTTCCTGAACTTTGGCCAAGCTCTGATCATCACCGCAGGGCTCGTGGGGGTCATGGTCATGGCGGCGATGGGCGTGCAAAGCGGCGAGCTGAGCGTCGGCGACTTCGTCATGGTGAACTCCTACATGATTCAACTGACCGTGCCGCTGAACTTCCTTGGCACCGTTTACCGCGAGATCCGTCAGGCGCTTGTAGATATGGGGCAGATGTTTGGCCTGCTCGAACAACCGGCCGAGATTGACGACAAGCCAAACGCGCCGGACCTAAAGGTTACCGGTGGCCATGTGACGCTGGAAAACGTGCGCTTTGCCTATGACGCCGACCGCGAAATCCTCAAAGGCATCTCGCTTGAGGCGCGCCCCGGAGAGACGGTGGCGATCGTCGGCTCGACCGGCTCGGGCAAATCCACCATCGGGCGGCTGTTGTTCCGCTTCTACGATGTCGCGGGCGGGGCGCTCAAGATCGACGGGCAGGACGTGCGCGATGTCACCCAGCATTCGCTGCATATGGCGATTGGTGTGGTGCCGCAGGATACGGTGCTGTTCAACGACACCATCGGTTACAACATCGCCTATGGCCGCGATGGGGCGACGCAGGAAGAGGTCGAGGACGCGGCGCGCGCCGCGCAAATCCATAATTTCATCATGGCGCTGCCGCAGGGCTATGAGACCATGGTCGGCGAGCGGGGGCTGAAGCTTTCGGGCGGTGAGAAACAGCGCGTCGGCATCGCGCGGACCCTGCTGAAAGACCCGCCCATCCTGCTCTTGGATGAGGCCACAAGCGCGCTCGACAGCGAGACGGAGCATGAGATCCAAGACGCGCTGCGCCGCGCGGGCCAAGGGCGCACGGTGCTGACCATCGCCCACCGCCTCTCGACCATCGCCGAGGCCGACCGCATCGTCGTGTTGGAGAAGGGCGAGATCATCGAACAGGGCAGCCATGAGGTGCTGCTCGCCCAAGGTGGGCGCTATGCACAGCTTTGGCAGCGCCAACAGGCGGAAGAAGAGTAGACGGAGAAGCTGGCCCCGCCTTCTGTTTCGGCAGGCAGGCGGGGCATTGCCGCCGAGGGGTGCATTTGCGGGCGATCTGCTCTTGCACTGTGCGGGGCGGCGCATGATATCTACCGCCATGACCGATGTTTCGACCCCCTCGCAGACCTCGCTGCGCGCCCGCGCAGCCCGGCTGGCCGACCGCCCTTCGTTCCAGAATTTCATTCTGGGCGTGATTCTCTTTAACGCCGTGATCTTGGGGCTTGAAACCTCGGACGAGGTGATGGCGCAGGCCGGGCCGCTGATCCTGCTGCTGGACCGTATCTGTCTGGCCATTTTCGTCATCGAAATTGCGATCAAGCTTTTCGGGCGCGGGCTTGATTTCTTCAAACGCGGGTGGAGCATCTTTGACTTCGTCATCGTCGCCATCTCGCTGATCCCGGCCACCCAAGGGCTCAGCGTTCTGCGGGCCCTGCGCATCCTGCGGCTCTTGCGCGTCGTCTCGGTCGCGCCCTCGCTGCGCCGTGTGGTCGAGGGGTTGGTCAACGCGCTGCCCGGCATGGGCTCGGTCTTTTTGCTGATGGGGGTGATCTTTTACATCGCCTCGGTCATGGCCACCAAACTTTTTGGCGCGGATTTTCCGCAGTGGTTCGGCACGCTGGGCCAGTCGGGCTATTCGCTGTTCCAGATCATGACGCTCGAGTCGTGGTCCATGGGCATCGTGCGCCCGGTGATGGAGGTCTATCCCTATGCCTGGATGTTTTTCGTGCCCTTCATCATGGTCACCACCTTTGCGGTGGTGAACCTGCTCGTCGGTCTGATCGTGAACTCGATGCAAGACGCGCATCATGAGGAAAGCAACGAGCAGACCAACACCTACCGCGATGAGGTCATGTCGCGGCTGACCGATCTGGAAAACCTGATCAAGGCGCAGAACACCCCGCCCAAACCCTAAGAGGCCGGGGCGGGGAGAGGGCGTTATTCCTCGCCGATCGCCTTGGCGGTGAGATTGTCCAGCGCTTCGGTCATCTTGGTGAGATATTCCGCCTCTTCGGGCAGGCCGTGGGCGGTGACCAGCGTTTCAGGCGCGGCATAGGTCACATGCACGGCCCCCTCGCCATCGGCGTAGACCAGCACCCGCATCGGCAGGTCCAGCCCGGCGGTCTGGGCATCCTGCATCGCGGGCGTGCCGAGCTTTGGGTTGCCGAAGATCAAAAGCTGCGTCGGGCGCAATTCCATCTCGGCCTTTTCGGCCCCGGCGGCATGATCGACCCGGGCAAAGACCTCGGCCCCTGCTGCCTCGACCGCGCTTTCCAGTCGGTCCATCGTCGTGGGCACGTCATGGGGAGAGATTTTGGCCACCAAATCCTGCGCCAATGCGGGCATGGCCGCCATCACGACACCTGCCGCCAGTGCAATCGCTTTCATCATCGTCTCCTTTCGCTGCATTCTGCCCCTGACCTAGCGTGACGCGCCCCCGGGCCAAGCGGTCGGCGAAAAGGCGCTGCGGTTCGCTGGGTCTTGGCTTGGCTGGCCACGCGCGGTAAGAGGGGCAAAATCAGGCCGGGGGCAGGGCGCGATGAGCGATACCGACAGTTTTATTGACGAAGTGAACGAAGAGGTCCGCCGCGACCGGCTATACGGCTACCTGCGCCGCTATGGTTGGATCGCCGTGCTGGCCGTGGTGGCCATCGTCGGCGGCGCCGCGTGGAACGAATACAGCAAAGCACAGGAGCGGGCCGAGGCCGAAGCTCTGGGGGATGCGATGCTTGCCGCGCTCGAAGCGGATGCCAGCAATGCCCGCGCCGAAGCGCTCGCCCCGATTGAGGCCGATGGCCCCGGTGCCCGCGCCGTGCTGAACTTCATGCGCGCCGATGCGCTGGCCGAAGCGGGTGAGACCGATGCCGCTGTGGAGCAGCTTGATGCCGTGGCGCTCGACGGTGACCTCGCGCCGATCTACCGGGCCTTGGCGCAGTTCAAGATCGTGACCCTTCAGGGCCAATCGGTGCCCGTGGCCGAGCGGCGTCAGGCCCTCGAAGCGCTGGCCCAGCCGGGTGCACCGCTGCGCCTGCTGGCCGAAGAGCAATTGGCCCTGATCGACATCCAAGAGGGTGAGACCGACAAGGCCGTGGCGCGTTACCAAGCCATTCTTTCCGATGCGGAAACCACCCCGGACTTGCAACAACGCGCCCTTCAGGTGATTGTGGCCTTGGGTGAAGAACCGGGTGACGAGAGTGCCGCCGCAGAGGCCGCGCTGGAGATCCCCGAAGCAACGGGTGACTGACACATATCCACCCGCCAAAAATGGCGGGGGCGTGAAGGTTGAGGAAAGACAGAAAGTGAGCAGGTCCATGACGAAGCATCGCGAAACCGAACCCGGGCAAGCGGGTCTGCGGGGTCTGGGCATGGCGGGGGCCGTCGGTGCCGCGCTGCTGTTGACGGCCTGCGCGGATGAGCAGACCTATCTGCCGGGCAAACGCGAGGACGTGCGCGCGGTGCTGCAAAACCCCGGGGTGCAAGACCCTGCCTTTGCCGCCGCCACTGGCCCTGTGCCAGAGAATACCAGCCGCGCCATCGCTTTGGGCGGCACGGTGAACAACGCCAATTGGACCCATAGCATCGGCACCGCCGCGACCCGCATCAGCCATCCCGCGTTGCGCACGGCCTTGCAGCCGGTCTGGAGCGCCGATATCGGCGCGGGCGACAGCCGCAAACAACGTATCACCGCCGATCCGGTGGTGGCGGGCGGGCGTGTCTTCACGCTCGACGCCGGGGCGCAGGTCACCGCGACCTCGACCTCAGGCCAAACGCTCTGGACCCGTGACCTCACTCCCGCATCCGACCGCGAAGGCCAAGCCACCGGTGGCGGCCTCGCCGTGGATGGGGAAACGCTCTATGTCTCCGTGGGCTTTGGCGTTCTGGCCGCGCTCGACGTGACGACGGGCGGCGTGCGCTGGACCCAAGACCTTGACGCCACCGGTTCGGGCACGCCGACCGTCTCGGGCGATCTGGTCTATCTCACGGCGGGCGACGATACCGGCTGGGCGCTGGACAAGGCGACTGGCCGCATTCAGTGGCAAACCGGTGCGGTCACCAGCCTTAGCAACGTTTTGGGCGCGCCTGCGCCCGCCGTCACCAGCGATCTGGCGATCTTTGCCTTCGGCTCAGGCGAGGTGCAGGGGCTGTTCCGCCAAGGCGGGCTTGAGCGGTGGTCGACCTCTGTTCTGGGCAAACGTCCGGGCCGCGCGCTGAGCTTTGTGGGCGATGTGACAAGTGCGCCTGTGGTCTCGAACGGGACCGTCTATGTGGGCAATCATTCGGGCCGTCTGGCCGCACTCGACGTCGACAGCGGCGACCGTAAGTGGGTCGCACGTGACGGGGCGATCGGTGCGGTTTGGCCTGCAGGCGATTCTGTCTTTGCAGTCACGGACCTCAACGAACTGGTCCGGCTCGACGCCAGCACGGGCCGCCGCATCTGGGGCACGCCGCTGCCGAATTTCGTCAAGGACAAGCCCAAGAAGCAATCCGAAGTGGTGGCCCATTACGGCCCGATCATCGCCGGGGGGCGCGTGATCGTGGCTTCCAACGACGGGGTGCTGCGCAGCTTTGACCCCGTGAGCGGCGGGCTGACCGGCACCACCCAAATCCCCGGCGGGGCGACAACCGCCCCCGTCGTGGCGGGCGGCACGCTTTATGTCGTCTCCACCAAGGGGAAATTGCACGCTTTCCGTTAGGCCGCAAATAGGCTAAGGCGCGTGTCTGAACTGGCCCAACCGGGGCCCGGAGCCTGAATTATGTCCTTTACCCTTGCCATCGTGGGCCGTCCCAATGTCGGGAAATCCACGCTGTTCAACCGCCTTGTCGGCAAACGCCTTGCCTTGGTCGACGACCAGCCCGGCGTGACCCGCGACCTGCGCGAGGGGGCGGCGAAACTGGCCGACCTGCGCTTTACCGTGATCGACACCGCGGGGCTGGAAGAGGTCACCGACGACAGCCTGCAAGGCCGGATGCGCCGCCTGACCGAACGTGCGGTGGACATGGCCGATGTCTGCCTCTTCATGATCGACGCCCGCGTCGGCGTGACCCCCTCTGACATGGTCTTTGCCGAGATCCTGCGCAAGAAATCCGCCCATGTGATTCTCGCGGGCAACAAGGGGGAGGGCAAGGCCGCCGACGCCGGAATGATCGAGGCCTATTCGCTGGGTCTGGGCGAGCCCATTCGCATGTCCGCCGAACATGGCGAGGGGCTGACCGATCTTTACACCGCCCTGATGCCGCTGGCGGATGAATATGCCGAACGTGCCACCCAAGACGCGCCCGAGACGGATGTGGACCTGCCCGAGGATGACGCCGATCTCGAAGCCGAATCCCTGCCGATGCCGACCCGCGCCAAGCCCTTGCAGGTCGCCGTGGTGGGCCGCCCCAATGCTGGCAAGTCGACGCTGATCAACCAGATTCTGGGTGAGGACCGTCTGCTGACCGGGCCAGAGGCTGGGATCACCCGCGATGCGATCTCGCTGACCACCGAATGGGCCGGGCCGAATGGTGAGCCGGTGCCGATGCGCATTTTCGACACCGCCGGGATGCGCAAAAAGGCCAAGGTTCAGGAGAAGCTGGAAAAACTCAGCGTTAGCGACGGTCTGCGCGCGGTGAAATTCGCCGAGGTTGTGGTGCTTTTGCTCGACGCCGAAATCCCGTTCGAGCAGCAAGACCTGCGCATCGCCGATCTGGCCGAGCGTGAGGGCCGTGCCGTTGTCGTGGCCGTGAACAAATGGGACATCGAAGAGAACCGGCAGGAGAAACTGCGCGATCTTAAGGAAAGCTTCGAGCGGCTCTTGCCACAGTTGCGCGGTGCACCGCTGATCACCGTGTCCGCCAAGACGGGCAGGGGGCTTGACCGTCTGCAAGCCGCGATCATGCGGGCCTATGAGGTCTGGAACCGCCGTGTCACCACCGCACAGCTCAACCGCTGGCTCTCGGGGATGATGGAGGCGCATCCGCCCCCCGCGCCGCAGGGCAAGCGCATCAAGCTGCGCTATATGACCCAAGCCAAGACCCGCCCGCCGGGGTTCGTGGTGATGTGCAGCCACCCCGACAAGGTGCCGGACAGCTACACGCGCTATCTGGTCAACGGGTTGCGGTTGGATTTCGACATGCCCGGCACGCCGATCCGTCTGTGGATGCGCGGCCAGTCCGACGCCAACCCCTATAAGAACCGCAAGAAAGCGGCACCGTCGAAGCTGCGCAAGCACACCGACGGTCGCCGCAAGGACTAAGCGCGCTCAGCCGCGCCGAAACGCCCTGACGGTGGGCAGCGCCACTATGACGCTGCCCCCGAGCGCCAGATAGGCGACCAAGGCCGTCTCGCCCCAATTGGTCACGACCACGCCCACCAGCCCCCAGATCACCGCGATGCCATAGGTCGGTGTCCGCCCCAGAGCGGTCTGGACGATGGCGCCGATTGCAATCGCCAGTCCGACAAAGACCACCGCCGCTGTCTGCTCTTCCAAATAGCCGTATCCTGCGGCCAGAAGCGCCAGCGACACGCAGGAAGCGGCAGAGAGCCAGCCTGCGTAGAGCCCTACCGGGGCGGCGGCCCAGAGCGGGTCTTCGACCGGAGCAAGGAATAGGGCGATCAGCGCGGTGATCAGCATGATCCAGATCAGTATCGCGGCCCAAACGGGGCTCATGGTGGCCACGGCGAGCCATGTGGTCCCCACGGCGAGCGACAGGCAGAGCGGCACGCGCATGTCATGCCACTGCCCGTCCCGCGGCGCGCGCAACAGGCCATAGCCAAGGCCCGCGATCAGCCACAGGTAAATCACCCCCCAGATGGAAAAGGCATAGCCCGCAGGCTGCGCGGGCGGGTTGTCCTGCGGAATGGGGAATTGGTTCGGATCAAAGCCCGAAAAGCTGGGAACGAAAAAGGGTGAGATCGCGAAGGCGATGCTGAGCAGCAGGGCAAGCACGGCGATCAGGGTGCGGGAGGATTTGGGCAAGGTCGGCCTCGCGGGATTAGCTGTTGCGTTACAGCTAATCCTAGAGCGCCCGCGCGCCACGGCAACCAAGGGCCAGCGCCTACGCGGTCGCACCGCAAGTGCGCCCAAAATTATCTGGTACGCCCCCCGGCGGGGCGGGGCGGGCAGGCGAAGGCCCGACCCCTGCGGCGCGGATCGGGCCTAGCGGTGGCTCACCCTTAGGCGAGCACACCTTCCGCAGTGAGGGTCGTCTTGCCCCCCAGATAGGGCGCAAGCGCTTCGGGCAGTTTCACCGAGCCATCCGCCTGCTGGCCATTCTCCAACACCGCGATCAGGCAACGCCCAACCGCCAGCCCCGAGCCATTCAGCGTATGCACGAACTGCGGCTTGCCACCGCCTTCGGGCTTGAACCGCGCGTTCATGCGCCGCGCCTGAAAATCGCCGGTGGTCGAGACCGAGGAGATCTCACGGTAGCAATCCTGACCCGGCACCCAGGCTTCGATGTCATAGGTCCGCCGGGCGCCGAACCCCATGTCGCCGGTGCAGAGGATCACCGTCCGGTAGGGCACGCCGAGTTTTTCGAGGATGCCCTCGGCGCAAGCCACCATGCGCTGCTGCTCGGCGTCGCTCTCATCCGGGTGGGTGATCGAGACCATCTCGACCTTTTCGAACTGGTGTTGGCGCAGCATACCGGCGGTGTCGCGGCCTGCGCTTCCGGCCTCGGAACGGAAGCAGAGCGTATGGGCCGTCATGCGCATGGGTAGTGATCGTTCTTCGAGAGTATTATCGGCGATGCTATAAGTAAGCGTGACTTCTGAGGTTGGGATTAGCCAATAGTCTTCTTGCGTATCGGCTCTTTCGTAGGCCTCTTCCACAATGTCAGCGAGAGAGGCATCAGAGAGTTTATCCAGGATCTCAGGTTCAGATTTACTGTAGTCTTCCAGGGCCATTTTGCTAAGTCGAGCTCGGCTAGCCATTGAAGCTGCTACAAATGAATCGCCGCCAAATTTCGGCAGTTTGTCTGTACCGTACATTGCCGCATTGTTGACGAGAACAGGCGTGTTGTACTCTGTCAGCCCATTTTCATCCACATGGGTGTCGATCATGAATTGCGCCAGCGCGCGGTGCACCCGCGCCACGGCACCTTTCAGCATGACGAAACGCGCGCCCGAAGTCTTGGCGGCGGTCTCGAAATCCATGCCGGGTTTGACGCCTTTGATCTCGTAATGCTCAACCGGTTTGAAATCGAAGGCGGGCTTCTCACCCCAGTTCTTCACCTCGACATTGTCGTTCTCATCATCGCCTTGAGGCACGTCCTCGGCGGGGTTGTTGGGGATGCGGGCGAGCATATCGGTCAGCTTCGCGTCCAACTCCTGCGCCTCGGCGTTCATTGCGGCGACTTCGGCCTTCTTGTCGCTGACCAGCGCGCGCAGACGCTCGAACTCGGCCTCGTCGCCACGGCCCTTGGCTGCGCCGACTTCCTTGCTGGCCTTGTTCTGTTCGGCCTTGGCAGTCTCCGCGGCGGCGATCTTGGCGCGGCGCGCGGCATCGAGGGACAGCACCGCCTGCGACATCGGAGCCTCGCCCCGGCGGGCAAGAGCGGCGTCGAAACCTTCGGGATTGTCGCGGATGGCGCGGATGTCGTGCATGGGTCTGTCCTATGGATCGGGTGAATCGGTTTTGCTGCCTTATGCCTTAATGTGGGGTGCGGGGGTAGGGGCCGCAACCATGCGGCGATTGGCCCCGCGCGGGCGGGCAGGCGGCATCGGCTTTCCACCTTGCACCCCGCTGTCACCGCGCATAGCTTCTGGCCAAATTCTCAAGGCCCATTTTGCGGCCCAATACCCATCGAAAAGGACGACCCCCATGGAAGGCATCCAGCAATTCGTGCCGCTGATCCTGATCTTCGCGATCATGTATTTTCTGCTCATCCGCCCGCAGCAAAAGAAGGCGAAGGAACATCAGGCCATGGTGGCCGGTCTGCGTCGGGGCGATCAGGTCGTGACCCAAGGCGGCATCATCGGCAAGGTCTCCAAGGTCAAAGACGACGGTGAGCTTGAGGTGGAAATCGCCGAAGGCGTGAAAATTCGCGTGGTGCAGGCCACCATCGCCACCGTGGTCTCCAAGACCGAACCGGCGAAATAAACCCTACCCCGAGGCCGCAACCCAAAGGCGGAACTATGCTACAGATTGATCTGTGGAAGCGGATTGTCATTGTCCTGACCTGTCTGGCAGGGCTTTGGCTGGCGCTTCCCAATGCCTTTTACGCTCCTGTCGAAAAGCACAATGACGCCGTTGCGGCCATCGAGGTTCAGGGCAGTACGCCCGAACTGGAAGCGCAGCGCGCGCTTTGGCCTGAGTGGATGCCCTCGGGGCTGGTGAACCTTGGCCTCGATTTGCGCGGCGGTGCGCATCTGCTGGCCGAGGTGCAACTGGCCGATGTCTATGCCTCGCGCATGGAAGCACAATGGCCCGAGGTGCGCGACGCCCTGCGCAGCCTGACCCCGGTTCGCCGGCAAGAGGCGCCAGCGGGGGAATTGCGGGTCCGTCTGAACGATCCGTCGAAGATGGCCGAGGCGCTACAGATCACCCGTGATCTGGCCCGCCCCGTCACCACCGTGACCGGCGCAGGCGGCAGCGACATCGACGTGAGCGGGGCCGATGGCATCATCACCATCACCCTGTCGGATGCCGAGAAACAGGCGACCGACGAACGCACCATGCAGCAGAGCCTCGAAATCGTGCGCCGCCGCATTGACGAAGTCGGCACCCGCGAGCCGACGATCCAGCGTCAGGGCGCGGACCGCATCCTGATCCAAGTCCCCGGCATCGGTTCAGCGGCCGAATTGAAAGCCATCATCGGCACCACGGCGCAGCTGACCTTCAACCCGGTGGTGAACCGCGGCTCGAATGAGAACGACAACCCCGGCATCGGCAACGCCATCCTGCCCGCGGCGGATGAAGAAGGCGTCTTCTACACAATCGAGACCGCCCCCGTCGTCACCGGCGAGCAATTGGTCGACGCGCAGCCCAGCTTTGACCAGAACGGCGCGCCTGCCGTGTCTTTCCGCTTTGACACCTCCGGTGCGCGCAAGTTCGGCGATTACACGGCAGAAAACATCGGCTCGCCCTTCGCCATCGTGCTCGACGATGAAGTCATCAGCGCGCCGACGATCCAGAGCCATATTCCCGGCGGGTCGGGCATCATCACCGGGCGCTTCTCGGTCGAGGAAAGCACCAACCTTGCCGTGCTGCTGCGCGCAGGCGCGCTGCCCGCGGGGCTGAGCTTTGTCGAAGAGCGCACCATCGGGCCGGAACTGGGCCAAGACAGCATCGACGCGGGCAAGATCGCGACCATGGTCGCCTTTGTCGCCGTGCTGTGCTTCATGTGGGCGTCCTACGGGCTGTTCGGCTTTTTCGCCAATATCGCGCTGATCATCAATGTCGGGCTGATCTTTGGCCTGTTGAGCCTGATCGGTGCCACGCTGACGCTTCCGGGCATCGCCGGGATCGTGCTGACCGTCGGCATGGCGGTCGACGCCAACGTGCTGATTTTCGAGCGTATCCGCGAAGAGCAGCGCAACGCCAAGGGTGCCGCGCGGGCGATCTCACTGGGGTATGAGCGTGCGCTCAGCGCCATTCTGGATGCCAATATCACCACTTTCATCGTGGCGGTCATCCTCTTCGCTCTCGGCTCTGGCCCGGTGCGCGGCTTTGCCGTGACGCTGGGGCTGGGCATCGTCACATCGGTTTTCACCGCCTTCTTCGTCACCCGCTTGCTGGTGGTGATCTGGTTTGAACGCCGCCGTCCCAAGACAATCGAGGTTTGACATGCGACTGAAGCTGGTACCCGACAATACGAACTTCGATTTCTTCGGCTATGCCAAGATCACCTTCGGCGCCTCCGTGGTGCTGATGGTCCTGTCCCTGATCGCTTGGGGCGTGATGGGGCTGAACTTTGGCATCGACTTCCGCGGCGGCACCACGCTGCGGACCGAAAGCACCCAAGCCGTCGACGTGGGCGAATACCGCGATGCGCTCGCGCCGCTTGAATTGGGCGACGTCACGATTTCCGAGGTCTTCGACCCCGGTTTCGGCGCAGACCGCCATGTGGCGATGATCCGCGTGCAGGCTCAAGAGGGGCAGCAGGCGGCGACGACCGACACGATCGAAACCATCGAAGCGGCACTGCAGAGCGTCGCCCCCGATATCAAGTTCACCTCTGTCGAATCCGTGGGGCCGAAGGTTTCGGGTGAGCTGATCCAGACCGCCTTCCTTGCCGTGGGCGGGGCGCTGGCGGCGATCCTGATCTACATCTGGTTGCGGTTCGAATGGCAGTTCTCGGTCGGCGCGGTGGTGGCCCTGTTCCACGACGTGGTGCTGACCATCGGTTTGTTCTCGCTCCTCCAGATCCGTTTCGACCTGCCGGTCGTGGCGGCGATCCTGACGATCATCGGCTATTCGATCAACGACACCGTGGTGATCTTTGACCGCCTGCGGGAGAATCTGCGCAAATACAAAAAGCGCCCCCTGCGGGATGTGATGAACCTCAGCGTGAACGAGACGCTGAGCCGTACGCTGATGACCTCGGGCACCACCTTGCTCGCTCTTATCGCGCTGCTGATCTTGGGCGGTGACGTGATCCGCGCCTTCGTCTTTGCCATCACATGGGGCGTGATCGTCGGCACCTATTCCTCGGTCTATGTGGCCAAGAACGTGGTGCTTTACCTTGGCGTGAAACGCGACTGGTCCAAGCCTGACGCGGGCGCGGGCACGCAATTCGCCAATATTGATGCCTGACCTGCTGGCGCAGGCCATCGCCACCCCCGGGGTGGCATGGCTTGCGCTGGCCGTGATCGTGGCGGGGTTGGTGCGCGGCTTTGCCGGTTTCGGCTCTGCCATGATCATCATGCCCGTCGCGGCCTCTGTCCTCTCTCCGGTTGAAGCGATTCTGTTTCTCACCGCTGCCGAATTGATCGGCCCCCTGCCAAACCTCCCCGATGCCCTGCGCGAGGGCGCGCCCCGCGAAGTGGGGCGGCTGCTGCTCGGCGTGCTGATCGGGATGCCACTGGGGCTCTGGGGGCTGTCGCTAATCTCGCCCGAGGGGTTCGGCTGGATCGTCTCGGGCGTGGTGCTGGGGCTTCTGGCGCTGCTGCTCGCGGGCTGGCGCTATCACGGGCCGCTTGGCGCGAAGCTGGTGACGGCCACCGGGGCTCTGGGTGGCTTTATGACCGGTTTCGCGGGCATCGCCGGGCCGCCGGTGATCCTGCTCTATATGGCAAGCCGCAGGCCCGCTGCGGTGATCCGCGCGAATTTCCTGCTCTATCTTCTGGGGCTCGACCTGATGCTTTTTGCCATGCTCGCCGCGACGGGGCAGGTGGTCTGGCCGGTGCTGTGGCTGGGCCTCTTGGCCGGGGTGCCCAATGTCATCGCCAATATCATCGGGGCGCGGCTATTTGACCCAAAGCGAGAGCGGCTTTTTCGCGCGGTGGCCTATATCGTCATCGCCGCATCGGCTATCCTCGGCCTGCCGCTGTGGAATATCTGAGCCTGTGAGGGATGTAACATGCGATTGAACGAGATCACCTATACCGACGCCAAACCGATCGACGGCTACGGCCCCGGCTTCTTCCGCATCGATGGCGAGGTCGTGGAGGGCGCGCAGGTGATCGGCCCGGAGGGCATCACCGGCTGGGGCGGACTGGCCGATCCCGCGCCGGTGCTGGCGCTGGCAGGCAAGGTCGACGTGGTCTTTCTCGGCACCGGGTCGGAGGTGGCGCATATCCCCGATGACCTGCGTGAGACCTTGGAAGAGGCCGGGCTGGGGGTCGAGGTCATGTCCTCTCCCGCCGCCTGCCGCACCTACAACATTCTGCTGAGCGAGGGGCGGCGCATCGCGCTGGCCCTCTTGCCGGTCTAAGGGCGGAGCGGCGCGGCCAGTGCAAGTCAGCAACCTTAGCGTCGCACGCGGCGGGGTGCCCGTGCTCTCGGGCCTATCCTTCGCGCTGGCGGCGGGGGAGGCTTTGGTGCTGCGCGGCCCGAACGGGGCCGGGAAGACGACGCTGCTGCGCTGTATTGCAGGGCTGCAAGCGCCGCTCACGGGGCAGATCGAGGGGGCGGAGGACCGTGTCGCCTATGCCGCCCACGCAGATGGGCTGAAATCCATGCTGACCGTACGCGAGAACCTGAGCTTTTGGGCGCAGGTCTTTGGCAACACTGACATTTCCGCTGCACTTGATGGCTATGCGCTGCGCCCTTTGGCGGACCGTTTGGCTGCGACCCTCTCCGCCGGGCAAAAGCGCCGTTTGGGCTTGGCGCGGCTCTTGGTGACGGGGCGGCCGATCTGGGTTTTGGATGAGCCGACGGTCTCGCTCGACGCGGATGCGGTGGCACTGTTCGGCGCTGTCCTGCGCGGGCATTTGGCGTCGGGCGGATCGGCCCTCATGGCCACGCATATCGATCTGGGGGTGGAGGCGCGCATGCTTGACATCAGCACCTACCGTGCGGCCCCCGACGCCGATCTCGGCGCCAGCGATGCGGCCTTTCTATGAAGGCGTTGCTGCTGCGAGACTTGCGTTTGGCGTTGCGGGCGGGCGGGGGCTTCGGCCTTGGCTTGGCGTTTTTCTTGATCGTGACGATGCTGGTGCCCTTCAGCGTCGGGCCGGAGGCCACGCTGCTGCGCGCGATTGCGCCCGGTGTGCTTTGGCTTGGGGCGCTGCTGGCCTGCCTTCTGTCGCTCGATCGGCTGCTGGCGCTCGACCTCGAAGACGGCTCGCTGGAACTGCTGTTGACCGCTCCGTTGCCGCTGGAAGGGGCGCTGGCGATCAAGGCTTTGGCGCATTGGCTGACCACGGGACTGCCGCTGGTTCTGGCGGCGCCCTTTCTGGGGGTGATGCTGCAACTCGAGGCATCGGGGCATCTGTGGCTGCTGCTCTCGCTGGCGCTCGGCACGCCCGCGCTGTCGGTGATCGGCATGTTTGGCGCGGCGCTGACGGTGGGGATCAAACGCGGCGGGCTGCTGCTGTCGCTGCTGGTGCTGCCGCTCTATATTCCGACGCTGATTTTCGGGGCCGAAGTCGCCCGGCGCGGGGCGGCGGGCTTGGAGGCCACGACGCCGCTTTTGATGCTGGCGGGGCTGACGCTGGCCGTGGTGGCCTTGATGCCATTTGCCGCAGCCGCCGTGCTACGGATGGGGTTGCGATGACCCCAACAAATCGTGCATTGAGCACCACCCAACCGCGCGATAGGTAGTCTGCATGTCCCTTTGGCAATACGCAAATCCGGTCAAATTCCTTGCGCTTTCGCAGCGCGTGCAACCTGCGCTTTGGGTGCTGGCGGCGGCTTTCGTAAGTGTGGGCTTGCTTTGGGGGTTTTTCGGCACGCCTGATGACGCGCGGCAGGGCAGCACGGTCAAGATCATCTACCTGCATGTGCCCGCCGCCCTGATGGCGATCAACGCGTGGTTCATGATGCTGGTGGCCTCGCTCATCTGGTTGATCCGCCGTCACCACGTCAGCGCATTGGCGGCCAAGGCCGCGGCCCCCGTGGGGCTGGTGATGACGCTGATTGCGCTGGTCACGGGGGCGATTTGGGGCCAGCCGATGTGGGGGACATGGTGGGCGTGGGATCCGCGGCTCACGTCCTTCCTGATCCTCTTCCTCTTCTATCTGGGATATATCGCGCTGTGGCAGGCGGTCGAAGACCCGGATACCGCTGCCGATCTGACTTCGGTCCTTTGCCTCGTTGGCTCCGTCTTTGCGGTGCTGTCACGCTATGCGGTGCAGTTCTGGAACCAAGGGTTGCACCAAGGCACCTCGATCCCCGTGGCCACGGGCAACCGCAGCGTGGCGGATGTTTTCTTTTACCCGCTGGTCCTGGCAATGCTGGGCTTTGGCCTGCTGTTTCTGGCGCTGGTGGTTTACCGCACGGGCACCGAGATTCGCCTGCGCCGTACGGCGGCGCTCAGGGCGCGGATGAATAGGGGGGCGTGATGCCGGATCTTGGAAAATACGCGGGCGAGGTGCTCTCGGCCTATGCCGTATCTCTGCTGCTTCTGGCAGCGCTGATCGGCTTGACCCTCTGGCGCGGTCGCGCGGCGCGCCGGGCTTTGGAAGAGACAGAGCAGGAGGCCGGACGCCGTGGCTAAACTCTCGCCCATGATGATCGCGCCGCCGGTGATCTTTGCCGCCTTCGTCGCACTGGCCGCCGTTGGCATGTACCGCGACGATCCCGAGGGGCTGCCCTCGACGCTGGTGGGCCAACAGGCGCCTGCCATGCCCGAAGCCACGCTGCCCGGCTATCCGCAGGCCACGGATGACATGCTGCGGGGAGGGCAAGTGAGCTTGGTGAACTTCTGGGCCAGCTGGTGCCCGCCTTGCCGTGCCGAACACCCCAAACTGCTTGAGATGCAGGCCGAGGGGATGAACATCATCGGCGTCAATTTCAAGGATACCGAGAAGAACGCGACCGCCTATCTCGAAGACGAAGAGAGCCCCTTTGCCGGGGTCGGTTTCGATCCGCAGGGGCGTGTGGCAATCGACTGGGGCGTGACCGCGCCGCCGGAGACTTTCATCGTCGACGGGGACGGCACGGTGTTGTTCCGCTTTGCCGGGCCGCTGGTCGGCAGCGATTACGAACAGCGGTTCCTCCCGGCCCTGCGGGATGCGATCACCCGCTGATCTTTTCGGCGTATTCGACCAAACGTTTCGCCTGATAGGCGACGGATTTCTTGCCAGTCTCACTCAGCGGGCCGGGTTCGCAGGAGTATCCGTAGGGGTTGCCGCCATCTTCGAATTTGATGCCATCGGCATAGCCCGGCGGCACGATGATCGCCCCCCAGTGCATCGCAGTGACATAGATCGACTGAAGCGTCGTTTCCTGCCCGCCATGCGGGTTCTGCGCCGAAGTGGTCGCCGTGATCGCCTTATTGGCGAGCGCCCCTGACTGCCAGAGCGGCCCCAGCGTGTCGATGAAGGCGCGGAACTGGCTGGCGGCGACGCCAAAGCGGGTGGGGGCCGAGATGAAATAGCCATCGGCCCATTCCATGTCCTCGGGTTTGGCCTCGGGGATGTCTTGCATCTTGTCCAACTGGGCGCGCCACGCGTCTTGGCCATCGACAACGGCCTGCGGGGCGGTCTCGGCGCAGCGGCGCAGGCGGACCTCGGCGCCTGCCTCTTCGGCGGCGCGCGCGGCTTGCTCTGCGATGGCGTGGTTGGTCCCATAGGTGGAGTAGAACAGAACGGTGATTTTCGGGCTCATGGTTTCTCCTTTTACGAGGTGCTTCGGGATCAACGGGAGTTCCCGGTCTTCTGTTCCTCGGGGTCAGAGGGAATAGGGCCGCGCCCATTCGCGCAGGCGGTCGATAAACTGGGCGTTGGTCAGTTGGTCCAAGCGGCCCTCGGGCGCGGTGAAACCGGGCAGCGGCTCAAGCGCGATGCGCAGGCGGCGCATCTGTTCGGGGTAGGGGGCGACCCGCTCGGCCAGTTCCACCATTCCTGCGGGCACCCGGCGGGCGGGGTGTTCGGCGCTGTAGTAAAGCGTGAATTGCATCGCATTGAGGTTCGACACCAGATCGGCAAGGGCGGGCATAATGATCGTGTTCATCTCATCGCTGTCCGCCGCGAACATCGACGCCTTGCTCAAAAGCCCCCGCGCTTGCGCGACGGTGGTGGTGGTCGACAGCACGAAGCTGACCGAGAGGGTCAGGATTACCATACCGTTGACCCCGACGAGCACCGACATCACCTGCCAGAAGGCGCCTTGCGTTTGCAGCGGCCCGCCCCCGAGGGTGGAAAGCAGATGGCCGACAAAGGCGGAATCGCGGATGAAACCCGCAGGCTGCGTGCTGTCAGACATCACCACCGCGTAGCGGCTGAGTTGAAACACCAAGGTCCATCCGAGAGAGACGAGCAGGATCCACGTCGCCGCGATGGCCGTCATCACCACCGGACCTGAGAGGCGATGGCGCGTATCTCCCTTTGGCATCACCTTGGAAAAGAGGAAGAAGGCTGCCCGCGCGACCCGTTCCGACAGGGGGGCCACAGGGGCCGCGCCAATGGCGGTATAAAGAAAATCCAGCAGGACAATAACAAGGATCACCGCGCCCAAAGCGCCTAGCGCGTAACCTGTTATCATTCCTGTGCCTTCCTCGAACGCGATCGTCTTATGAAGGCAACCCATGATGGGCGGGCAGGTTCCCGCGCAGCGGCGCGCGGCAAATGAAAAGGAGCGACCCGATGGGGCCGCTCCTTGACTTGTTTCGCGGTTGCGATTGGCGCTTAGGCCGATTTCGCCAAGTTGCGCAGCACGTAGTGCAGCACGCCGCCGTGTTCGATGTACTCGATCTCAATCGCGGTATCGATGCGGCACTTCAGAGTAATCTCTTTGGTGCTGCCGTCCGCCATGGTGATCTCGCAGGGCACTTCCTGAAGCGGCTTGATGGTGTCGAGCCCTTTGATCGAGACGCTTTCCTCACCGGTCAGACCCAGCGATTTGCGGGTGTCGCCGCCGGTGAACTCAAACGGGATGACGCCCATGCCGACGAGGTTAGAGCGGTGGATACGCTCAAAGCTCTCGGCAATCACGGCTTTCACGCCCAGCAGAGCGGTGCCCTTCGCGGCCCAGTCGCGCGAGGAGCCCGCGCCGTACTGTTCACCGCCGAAGATGACCAGCGGGGTGCCGTTCTCCTGATACGCCATGGCGGCATCGAAGATCGAAGTCTGCTCGCCATCGGGGCCCTTGGTGTAGCCGCCTTCGACGCCATCCAGCATCTCGTTCTTGATGCGGATGTTGGCGAAGGTGCCGCGCATCATCACCTCGTGGTTACCACGACGCGAACCGTAGGAGTTAAACTCCCGCACCGGCACCTGGCGTTCGATCAGATACTGACCGGCAGGCGTGGTTTCCTTGAAGGAACCGGCAGGCGAGATGTGGTCGGTCGTGATCATGTCACCCAGCACCGCCAGCACTTTCGCGCCTTCGATGTTCGAGATGGTGCCCGGCTCGGGCGATATGCCTTGGAAGTAGGGCGGGTTCTGCACGTAGGTCGACTGCGGCGGCCAATCGTAGGTCTTGCTGTCGGTGGTCTCAACCGCCTGCCACTTTTCATCGCCTTTGAAGACGTCGGCGTATTTCTCTTGGAAGGCTTCGCGCGTCACGGTCTGTTCGACCAGTTCAGCGACTTCCTGCGTCGAGGGCCAGATGTCTTTCAGGTAGACGTCGTTGCCGTTCTTGTCCTGACCCAGCGGGCTGTTGGTCAGGTCGTGGTTCATGTCACCGACCAGCGCATAGGCCACCACGAGGGGCGGGGAGGCGAGGTAGTTGGCGCGCACGTCGGGGCTGATACGGCCCTCGAAGTTGCGGTTGCCCGAAAGCACCGAGGTGCCGATCAGGTCATAGTCGTTGATCGCCTTGCTGATCGGCGCTTCCAGCGGGCCGGAGTTGCCGATGCAGGTGGTACAGCCATAGCCGACGAGGTTGAAGCCGATGGCATCCAGATCGTCTTGCAGGCCAGCGGCCTCAAGGTAATGCGACACGACCTGCGAGCCGGGCGCCAGCGATGTCTTGACCCAAGGCTTGCGCGTCAGGCCCAGCTCACGCGCCTTGCGCGCCACGAGGCCCGCGCCGATCATGACATAGGGGTTCGAGGTGTTGGTGCAGGAGGTGATCGAGGCGATCACGATGGAGCCGTCATGCAGCTGGTAATGGCCGTCGTCGGTCATCACATAGCCGCGGTTGTGGTGGCCCTCGTCACCGGGGATTTCCTGCGGCTCGGGCTGGCCGCCTTCGCCTTCCCAACGGATTTCGGAGTTCGCAGAGGTGTCTTTGCCTTCGCGGATGCCTTTGACGTATTCGGCGAAAGCGGTGTGCGCCTTGTCGAGTGCGATGTAGTCCTGCGGACGCTTGGGGCCCGAGATCGCGGGCACGATGGTGCCCATGTCGAGGCTCAGCGTGTCGGTGTAGACCGGCGCGTAATCCGCATCGCGCCACATGCCGTTTTCCTGCGCATAGGCTTTGACCAGCGCCACGCGATCCTTGTCGCGGCCGGTGTTGGTCAGATAGCGCAGCGTCTCATCGTCGATCGGGAAGAAGCCACAGGTCGCGCCGTACTCAGGCGCCATGTTGGCGATGGTCGCGCGGTCCGCCAGCGGCAGGTGGTCAAGGCCGTCACCGTAGAATTCCACGAACTTGCCGACCACGCCCTTCTCGCGCAGCATTTCCACGACTTTCAGCACGAGGTCGGTGCCGGTGGTGCCTTCCATCATACGGCCCGTCAGCTCGAAGCCCACGACCTCGGGGATCAGCATGGAGATCGGCTGGCCCAGCATCGCGGCCTCGGCCTCGATCCCGCCGACGCCCCAGCCCAGAACGGCGGCGCCGTTGACCATGGTGGTGTGGCTGTCGGTGCCCACCAGCGTGTCGGGGTAGGCGACTTCCTCGCCGTTCTGGTCCTTGTCGGTCCAAACGGTCTGGCTGAGGTATTCGAGGTTCACTTGGTGGCAGATGCCGGTGCCGGGGGGCACAACGCGGAAGTTGTTAAACGCCTTCTGACCCCACTTGAGAAAGGTATAGCGCTCGATGTTGCGCTCATACTCACGGTCCACGTTCATCTGGAAGGCGCGCGGGTTGCCAAATTCGTCGATCATGACGGAGTGGTCGATCACGAGGTCGACGGGGTTCAGCGGGTTGATCTTGTCGGCGTCGCCTCCAAGCGCCACCAGACCGTCGCGCATCGCGGCAAGGTCGACCACCGCTGGCACGCCGGTGAAGTCCTGCATCAGCACGCGGGCCGGACGGTAGGCGATCTCACGCGGGTTCTTGCCGCCCTTGGTCGCCCATTCGGCAAAAGCCTTGATGTCGTCCTGGGTGACGGTCTTGCCGTCTTCAAAACGCAGCATGTTTTCCAGAACGACTTTCAGCGCCGCTGGCAGTTTGGAGAAATCGCCCAGACCAGCCGCTTCGGCGGCGGGGATGGAGTAATAGGCGACGTTCTGGCTGCCAACGGAGAGGGTTTTCCGTGTCTTGGCACTGTCGTGACCGACTTGGATTGTCATGGCGGGCTCCCTTCGGGGTCTGATGGGTGGCTAGATTGCCGTCTCAATGCCACTACGGGCGCGGCGGTTCAACTGTTATCGGGCGGTTTCGCGCGATTTTGTATACCATTGTGTACCGACTTTGAAGGGGGCATCATGCGCAGCATGCGGCTGGGGGCGCTAACGGCCGTTTCAACAAAGGTTGATTGGTATTTTACCCTCCCAGCCGTTAGACCAAACCCATCACCGCGATATTGATCCGTCTGGAATTTTATGAAGCCCCTGATTTTTCCCGTCCTTGCCGCATTTTCGCTGCTGGCCGCGCCCTTGCAGGCTCAGCAGGAGCAGCCTGTGGTGGTCGAACTCTTTACCTCTCAGGGCTGTTCCTCTTGCCCCGATGCCGATGCAATGCTCGCCGAATTGGCTGAACGGGAGGATATCATCGCCCTCGCGCTGCATGTGGATTACTGGGATTACATCGGCTGGGAGGATCCCTTTGGCGATCCGGCCCATGCCGAGCGTCAGCGCGGCTATGCCGCTGTCGGCGGGCGGCGCAGCGTTTATACGCCTGAGCTGATCGTGCAGGGGCAGACCGATATCGTCGGCGCGAAACCGATGAAACTGATGGACGCGGTCGAACGTCATGCAGAGGCCGCGCCGCAGGTGGCGCTGACGGTCGCGCGGTCAGGTGCAGCGGTTGAGATCACGGCAGATCCTTTGGCCAAAGGCGTGGGGCCGATGCAGATCCACATGCTGCGCTATTCCCCGATGGAGCGGACCAAGGTCACCCGGGGTGAAAACGCGGGCCATGTCATGGAGCACAGCAACGTGGTGCAGGGCTGGCAGGTCTTGGCGGACTGGGACGGGGCGGCGCCCCTGTCGCTGCGTGCCGAGGCCGAGGGCGATCTGCCCGTCGTGGTCATCGTTCAGCGCAAAGAGCAGGGCGGGCCGGGGGCGATACTTGCCGCCGCGCGAGCCAAGTAAGGCGCGCCCTTAGGTTTCGTGGGGCCGCCAGCGGCGGTGCACCCAGAACCACTGCTCCGGCGTCTTGGTGACCTGCGCGGTCAGACTGTCGTTCAGCGCCTGCGTCATGGTCATCGGATCGCTATGCGGCACCGGCGCTTCGAGCACCACGTCAAAGCTGACGCCATCGTCCTGACGAATGCCGTAAAAGGGGATCAGCAGCGCATTATAGCGCAGCGCCAGTTCCGCCGCCGAGATAGCGGTGCGGGCAGGCTTGCCGATGAAATCGAGGATCGGCGCGCGGATGACATGTTGGTCAAACAGCAGCACCAGCCGACCGCCCTGTTTCAGATGCCGCACGAAGCCCGCCGTGCCGCGCCGCCCTTGGGGGAACACCGGCCCACCGAAGGCTTCGAGCGTTTTGACGTAATGCGCGTTGAAATAGGGATTTTTCATCTTGCGGTAGAGCCCGCCGATGTCATAGCCCCGCGCCACGAGAGAGGCGCGCGCCGCTTCGTAATTGCCGTAATGCCCGGTCACGAGGATCACCGGCTGGCCCGTGCGGTTGGCCTCTTCCAGCGCCGCCATGCCCGGCCCCTGTGGGGCGATCTCGGCCATGCGTTTGGGAAAGTCCTCGGCGGAATAATTCTCGATAAAAGACCGCCCGAGATTGTTGAGGCAGCGGGTGGCAATTTCCTCACGACGGGCAAGCGGCATCTCGGGCCAGACATGCTCCAGATTGTCCAGCGCACGGCGGCGGTAGCCCGCGAGCGGGGCCAGAATATGCTGCACCAATCCGCCGACAAAGCCGACCCGCGTCTTATATGGCAGGGCCAAAGCCGTGCGGATGATGCCGACGATCAGCAGGTTGCTTAGGTAATGCCGGGCCCGGCGACCGAAGGGATAGGGCTTTTTGGCTTTGGTGGCTGGGTCCGACATGGGCTCTGACAGGCTGTTAAACTTTTCCTGACATAGCCTGCGCCGACGCGCGCAACAAGCCATGCCGGGCGGCATAGGCCGGGGTCAGCCGTCAGAGGCCCGGGCAGGGGGCATTGTACTCTGCCGCCGGTGGAAAGCTTAGGCGGTGGCGTCCGGCACGCAGGTGCCGCTGCTGATGTCGAGTTTCATACCCTCCGCGCAGGTCATGACCTGTTTGTCATGGACGCAGCCCGAGGCGAGGGCGAGGGAGGGGGCCGTGAGCGCCATGAGGGCGCCGAGTGTCAGTGCGAGTTTCATGTCGTTTGCTCCTTTGACAGGCGCGGATAGGGTACACCCACCCGCGCCAATCTCAAAGCGTTACGATCCGCGTGTTACGCGCCGAAGACGCGTTTGAAGATCGTGTCGACATGTTTGGTGTGGTAGCCCATGTCGAATTTCTCATTGATGCCGTCTTCGCCCAAGGCTGCGACGACCTCTTCATCGGCCAGCAGCAATTCGCGGAAATCGAGCCGTTCTTCCCAGACCTTCAGCGCGTTGCGCTGCACCATTGAATAGGCATCCTCACGGCTCACGCCCGCTTGGGTCAGGGCCAGAAGCACCCGCTGGCTCATCACAAGGCCGGGGAATTTGTTCATGTTCTCCAGCATGTTGTCGGGGAAGATCAGCATCTTGTCGACGACGCCCGCCAGACGGTGCAGGGCGAAGTCCAGCGTGACGGTGGCATCGGGGCCAATGCCGCGCTCGACAGAGGAATGCGAGATGTCGCGCTCGTGCCAAAGGGCCACGTTCTCCATCGCCGGGATCACCGACATGCGCACGAGACGCGCCAGACCGGTCAGGTTCTCGGTCAGCACCGGGTTCTTCTTATGCGGCATGGCCGAGGAGCCCTTTTGCCCCATGGAGAAAAACTCCGCCCCTTCCAGCACCTCGGTACGCTGCATATGGCGAATCTCGATCGCGACGTTTTCGATGCTGCTGGCGATGACGCCGAGCGTGGCAAAGAACATCGCATGGCGGTCGCGCGGGATGACTTGGGTCGAGATCGGCTCGGGGTTGAGGCCCAATTTCTCACAGACATGCTCTTCGACGCGCGGGTCGATATTGGCGAAAGTGCCGACAGCGCCCGAGATCGCGCCGGTGGCAATCTCGTCACGCGCGGCGACGAGGCGGGCGCGGTTGCGGTCCATCTCGGCATAGAAACGGGCAAAGGTGAGGCCCATGGTGGTGGGTTCTGCGTGGATGCCGTGGCTGCGGCCGACGCGCACGGTGTCTTTATGCTCAAGCGCGCGTTTCTTCAGCGCGGCAAGCAGTTTGTCCATACCGTCGAGCAGCAGGTCGGCGGCACGCGTCAGTTGCACGTTGAAACAAGTGTCGAGCACGTCGGAGGAGGTCATCCCCTGATGCACGAAACGCGCCTCATCGCTGCCGACATGTTCGGCCAGATGCGTGAGGAAGGCGATGACGTCATGTTTGGTCACGGCTTCGATCTCGTCGATGCGGGCCACGTCGAATTCGACGTCCTTGGCTTTCCACACGGCGTCGGCGTTTTCGCGCGGGATGGTGCCCAGATCGGCCATGGCGTCGCAGGCATGGGCCTCGATCTCGAACCAGATGCGGAATTTCGTTTCCGGCGACCAAACGGCAACCATATCGGGACGGGAGTAGCGGGGGATCATGCGCGCACCTTTTTAGGACAGGGGATGGGTCAAGGGCGGCATAGACTGACTTGGGGTTAAGGACAAGTCTGAGGGGGGAGGGTGACGAGGGCCATCGCCTGCCCGCGGGTCGGCGATCATACGTAAGTCGGTGCCACTTTATGGCTCAACCATGATGTGCGCTCGCGAGGTTACGCCCAGCCTCTCCAAATTGCCTAGCCGGTCGCACCAAAGGTGCGCCAGTGTATATCGGCAAGCCTTTGGCGTGACGGGCGGGCAGACGATGGCCCGGCGCCTGCGGCTTGATTCCGGGCCGGGATGGTAAACCTGTTGTAGCTAAAGCAGTTCGGTCACCACCGTCGAACTCCGCTCCAACGTCCGATGCACCGGACACTTGTCCGCGATCTCCAACAACCGCTGGCGCTGCTCCTCGGTCAAATCCCCCTCCAGCCGGATACGCCGCCGCCAAGTGTCGATCTTCTCTGCCGCGCCTGTGCATGCGTCCTGCGCGTGCACCTTGTCGTGGCAGACATCCACGCTCACGCCGTCGAGCGGCCAGCCCTTGCGCCGGGCATACATGCGGATGGTCATCGAGGTGCAAGCCCCCAATCCGGCAGACAAAAACCCATAGGGCGACATGCCGCGGTTGGTGCCGCCATAGGCCCGCGGCTCATCCGCCAGCGCGTGGTGATGCGGGCCTGCGTTCACATCTTGCAAGAACCCATCGGCATCCGCTTCGGTTACGCGCACGATCCCTTCCGGCGCGCCGGGGGGCGGGGCGGGGGATTTCAACGACATGTAGCGATCCGCCCATGTGGCGATGATCTCGGCCGCATATTCCGCGTCGCGCGGGCGGGTGATCAGGTGGTCGGCATCGTCGAGGGTCACGAAGCTTTTGGGGTGTTTCGCGGCCATGAAAATCTGTCCGGCGTTGTCGATGCTGACGATCTCATCGCGCGGCGCGTGCATCACCAGCAGCGCGGCTTTCAGCACAGCGATATCGGGGGCGAGCGTGGCCCCCTGCAGATCGTCGATGAACCCCTGACTGATGGTAAAGGGCCGCCCGCCGAGATTGACCTCGGCGCTCCCATTTTCCGAAATCTCGGGGAGGCTCTCGGCAAAGTTATGGGTCACATGGGCCGGATCGAAAGGCGCGCCGAGCGTGGCGACGGCGCTGACATGGGGCAGTTGTGCGGCGGCTTTTAGAACCGCCGCGCCGCCCAGTGAATGGCCGATCAAAAGCGCGGGGGCCATGTCACGGCCCGACAGATAGCGGCACGCGGCGAGCAGATCATCGACGTTGGACGAGAACGACGTCTCTTCGAAATCGCCCTCTGAATGGCCTAGCCCGGTGAAATCAAAGCGCAGCACCGCAATCCCCATCGCCGCCAAACGGCCCGCAATGCGCCGCGCGGCGGGGATGTCTTTGCCGCAGGTGAAACAATGCGCGAAAAGCGCGGTCGCCAGATGCGGCCCCTCCGGCATGTCCAGCCGTGCGGAGAGTTCCGTGCCGCCCGGGCCGGGAAAGGTGATGCGTTCGATGGCCATGAGGCTCTCCAATTTGCTTGAGGTAAAGGTGACATCTCTAGCGGGCGGATCAAGGGCCGGGGCCGCGCGCTCACCCAAGCGTGACGCGAAAGCACTGCGCGTGATCGCATTTGCCCCCGGTTGTTGCTTTGTATACGACTTGTGCAAAACCCCTGTCGGAGACATATCTTGGCCCAGCCCCCCAAACCGAACCTGCACCCTGCCACCATCGCGGCCCAGGCCGCGGGCGCCGTCGATCCCGCCTCGGGCGGTGTGGTGCCGCCGGTGCAATTCGCCACCACCTATCTGCGGGACGAGAATTACGATCTGGTCAATCCCGACAACGTCTATCTGCGCTCGCATAACGAAAACACCCGCGTGGCGGAGCGTCTGCTGAACGCGCTCGAAGGGGCCGACGAGACGCTGATCTTCCCCTCGGGCATGGCGGCCATCGCGGCGGTCTTTCGCACCGTGCCCAATGGGGCGAGCGTGGTGGTGCAGAGCCAGATTTACTGGGGCACGACGAAATGGATCCGCGATTTCTGCGCCCGGCGGCAGATCGCGCTGCATGAGGTGGACGCGAGCGACCTTGATGCCTTTGCCGCCCTGTGCCGCGCCGAAAAGCCTGACCTCTGCTTGATCGAGACGCCGTCGAACCCATGGTTGCGGATCACCGATATTGCCGGGGCCGCCGCCGCCGCGCATGAGGTGGGCGGGACGCTGGTGGTCGACAGCACCGCAGCTTCGCCGGTGCTGAGCCACCCGTTGGAGCATGGCGCGGATATCGTGATGCATTCGGCGACCAAGGGGATCAACGGCCATTCCGACGTTCTGGCAGGTTCGCTGGCCATCAAGGACGCCGATGCACCGCGCTGGCAGATGATCCGCGATGACCGCAACGAAGCGGGCGCGGTGATCGGCCCAATGGAGGCGTGGCTATTGGCGCGTGGGATGCGCACCCTGCCGCTTAGGATGCGCGAAATGTCTCGCAATGCCATGGCCTTGGCTGAGTTCCTGTCGGATCATCCGCAGGTGGAACATGTGATGTACCCCGGCCTGCCGGACCACCCCGGCCATGCGCTGGCCGCGCAGCAGATGCACGGGGGCTATGGCGGGCTGTTGTCCTTTGTCGTCAAAGGCGGGGCCGAGGCGGCGTTGAAAGCGGCGGGGCGGTTGCAACTGTTCCACCGCGCGACCTCGCTCGGCGGTGTGGAAAGCCTTGTCGAGCATCGCCACACGATCGAGCCGCATACCGGAATCCCCGAAGGGCTGTTGCGCCTGTCGGTCGGGATCGAGGATGTCGAAGACCTTGGTGCCGATCTGGGTCAAGCGCTCGGGCAGTGAAACGAAATTGGCCGCGCACCCTCGCGGCCAATCTTGCCTCACGTTTCAGACCATTCCTGCAACTTATCGATTACCTCATCGGTCAGCGATTGCAGATCCTCCTGCACCGCCAGTGCCGGGCAGGGTTGATCCAGCCGCGCGGCCATATCGCCCATGTGGAAGCCATTCGCGCTGTCGAGCGTCTCTAATTCCTCCCAAGTCACAGGCACGGCGACCGGCGCACCGGGGCGCGCGCGAAGGGAGTAGGGCGCGATGGCCGTGGCACCGCGTTCATTGCGCAGCCAGTCGATGAAAATCCGGCCCTTGCGCTTGGCCTTGGACATGGTCGCGACATAGCGGTCGGGGTCCTGCGCGGCCATGACATGGGCAAAGGTCTTGGCGAAAAGCTTGACCGTCTCCCAACCGCGCGTGCGGCGCAGGGCCAGCCAGACATGCACGCCCTTGCCGCCGGTGACGATGGCCCCCGATTGCAGGCCGAGGGCCGCCAGCGCATCGCGCAGCTCAAACGCTGCCGCTCGGACATCGGCCCAGTCCAGCCCTTCATCGGGGTCGAGGTCAAAGACCAGCCTGTCGGGGCGGTCCAGCCGATCCACCCGCGCGCCCCAGATGTGATATTCCAGACTGCCCATCTGCGCCGCCGCGATCAAGCTTTCGGGGCGCGTGGCATAGAGGTAATCCGCCGCGTCGCCATCGCTTTCCTCGATCGAGACGCGTGACAGCGCGTCGGGCATCCCGCCGCTGTCATGTTTTTGAAAGAAACATTGCCCGTCGATCCCCGAAGGGCAGCGAAAAAACGACAGCGGACGGTGGCCCATGAGGTCGATCATCCGCTCCCCGACACGTTCGTAATGCCGTGCCACATCGCCTTTGGTGCAGCCCGCATCGGGAAAAACCTTGCGGTCGGCATTGCTGATCTGCACGCCGCTGATCTTGCTGTCGCTATCCATTTTAGGCTCCTCTTGCGGTTCCTCCAAGGTCACGCTGCCCGCGTCCTTATCCTCGCGCAGGCCCAGAAAACTGCCGTGCCGGATCACGCCATCGTCGGTAAACTCGGCAAAATCGACCTCGGCCACCAAATCGGCGCGGACCCATTTGGCATCGCGCGCCACCTCCGCAGGCACATCGCTTGCGGGCGGGGTCTTGCGGGCGGTCATGGCGCGGGCGAGGTCGGCCATCACCGCCTCAGAGAACCCCGTGCCGACGCGGCCCTTGTAGCGCAATTCGCCGCCCTCATGGCTGCCCAGCAGGAGCGAGGCAAAGGCGCGGCCCTTTTTGTCGGAGGGGGAATAGCCGATGATCACGAATTCCTGCCGCCGGGTGCATTTCACCTTGAGCCAGCTTTTGCTGCGCCTGCCGGAATAGGGCGCGTCAACGCGTTTGGAGATGATCCCCTCGGCCCCGGCTTTGCAGGCGCGGTCGAAGACTTCGGAGCCATGGCCGACGATATGTTCACTCAGCCGCAGCGGCCCGCCTGCGGGCACGCCGGATAGCAACTGCGCCAGACGGGCGCGGCGGTCCATCTGCGGCGCGTCGCGAAAATCCTCACCGTCGAGTGACAGCAGATCGAAGGCGTAAAAGACCAGCGGATGCCCCTCTTTCAGCGCCTTTTGCAGCGAAGAGAAGGCCGAGCCGTTGATCTTGGCCGCCATGACCTCTCCGTCCAAGAGCGCCCGGTCGCAGGGCAGTGGATCAAAGGCGTGGCCAAGCGCGCCGAACTTGTCGGTCCAATCCTTGCCGGAGCGGGTGAAAAGCCGCGTGCCGTTCTTGCCCAGGGACACCAGACAGCGATAGCCGTCGAACTTCGTCTCATGCATCCAACCGTCGCCCTCGGGCGCGTCGGCGACGAGGGTGGCAAGCTGGGGTTTGACGAAAGCGGGGTTCTTGCCTTTGCGCTTGGGGCGCGGGTCGGCGAGCTTTTTGGCGGGGGCGTCCTTGGCGATCTCGGCCATTGTGCGGCCCGTGGTGATCGACCGGGCGGTGCCTTTGGTCAGCCCATCGGGCAGATCACGGGCATAGTCGTCGCGCTCTTTGATCAGTAGCCAGTTCTCGCGCTTTTCCCGGCCCCGCATCCGCACCAGCGTCCAACCGCCCTGCATCTGCTGGCCTTGCAG
This sequence comes from Sulfitobacter sp. 1A15258, assembly GCF_043557045.1. Taxonomy (NCBI): domain Bacteria; kingdom Pseudomonadati; phylum Pseudomonadota; class Alphaproteobacteria; order Rhodobacterales; family Roseobacteraceae; genus Sulfitobacter; species Sulfitobacter sp. 1A15258. Next base: position 796,087 of record NZ_JBIFFK010000001.1, on the reverse strand, counting down.
CGTGAACTTGAGCTTGCCGTCTTTCAGCCCCTTGGCCACATCGCCCTGCGGCATCCATGTGCCCCGGTCCCAAAGCATGACCGTGCCGCCGCCGTATTGTCCCTTGGGGATCGTCCCCTCAAAGCCGCCGTAGTCGAGCGGATGGTCCTCGGTCCGCACGGCAAGGCGTTTTTCCGACGGGTCGGGGGAGGGGCCTTTGGTGACAGCCCAGCTTAGCAGCACCCCCTCCCATTCAAGGCGAAAATCATAGTGCAGGCGGGTGGCATCGTGTTTCTGAACAACAAAGCTTTGCCCCGCACCGCTCCCGATTTGGCCGCGCGGCTCCGCTGTCGCCTCGAAATCGCGTTTGGCATTGTAGCTGGCGAGCCTGTCGGGGGATTTGGCCATCACGAGGCTTTCTTACGCGGCGCCTTTTTCTTGGCGCTGGATTTCCCGCCGCCCGCTTCTTTCAGGCTCTCTTTCAGCGCGCCCATGAGGTCGATCACATTCTCGCCCTCGGCGGCGCTGTCATCCCCGGTCTGCACGCGCGGGGTCTTTTTGTTCTTCACCTTGGCATCTAACAGCTTTTGCATCGCCTCGGCATATTTGTCGGTATAGGCGGAGGCGTCGAAAGGCGCGGTTTTCTTGTCGATGAGCGAGGTCGCGACGTCGAGCAATTCCTTGTCGGTCTTGTCGTCCTCGATATCGGTGAAAATCTGATCCGCCTCGCGCAGCTCATCGGCATAGTGCAGCGTTTCCATCAACAGCCCGTCGCCGCAGGGTTTGACGCAGGCCAGATATTCCTTGCCGCGCATGGTGACCTGCCCCAACCCGACCTTGCCGGATTGGCGCAGCGCATCGCGCACCACGCGGTAGGCGTCTTGGGCCAGATCGTCGGAAGCGGTGATGTAATAGGGTTTGTCGAAATAGAGCGGAGAGATTTCGCAGGCATCGACGAATTGCACCAACTCGAAAGTCTTTTTCGTCTCCAGCTTGATCTCATCCACCTCATCGGGGTCGAGCAGGATATATTCGTCGCTGCCGACCTCGTAGCCTTTGACGATATCCTCGGCCTTGACCGGGCCGATGCCGGGCACGGATTTCTCATAGCGGACCCGCTTGCCCGAGGGTTTGTGAATTTGCCGGAACGAGACCTTGGAACTGGTCTTGGTGGCCGAGAATATCTCGACCGGAATCGACACCAGCGAGAGGCGAAGTTGACCTTTCCAAAGTGCGCGCGGTGCCATGAGAACTCTCCTATTCGCCCTTCGCGCGGCCCAGCTTATCAGCCTTGACCGCGTCGCGTTGGCCCATCAGCTCATCCGGGCCGGTGGTGCTGTCCTTGCGGGTCTGGGCCTCCATCTCGGAGTTGAACTCGGCCCCCAGAAGCACGATGAAGGCCGAGATCCAAAGCCACATCAGCAGGATGATCGCCCCGGCCATGCTGCCGAAACTTTCATTGTAGCTGCCGAAGTTGCTGACGTAGATCGAAAACCCGATGGAGGCGACGATCCACAAGATGCAGGCGATGACGGAGCCGGGGGTGAGCCATTTCCACTCCGCATCGTCACGGGCAGGGCCGTAGCGGTAAAGCACGGCCAGCGCGAGCGCGGTAAGTGCGGCAAGCAACACCCAGCTGCCGTAGGTGAGCAGCGTCTCGACCCAATCCGGCAGGGCGAGAAAGGCGACCACTGCCGGCACAGCCAACGTGGCCGCGAGGCCCAAGAGCAGCACGCCGATCAACATGAGGGTGAGGCCAAGGGTCCAGATCAGTTTGGAGACGAAACCGCGGGTCTCATCCTCGTCATAGGCGACGTTCAGACCTTCCATCAGACTGCCCACGCCCTTGGACGCGGAGTAGAGCGCGAGGACCAGACCGATCAAGAAGGCCCAGCCCAGACCGGTTTCTTCAGACCCGGTCACGGCGACGGCTTGGCCGAGGATGATATTGGCGGCTTCTTCGGGAATGAGGTTGGTGAGGGATTCAAGCTGCGCGGTGACCTGAGCGGGCTCCATCACCAATCCGGCAAGCGCCATCAGGGCGGTCACGGCAGGGAAAATCGCCAGCAGCGCGTAAAAGGCGACACCAGCGGCGACAAGCGACACATGATCGGCGGCGATCTCATCCTTGACCCGCAACAGGATGTCTTTCCATCCGGGGGCCGGTATTTCCATCGGCGTTTCCGCTTTCCGTCCGCGCGCCATATCTGGTCCTTTGACGTTGAATTCGTATCGTAAAATATGCCCGCCCCCGAGGTCGGGAGCGGGCGAGGCTTGGCTTAGCTCTTCACGTCGCCGAGCTTTTGCTTATCGGCTTCGCTTTTAGCCGCGTCCGCAACGCGCTGACCGCTTTCCTTTGCCTTTTTCACGGCAGCATCGGCGGCGGTCTCTTCGTCGGCGGCGGCATCGGCATTGTCTTTGGTCTCTTTCAAGACTTTGCCTGCCTCATCCGTCGCGGCCTTGGCGACCTTGCCCAGCTTGTCACGCTCTTCCGCGTAGATACGCTCGGCTTCGTTAAAGAGCGCATCGCTGTGCTCGCCCATATAGGCGTCTTCGGTGCGGCTGCGGGGCAGGGCGGCGCCGATTGCGGCACCCACTGCGACGGCCAGCGCGCCGGCGACCATCGGATGCTCTTCGAACATGTCCGAGGCACGCTCACCGCCCTGACGGGCATAGCGGCCGCTGGCGTTCCACGCATCCACAGCGCGGGCACGGGCCATCACGATGCGCTCACGCGCTTCGGCAGTCATGTTTTCAGTGCCTTCCGACAGACGGTCCCGCAAGGCATGTGCACGCTCATTGGCGGCATTGGCGCTGTCGCGTACGCTGTGGGCCGCGCCGCTGGCGGTGCTGCGGATGCTGTCCACGGCGGAACGCGTGCCATAGGACGCGCGGTCACGGGCATAGCGGGCGCCACTGGCGACCGAGGAACCGGCGGAGCGGGCACGCCCGGCAGCCGAGCTTGCTGCGCCCTTGACGCTGCCAGCGGCAGAGCCTGCGGCACCGGACACGCCGCTTGCGGCGGTGCCTGCGGCCCCTTTCACGCTGCCTGCGGCAGAGCGGGCACGATCGCCGAAGCCGCGGCCATCATCGTCGTCGTGATGCACGTCACGGGCCCAAGCGGGCACATCATCGGCAGCGCCGCGTTCGGAGCCATAGCTGGTGGCATAGGCGCTCGCGGGGGCAGAGGAACGACGCGCTTCGCGCACGGCGGGGCGGTTTTCGGTATTGGTCACCGGCACCGGCACGGGATGTGCGCGGTCGCGGTCTAGACCTTCGTAGCCCCGGCGGTCACGGCTGTTGCCGCTGCCGAACATCATCCACGCAAGGCCCGCACCTGTCAGCGCCAATGCGACCGGGTTGCGCTTGGCCGCGTCAGAGATGGAGCGACCCCAGTCGCCGCCATGCTCGCGGAACTGGTCAGAGAACTGACGCGCGATGCCTTCTACCGAAAAGCGGTCTTGCAGATCGTCCAGCGTATCGGCCAGACCGGCGCGCTCCCGTTCAATCTCGCGTTCAATTTCTTCGGGGTTTCTGGAGTCATTTGTCATCGTAGACCTCCTTCATGGTCTCTGCGTCACGCTTGACGTTTTTGGCGGTGCGGGTTGGCGCAAGGCTGCTGAGTTTCAGATCATTGGTGCCTTTCTGGATCATCACATAGGCGACGATGGCCAGAAGAACGCCCACGATCACGGCGGACCAACCAGCGGCGATGCCAGCTTCGGTCAGGGCAGCCACGAGGGCGGCGCTCAGCACGTTCAGGGCGGTGAGGGCCACAACCACGGCGCCAACGATCAGGCCGATGGCCACGCCCGCATGTTTCAAGTTCTCATTCACTTCGGCGCGGGCCAGATCGACCTCTTTGCGCATCAGCGAACTGACGTGGGAGAGGGCTTCGGTCAGCAGGCTCCCGGCGGATTTGTTGCTTTCGGTGGTCATACTTTATCTCCTGTAACGACATTGGGCGCGGCAGGCTGAGTTGTCGGCTGAGCGGCGGTGCGGCTGGGCACGGTGCTGGCAGCACCGGTGGGCGGCGTGCCGGTCATCGGACGGTCGATGCGGTCGTCGTCGTCATATTCGACGCCGGTGCCGCCGTAGCCGCCCTGAGGCCGATCGCTGGAGGCTTTGGCGAAACGGGTGGCCACGAAGCCCAGAAGGGCCGCGCCACCGAGGAAGACCAGCGGGTTGCGCTTGGCGAAACCGTTCAGGTCGCCCATCATTTCGCCCAAGTCCTTGTCGCGCATGCTGTCAGAGACATCGGCAAGGCCGTCGGCGAGCTGGCTAAAGCTGCGCTCCTGCGGGGAGCCACTCCGCAGCTCATCAGCTGCAGTGCGCAGGGCAGAGGCCACGCCTTTGACCTCGTCAGCGGCGGTGTCGCGCGCTTGGTAGGCATAGTTGGTCGCTTCGGCGGATACGGTGTCGGCCACGTCGCGGGCCTGCGCCTTGGCGGATTCAGCGGCGTTGCTCGCGGCGGCGGCAGCTTTGTCTTTTGCAGCGGTCGCCTGCTCTTTGGCGGCAGCGCTTTGGGTCTGTGTGGTGTTGTTGTCGGGCATGGTGACCTCCTTTAAAATACGAGATTCAGGATCGCGAGAACGACCACGATCAGGCCGATGAGGTAGAAAATTCCGTGCATGGGTCCCTCCATTCGTCTGCAGCAATTATCTTATCTACAGTCCAACGACTGACGCCGCGGGCGGTTCCCCCGCCGGGGCAAAAGAATGCTGGGAACCCTTTGGCCTATAGGAATTAAACGGGCGCAGAAGCCCGCCGAGCCCACAAACGCAAGCGGCGCGCCCCGATTGGGACGCGCCGCCGCTTAACATAGTTTAAGTGGGCTATTAGCCGTCGATGCGGCTGGCCATGATGGCGATGGCCTTTTGATAGACCCCCGCCGCGTTCCACGCCTGAATGACACGGAAGTTCGGCTGACCCTCTTGATAGCCCGCCCCCGGCTGCCAGCCTTTCTGGCGCAGGAAATTGGCGGTAGAGGCCAGTGCGTCGACCTGATTGTAGAAATCGACCCGACCGTCGCCATTGCCGTCAACGCCATAGCGCAGCGCGTTACCGGGCAGGAATTGCGTGTGACCCAACTCACCATGTTTCGCGCCTTTGGTGTTGGAGGTGATGGCGCCGCGGTCGACCAGTTTCAGCGCGCCAATGGCATGGGGCACGAAAAAGTCGGAGCGGCGGCAGTCATAGGCCAGCGTGGTGATGGCCGAGACGACAGCGCTATTGCCCATGAAACCGCCAAAGCCCGTCTCCATCCCGTGGATCGCCAGCAAGACCCCCGCAGGCACGCCATAACGCTGCTCAAGCGCGTTATAGAGCCCGGCGTTGCGCGCTTTGCGTTTGCGGCCTTGGGCCACGATCGTATCCGCGCCGCGCACCTGCATGAACTTGGACAGGGAGTATTTGAAGGATTTTTGGTTCCGGTCGGCGGCGATGGTGCCATTGGCGTAGCGCGCGCTTGCCAATGCGTCCAAGCCGCGCTGGCCGACGCCTGCGGCGCGGGCCTCTTGGGCGAAAGCGCCTTTCCATGCCTCAAAGCCATTGGCCGTATTGCCACATTGGGCGGCCAATGTGGGCGCGGCCATGAAGGTGCAGATGGCCGCGGTGGTGGTGAAAAGTGTTCTGAACATGAGATTGACCCTCTGCGTCTGTGTGCCGAGCAGAGGTTAGCCCATATGGGAAACGGTTCAACTCACTTGGCGACCGAAAGGGAAAATCTTTGGCCCTCAGCGGGGCAGTAGCGCACGGATATATTCAAAGGCGGTGCCAGCCCAGAGATTGACCTGCGGCGCGCTGTCTTGGGCGAAGCTTGCCCCGCCAAAGAGCAGGCCGATTGTCACCAGAAAGACCAGCCCTTTGCTGCTGCGCTTGGCGCGGCGCTGCTTGCCGCGCGCCTGTTTCGCGCGCTGTTCGATGCGGTGCAGCCGCTCGTTAAAGGTCGTCGTAGAAATCGCCATCTATCCGCTTCCTTAGCCGGGTCTTGGTAAAGAGTGCTTAAGCGCTGTGGCTCTTTTATGGCGATGGTGGGGCGCGGGGCGGTCAGCCGCCCAGAAAATAGGACGCGCCTGCAAAAGCCGCGATCCCGGCACCGATAAAGCCCAGTAGCATCAGCAGCCCGTCACGATAAAGCAGCGCCAGTCCGAAGATCGAAATCACGATCATCGGCGCGGAGGTGGCGAAGGGAACCACCTCAAGCGGAGGGACGGCAAAGCACAGGCAAAGGATGACGACACAGGCAACCTTTTGACCTGTGGGGCCTGCGATGCGCGCCAGCCGAGCATGTAGCTTGTCGTCAATCCATTGCGAAACGGGCCGCAGCCATTCGACGGATTTCAGCACCTTATCGGTATCCAGTGAGCGCTTGCGCAGCCAGTTTGGGGCCCAGAAATGCTCATACCCCAGCAGCATCCGCAGGGCGAGAATGCAAACCAGAAGCGCCAGAGCGGTGGGAAAACCGGGAATGCCGCCCAAGGGAGTCAACTCCATCAGCGGCAGCACGGCAAGGGCGGGGCCATAGCCGCGTTGGTCAAGCGCGTCGATCAACTGGCCAACTTCAACGGTGTCTTTCCCCTTGGACGCGTCTTTTAACTCATCGACAACATCCGTCAGCGCCGTTGAATCATCGGCCATGATGCGCACCCCTTTCTCGCTGCTCTGCCAAGCCAACGCGGTAGGGCAGGCTCTGTTCCGCGGGGTGCCATGCAAAAGGGCGCGGAATGAACCGCGCCCTTTCGAATTTCTCTAGCCGCCCCACAGGGCGGGCGTCGGATCAGCAGCTGTAGTACATGCCGAATTCAACGGGGTGCGGGGTCTGTTCGAATTTCAGAACCTCTTCCATCTTCAACCCGATATAGCCTTCGATCTGGTCGCGGGTGAACACGTCACCGGCCAGCAGATAGTCCATGTCGTTGGACAGCTCGTCCAGCGCCTCGCGCAGCGAACCGGCCACTGTCGGGATGTCCGCCAGCTCTTCCGCGGGCAGGTCATAGAGGTTCTTGTCCATCGCCTCGCCCGGGTCGATCTTGTTCTTGATGCCGTCAAGGCCAGCCATCAAGAGCGCCGAGAACGCCAGATAAGGGTTCGCCGCCGGATCGGGGAAACGGGCCTCGACGCGCTTGGCTTTGGGGCTTTCGGTCCACGGGATACGCACGCAGCCCGAACGGTTACGCGCGGAGTAGGCGCGCAGAACGGGCGCTTCGAAACCCGGGATCAGACGCTTGTAGCTGTTGGTCGTCGGGTTGGTGAAGGCGTTCAGCGATTTGGCGTGGGCCAGAATGCCGCCGATGAACCACAGTGCTTCTTGGCTGAGGTCGGCGTATTTGTCACCCGCAAACAGCGGCTTGCCGTCTTTCCAGATCGACATGTTAACGTGCATGCCCGAGCCGTTGTCGCCAAAGACCGGCTTCGGCATGAAGGTCGCCGATTTGCCATAGGCGTGGGCCACGTTGTGGATCACGTATTTGTACTTCTGGATTTCATCCGCCTGTTTGGTCAGCTCACCAAAGATCAGACCCAGCTCGTGCTGGCAGGAGGCAACCTCGTGGTGATGCTTGTCGACCTTCATGCCAAGGCGCTTCATGGTCGAAAGCATTTCGGCGCGCAGGTCTTGCGCTTCGTCCACCGGGTTCACCGGGAAGTAGCCGCCTTTGAGGCCCGGGCGGTGGCCCATGTTGCCCATCTCATAGTCGGTGTCGGTGTTCCACGAGCCGTCGGATGCGTCAACTTCGTAGGATACCTTATTGACTTCGTTCGAGAATTTGACGTTGTCAAAGAGGAAGAACTCGGCCTCGGGGCCAAAGTAGGCATTGTCGCCGATGCCCGAAGAACGCAGATAGGCTTCGGCCTTCTCGGCAGTGCCGCGGGGGTCACGCTCATAGCTTTCGCCGGTGTCAGGCTCAACGATGGAGCAGTGCAGGCAGATCGTGGTCTCGGCATAGAAGGGGTCGACATAGGCGGTGCTGACGTCGGGCATTAGTTTCATGTCGGAGGCTTCGATGCTTTTCCAGCCTGCGATGGACGAGCCGTCGAACATGAAGCCCTCTTCGAGGAAGTCTTCGTCTACCAGATCGCTCACGATGGTAACGTGCTGCAAAGCGCCGCGGGTGTCGGTAAAGCGGATGTCGACATATTCGATGCCTTCATCTTTGATTTTGCTCAGGAATTCCTGGGTATCCATCGTGTAGGTCCTTTATGGTCTATTCGTAGTCTGGGCCCGAGGGCCGTTGTCAAAGCGCGTCTGAACCGGATTCACCGGTACGGATGCGAATTGTTTGTTCAACAGGGGAAACGAAGATTTTGCCGTCACCGATTTTCTCCGTCTTGGCGGCGTCGACGATGGCCTCGATAGCGGCATCGACCTGATCGTCATCCAATACCACTTCGACCTTCACTTTGGGAAGGAAATCTACAACATACTCCGCACCGCGATAGAGCTCGGTGTGGCCTTTCTGGCGGCCGAAGCCTTTCACTTCAATCACACTCAGACCTTGAACGCCCACATCTTGAAGGGCTTCTTTGACTTCGTCGAGTTTGAACGGCTTGATGATGGCTTCGATCTTTTTCATGGTAATCCCCTGACAATTCCCGCGCATTTATGCTCTGGTTTCGACAGAGCATCCCGCCCGCGTAACGTCCAGCGCCGGGCAGGGGGTAACATGGCGCGGCGGATGCATTTGCCAAGGGGCGCTGAGAATTTGCGCAGCACGCCTAAAAAATGAGCATTCGTGAATCGGCTCTGGGCTGTACCTTTCGGCAGCGGTCGCTAGATCCCCTTGCATGCGTATTTCCGAGATCACCCGCGAAAGCCTTGATGTTGAATTGCTGCGCAAACAGCCGGGGCATAAGTACGACCACGGCCATGCGCTCGTCCTATCCGGCGGCCCAGGCCAGACCGGGGCTGCGCGTGTGGCGGCGCGCGGCGCGTTGAGGATCGGGGCAGGGGCCGTGACCTTAGGCGTGCCGCCCGCCGCACAGCTTGAAACGGCGATGCAGGTCACGGCGATCATGCTCCAACGGGTGCCGGATGGCGCGGCATTGTCCGAGGCGTTGACAGACAGCCGGATCAACGCGCTTTGTCTCGGTCCCGCTTTGGGATTGGGGGGGAGGGCAGCGGGGCTTGTCAAAGCCGCGCTTTCAGCGCCGAGTGTCGTGCTGGATGCCGATGCGATCACCTTGCTGTCGCAAGACGCGGAGCTGCGCGGAGCCCTCCACGAAAACTGCGTTCTGACCCCACATATGGGAGAGTTCGCCCTGCTGGCCCCTGATCTGGCAGAAGCGGCTCAGGCCGAAAGGCAGGATGCCAAGGCACAGGCCGCCCGGGATGCCGCCGCGCGTTTTGGCTGCGTGGTCTTGTTGAAAGGGCCGGAGACGATCATCGCCACACCGAAGGGGGAGCTGCGTCGCCACAGCGCGACCCAAGACCGTGCGACCCCTTGGCTCGCCACCGCTGGGGCGGGCGATGTCTTGGCGGGACTTATCACCGGGCTGCTTGCGCGGGGGAGCGCCCCGGTCGAAGCAGCCTCCACCGCGGCATGGATACATGCCGAGGCAGCGCTGCTGCATGGGCCGGGGCTGATTGCCGAAGACCTGCCCGATCTGATGCCACAGGTGCTGCGGGACTTGGGGGTTTAGGCCGCGTGCAACACAGCACCGCGGGCGCGGGCGGCATCGGCTGTGCCAAGCTCCAGCCCATCGGCGTAGATCACATGCGGGCCGTCGCAGAATATCTGGATCAGGGTCGTATCTTCCTCCCCCAGATCGGTGATGAATTCATCGTCGACCAAGGCCCGCGCCGCGACCAAGGCGCGTTCGGAATTGAAAAGCGCCCGCGCGCGCCAATCGCGTACCAGCACCATCTGATCCCCGGCGAGTGCGACGTCGCGTTCGGGCCGCGTGTGGCCCAGTGAGCCCGCCGCCAGCGCGATGCGCCGCACGCTGCGGGTCGTGCGTTGAATATGAAGGATTTTTGCAAAGCCACTATCGCGCGTGATGACCCGATCCCCGACCGAGAGATACTCAACCGGGATCTCACCATCCAACGTCAAAATAAGGGCGCCCTGCACAAGACCGGTGTCCAGCGCAGCAAATGGGGAAAACTGCCCCCCATGGCGATTTTTGTCGCCTACGCACCCGACCGTATTCGGTTTCATGGGCGTCTCTTTCTATTGTACCTGCCTCAGGTATCACCAACCATATGCAAACATCTGGTTAATGTCTTGTGCTTTTTTGCTCTCGCATCTGCCGCGCGGGTTTGCTAATCAGCGCGGGCACCGGTTGGTGCAGTGCGGGTGTGGCGGAATTGGTAGACGCACCAGATTTAGGTTCTGGCGCCTTTGGCGTGGGGGTTCGAGTCCCTTCACCCGCACCATTTTCCCCGGTAAATCAAAGATATCGCGGGCTTTTCGCGCGTGCCCCGCTCAGCCCAGCACCGTCAGCCAAAGCCATACCGTTAGGATCGAACTGCCCGTCGCAATCAGCACGGAGCTGGCCGCCACACGGCGCGCGCGGCCGTACATATTGGCGAAAATATAGGCGTTGAACCCCGGTGCCATGGCCGCGGTCAGCACGCCGGACCGGAAACCGGCCTGCGGCAGCGACAGCATGGTGCCAAAGCTCCAGACCAGCGCGGGGTGCACCAAAAGGGCGATGGCGCAGACCATCAGGATCGCTTTCATATCGCCTTCGGGCTTGTATTGCAGCAGCACACCGCCAAGCGCGAAAAGCGCGGCTGGCAGGGCGGCGCGAACGATAAGCGACAGCGCGTCATCTACCACGCCGGGGATCGGCAAGCCACTGAGGTTGACGGCAAACCCACCGAGGATGGCGATCACCAGCGCGTTGCGAAACATTGCTCGGCTGACGTTGCGTAGCAGCGACAGGCCCGATTGCCCGCGGTTGCGCACGAATTCCATCACCGTGATGCCCAAACCGTAGCAAAAGGGCGCGTGGAACGACAGGATCGCATAGTTCCCGGCCAGCGCCTCGGGCCCGTAAGCGCGTTCGGTGATCGGCAGGCCCAGCAGGATCGAATTCGAGAACAGGCAGCAAAATCCGATCGCCACGCTGTCTTCCCAATCGCGGCGGAACAAGAGCCGCGCGCCGAGGATGCCAAGCGCAAAACACAGCGCCGCACCGCCGTAGAAACTGCCCAGAAGGCGCGGGTCATAGCTGCTCGACAGATCAATGCGGGCGATGGCTTGGAACAGCAGACAGGGGATGGCGAAGTTCTGGGTGAATTTCATCACCCCATCGATGCCAGAGACGGGGAAGAGCCTGCGCCAGACCGCAACATAACCAAAGCCGATGACCAGAAAGACCGGCAGAATGACGTCTAAAAGAGTTTGCACTTGAAAGGGGCCTTATGGGGGCGCGGCGGGGCGCCGACCCTTAGGCCCGCGCCCGGCGTTGCCTAATCTGAATGGGGAAGGGGGAAATGAAGGGTCAGCCCGTCATAGGCCGGTTGAATGTGATCCGGCGTCTCTGCGGCGACGGTGTGGTAATCAAGGTCGTTGTGCATATTGGTCAGGACCGCCGTTTCGGGCGCCACGCGGTCGATCCAGCCAAGGGTCTGCGCCAGATGGCTATGGGTCGGATGCGGCTCCCGCCGCAGGGCGTCGACGATCCAGCAGCGCAGGTTGTCCATCATCGGCCAGCAGTCCTCGGGGATGGCCGAGACATCGGGCAGATAGACGATATCGTCAAAGCGAAAGCCGAGCGCGTCGATATTGCCATGGGTGACGGTGAAGGGGTTGAACTTCAGGGTGCCACCCGGGCCGTCGATGCTGACCTCGCCGGTGATCTCATGCATGTCGAGGATGGGCGGGTAGCTGGACCATTCGGGCTGCACGAAGGCATAGCCGAACCGTTCGATCAGCGCGTCCCGGGTGGGCGCATCGGCCCAGACCGGCAGCCGCGCGCGCATGTTCATCACCACCATGCGCAAATCGTCCAGCCCGTGAACGTGATCCGCGTGGGAATGGGTGTAGATCACCGCATCGAGCCGCCCGATGCCTGCGTCCAAGAGTTGGCTGCGCATGTCGGGGGAGGTGTCGATCAAAGCGGTGGTGGTGCCTGCCTCCGTCACCCGCTCCACAAGGATCGAGCAGCGGCGGCGGGCGTTCTTGGGCTCATTCGGGTCGCAATCGCCCCAGTGGCCGCCGATCCGCGGGACACCCCCGGAAGAGCCGCAGCCCAATATGGTCACCCGCAGGTCGGCCATCAGCGCGCAGGCTCCCAAGCGGCGGCTTTTGCGAAGAGACGCTCGAAATTCTCCTGCGTGCGGGCCGCGAAATCGGCGTAGTCGAGGCCAAAGGTCTCAGCCGCGCGGCGGGCGGTATGGGCGGTAAAGGCAGGCTCATTCGGTTTGCCGCGATGCGGCGGCGGGGCGAGATAGGGCGCGTCGGTTTCCACCAGAATACGGTCGAGCGGGGCGGCGGCGAAAATATCGCGCAGATCCTGCGATTTGGGGAAGGCGGTGATGCCGGACATCGACAGGTAGAACCCCAGATCGAGCGCGGCACGGGCCAGTTCAGCGGAGGAGGAGAAGCAATGCATGACGCAGCTATAGGCGCCATTCGCATGTTCCTCGCGCAGGATGCGGGCCATGTCGTCATCCGCGTCGCGGGCATGGATGATCAGCGGCAAGCCACTTTCCCGCGCCGCCGCGATATGAATGCGCAGGGAGGTCTTTTGCACCTCGGCACTCTCGGCGGTGTAGTGGTAGTCGAGGCCTGTCTCACCAATGCCGACCATCTTGGGGTGCTGGGTCAGGGCGAGAAGTTCGTCGACCGAAGCCATCGGCTCTTCGGCGGCGGACATCGGATGGGTGCCTGCGGCGTAGAACACCGGCTCATGCGCCTCGGCAATGGCCCGCACGCTCGGCTCGTTCTTTAGCCGGGTGCAGATGGTGACCATGCGGGTGACGCCAGCCTCCGCTGCGCGGGCGATGACGCCGGGCAGGTCTTCTTGCAGGCTCTCGAAATCGAGGTGGCAATGGCTGTCGGTGATTTGGGGCGTGTCGGTCATGCTGTCCTTTCGGCTATCTTGGCGCCGTCTGGCCTATCTGCCGCAGGGTATCTAGGACCAGCGCGGCAGGGTCAAGGTTCACCGCCAGCCCGTGACGGGCGCGGTCGGATATCTGCTGCGCCGCGTCGGCCCATGCGCGCCCCTGTGCGGGGCTGGGCGAAAGGCGTTGCAGCACGGCAATCTCATCGGCGCAGGCGGGCTGCGCGGGCGGCGCACCGGTGGCCCCGGTGCGGGCCAGACGCACCAGCAGCAGGTCCAAGAGGGTAAAGAGCAGGTCGAGTTTCGCCTCCCCCCCGCGCTGTGCTGCGGCTTCGGCCAGTTTGATGGCGCGGCCCCGGTCGAGTTGCGGCAGCGAAGAGATCAGGCCGACGAGATCGGCATAGGTTTTCACCCCGCCCATCAGCGACAGGCGCAGCGCCCCGCCGACCGACCCGCCGGAAAGCTCGGCCAGGGCGGCGGGATCGTCTTCGACCTCCACGCCCGACCCGGCCAGCGCCTCGGCCATCTGATCCGCGTCGAGCGTGCCGAGCCGCAGGGTGCGGCAGCGCGAGCGGATGGTGGGCAACAGGCTGGAGGGCTGGTGGCTGAGCAGCAGCAGGACGGCCCGTTCCGGCGGCTCCTCCAGCATCTTCAGCAGCGCGTTGGCGGCATTGGGGTTCATCTCATCCGCGTCGTCGATGATGACAACGCGGCGGCCCCCATCGGCGGCGGACATCTGAAAAAAGCCGTTCAGCGCGCGGATGTCATCGACGACGATCTGCTTGCGCATCTTCTTGGTGTCGGGGTTCAGCGTGCGGGTCACGGATTTCAGCCCCGCCTCGGCCCCGGCGGCGACGCGGCGGGCGACAGGGTGGTCGGGGTCGATCTCAAGCGTCTCGGCCGGGGGCAGGTCGAACATCCCGCCATCGGGGTCGGGGGTCGCCAAAAGAAACCGTGCGATGCGCCATGCGAGCGTCGCCTTGCCCACCCCGCGCGGGCCAGTCAGCATCCATGCGTGATGCAATTTGCCGCTGTTGAAAGCGTCGAGAAAGGCAGCCTCGGCGGCGCTTTGGCCGATCAGTTTCGGCGTGTCGCGCGGGTGGCGGGCACCATCCACACGGTCTGGCTGGGGGGTGTCGTCTGTCATGGCCTCGGTCTAGCATGTTTCGCCGCAGAGGGAAGCGGGCAGGGCGCGTGGATCAGTCCAATCGCGCGGCGACGGTCGCGGTCACATCGCGGGCCACGCTGTCGATGTCGCGGCCCCCGTCGATCACATGGAAGCGGTCGTTGAATTCCTTGGCAAGGCTCAGAAAGCCCCCGCGCATCTTGGCTTGAAGTTCCACGCCGAAATCCTCGAACCGTTCTTCTGCCGTTTGGCGCGAGAGGGCGCGTTCAAGACCATGGGCCGGATCCATGTCGATCAAGAGGGTCAGGTCAGGCTCCACCCCGATCATCAGCGCGTGCAGGTCATCGACCATCTGCCGCAGATCGCCGCGCGAAAGGCCCTGATACATCCGCGTGCTATCGGCGAAACGGTCGCAGATCACGACCTTTCCGGCGTCGAGCGCGGGGCGAATGGTGCGTTCCAGATGGTCCCGGCGGGCCGCGGTGAAGAGCAGGATTTCCGTCTGCGCCGACCAGCGGTCGGGATCACCCTGCAAGACAAGCGCACGAATTTCCTCGGCCCCCGGGCTGCCGCCCGGCTCGCGGGTCAGCACCACGTCATGGCCCTGTGCCGTCAGATGATCCGCCAAAAGCCGCGCTTGGGTGGATTTGCCGGATCCGTCGATGCCTTCGAAGGTGACGAAGAGGCCCGGCGCGCGGGCCTTCTCTGCGCTGGTCACGAAGCTTCCGCTTCCACGGTGGGGGCCGCCTGCGGGCCTGCGTTGAGGCGGTTCATCAGGTGTAGCGCGGCGGCGGTCATCTTGACCATGAACCCGCCCGGCGCGATGGAGGCGGAGGCCACCAGCGGCACGCGCATGGCGGGCAATTCGCCGCGGTCGACCACCAGTTCGCCCAATTCATCGCCCTTGCTGATCGGCGCTTGGAACGGTCCGGTGTAGATCACCTCGGCCTCGACCTCATCCCCGCCGGTGACGGGCACAAGCATGGACAGATCGTCCTTCAGCTCAAGCCCGACCGATTGGGTCGTGCCAAGGGCCACTGGGGCTTCGGCGATGCGGGTGCCCGCTTCGCCCAGATCGCGCTGCGTGAACTGGCGGAAGGCCCAGTTGACCACCGATTCAGCCTCCTGCGCGCGGGCGGCAGCGCTGTCGAGACCCGAAAGGACAAAGATCACCCGGCGGTCGCCCTGTTTGGCCGAACCGACAAGCCCATAGCCCGCCTCATTGGTGTGCCCGGTTTTCAGGCCATCCGCGCCGATGCCCAGACCCAAAAGTGGGTTGCGGTTGGTCTTGTTCTGCGGCGCGCGGCCATCAAAGGCGAACTCCCGTTCGGCGAAAAGCGGATAGAACTGCGGGAAATCGGTGATGATCCGGTTGGCCAGCAGCCCCAGATCGCGGACCGACATCAGATGCCCCGCCTGCGGCCAGCCGTTGGAATTGGCGAAGGTGGAATTGGTCATCCCCATCTGCTGCGCGCGCTGTGTCATCAGCCGGGCAAAGCCGTATTCGGTACCATCGGGGCTGAGCGCTTCGGCAATCACGGCGCTGGCGTCATTGCCCGACAGCACGATGATCCCGCGGATCAGGTCCTCGACCGAGACGCGGTCGGTGGTGTCGAGGAACATGGTCGAGCCGCCGTAGGACATCGCGTGTTCGGACACGGGCAGTTTCTCGACCAAATCGAGCCCGCCGTTCTGCTTGCCACGCTCCACGGCCTCGAAGGCCATGTAAAGTGTCATTAGCTTGGACATGGAGGCCGGGGGCAGCGGCTCATCCGCGTTCTTGGCCAGCAGCACGGTGCCGGTGGTCTGGTCCAACACATAGGCGGCGGTGGCGCGGGTATCGAAAGCGGCGGCAGGCTGGAGCGTCAGCACCAGCGCTACGGCGGCGGCAAAAAGGCGGATCATAGGGAGCATTTCCTCCGGTTTGTCAGTTCGACACGGCGTAGGCGTCGGTAAAGCCCTCGGCCTTGACCTTCTTGAGAAGGGTATCGAGTTCGGATTTGCTGGTGGCGGGGCCGATCACCACGCGCCAGAAGGGTTTGTTGTTGATCGCGCTTTGCTTGACGGTGGGCACCATGCCCGCGCCGCGCATCTGTTTGGCGGTGCGGGTGGCATTGGCCTCCACGCTGAAGATGCCCAGTTGCACGTAGGGTTTGGACAGTTTCGCACCAGCCGCCGGGCGCGCCGGTTTCGGGGCCGCGGGGGCGGGCGGTTTGGCCGCCGGTTTGGCGGTGGCAGTGGCAGCGGTGCTGGCCGTCGGTGCTGGGGCCAGCGCGGTGGCGGTGACAGGGGCAGGGCTGGCAAGAGTGGCTGCAGCGTCACCGCTATTCTCGGCCTCAAAGCTCTCTTCCGGGGCAGCGCTTTCCTCGCGCCGCAAGGCGGTCACGTTCAGCGGCGCCGGAGCGCCCGCCAGAATGCCAAGCGCAGCGGCGGCATCCGAAGAGATTTGCAGTTTGGGTCCGGGCAATTCGCGCTCACGCCGGAACAGGGCACCGATGACGAATTTGCCGTTCGCCTCATTGCGCACGATCACGCGCTCAGGTTCGGTGACGTCCGGATGCGCCACCCAGACCCCGCCGAGCGAGGGGCGCCCGTCCCAAAGACCCTCATCCGTGGCTGAGAAGACCTCAGGTGCTTCGACATCACGTTCCACCAATTTGGTCGAGGTGCTGCGCGGCGCGCTGGCGCCTTCGTTTGCACCGAAGGGGAGTTTGAAATCACCGCCCTCGCAACTGGCCAGCAAACCAACTGCCAGAATGCCCACGCCCAAGCCCGCCGCGCGGCTTTTCTTGATGCGCAACGGTTGATTGTCCCTGCTCATGCCCTTGATGTCCTTGCCTGCTGTCGTCGCGCGCCGCGACCCATGTCCCGCGAGAATGTCGCGCCGTTGGATCGGCACGCCCTGCGCCCCTCTGAAAGGGGCTTTGGCGCAGAGTAACCCGACCGGGCAGCGCTTGAAAAGACCGCGCAGGGCAGATCGGCGAATTTCCCCAAAGGGGTGCGGGGGGCTGGCCGCGAAAATGTGCGTTTGCCGAATCAATCCCGGCGCTCTAGGAGGAGCGTGCTGCGGAGGAGTGGCAGAGTGGTCGAATGCACCGGTCTTGAAAACCGGCGTGCGTGAGAGCGTACCGTGGGTTCGAATCCCACCTCCTCCGCCACTTGCACAGTGCAAACCCGAAAACAGGTCCCTCGCGGGGCCTTTTTCTTTATGTGCCAAAGGGGTTTGCAGGGACCGTCCGCCCTTCGGAGATTGGCCAACTGCGCGAGATCGGTCTCCGAACGCCCACCGTCTCTTTCCACCCGCCCTGCGCTCTGGGCGAGACGGGTTCAAAACCCCCATAGATTTCAACGGACTGACGAGGTCGCTTTGCGCCCGTGTTTCGCTGGTTCCGGCTTGTCTCAAAGCCGATGGCGACGCGACACGCGCGGCGTGTTCGTTGGTATGTCTTGGGAGTCTTGCGCGAAGCTTCCGGGGGACAGTAGAGATCGAGAAGATCAGGGGGCAACCGGCGTGGAGGGGGCTCGCGCGGGATCAGGGCAGACTATTGGGGCAAGCCCTCTCCAGGCTCCTGAGAGATCACGAGCCTTCGCCGCGGATCCGTTTCCTCGGCATTCCCCTGAAGCCATGCAAGGATGTGCCGCGAGTCCTCTACCGAAACCGTTGCATCGCGGGAGATACGGAAACCTGCCATACGTTCAAGATCGCGCGGTCCCAGCATCGATCTTTCCAAGTATGTCCGGATCGAAATGACTGGCATGGGGTCTGGAAAGAATGACTTGGCCGCAGCGTTCACGCGCAGCGTGCGCAAGACCAGTGCCCCGTCACCGTGAGGCATGAGCATGTCGTACGTCATGTCGTCCTTCAGCTTGGTCAGATTGTGCTCGAAGCCTGAAGACAACATGGTTCGAAGGGAGCGCGCCTTCTGAAGGATCTGGAGAACATCGGCTTTCAGTGTCTCGGGGGTCGAAGCTTCACGCTCCATCAACCTGGAAATGGCATGGTGCGAGATATTGGCAGCAATATTGATGTGCGAATTATTCTCTCCGGCGCGCGCAATACACAAAAGATCGGCAAGAATGACCGATCGCTCAGAAAAGGCCTTCTCCTCGTCGCCGATCATTGCAAAGACATCAGTTTCACGAGCAGACGCCATCCGCACGGCGAACACAGCCTTCATGACCTTGTCCCATTGGGCCAAATGGACGCCGCCAAACGCAGGGCGCACATTCTTGGATACGCGCTCGATCACGCGGCCGGGCTTCTTGGAGGGAACGGATTCATGAAAGGCGGACAGTGCGGCCTTGCGCCGCGGCGAGTTCAACCAGCCTGTTATCACGCTCAGGTCTGGACGATCCTGGATGAACTTCGTAGCGTGGCCCTCAGCCAATCTTTTGTACAAGGCTTGCGCTCCCGGCTGCCAAAGAATTTTCACAGTATCAACAAGATGCAGAACGAAGGTCCAGCTTCAAGCCCTAAGGTGAACCAGGGCGTACCGTGGGGTTCATCAACGACTGGTGGGGCATTTAACCCGATGCGCCGCGCACGGAGCTTTTATTATGAGTGAGTTGCCCGAGCGGCTTATTGAACCGCCTTTAGAAGACCTTTCGCGCCTGCGGCAAGAATTGACGGAAGGCGAGCGAATTGTTTTTGACTTCTTTCATCGAAACCTTGACCCGAAATGGGAAATATATGTTCAGCCGCACCTGAACGGCTTACGTCCTGATTTTGTTTTGATGCATCCCACTATTGGCATCGCGGTTTTCGAAGTAAAAGATTGGAACCTTGATGCGATGGAGTACTTTCCGAAGAACATAAATTCCCATCGGACGGAGCTTTGGGCACGTAAGGACGGGCGAGATTTTTCGCACGAGCGAAGCAATCCTTTCACGGCAATAGCCCGTTACAAGGAACGAATATACAATCTCTATTGCCCTAGGCTGCAACAAAACGCGGGATTTGCGGCTATTACCGGAGGAGTGGTTTTCCCATTTGCGGATGGTAAACGGGTTCGTGAATTGCAGAAATCCTTCCTTAGCGACGGTGAGGTTAAGTCGGCAGGTCGATATTTGCCAGTCAGCGGTCGTCATGAGTTGATGACAGGAGACCTGGCTGCGGTTTTTCCTGATGCAACATTGTCTCATTCGAACCTGATGCGTCCGGCCCTTGCGGATGATTTGCGCGGCTGGTTGGTCGAGCCAGATTTTGCGAAAGAGCAGAGAAAGAAATTGTCGCTGGACGCTCGGCAAAGTGATCTCGCCGATACACGGACGAAGTCCGGATTTCGACGCATCAAAGGCCCTGCTGGCTCCGGTAAATCTCTTGTCCTCGCTGCCCGCGCCTCGCGTCTGATAGCAGAGAATAAGTCGGTTCTGATCGTCACATTCAATATTACGCTTTGGCACTACTTGCGCGACCTCGTGGTGAGAGGTTCTCCTGTGCGCGGCAAGATGCAGAACGTTGTTTTTGCTCACTTTCACGATTGGTGCAAGGACGTGTGCCTTGAGGCTGACATGGGCGAAGCATACGATGAGTTGTTCAAGCCAATCTGGCCGCTCAACTCCGAGATAGAGCGTATACGGGCGCAGAAGCTGCCACCGCAAAGGGAAAGGGAACTCCTGAAGCCACTGCAGCGGGAACTCAACAGATTACTTACTCCAATCTTGAATATTGACGTGCCGAGTTTGGCAGCCGAAGCGGCTAAAAGCGCCGAAAGCACGAAGTACGACGCGATCCTGGTCGACGAAGGACAGGATTTTCTTCCCTTGTGGTGGAACGCCTTGCGGAATAGCCGCAAATCCAATGGCGAGATGGTGCTCGTAGCAGATACCACTCAAGATATTTACGGTACAGCGCGCAGCTGGACCGATGAAGCCATGACCGGTGCAGGTTTCACGGGCGATTGGTCCAGACTTGAGGTCAGCTATCGACTTCCATTTGACGCGCTCAAGGCATCACAAGATTTTGCAACCAGGTTTCTTCCCAAGGACATGATTGATCTTCCAGATACTGCTCAGGGAAATCTGGAGGTGGAGCCCTGTACGTTAAAATGGGTTCAGTGCAGCCCTGAGGACTCCGAACGTCAATGTGTCGACGCTACGCTTGCGATGATGCGAGAGACCGGAAAGGCTGGCCTCGCGAACGCGGACATTACTTTCATATGCAACGACATCGATTTTGGTCGAAAAGTTGTCGACGAGCTTGGCACCTACAGCGGTGTCCGTACAGTCCATACGTTCGAGAGAAGCAAACTTGAGCAGACGCGGAAGAAAATGGGATTCTTCATGGGGGATGCGCGCGTCAAGGCCACAACGTTGCATAGTTTCAAAGGGTGGGAGACGCGGCTTCTGGTTGTTCATGTCGGTCATGCCATCGGCAGCGATGGGTTGGCTTCCGTTTACGCAGCACTGACGCGGCTCAAGCGTAGCCCGGAAGGTAGTTGGCTGACGGTCGTTTGCTCAGCGCCCGAGTTGTCAGAATATGGGCGCACTTGGTCAGGCTACAAGGATATTTCGAGGACCGTTCCCGGTGAAGAAAATCCTTACATCAAGGCAGCGGAAGGGCTCATTAAATTCCGGTCAGATCAGTAATTTTGGTCGGTTGAATCCCTCGGTAGCCGTCAT
Source organism: Sulfitobacter sp. 1A15258 (assembly GCF_043557045.1). NCBI lineage: Bacteria > Pseudomonadati > Pseudomonadota > Alphaproteobacteria > Rhodobacterales > Roseobacteraceae > Sulfitobacter > Sulfitobacter sp. 1A15258. The sequence goes on along the minus strand of NZ_JBIFFK010000001.1, from coordinate 775,350 downwards.
TGATCGGCGTTGATTGCTTTCTCAGCCTGCTCCTGCCATGTCTCCCCGGCCAGAAAACACAGGTCATACAGGCTGACCGCCGATACTTCGCGGCCGCAGATCAGGCGTTTGAGGACCTCCGGCGCCAGATAGGCGAGGCGCAGCTGGCGGCTGACATGGCGTTCGGCCAGACCGACGGCCTCGGCCAGTTCCTGGATCGTGGCGAACTCGCCTGCCTCCATGCGACGCCGCCATCCCCATGCCCGGCCGATGGCGCGCAGGATGTGCGGGTCCTGCGTCTGATCCTCGCTCGGGCTGTAATCGGCGGGCGGCATGATCTTGGGCCGCCCGTTCTTCTTGCGCAGCTTCAGGGGGATCAGCACGCGGATCGTGTCATTGTCTCGTGTCATTCGGCGGCCTCCATGTCGCGCGGGGCGATCATTTCGCGGATGACGCCCGCGACGCCTTCGCGGCGGATGTCGACCTCGAGCCCGACGGCGGTGACGGTGACGCGCCGGACCAGCAGCTGGATGATCCGCGCCTGTTCGAGCGGAAACAGCTGCGCCCAGAGCGTGTTGAAATCATGCAGCGCCGCGATGGCCTCGGCCTCGGAGACCTGATCGCGCTTCAGCGCCGCCAGCACCTGCGTGACCACCTCGGGCGTCTGCAGGATGCGCCGGACCTCGGTGACGATGGCATCCTCGACCATGCCCGCAGGCAGGCGGGTCGGCGCGAGGTCGCTGCCGCCGTCATCCTCCGAGGTTCGGTTCTTGATCACGTCCATCGACACGTAATAGCGGTAGAGCCTGCCGCGTTTCTTGGTCGCGGTCGGCGTCATTGCCGCGCCGGTGTCCGTGAAGATCAGGCCCTTCAAAGGCGCGGGCGTCTGCATGCGGCTGTTGCTGGAGCGCGCGTGGCGGTTGCCCTGCAGGATGACGTCGACCTGATCCCAGACCTTGTCCGTGACGATGGCCTCGTGCTCGCCCGGATAGGCCTTGCCCTTGTGGACGGCCTCGCCGCGATAGACGCGATTGCGGAGCACCCGATAGAGATAGCCCTTGTCGATCAGTGTGCCCTGCTTGCTGCGAAACCCTTCCCGCCGCAGTTCCTTCGCCAGCATCGTGGCCGAGCCGAGCTCGACGAACCGCTCGAAGATCCGGCGCACCGAGGCGGCCTCTGTCTCGTTGATCACCAGCTTGCGGTCCTGCACATCGTAGCCAAGCGGCACATAGCCCCCCATCCAGATCCCGCGCTTGCGCGAAGCCGCGACCTTGTCGCGGATGCGTTCGCCGATGACCTCGCGTTCGAATTGGGCGAAGCTGAGCAGGATGTTCAGCGTCAGCCGCCCCATCGACGTGGTCGTGTTGAAGGACTGCGTCACCGAGACGAAGGTGACGCCGTTGCGGTCGAAGACCTCGACCAGCTTCGAGAAATCCATCAGGGCGCGGCTGAGCCGGTCGATCTTATAGACCACCACCACGTCGATCAACCCATCGTCGATGTCGGCCAGCAGCTGTTTCAGCCCCGGCCGGTCCAGATTGCCGCCCGAGAAGCCGCCGTCGTCGTAGCGGTCGCGGGTGGCGACCCAGCCCTCGGATTTCTGGCTGGCGATATAGGCTTCGCAGGCCTCCCGCTGGGCGTCGAGGCTGTTGAACTCCATGTCGAGCCCTTCCTCACTCGACTTGCGGGTGTAGATGGCGCAGCGCAGGCGGCGGCCGGGGCACGTGTTCATGTCCATGCTCAAACCTCCCGCGATCGGACCTGCAGCCCGAAGAAGCGATAGCCGTTCCAGCGCACGCCGGTGATTTCCCGCGCGATGCCGGAGAGCGATTTGTATTTGCGGCCCTGCCACTCAAAGCCGTCCTTCAGCACGGTGATGGTGTGCTCGACCCCGTTCCATTCCCGGATCAGGCGCGTGCCTGCCACCGGATTGCGGGGATCCGCGATCTGGTTCTTGCGGCGAGAGACGCCCTCGACCTCGTCGGCAAGGAGGTCCAGCATGCGGCGGGTCTCGTGGTCGGGCCCGCCATAGGTCAGTTCCTGCAGGCGATAGGCAATGCGGCCCTCGAGAAAGGCGCGGCTGTTGTTCGGCGCGGCGCTGCCGAGGAGCCGTTCCCATTCGGCCTTCAACTCTTTCACCGACATGGCCTTGAGCGCGGCGATGCGTGACAGGACGCTTTGGTCCAGGCGCGCGTCCTGCCCGGGTTTGGGCGGCGTTATCTTACTGTGATGCTTCATCAATTCCTCCGATGCGGATGCGTTTCCTGCGACGACCACCGCTCTTTCGGGGCGGGTAGTCCACGGAACTGTCTCCGTCGTCGGGCAATAAAGAACTGGACTTCCCGGCATTCAGGCGAACGACGCCCGCGGCGAGGATGCGACCCAACTCGGCGAGCCGGGCATCTGGGGACATGCGTTCAGGGCATAGAGGATTGGGCCCGGAAACCGGGTCTTCGGGGGGAATGGACATGGCGGGTTTCCGCGACTGTTGTGATAGGCGAAATGTGTCGCGAAATCAGATAAATATCAAGCAAATCAGTTTGTTACGGTCGACGGGGGCCTCTGCGCTGCGTGGCGAAAATCTGCGTAGCAGAAATGCCCCCGCACTGACCTGTCGGTCGGGCGGTCGTGGCGAATCAACTCGTCCGGCCGTCCATGAACTTGTCGAAGCTGTCGAGGACCGGCTCCTCTTCCAGATCGGCCATCTCCCATCGCGACGGGGCGCGGTCGGGGTAGAGCAGAAGCGAGATCGTCATCTGGTCATTGCTGGGCGAGAACACGGTCATCTCATGCACAGGCTCGGAGCCGAGCCAGACGCCAGCGGGATGATGGCAGCCGTATCGCCCTGCATCCCCGTCCACCTCTTGCGCGGCAAGCGAGGCTGGCGGCAACTCGATCACCTCTTGCCTTGCCCGGTAGAAAACGCGGGACTTCAGCAGCGGTTCGCTGGACCAGGCCCAATCGATGAAGCCCTCTTTGCCAACCACGATCATCGCGCGCTTGTCGGTAATGGTCATCCATTTCAGGATCGCGGCCGTCAGCGACACGGCATAGCGATCCGAGAGTTCGGTCATTACGTCGATATCGATGATCCGGCCTTTGATCTGCTCGCGGAAATCGTCGAGCGGCATCAGCAGGTAGGAGGCGAATGTGTTCGCCTCCGCCTCGATCCTGTTCCGGGCCTCATCCCAGTCGGCCATGTTGCGGCTGGTGCATTCCAGCCCGCCCGAGTTGGCCTGTCGGTGCAGGAGGTAGTGCCCCAGCTCATGCGCCAGCGTGAAGTTGCGCCGCCCCGGCGACCGGATGGTCTCGTTGTAGACAATGCCCCACTCGCCGGAACCGCTGGGATGCGGCATCAGCATGCCTTCGACGCCTTTGGACAGCGCAAGTCCCTTCACGATGGTGATTGGCGCTTCCGGAAACACCTGACGCGAGAAATCCTGCGCGAGCGCGGCCACATCGATGGGGAACCGCGGCAGCCCGTGCACCGCCTGATGCACGGACAGGATTTTCGTCAGGCGGTTGGCCCAGCTCTGGGGCGTCGTCGGCAGGCTCAATCCTTCTTCCCCCACATGTCGATCATCTGGTTGATTTTCTGTTGGTCTTCGGGGTCGAGCTTGCTGAACTTGCGGAAGAAGGCCTCCTTCAGAACCTCGTCGCTGGGCTCCTCGCTGTCATCGAGCAGGTAATCGGTCGTGACCTCCAGAGCCTGGGCGATGCGGGTCAGCTTCTCGCCCGACGGTTTTCGCGTGTCGCGGTTCTCGAGTTCCCAGAGGTAGCTCTTGCTGGAGTCGGTCAGCTCCGCGAGCTTGTCGAGGGAGTATCCCTTTTCCTGACGGTGGCGCTTGATCTTCGCGCCGAGGGACGTGGTCATCGTATCATCCTTGGTTTCCTTGGTTGGAGAACGCTTGTTCGATATGCCGAACAAAATTGTGCCGCGCAAGTAGACGTGGCGATTTGTTCGATATATATCGAACAACATCGTATCGCGTTTTCGCGATTCTGTCCTCCTCCCCGGCCAAAGAAAGGGCTCTCATGACCGCCATCGCCGCGTTCCTCCGCAAGACCCCCGTGATCCGTCTGCAGGATTACTTCACTGCTGGCGGGTTCACCTCGCTTGCGCCCATCGACTGGACGAAGCCGGAGCCCGAGGTGGTGGAGCCGCTGATCAAGGCCGTCGATGCCATGTCCGATGACGAAAAGCAGCGCGTTGTCCTCGATGCGGCCCGCGTGGCGGCGCTGGCGGATGAGCCCGGCCAGAACGCCTTGCAGAACGTCGTCGTGAACCGCGCGGTCTTCGATACGCTCGAGGGGGCCAACAACCGCTCGCTCTGGGTTTTCCTCAACGAGAACGACCGGTTCCGCCTGGCCGAAGAAGTGCGCTACAATGACGAGCGCCGCCGGGGGCGGTCGTGGAGCGGGTTCGGCGTGGATGCCAATCTCACGGTGAAGAAGGACCCGGTCTCGCTCGCGGCGTTCACTGCCGCGATCCGCGAACGGTTCGAAACGCCCAACGTCCATGTCGACATCTTCGACCGCCACCGGGTGATCCTCGAGGGCGAGGAATGCGAATTGGTCCAGGTCGCGGTCTACCGGGAGGGGCGTCCCGAGGACACGCTGGGATTCGACGCCAACAGCACCCTGTCACGTCGGATCGTGAAGCCGGTCTTCGAGGCGGCGCTGACTTATGAGGCCGCGACCGGCGTAATCGAGGTCGTGGCCAAGACACGCGAGGACCGGATCGATCTGACCCGGTACATGGCGCGCGACCTGCTGGGCATCACCCTCGATGAAGAGCAGTCGCTGCCGCTGCGCGAGTACGATCTCAGCATGCTGCTGCGGCCGTTCGACTTCCCGACTGACCCGGCCGACGGGATTGCCGGCGTGACCGTCAAGGAATTGCGCCTGATGGATCTGGGCGATGCGAAGGAGCGCATCACGCTCGAATCCATGTCAGGTGCCGACCGGACGATCTGGCAGATGGCGGAACACCGGATTGGCCTCGACATTGGTGGCGGCGCGCGTGTCATGGGTGGCACCGGCGACGTGGCGGAATGGGTGGTCACCCGTGCGCGCTTCACCATCAAGTTTCACCCGGGCCCCGATGGCGGGCGGGGCAAGTCGCTGTCGCTGACCGTGACCATGCCGCATGGCTGCAACCTCAAGGACATGACGCCGCAAGAGCGCCTGATCGGCGAGAAGTATTTGCGGCTCTGGGGTATCCTGAAGGACGACAACGACGAAGGCGACGTCCTTGAGTAAGCGTGCGATCGACCTTCTGCTGCGGGCCATGGAAGCCCGCAGCATGTCTCTCCAGGCATCGGCGCTGCACCAGGTTTCCCGAAGCGCGACCGACGCTTTGATCGCGGCCAAGCTGTTGGTGTCGGGCGGGCATGTCCCTGTCGTCGCCGCGATGGACAACTATGAGGATGAACCCATTGAGGCCACCTGGTCGGCCGAGCTGAAATCATTCGGCTATCACGACAGCAACGGCCGCTGGGTCAAGGTCGCCAATCAGGACATCGCGGCATGCAAGGTCGACTACGGTCTGGCTCTTGCCAAGATGCTGGTGGCGTTCGAGCGCGCCGGCCCCTCACGTCCGACGCCATTGGTCTCGGATCTGATCTGGGAGGTGGGAACCATCAAGCTTGCCGGAGCGAAGGCCCCGGTGCCCGTTTGGTTTGCCCGGCGGCTTGGCGATCCGGGGGTCTGGGCGAAGCTCGAGGCGCTGATCGGGCGCAAGCCGCCGCAGGAAATCCGCATCATCCTGACCTCCACCCCCGGCGAGCGCATTCCCGAGACCGCCCAGAAGCGCAACCACACCATCAACGTGGTAGACGTTGCGGGTGATCCGGCCAAGCTCGCGATCTCGCCGCAGGTCCTCGGGGCGCGGGTGTTCCCCGGCCAAGCGCAGCGGCGTTTCCCGATCGATCATTCCGATGACTACGGCATCGTCTGGCTGCGCGGCGAAGCCCTCACCTTCAAGAGCCCCAAGCAGCGTCGCTTGTTGAACGTGTTGTTCGATGCATACGAAACAGGTTCTGCAACATGCCTGACTGAAGCCGTGTTGTATGAAGCGGGCTACAAGGACGGCACGAATTCATTCTCCAAGGTGTTCAGCGGTCGCGACGACTGGCGCTCGTTCATCAAATACGCCGACGGAAACTGTTGGATCGAGCCCTGATCCGATCAGCCATCGCCATTTCGAAGGCCGTCCATCAGGGCGGCCTTTTGCTTTTGTGACCTTCCTACCGGCTTCCCTACCGGTGCCCTCCCTCAGCCCTACCACGCCCTCCGCCATGTTGAACCCGCAAGTGTTCGCAGAAATCCCAAGGAGGTTCACATGGCGACCAGGCACCTTTCCCAGATCGAGCTGGCGGCTCGCTGGAATATTTCGCACCGCACGCTGGAGCGCTGGCGGTGGACGGGCGAAGGCCCGAAATTCATCAAGCTCGGCGGCCGTGTGATCTACCGGCTCGAGGATGTCGAGGCCTTTGAGGCCGAACAGATCCGCGGCGTGGATCATGAACCCCATCGCCCGATGTCGGCGTGAGGGGGCGGAACATGACGATCTCCAATCACATCACCCTGGCCGATATCCACCGCATGCCGGTGGGCCAGATCGCGGCGCTGCCCGCCGATCAGCTTGCGCTGCTGAAAGGCGCGGCCGACGAGCAACTGACGCAGGCAAAGTCCGTCGCGGACTGGCTCGACGGCGCCATCTCCCTCAAATACGCCGACCGCGCCCAGGACACCCGCCAGGAGGCGGGCAAGGACACCGGCACGATCCGGTTCGAGGATGACGGCGTCACCGTGATCGCCGAACTGCCCAAGCGCATCGACTGGGATCAGGCGTTGCTGGCGCAGATCGCCGAAAACATCGCCTCTGCGGGCGAGGATCCGGCGGAATTCATCGAGACCAAGCTGTCGGTGTCCGAGCGCAAATACGGCGCTTTGCCGGAAAGCTGGCGCAAGGGCTTCGAGCCCGCGCGCACCGTCCGCACCGGCAAGCCGAAGTTCCGCCTCGTGCTGAACGAGGAGATGCGCTGATGGCCATTTCGCTCGCTTCCTTGCGCACGACATCCGTGCTGACCCCGCCGCGCATCCTCATCCACGGCGTGGCCGGGGTGGGCAAATCCACCTTCGCAGCCGATGCCGACCGGCCCGTCTTCCTCATGACCGAGGATGGCTTGGGCAAGCTGCAGGTCCCGCACTTCCCGCTCGCGACCAGCTATGCGGAGGTGGCCGAGGCGCTGGATGCGCTCTCGAACGAGGACCACGATTTCGGCACGGTCGTCGTCGACAGCGTCGACTGGCTGGAGCCGCTGATCTGGGCCGAGGCCTGCAAGCGCAACGGCTGGGCATCGATCGAGGCGCCGGGGTTTGGGAAGGGCTATGCCGAGGCGCTGACCATCTGGCGCGAATATCTCGACCGGCTCAACGCGCTGCGCGACCGCAAGGGCATGGTGGTCATCCAGATCGCCCATACCGACATCAAGCGCTTCGACAGCCCCGAGCACGAGCCCTACGACCGCTATGTGATCAAGCTGCAGACCCGCGCCTCGGCGCTGCTGCAGGAGCATTCGGACGTGGTACTCTTCGCCAACTATCAGATTTCGGTCGCGAAATCCGATGTCGGCTTCAACAAGAAGGTGACCCGGGCGCTCGGGTCCGGTGCGCGCGTCATGCACACCGAAGAGCGTCCCGCCTTCCTCGCCAAGAACCGTTACGGCCTGCCGGACACCCTGCCGCTGATGTGGTCGGAGTTCCTCGCGGCCATGCCCCAATCCCAATGAACTGAACAAGGACAAGACCATGGCACGTTTCGACACGTCCTTCGACGCCACCAGCGTCGAGCCCACCACCGCCTACGAGCTGCTGCCCGCAGGCAAATACCGCGCCCAGATCGTCGAGAGCGAGATGCGCGTCACGAAGAACGGCATGGGCCAGTTCCTTTGGCTGATGCTCGACATCCTCGAGGGCGAGCACAAGGGCCGGAAGATCTTCGATCAGCTGAACCTGGTGAACCCGAACCCGACCACGGTGGAAATCGCGCAGCGCACGCTCTCGGCGATCTGCCACGCCACGGGCCGGATGCATGTCAGCGACAGCGAGGAGCTGCACCTGATCCCGATGACGATCCAGGTGAAGATCCGGCCGCCGAAGAACGGCTATGGCGAGAGCAACGCGATTGCCTACCTGCCGCCCGAGCGGGGTTCGGCCCCGGCCGCCCGTCCGGCGAAGCCTGCGCCCGATCCGGCCGGTTCTTCGGTGCCGCCGAAAATGGCCTCCGCGCCCTGGAACAAGAAGGGCTGAGCCTTCGCACTGCCCTGCGCCCTGACTGACGGGGCAGCGCGCAACCCCATCTGAGGAAATTCCCATGACTGACATGATCAACGCGGCCGCCGAGGGAAACCTTGGGGCCGTGAACAGCCCCGGCTTGCCTGACGACCAGCGGCGGCTGATCGAGCTCGACGATGCCATCGCCAAGATCCGCACGCAGATCGCGACGGCCGATCTGGCCCGCCAGCGCGGCCAGAAGCCGATCGACCCGGACTGGTTCCACCGTGCCCGCACGGCCCTGCGCCACCTGTGTCGCGAGCGCGCGGAGCTCTTGGCCAAAGGCACCGGCCGCCGTCGCCGCGAAAAGCTCAAGGACGCGCTGATCGGCATCCTGCGCGAACGCCATGACCCCGAGACCTGGGATGGCATTCTGGCCGAGGCGCAGGCCCGCAGCGCACGGGAGGGCCTGTGATGGCAGAGCTTCCCGAAGCCCCCACGCCGACACTGACGGCGATCTATGCGGACTATGAGGCCCGGCAGGGCGATGGTTTCCGTGACCACCTCGGGGCGTCGATCATCGGTAAATCCTGCGCCCGGGCGCTTTGGTATGATTTCCGCTGGATCACGCCCGCGCGCCATTCCGGCCGCCTGCTGCGCCTCTTCGAGACGGGCCAGCTGGAAGAGGACCGGCTCGTGCGCAACCTGCGTGCCACCGGGGCGACCGTGCTCGAGGTCGATCCCGAGACCGGCCGCCAGTTCCGGGTCGAAGCCCATGGCGGTCATTTTGGTGGCTCGCTCGACGGCGTGGCCCTTGGGCTCCTTGAGGTGCCGAAGACCTGGCATGTGCTGGAGTTCAAGACCCATTCGGTTAAGAGCTTCAACGAGTTGGTCGCCAAGGGCGTCGTTCTGGCCAAGCCCCAGCACGCCGCGCAGATGCAGATCTACATGCACCTGACGGGCATCACGCGCGCTCTTTACGTGGCGGTCTGCAAGGACACCGACGCGCTGCATGTCGAGCGCATCGAGGCGGACCGCGCCATGGCCGAGCGCCTGCTGGAAACGGCGGGCCGCATCATCTTCGCCCAGCATCCGCCCGCGCGGATCAGCGAAGATCCGGCCTGGTTCGAATGCCGGTTCTGCGATCACCATGCGGCCTGCCATGACGGCGGTGGCGCGGCGGTGACCTGCCGGTCCTGCCTGCATGCGACGCCTGTCGATGGCGGTTGGCACTGTGCGCGTCACGACCGGATGCTGGCGCCTACCGAGCAACGCGCCGCCTGCGACCGCCATCTCTTCATCCCCGATCTCATCCCGGGCGGGGTCATCGATGCGGGCGACGATGTCGTCACCTACCGCATGGCCGATGGCTCGACCTGGACCAACGACGCCCGTTCCCCGGAGGCTGCGCCATGCTGACCCTGCGCCCCTATCAACAGGCCGCGATCACCGCGATCTACGGCTATTTCCAGACCCACACCGGCAATCCGCTGGTGGTCATTCCGACCGCGGGCGGCAAGTCGCTCGTCATGGCCTCCTTCATCGAAGGCGTGCTGAAGGCCTGGCCCGACCAGCGCATCCTGATCGTGACCCATGTCCGGGAATTGATCGCCCAGAACCATGCCGAGATGATTGGCCTCTGGCCCGATGCCCCGGCGGGCATCTATTCGGCGGGTCTCGGCAAGCGCGAGGCTCAGGCGCGGATCCTTTTCGCGGGCATCCAGTCCATCCACCGCCGCGCGACCGAGATCGGCCACACCGATCTGGTGCTGATCGACGAGGCGCATCTGATCCCCGGCAAGTCGAGCACGATGTATCGGCGATTCCTCGACGCGCTGAAGGCGATCAATCCGGCGCTCAAGGTGATCGGGCTGACCGCCACGCCGTTCCGGCTCGACTGCGGGATGCTGCACGAGGGGCGGAATGCGCTCTTCACCGACATCGCCTATGAGGCACCGGTCCGCGAGCTGATCGATGCGGGGTATCTGAGCCCTCTGGTCTCGAAACAACCCGCCACTCGGCTCGACGTCTCGAAGGTGGGCACCCGCGCGGGCGACTTCATTGCGCGCGATCTGGCGGCGGCGGTCGACCAGGACGCCATCACCCGCGCGGCCGTGGCCGAGATCATCGCGCATGGCCGCGACCGCAAATCCTGGCTGGCCTTCTGTTCGGGCGTCGAGCATGCGCGTCATGTGGCGGAGGAATTCGGCCGCCAGGGTATCAGCTGCCGCACGATCTTCGGCGACACGCCGAAGGACGAACGCGATGCGATCCTTGCCGCCTTCAAGCGCGGCGAAATCCGGGCGCTCGCCTCGATGGGCGTGCTGACCACCGGCTTCAACGCGCCGGGGGTCGACCTGATCGCGCTCCTGCGTCCCACGCAATCGGCCGGGCTCTATGTGCAGATGGTCGGGCGCGGCACCCGCCTTGCGCCGGGCAAGGAAAACTGCCTGGTGCTGGACTTCGCCGGCAATGTCCGCCGCCACGGGCCGATCGACTTGGTGCGCCCCAAACGCCCCGGTGATGGCGGTGGGGGCGAGGCGCCGACCAAGGTCTGCCCGGACTGTGACAGCATCATCGCGCTCTCGGCGACGGAATGCCCGGATTGCGGCTATGTCTTCCCGGCGCGCGAGGTGAAGATCGCCCCCACGGCCGCCACGCTGCCGGTGCTTTCGCCAAAGCAACGATGGCTTCCGATCACGGGCGTTTCCTACAGCCGCCACGACAAGGCGGGCGGGCGTCCGTCGCTCAAGGTGACCTATAGCTGCGGCCTTGCCACCTACAGCGAATGGGTATGCCTCGAGCATCAGGGCTATGCCCGCCAGAAGGCGGCCGAGTGGTGGCGCAAGCGCGCGCCCGGCTGCCCCGTGCCGCTGAGCGTGGCCGAGGCCCTCGCGCAGACGAGCCGCCTTGCGTGTCCCAGCGACATCTCGGTCCGTCCTTCGGGCCGTTATCTTGAAATCTCCGGTTACAGGTTCGCCCCATGCGCCCATCCGACTCCGGCCTCTGCGCCGTCTGCCACCGGGAACCTCGCGGCTTTGGCTGGTTCGAACCGGGGTTCCGCCGCACCGACCCGCGGCGTGACGCCAGCCGGAAGCGGCTCTGCAGCCGCGCCTGCCAAGACCTCTGCCATGGGAGGAAGGGCATGATCGATCCGACCCCGAACGAGACCGAGGCCATGGCCACGGGCGGCCAGATGGGCGGCGAATATCTGGAATCTCTCGGCAAGTCCGACCTCGCGACCCTGTCCGAGGAGGAATGGGTCCGGTTTCTCGATGCGGTTGTGACCGGCTATTGCGACCACCTGCGCGCGCTGGCTGCGAAGGATCGCAACCGGCTCGACGCGATGGCGCCGGAGGTGCCGTTCTGATGGCCGACACGTCCTGGATGGCGCGCTTCGGCGCGCGGCTCGTCACCAATGGCTATGCCATCCTGCCGATCGGCCCGGGCACCAAGAAGCCCGGCCGGTTCCAGCGCGGCGGCTGGGCCGATTACCCGGAATGGAACCGCCATGCCGAACGCCCGACCACGGAGGTCGAGGTCGCGACTTGGGCTGCCTGGCCCGATTGCGGCATCGGCATCGTCGGCGGTGCGGTGGCAGCGGTCGATATCGATATCGCGGCGGTCGCCGAACTGGCATTGCAGATCGAGGCGCTGGCCCGGGCGCGCCTCGGCGACACGCCCGCGTTGCGCATCGGCCGCGCCCCGAAGCGCATGCTGGTCTACCGCACGGCCGCACCGTTTCGGGGCATCAAGCGCCATCCGCTCGAGGTGCTCTGCCTCGGGCAGCAGTTTCTGGCCTATGCCGATCACCCCGATACCGGCGCGCCCTATGTCTGGCCCGACGAGGGTCTGGCCGATCTCGATATCAGCGACCTTCCGGAAATCACTGCGGAAGCGGCGGCGGCCTTTCTCGACGAGGCCAATGCGATCTTGCCCGAGGCCCTACGCCAGCGCGGGCTGCGCTCGGCAGCACCGGCCACATATCTGCGAAACCACGGGCAGATCGGCACCTTGCCCGCCATCCGGTCGGCGCTCGACAGGCTGCCGAATGACGAGCTCGACTACGACAGCTGGATGCGCATCGGCATGGCGTTGAAAGGTGCGCTTGGCGATGAGGGCGGCGATGTCTTTGCCACCTGGTCGGCCCAGGCCGCCAAGGATGTGCCCGCGACAACGGCTCGCGCCTGGGCGAGCTTCAAGCCCGACAGGATCGGCGCGGGCACGATCTACCACCTCGCCATGGAGCGTGGCTGGCAGCCCGACGCCGCCTTGCGCCTCGATGGCAGCCTCGATCCGGACGGCCCGCATCCGGCCGCCGATCTGCTGGCCCGGCTGGAGGGGAGCGCGCCCACCGTCGCCGACCCGGAAAATCCCGCCTTCAGCCTAACCATCCCCGACGGTCTCGTCGGCGAGCTGACCGGCTATATGCTCGCCACCGCCCGCCGCCCGCAACCGCTTCTGTCGCTTGGGGCCAGCCTCTGCGCCATCGGCGCGCTGATGGGGCGGCGGTACCGCACGACCAGCAACCTGCGCTCGAACCTCTATGTCGTGGGGATTGCTGACAGCGGCTCGGGCAAGAACCACGCCCGCGAGATCATCAACGAGGTCTTCTTCGAGGCGGGTCTCGCCCACCATCTCGGCGGCAACAAGATCGCCTCCGGCGCGGGGCTCTTGACTGCGCTCCATCGCCAACCCGCGATCCTGTTTCAGATCGACGAATTCGGGATGTTCCTGTCGGCCGCCGCCGACCGCAAGCGCAGCCCGCGTCATATCACCGAGATCCTCGACAACATGACCGAGCTGTTTACGGCGGCAGGCGGGATCTTCCTCGGGGCAGAATATGCGAACCGCGACGGCACCAATGAGCGGCGCGACATCAACCAGCCGTGCCTTTGCGTCTATGGCACCACGACGCCGCTGCATTTCTGGGGCGCGCTGCAGGGCGCGAATGTGGTCGACGGCTCGCTCGCGCGTTTTCTGATCCTGCCGAGCGATGAGGACTATCCCGACGAGAACCTCGCCGTGGGCATCCGGCAGGCGCCGCCCGCGCTGATCCATGCGCTCCAGCTGGTCGCGAAAGGCGGTGGGGCCGTGAAGGGCAACCTGACCGGCAAGACCGCCGATCAGAACACCGCCGTGAACCCGATTACCGTGCCGATGTCGGACGCGGCGCGCGCCCGGTTCGCCGATCTCAGCGACGCCCTGACCGAGGAACTGCGGGCAGCGGCCGGCACCGCCTTTACCGCCATCCTCGCCCGCATCGGAGAGAACGCGCTGAAGCTGGCGCTGATCGTCGCTGTCGGGCGCGATCCGGTGCGCCCCGAGATCGACATCACCGCGGCGGACTGGGCCATCGGCTTCGTGCGCCATTACGCGCGGCGCACCATGGAGGCGGTCGAGCGCCATGTGGCAGACACCGAGACCGAAGCGCATCTGAAGCGCCTGAAGGAGATCGTCCGCGCCGCCGGGCCGAAGGGGATCACCAAATCCGAGATCACCCGGGCCTCCCAATGGCTGAAATCGCGCGACCGCGACGAAATCCTGCTGACGCTGATCGAGAGCGGCGACATCACGACGGGCATGCGCGGCTCCTCGACCAAGCAGGCCATGGTCTACCGGATGGCGCGGTGGGGCGGGTGACCGGAGATCCTTCAATCCGCCTGAAGCGGCCCTTGAAGCCGAAATGCCGACAAGCAGCAGAAACGAAAGGGAAAAACCGGATCTTTCAAATCCTTCAATCTTTCAAGTGGATCCCTTTCCCCTATACGCGTGCACGCGCGTTCTAAAAGAGAGAGAAAGGTACCTATTGAAATATTGAATAATTGAAAGATTGTATATTACACATACAGGACAACCACTTAGGGGCGGAAATCTTTCAAGGCGCCCCTCTGAAGGTTCTGAAGGATTTGCCGGGCGGCCCAGCTGCCCAGCCCATGAACTGACCAGACCACCCTTCGGGGCCTGGCGAGACCGCAGCCTTCACCGGCCAGCCCGCTCGCCTCGCTCACAAACGCGAAGAGGAGGTCTCTCATGACCCAATCCAACGAACACCCGCGCTGCATCCTTGCGCTCGATCTTGGCACCACCACCGGCTGGGCCTTGCGCAGCCAAGACGGGCTGATGACCAGCGGCACCGCCAGCTTCAGGCCCGGCCGCTACGATGGCGGTGGCATGCGCTATCTGCGCTTCACCAACTGGCTGACCGAACTGGACCGCCTGTCCGGTCCGATCGCCGCGATCTGGTTCGAGGAGGTCCGCCGCCACGCCGGAACCGACGCGGCCCATGTCTATGGCGGGCTGATGGCCTCGCTCACCAGCTGGGGCGAGTTGCGGGGCATCCCCTACGAGGGCGTGCCGGTGGGTACGATCAAGCGCCACGCTACCGGCAAGGGCAACGCGCCCAAACAGGCCATGATCGATGCTGCCCGCGCGAAGGGCTTCAGCCCCGAAGACGACAACGAGGCCGATGCCATCGCCATCCTGCTCTGGGCCCTCGAGGCCCGGGGAGGTGCGGCATGAGGTTCCACCCCAAGGGCTATGGCGGGCAGCGACGCTCGCCCGATGAGGTGAAGCGCGACGGCTGGCGCGAACAGGGCGTGTTGGCCGTCAGCGTGCATGATCAGCGCCTGACCTGGCCCGAGCGTGAACTCGTCGAGCAGTTGGGCACGCGGCTCTATGGTCCGCGCCCAGTCGAGGATCTGCGCCATGGCTGAGCACATCTGGACCGCCGAGGACGTCGCCGATCATTTCGAGGAGGCGTTCCGCACCCTGCGCAAGCTGCCGCCCGTGAAGGTGCAGGGCTATTTCAACGCCTGGCCACAGGTCATCCGCACCGAGCGCGAGATCCTCGCCATGGAGCCCGAACCGATGCGGGTCTGGCCCTCGGCCGCCGCGATCTCGCGGCTCGAGCAGACCTTCGACTGGGTGCTCTGGCTCGGCGAGAGTGAACGCCGCCTGATCTGGTGGCGTGCTGCCCGGCGGCCGTGGAAGCAGATCACCCATGAGCTGGGCGTCGACCGCAGCACCGCATGGCGCCAGCACAAGCTCGCGCTCACCAAGATCGCCGCGCGGCTGAATGCGCGCTGAAATACTTGGCTCGGGCGGTCTCGTAGGATGCCACCCGAACCAACTCGTACTGCCTTCCACGGCGCCGCGCTCGGGAAGTACCTGTTTGTCGGAGGAAAATCGACTTGCGAAGCTCGAGAAAGTCTACTGATATCCTTCGTGCAGCGTAACGGATGAATATCATGCAATTGCCAACGGAAGTTGTCCAAGCTGAAATTCTGGATTGGTGGGAAGGAGAGCGTGAAAAAATCGCTCAGATTCTGCCTGACCGTCTGCCGGCGTTGTTTTATAGCGTGGACAAAGTCATTGATGGCATGTCAGCCGCAGATTTTCTGAAGCGAGGCAAGTTCGTCGCCGAGAAGGTTGAACCCCTTGTCGCGGACTGGATAGAGCGAACGTATAAAGAACTGACGCATGAGCTCGACAAGTCTTTTCGGGCGTCGGCTGGGGAGGTCGAGGGTAAAGACGCCTATCAGAAATGGTCATACGGCGAGATGGCGACAGCCGGTGCAGCAATCGCTGCGTCCGCCGCTCCTGTTGCTGGAATACCGTTTTTTGCGGGAGGACTGACGACCGCCGGAACCGCGGTACTCGGGCTTACCTTGGGCGGTGGGGCATTGATACCGGCTGCTGTTGTCGCATTGGCGGGAAGCGCAGCTCTATTGGCTGCGGGGCCCGGCATCCGCTCGAAGGCAATATCGCAGCTGAAGTCAAAGCTGAAAACATCTTTGCACGACGCCATTACCACGCGCGTCGTTGGCGAGGCAGCCGATGCAAAGTTAGTTTCTCTCAAGCATGTACTTTTCAATGAATTGCAGGGCGTCGCGTTAAAGAGGATGGAGATGGTCAAATGAGTATCCCATTCGATATTCCCCTCCAGTTTCAAGCCGCCCATCTTGCAGGTGATATCATCCGCAGCGGCGCTGTGCTCAGAGACTCTGCAACCGGTCGGATTGTTGCCCACCTTCAAGAGACTGGGGCATTGCAAAAAGCTCTTCAGACTGGGCTTTCATTCGATCCGACAGGTGCCACGGGCTTGATCGGGATAGCACAGAATGCCGCGATCTCTCACAAGCTTAACGCGATGCAGGCTATGATGGGGACGATGCAGACGCTGCAAATCGCGGCTTTGGCATCATCTGTTGTTGGTATCGGCGTTACGGCTGCAAGCACCGCCATGATCTTGAGGCGACTCGACCAAGTAGATAAGTCGCTTGGTGGCATTGAGGCCTCTGTCGCTGGGTTGCCATCGAAATGGCGCGAAATGAACCTCCGATCCAAGATTGTGACCGTGCGGACGGCGCTGGAACGTCTGCAAGAAGCCGAGGTTAGGCCTGACGCAAAAGAGGTCATCACAGCGGTCGAAGAGAAGATGAGTTACGTCTTTGACGAACTGCACAGTGGTCTCGCAGAGGTTGTAATAGAAGCTCGGGTGGATGCTGGGTTGGTGCGAGCCCTTTTGGCGAGTTTAGCCCTATGTGGGGGCGCGCAGATTAAATCACTTCTTTGGCTCGATATGAAAGAGGCGGCTGAATTGAGGGCGCGGCACCAATGCGTCAAACTCCAGAACCTCGCTTTTTTGATGCCACGCGACCTGATGGTCGGCCGAGTCGACGGCGATCAGAAAACTGCACTGGGAATATCCCAGGACTTCTCAGAAGTTCGATTGCGCATCGCTTCTCAACCAAGTCTCGCGCGCACATTGATAGCGCACGAGATTAACGGCCGAGAATACATTGAGCGCATTGAACAAGAGGAGACCGAGCCGTATCTGCTCTTGGCGCCGAGTTAGGTTTTTGGGGATCGCCGCTGAAATCACCAACCTGTTTTGTGATCTTGGCCTCGGCAATGCTGCGGTTGCATGAAGTGTTGCAACACTTTGATCTTCGACAGCTGCAACAGATCCATGCTATCTGAAGGATATGATGGGGAGAGTGCGTCGGAAGACGGCTCTCCCCGTCTCCGTTCGCGCGGACCCGCGACAGCAGGGCCGCAGCGGAGCGCATTTCCCTGAAATCGGCGGGTCCTTCCCGGCGTCCATCCTATGCGGGCGGGCGAAGCGCGAGGGTTTCCCAGTGACGCCCCTGAAAATAGCCGTTTCGTTTCGCTTAGGCCCACGCGGCAACACGCGAAGGGCCTGACGGCCCGACACCCCATGCCTGAACCGAAACGGCCCCACGGGGGCATTTCGGTTCACGCCCCCATTTCGCCGCCCGGCACCCCAAGGACATTCCCATGGACGTCGTCGACCTGCCGCTCGAGCAGATCATTCCCTATGCGCGCAACCCCCGGCGCAACGAGCAGGCCATCGCCACGGTCGCGGCCTCGATCCAGGAGTTCGGCTGGCGTCAACCAATCGTCGTGGACGAGGCGATGGTAGTTCTGGCCGGGCACACCCGGCTGGAGGCTGCGCGCAAGCTCGGCTTCAAGACTGCGCCGGTGCATGTCGCCAAGGGGCTGACCGCGTCCCAGGCCCGCGCTTTCCGGATCATGGACAACCGCTCCGGCGAGAATGCCGAATGGGACAAGGACCTCTTGAACCTCGAACTGGCGGACCTGCTGGAGGCGGATTTCGACCTCGGCCTGACCGGCTTCACCGAGGACGAGGTGAACGCGCTGATGTCGAGCCTCGATGCGGGCACCGGTCCGCAGGAAGGCGAAGACGAGATCCCGGAAACGCCGGAGGAGCCGATCAGCCGTCCCGGCGATCTCTGGGCCCTGGGGCACCACCGGCTTCTCTGTGGTGACAGCACGGTCGCCACCGATGTTGAGCGGCTGCTTGGCCCGGTGAAGCCGCTCCTGATGGTCACCGATCCGCCCTACGGCGTGGAATACGACCCGGGCTGGCGCAACCAGGCTGGGGCGGCCAAGACCAAGCGCACCGGCAAGGTGTTGAACGATGATCGGGCCGATTGGCGCGAGGCCTGGGCGCTGTTCCCCGGCGATGTCGCCTATGTCTGGCACGGCGCGCTGCACGCGGCGACCGTGGCCGAAAGCCTCGAAGTCGCGGGCTTCACGATCCGGTCCCAGATCATCTGGGCCAAGGAGCGGCTGGTTCTGAGCCGGGGCGATTATCACTGGCAACACGAGCCCGCCTGGTATGCCGTCCGAAAGTCCGGCAAGGGCCATTGGGCGGGCGACCGCAAGCAGACGACGCTCTGGCACATCTCGGGCAAGGACCAGGACGAAAAGACCGTCCACGGCACCCAGAAGCCCGTGGAATGCATGCGCCGGCCGATCCTCAACAATTCGAGCCCGGGTCAGGCGATCTACGAGCCCTTCATGGGATCGGGCACCACGCTGATCGCGGCAGAGACCACGGGCCGCGTCTGCCACGGTATCGAGCTGAACCCGGCCTATGTCGATGTGGCCGTCCAGCGCTGGCAGAAATTCACCGGGCAACAGGCCGTCCTCGACGGGGATGGAACGCCCTACGACGACCTCAAGACCAAAGACCGCTGAGGGATGGATGACCTGGCTTTACCTTCCGCAGGCCTGCCTGACGGAACAGGCGGCGCACGCCTCTTCGGCCTGTCGCTCTGCTCCGGCGCTGGGGGCATTGACCTCGGGCTCACCATCGCCTTGCCCGGGTATCGAACTGTGGGCCATGTCGAACGGGAGACCTTCGCCGCGGCCACTCTCGTGGCGCGGATGGAAGACGCGGCCCTGGATCACGCGCCTATCTGGGACGATGTTGCCAGTTTCGACGGCCGCCCATGGCGCGGCGCGGTGGACATCGTCACTGCGGGCTATCCGTGCCAGCCGTTCTCCGTCGCGGGCAAGCGTCGGGGCGCGGACGACCCGCGCCACCTCTGGCCCCAGGTCGCCCGCATCATCGGCCAGGTCGAGCCGCCCTTTGTCTTCCTCGAGAATGTCGCCCATCATCTCCGCCTCGGCTTCCCCGAAGTCGCCAGCGAACTGGTCGGCATGGGCTACCGCCTTGCGGCAGGCCTCTTCACGGCGGCGGAAGTCGGCGCACCGCACAAGCGCGAGCGGCTCTTCATCCTCGCCCTCCGCGACGGGGACGAGCTGGCCGACCCCGCGCGCCTGCTCTGGCACCCGCTCGAGTGGCGGGAACCGGACGGAACTGCTGCGGCTCTGGCCAACACCCCGCGCCAGCCCCAACGAGAACCGGCAGACGAAACCGACGCCGTCGCAGGCAGCGGGGCAGCATGGGATGAACCTTGCGACGACGGCTGCGATGTGGCCGACGCCGCAGACCGACAGCTTTCGGAGCCGGGGTGGCGAGCGGCGCGACGAGAAGGGTCTGGACCGGATGGCACGGGACTGGCCGACGCCGATGGCGAACGACGGATGCAAGCCGAGCGCGGGCAACCGGCGGACTGCGGACCTGACCCACGCGGCCGGGATGTGGATGACGCCGACGGCGCGGGATCACAAGGATGGGGCGACGACGCTGGCGAATACGCCCGTGAACGGCCTGCTTGGCCGCCAGGTCCTGGTGACGCCGATGGCTGGGAGCGATACCTCCGAGCCGCGCCGGACCTTGAACCCGCTGTTCGTCGAGGCGCTGATGGGCTGGCCCACCGGGTGGACCGGCTTCGCCTCTGTGGAAATGGAGTGGTACCGCTGGTTGCGGCGCATGCGCTGCGAACTCTCGCGGCTGAACTGCTGGCCGATGGATGAAGCAGCGGCATGAAGCAGTCCCGCCTCATGTCGCTGGTCGAGTCCGTCGCCAACGTGATCGTCGGCTACGGCGTTGCGGTCTTCACGCAGATCCTGATCTTCCCGATCTTCGGGCTGCACACGACGCTGGCGCAGAACCTGAAGATGGGCGCCATCTTCACCATCGTGTCGATAGCGCGTTCCTTCGCCCTGCGGCGGGTGTTCGAACGATGGCGTTGACGCTAAACGTGCAGCTTATTATTCTCCAATCAGCGAAGATGATCTTGTCGTCTTGATCAAGCCAGAGGCTGGTCAGATCTGAAGGTTAATCCATCAGGTTTCGCTATCCGGCCTGCGGAACCACGAAAACTCGGGTCTCGCGCGAGCAAGAGCTTCCTGCCGGGGAGCGTCCCATTGGGACGTCGCGCATTCGCTTCTCATGAAGTCGAATGGAGTACCCGTGCCATGAAAGCACTGAAGAATCTGCGTCGTAAAAAGATGCTCGCACAGGGGGGGCGCTGTTTCTACTGCGGCCTGCCCATGTGGGATGAAGCCATGGATACCTGTCTGACGGTATCCTCCAAAGCGGCTGGATTGCCGAGAATCCTCCGATGCACGGCCGAGCATCTCCATCCTCGTTCCGAGGGTGGTGCAAACACCGCTGACAACATCGTTGCCGCCTGCCTATTCTGCAACAACTCGCGTCACCGGCGAAAACGGCCACTGTCGCCCGAAGCCCATCGCGCGCATGTGCAGCAGCGCATGGCGGCGGGACGATGGCTGGCAGCGCAATTTGAGACATCGGTGCCAAGGGTCTAGGCGAGCAGCGGAGTCGCGAGACGAAACCAAGAAATAGCGCCGCCCCGGGTGGGGCGGCGGGCTCTGGCGACGGGCATCTTTCTAGGCAACTGGAAGTTTGTACACGCGCCCCCGGTTCTCGACCTTCTCCGAGGTCACCTCGAGCCCGAGTTTCTTCTTCAGCGCCCCGGCCATCGCGCCGCGCACCGTGTGCGACTGCCAGCCGGTCGCGGCCATGATCTCCTCGATGGTCGCGCCGTCCGGCGCGCGCAGCATAGCGATCAGCGTAGCCTGCTTGGTGCCTTCGCGCGGCGTGCGCATCTTGGGTGCGGGTTCGGGGGCAGCGGCGGTGTCCGGTGCGATGCCGATGGCGGCAAGGCCTGCGTCGGTGGCAACCAGCGTGACGCCGTGGCCGTCGCCGGTCTCACGCCAGACGGGCTCGCCCCTGCGCATGTCCGCCTCGGCTTCTTCGAGCAGACCCTTCGCGAGCATCGCGCCGACCACCTTTGCGGCGGCGCCACCCCGCAGGCTCTCGGGCATCGGCAGGGCGATATGCTCGGGCCGCTGAGCGGCGGCGCTGAGGATGATGGCTTGAGTATCGGAAAGCTGGGTCATGGGGGCGTCTCCATATTCGGGTCGCGTCCGTCGCGATCCTTCTATGACCCCAAGCCGCGCCCGCGCGCGGCAGAGGTCCGCAGATTCCGGAGGTCAGTCTGCGAATTCGCCTTCGCCGAACGCGCTGTCGGTTATGCGCTTCAACAGGCTGGTGTAGTGTTCGAGGGTGCTGACGTGGCCCCAGTTGATCTCGTCGGACTGGGCGTTGAAGTGGTCATCGCTCAGCCTCTGCAGGCGGGCGAGCATCGCGTCGATCTCGGCCTTCTTTTCAATGAAGGCCGCCAGTGCGGCTTCTTGGTTCCGGCGGGCCTTTTCGGCGCGGAGTTGGTGGCGGTCGGTCATCATCCTGCCCCCTCAGTTCTTCTGCTCGATCATCGCGAGGATCGCGCAGGCCATGCCGCCCAGAAACTCGCCGCGCCGGAAGACGATCTCGTCGATCTCGGCCGCGCGGGTGATTGCGGGATCGACCTGAAGGTCGGCGGCCATGTGCGGAAGCAGGCGGGCGGCTTCAAGGTTGTAGCGTTCGGCGAGGGTCATGGCAGGCTCCGTGGGGTGCATCGTTTTCTTAGGATCAGCTTCGCTCTGCCGGGGCACATCATCCAGTATAATCGCAGCAATTACAGGGCTTTAATCGGAGCGCGCGGATCATCTCATGTCGTCAGCCACGCAACCCATCGGCGTGATCGCGCGGCTCCTTGATCTCTCGGAGCGCCGGGTTCAGCAGCTGAGCCGAGAGGGCGTGATCCCGAAGGCGGAGCGCGGCCAATACGACCTGATCGGCTCGGTGCGCGGCTATGTCCGCTACCTGCGCGATCAGGCCACAAGGGCGCAGGCCGGTGCGCCGGATTACGCGGCCGAGCGGGCGCGCTTCATTCGTGCAAGGGCTGATCTCGCCGAGATGGAGGCCGAGGAAAAGCGCGGCGCGCTGATCGCGGCCGAAGAGATCGAGGCCGCCTGGATCGCCGTCCTGGCGCTTCTGCGCACCCGCTTGCTCGCGCTGCCGGACCGGCTGGCGCCGCAGGTTTTTGAACAATCAACCGTCGGAGACACCCGGAACCTGATCCGAATGACCATCCGCGAGGTGCTCGATGATCTCGCGCAGCCAGATGTCCAACTCGAAGCCAGCGCTGACATTGACGGGCTCGCCGATCCTGAAGCGGACGGTGGAGACGGCGCTGAAGGTGCTGCGCCCGCCGCCGGAACTGACGATCAGCGATTGGGCGGATCAGAACCGACGTCTGAGCTCTGAGGCCAGCGCCGAACCCGGGCAATGGCGCACGAGCCGCGCCGAATATCAGCGCGGGATCATGGAGGCGATCTCGGACGCCTCGACCGAGACGGTGGTCATCATGTCCTCCGCCCAGGTCGGCAAGACCGAGGTGCTGAACAACGCCTGCGGCTATCACATCGATCAGGATCCCGCGCCGATCATGGTGGTGATGCCGACCGAGCGCGATGCGGAGACCTGGTCGAAGGACCGCTTCTCGCCGATGGCCCGCGATACGCCCTGCCTGCAAGGCAAGATCGCCAATCCGCGCTCGCGCGACGGCAACAACAAGATCCTGCACAAGCGCTTTCCGGGCGGGCATCTGACCATCGTCGGCGCGAACGCACCCTCGGGTCTGGCCAGCCGCCCGATCCGCCTGCTGCTGTGCGACGAGGTCGACCGCTACCCGTTCAGCGCGGGCGCCGAGGGTGATCCGGTCAACCTCGCCAGGAAACGCACGGTGACCTTCTGGAACCGCAAGATCGTGCTGGTCTCGACGCCCACGAACAAGGGCACCAGCCGGATCGAGGCGGCCTTCGAGGAAAGTGACCAGCGCCGGTTCTGGGTGCCATGCCCGGACTGCGGGGCGGAACAGGTGCTGACCTGGACACAGGTGCGCTGGAGCAGAGGGCCCCAAGGCGACCAGCGGCCTGAAACTGCGCGCTACCACTGCGCCGATTGCGATGCGGCGTGGCGGGACGAGACCCGCTGGTCGGCCGTCTCAAAAGGGCATTGGGTGGCGGAGCAGCCGTTCGCGGGCGTGGCGGGGTTTCACTTGAACGAGATCTACTCGCCTTGGGTCAGACTGGAGGCGATGGTGCGGGCCTTTCTCTCGGCCCGCTCCGGCGGGGACGAGACGATGAAGACCTTCGTCAACACGTCTCTGGGCGAGACCTGGGTCGAGACCGGAGAAGCGCCGGACTGGCAGCGTCTCTACGACCGGCGCGAGGCTTGGAAACCGGGCACGGTGCCCGCGGGTGGGCTGTTCCTCACCGCCGGTGCCGACGTGCAGAAGGACCGGATTGAGATCGATGTCTGGGCCTGGGGTCGCGGGCTGGAAAGCTGGCTCGTCGATCACATCGTAATCGAGGGCGGGCCGGACCGGCATGACGCGTGGTCGGAACTGACTGCGCTGCTGGATCGAAGCTGGCCGCACGAACGCGGCGCGCATTTGCGCATCGCGCGGCTCGCCATCGACACCGGCTACGAGGCCCCGGCTGTCTATTCCTGGTCGCGCAACGCCGGGTTTGCACAGGTTTCCCCGGTGAAGGGCGTCGAGGGCTTCAACCGCTCGAGCCCAGTGTCGGGGCCGACCTTCGTCGACGCGACCGAGGGCGGAAAACGCCTGCGGCGCGGCGCGAGGCTGTGGACCGTGGCGGTCTCGACCTTCAAGGCCGAGACCTACCGCTTTCTGCGGCTGGGACGGCCGACTGAGGAAGAACGCGCCGAGGGCGCGGCCTTTCCGCCCGGCACGATCCACCTGCCAACATGGGTGGAAAGCGAGTGGCTGAAGCAGGTCGTGGCCGAGCAACTGGTCACCGTCCGCACGAAACGCGGCTTCGCCAAGCTCGAATGGCAGAAGCTACGCGAGCGCAACGAGGCGCTGGATTGCCGGGTCTACGCCCGCGCCGCTGCTTGGATCGCGGGCGCGGACCGCTGGTCTGAGGAGAAATGGCGAGATCTCGAGGATCAGCTCGGGGCCGCGCCCTACGGTGACACCGATCCGGCCGGGCAAATTCACCGGTCGGGACAAGCCCCGCAGGGCAAGCGCCGCTCCGACTGGCTCGGGCGGCGGGAAGGATGGTTTTGAACATGACGGATTGGACGGAAACCGAATTGTCGGCTCTGCGCCGGGCCTATGCCAGCGGTACCACCCGGGTCAGCTATGACGGCAAGTCCGTGGACTATGGCTCGGCCGAGGATCTGCTGGCTCGCATCCGTACCATCGAGCGCGCCATTGCGGGCGTCAGCCGACCGCTGTCGGTCGCCGGGCTCGCGGGCTTCTCGCGCGGGGACCGGTGATGTCGGCAAACTGGTTCGACAGGGCCATAGCCTCCGTCGCCCCTCGGGCCGCCGCTAGGCGCGTGCTGGCTCGTCAGGCCTTCGAGACCCTGACACGCGGCTATGACGGGGCGGCCAAAGGGCGGCGGACCGAAGGCTGGCGCGCGCCGGGCACATCGGCCGATACCGAGGTTGGCGTCGCCGGGGCGCTCTTGCGCGACCGGATGCGCGATCTCGTGCGCAACAACCCACATGCGGCCAAGGCCGTGGCGGTACTGGTCAACAACATCATCGGCGCGGGCATCATGCCGCGCGCCGCGAGCGGCGAAGACACGCTGGACCGCAAGGTCGATGATCTGTTCGAGCGCTGGACGGCAGAGTGCGACGCCGATGGCCAGCTCGACTTCTACGGGCTGCAGACGCTGATCTGCCGCGAGATGGTAGAGGCGGGCGAGGTGCTGGTGCGCCGTCGTCTGCGGCGATCCTCGGACGGTCTGCAGGTGCCGCTGCAATTGCAGGTGCTGGAGGCCGACTTCCTAGACGCCTCGAAATCCGGTGCCCTCGGCGCGGGCCGGCTCGTGCAGGGGATCGAATTCGACCCGGTCGGCAAGCGCCGGGCTTACTGGCTCCATGCCGAGCACCCGGGTGACGCGTGGGGTGCGCTGAACGGTGGGCTCGGATCGCGCCCGGTCCCTGCGACCGAGATCGCCCATGTCTACGAGAAGCAGCGCACGCAGGCGCGCGGTGTTCCCTGGGGCGCGCCGGTGATCCGGTCCTTGCGCGATCTCGACGATTACGAGGTGGCGGAACTGGTCCGCAAGAAGACCGAGGCCTGCGTCACCGCCATCGTCTTCGGCGATGACGAGGCGCAGCAGGGCATCGCGCCCGCAGTGGTCGATGCCGACGGCAACCGGGTGGAGCAGTTCGAGCCGGGGCTGATTGCCTATGCCCGTGGCGGTAAGGACATCCGCTTCAACCAGCCTGCCGCCACCGGTGGCTATGGCGAGTACAAGCGAGCGAGCCTGCACACCATCTCGGCCGGGTTTAGGGTGCCCTACGAGCTGCTGACCGGGGACCTCTCCCAGGTGAACTATTCCTCGATCCGGGCGGGGCTCGTGGAGTTCCGCCGCCAGATCGACGCCTTGCAGTGGCAGCTCTTCATCCCGATGTTCTGCGCGCCGGTCTGGCGCTGGTTCACGGAAGCCGCTTGGGCGGCGGGCCAAATCCCGACACCCGATGTCCCGGTCGAATGGCAGCCGCCGAAGTTCGAGGCTGTCGATCCGCAGAAGGATGCGATGGCGGACCTTCTGGCGATCCGTTCGGGCACCATGACGCTGGCACAGGCCATCGCCCGGCAGGGCCGCAACCCCGACGCCGTGCTGGCGGAAATCGCCGCTACCAACGCGAAGCTCGACGACCTCGGGCTCGTGCTCGACAGCGATCCGCGCCGCGTCACCAAGACCGGCAGCGCGCAGGCGGGCGACCCGACAGCACCCGCCGATCCGGAAACCACACCGGCGCAGGCCGACCAACAGGACTGACCCCATGGACACAATGATCGAACTGCCGGCCCTGCGCCGGTCGGCGGAGCTTGCGCCAAACAGCGTCGACAACGACGCGCGCACCGTCGAGGTGATCTGGTCGGCAGGCGCCCGCGTTCGCCGCGCCAGCTTCTTCGGCGAACCCTATGACGAGGAGCTGAGCCTCGATCCCGCCCATGTCCGGCTCGAACGGCTGAACGCGGGCGCGCCCTTCCTGAAGGTCCATGAGATCGACACGCTCGACGCCGTCATCGGCTCGGTCGTGCCCGGTTCGGCCCGGATCGAGAACAGTCGCGGCATCGCGCAGGTGCGGATCAGCGAGCGTGCCGACGTCGAGCCGATCTGGCGCGACATCCAGGCCGGGCACATCCGGGCGGTCTCGATCGGCTACCAGGTCCACCGCTTCGACATCTCGAAACCCGATGGCGGGCGCGAGCTTTGGCGGGCGGTCGAATGGACCCCGTTCGAGATCTCGGCCGTGCCGGTCGGCGCCGATCCCGCCGCGGGCTTCCGCGCCAAGGGCGAACATCACGACTGCGTCCTCCATCGCCGGGACGCTGAAACCAGCGAAGGAGCATCCCCCATGACCGACAAGACGACCCCGGCCGCCCCGGCCGACGACACCACCGACACGGCAGCGACCGAGGAGATCAACATGCCCGACGACAAGACCGGCGCGGCCGAGACGCGCAGCCAGGCCAAGGCCCCCAAGCCTGAGGCCCCCGACACCGAGGCCATCGCGACCCGTGCCCGCGATGCAGAGCGCGACCGCGTTTCCACCATCTACGATCTGGCGGGCCGCCTGAACCTCGAGCGCAGCTTCGCCGAGGATCTGGTCAAGCGCGGCGTCAGCGTGGACGAATCCCGCCGCCTGATCCTCGATCAGGTCGCCGCGAAATCGGACGAGACCCGGACCTTCCCGCATGTCTCGGTCCCCCTTGGCGGCCGGGATGAACGCATCACCCGCCGCGACGCGGTGGCGAACGCGCTGCTGCACCGCTACAGCCCCACGCTGTTCCAGCTGGAGGACGCCGCGCGCCAGTATCGCGGCATGACGCTGCTGGAACTCGCCCGCGAAAGCCTCGGCAATGCTGGGGTCAACACGCGCGGCCTGTCGCGCGACGAGGTGGCGACGCGCGCCCTGCACTCGACCTCCGACTTCCCCGAGATCCTGTCGGCGGTCACCAACAAGACGCTGCGGCAGGCCTATGACGCCTATCCCCGGACCTTCTCGCTCTTCTGCCGCCAGGTGCTGGCGACCGACTTCAAGTCGATGCACCGCGTCCAGTTGGGCGAGGCGCCGCAGCTTCTGGAGGTCGGCGAAAGCGGGGAGTTCAAGCGCGGGACGCTGGGCGAGAGCAAGGAGAGCTACAAGGTCAAGACTTACGGCCGGGTCGTGGCCATCACCCGGCAGGTGCTGATCAACGACGATCTCGACGCTTTCACCCGGATCCCGGCGATGTACGGCAACTCGATCGCCCAGCTGGAGAGCGACGTGGTCTGGGGGATCATCACCGCCAACCCGGCAATGGCCGATGGCACGGCGCTGTTCCACGCCAACCACAAGAACCTCGCGGGCACCGGTGCGGCGCTGGCCGTCGATGCGGTGGGCGCGGCCCGTGCGGCGATGGCGCTGCAGACGGGCCTCGACAAGAAGACGGTGCTGAACATCCGCCCCGCCTTCCTGATCGTGCCCGCCGCGCTGGAGCTGAAGGCCGAGCAGCTGGTCGCCCAGAACCTCGTCCCCGCCGCGACGTCCAGCGTGGTGCCGCAATCGATCCGCACTCTCTCGCCGATCAGCGAGCCGCGCCTCGATGCCGCCAGCGCCACCGCCTGGTATCTGGCGGCGAGCCCGAACCAGATCGACACCATCGAATACGCCTATCTCGAAGGCCAGCAGGGCGCCTACATCGAGACGCGCAACGGTTTCGACGTCGACGGCGTCGAAATCAAGTGCCGCCTCGACTTCGGCGCCAAGGCCATTGACTGGCGCGGCCTCTACAAGAACCCGGGCGCGTGACGCCCGCTTCCTGAACCCTGACATGCGGGCGGTCCTGACGGGCCGCCCTTCGTCTTTCCACGAGGATCCCCCCATGAAAAACTTTGTCCAGCCCGGCAACACCATCACCTTGATCGCCCCCTATGCCGTCGCCTCCGGCAATGGCCTGCTCGTCGGTTCCATCTTCGGCGTGGCAGCAGGCACCGCCGCGCTCGGCGAGAGCGTCGAGACCGCGCTTACCGGCGTCTTCGACATCACGAAGATCGGCTCGCAGGCCTGGACGGCCGGCGCAAAGATCTACTGGGACGACACCAACAAGCGCACCACCAACGTGGCAACCTCGAACACCCTGATCGGCGTGGCCGTCGAGGCAGTGGCGAGCGGCGCGGGCGACACCATCGGCCGGGTGCGCCTGAACGCGACGTTCTGATGAGCGCCTTTGCCGCCGCCGTGGGCGCGCTCTTCGCCGATCCGAACATCGGCCGGGACGCGGTCTATATCGCCGACGGCGGCGCGCCCCAGCTGGTGCGCGTCGTCGCCCGGCGCGCGGATGCGGTCACCGACTTCGGCGATGCGCGGCTCTGGTCCGAGACCACGAGGATCGACCTGCGCGTCGCCGAGGTGGCGAACCCGCGCCCCGGTGACCGCATCGAGATCGACGGCGACGCCTTCCTCATCCAGGGCGAGCCCGTCCGCGACCGCGAGCGGCTGGTCTGGACCGTCGATCTGCGCCCGGCGTGACCGTGATGAAGCTGAAGCTCGACATCGATCCCGACATCGTAGCCATGATGGCTGCCGAGGTCGCGGCGGGGGAACGCGCGGTGACGGCCGCCATGCGCGAGGCCGGATCCGGGCTGAAGTCGGCCTGGCGGTTGCAGATCACCGGCGCGGGGCTCGGCCCCCGGCTCGCCAACTCGATCCGGAGCCAGAACTTCCCGAGATCGGGCGAGAGCCTCAACGCCGCGGCGCTGGTCTGGTCGAAGGCGCCGGTCATCGTCGGCGCGCACGACAGCGGGCCGCTGATCCGCTCGAAAAACGGGTTCTGGCTGGCGATCCCGCTGCCCGCCGCAGGCAAGTCCCTGCGGGGCGGTCGGATCACGCCCGGCGAATGGGAACGGCGACGCGGACTGCGCCTGCGCTTCGTCTATCGTCGGAGAGGGCCGAGCCTGCTGGTGGCGGAGGGGCGGCTGAACACCAAGGGCCAGGCGGTGGTGTCGCGCTCGAAGACCGGGCGCGGAAAGTTGACTGCGCCGATCTTCCTGCTGGTGCCGCAGGTCAAGCTGCCGAAGCGGCTCGACCTGGCGCGGGATGCGGAGCGGGCGTTGGACGGTGTGCCGGGACTGATCGTGGAGAAGTGGGTAGATGGGCGGCTTGGCTGACCAACAGATCCAGATGAGGATCGCCTGATCAACTGGCATCCAGCCATTGGTCAGTCAGGTACCATGGTCATGTCGATCTGGATCATGAACTCTGCCTCATCCAACGATTGAACGGCAATCTGGCCGGATTCTACCTCGGAGCTCGAAAAAAGCAGCCGACCGTCGAACATCATGCTGTCGTTGACATCATGGCCGGCGGCCACAAGCGCTGATTGCCAATCAGCGAACATGGGCGTCGGGTCCGTCTCGACAACAATCTGGAGTAGATGGGTATTCGAGCCGATCTTCTGGTCCATCAGCACGGCGTGCGGCTCTGGCAGTGTGATGCCAGCCGGTAGCCATTCAGGGGGGGCGGCTAGAACTGCGAGAGGCATCGCTCCCAAGCACAGTGCGAAAACACGGGTCGCGGATCGGGCAAGGAAATCCATGATCAGGCTCCAGATTCGGGAAGCGTCTGAACAAGACTAGCAGCGGAACTCGCTGATGGAAAAGAAAATCAGACTTATTGCCGTCTTGGCCTGAATGAGGACAGGAAATGCCCACCCCCCGCGAAACCATCCTCGCCGCGCTGCACGCGCGGCTCTCGGCGCTGCCTGCCACCGCCCTGCGCGGCGATATGCTTCCCGAGCGCGTGCCAGCCGAGGGGCTGTTGATTCTACGCGACGGTGAGCCGGGAGAGCCCGAGGTGACGCTGTCGCCGCTGCGCTACCACTACCAGCACCGCGCAGAGATCGAGGCGGTCATTCAGTGCACCGCCCGTGACGCCGCCTTCGACGCGCTGACCGCCAGCATCGGCACGAACATCGCCGCCGACCGCACGTTGGGCGGCCTCTGCGACTGGATCGAAGCCGAAGCGCCGCGCCCGGTTGATCTGCCGGTCGAGGGCGCCGCGAGCCTGAAGGCCGCCGTGATCCCGGTGGTGCTGCACTATTCCACGGCCGACCCGCTCGGCTGATCCCGACAATCCGAGGAGAACACAATGGCACGAGCCCAGGGGGCGCGCGCGCAGATGGCGCTAGCGTTCGAGACAACCTATGGAACGCCCCCGGTGGGCGGTTTCACCAAGATGCCCTTCGCCAGCACGTCGCTGGGCGCCGAGCAGCCGTTGCTCAATTCCGAACTGCTGGGCTACGGCCGCGACCCGCTGGCCCCGATCAAGGATGCG
Source organism: Sulfitobacter sp. 1A15258 (assembly GCF_043557045.1). Classification (NCBI taxonomy): domain Bacteria; kingdom Pseudomonadati; phylum Pseudomonadota; class Alphaproteobacteria; order Rhodobacterales; family Roseobacteraceae; genus Sulfitobacter; species Sulfitobacter sp. 1A15258. Next base: position 744,632 of record NZ_JBIFFK010000001.1, on the reverse strand, counting down.
GTGACGGCCGATGGCGATGTCGTCGTACCGCTTGACGCCGAGGCCTTCGGGTTCTGGCTGAAGGCGGCTTTTGGTGATCCAACCACGACCGGCACCGGCCCCTGGACGCACGAGTTTCAGTCGGGGTCCTGGACGCTGCCCAGCATGTCCATCGAGACCGGCATGCCCGAAGTGCCACGATTTGCGATGTATTCGGGCTGCGTGCTCGACCAAATCACCTGGCAGATGCAGCGCTCGGGGCTCCTGACCGCCACCGCGCGGTTGGTAGCGCAGGGCGAGTCGATTGGAACTACGACCAGTGCAGGCACGCCTGCCGCTCTCGAATTGCAGCGCTTCGGCCACTTCAATGGGGCGATCACCCGCAATGGCTCCGCCCTCGGCAACGTCGTCTCGGCCGATATCACCTATGCCAACAACCTTGACCGCATCGAGACCATTCGCTCGGACGGCCGCATTGATGGGGCAGACCCCTCTATCGCCGCGCTGACCGGCTCCATCGAGGTCCGATTTGCCGATCAGACGCTGGTGACACAAGCGATCAATGGCGATCCCTGCGAGCTCGAGTTCGCCTATGTGCTGCCCTCTGGCGAGAGCTTCACCTTCACCGTGCACGCCGTCTACCTGCCGCGCCCGCGCATCGAGATTTCCGGGCCGCAGGGCGTGCAGGCCATCTTCGACTGGCAGGCCGCTCGCGACAGCGTTGTCGGCCGGATGTGCACGGCCACCCTGATCAACGACATTGAGGTGTACTGATGCTGACGCTCGACCTGACGAACGCGCCGCGCTGGCGCGACCTTGCGCCCGGCGTCCGGGTGCAGCTCCGCCCGCTGACCACGGCGCTGATGGTTGCGACCCGCAGCGATCCCGCTGTCGAGGCGGTTCCCGAGGACGCCTCCGACGAGGAACGCGCCGTCGCCTTCGCCAAGGCGCTCGCGCGGCGGGCGATGCTCTCCTGGGAGGGCATCGGCGACGCCGACGGCAACTCCATCGAACCGAGCCCCGAGGCGATCGACGCGCTGCTCGACGTCTGGCCGATCTTCGAGGCCTTCCAGCTGACCTATGTCTCCAAGGGCCTGCTGCTGGAACAGGAAAAAAACGCCTCCGCGCTCTCGCCGAATGGTCCTTCGGCGGGGGCGACCGATACTGCGAAGCCTGCGCGCAAGCGTGCCAAGACTGCCCGACGCGCCTGAACCGGCCGCTCACGTATGAAGGCTGGCAGGTCTGGGATCTCGTCGGTCGCCTCGGCGGCCAACTGCGCGTCCTGCCCGGCGCCGTGATCGGCTGGGACATGTCTGCGGCGCTGGCGCTCGGTGACGCCCTCAGCGTGCCGCCGCTCGCCATGGCCGAACTGTTGCCCGTCATCGAAGCGGTGATGGTCGCCAAACTCAACGAACAGATGGATCACTCCCATGGCGGAAAAACGGGTTAGCGTCCGCCTCGCGGCCGTGGGCGGACGGCAGGTGCGCGCCGAGCTGGAAGGTGTCGGCGAGGCCGGGTCGCGCGGCTTCGGACGGCTCAGCCGCGAGATGGAAGCGGCGAACGCCCGGCTCGCGGCCTTCTCGCGGCGGGTGCGTGTGGCTGCCGCCGCCGCAGTGGCGGCCGCCGCCGCTGCTGGCGTGGCGATGATCCGCTCCGGTCTGCAGACGGTCGATGCACAGGCCAAGCTGGCCCAGTCCCTCGGCACCACCGTTGCCTCGATCCAGACGCTGGAGCGCGCGGGCGAGCTGGCGGGCGTGTCGATGTCCGGCATCGAACAGGCCACCAAGGATCTGACGCGCCGTCTCAGCCAGGCGGCGGCCGGGACCGGTCCCGCCGCCGATGCGCTCGACCGGCTCGGGCTGTCGGCCAGCGAACTGATCGCCCTGCCGCTGGATCAGCGCGTGGGTGCGATCAACGCCGCCATTGAGAACTTCGTGCCCGCCGCCGAGCGCGCGGCGGTCGCGGGCCAGCTGTTCGGCGAGGAAGGCTCGATCGCCATGTCGCGGATCGACACCGCGACGCTGCGCCAGGCGACGGAGGACGTCCTCGCTTTCGGAGTCGTCGTCTCCGAGCAGGACGCTGACCAGATCGAGCGGACCAACGATGCGATCTCCCGGCTCGGGCTGATCTGGCGCGGGCTGTCGAACCAATTGGCGGTCGCCGCGGCACCCGCGCTGGAGGCCGTCGCCAACGCCATGGCGGCCATCGCCAGCCGCACGGGTCCGCTGGGCACCTCGATCCGCGGGCTCTTCGACAACATCGGCCGCCTGACCACCTACGCCGCCACCTTCGCGGCCTTTCTCGCGAGCCGCTGGGTGGCGGGAATGGCCGCTGCCGCGCTCTCGGTCCGTGGCCTCGCCACGGCGTTGGTCGTCCTGCGCGGCGCGCTGATCCGCACCGGCATCGGCGCGCTTATCGTCGGCGCGGGCGAGCTCGTCTACCAGTTCACGCGCCTCGTCTCCGGCGCGGGCGGCTTTGGCGCGGCGATGTCGCTCCTGAAGGACCTTGCCGTCGAAGTCTGGGATCGGATCAAGATGGGGGCTGCGGCGGCGGGCGCTGCGACCACGGCGATGTTCTTCGATCTGAAGGCCGATGCCGCCTCCGGCATGCAGAGCGCAATCGAGAGCGTGGTGGCTTTTGGCAACACGGCCGCGAACACTTTTGAGGGTGCCTATGAGGCAATCAAGGCGATCTGGGGAATGCTGCCCGCCGCCATCGGCGATCTCGCGTTTCAGGCGGCGAACAGCCTGATCGACGGTGTCGAAGCGATGCTGAACGGCGTTGTTTCTCGGATCAACGGCTTCATCGGCGGCATCAATCAGGGGCTGGAAGCGCTCGGGTCCGAACGACGGATCTCGATTATCCCGGATCTTGAGCTGGGCCAGATTGAGAACCGCTTCGAGGGTGCTGCGACTGCCGCGACGACTGCCGCGCAGACGGCGTTCGACCGGGCCTTCGAAGAGAACCCGCTCACAGCCCCCGATCTCGGGCTCACCGAGGTGGCCAATTCTGCACTGGCGACAGCCAACACGTATCGCGGTGCAGCGCGGGATTTGGCAGAAGGTGCGCGTGCGCCACTCGCCAGCTGGCAGGGGCTGCGCGATGCGGTGCGGGGCAGCGATGACGATGGCGCCGATGCGCTGACCGAAGCCACCGACGCGGCGGCGCGGTTCGAGACAGCCCTTGGCGATGCCGGACAGGCGGCCACGGGTGCGGGCGCAGCGGTCGGGGCTGCAGCGGCCGCCGCCGAACCCAATACCGAAGCCGCCGTCACCGTCTGGCAGGCGGTCACCGCTGCACTTTCCGACTATGCCAGCAAGGCGCGTGAGATCGGCGGAGATATCGGACAGAGCCTCGTCAGCGCGTTCCAGTCGGCCGAGAATGCTGTCGGTGAGTTCGTGAAGACCGGCAAGCTGGATTTCCGCGATCTGGTTACCTCGCTGCTGGCCGATCTCGCCAAGCTTGCGGCGCGGCGGTTCATCCTGGGGCCGATCGCCAATGCGCTTTCCGGCGCGCTTGGCGGCGCGGGTGGTATCTTCGCGAACATCCTGCATGCGGGCGGCATGGTTGGATCGGGCGGGCCTTCGCGCATGGTCCCGGCCATGGCCTTCGCCGCCGCTCCTCGCATGCATTCAGGCGGCGTCGCCGGGCTGCGCCACGACGAGGTGCCCGCAATCCTGCAGCGTGGCGAACGCGTGCTGTCACGGCGTGAGGCGGAATCCTATGGCGGAGGCGGCGGTGTGAATGTAACGATCATGGCCCGTGACGCCGACAGCTTCCGGCAATCGAGGACGCAGGTCGCGGCGGACATTGCCCGCGCCGTTTCCCTCGGGCGGAGGGGCATGTAATGGCGTTTCATGAGGTCCGGTTTCCCGACAATATCAGCCGGGGCGCACGCGGCGGGCCGGAACGCCGCACCCAGATCGTCGAACTCGCCTCGGGCGACGAGGAGCGCAACGCCAGTTGGGCCAACTCGCGACGCCGCTACGATGTCGCCTACGGCATCCGCCGCGCGGACGATCTGGCGGCCGTGGTCGCCTTCTTCGAGGCGCGTAACGGTCGCCTGCACGGGTTTCGCTTCAAGGACTGGGGCGATCACAAGTCCTGTCTGCCTTCAGGAACGCCATCGCTGACCGATCAGTCGATTGGCACCGGCGACGGCGCGACCACCGCCTTCCAGCTGGTGAAGCGCTACGCCTCGGGCAGCCAGATATGGACCAGAACGATCACCAAGCCCGTCGCTGGCACGGTGCGCGTCGCCCTCGATGGCGCCGAACAGTCGGGCGGCTGGTCCGTCGACACGACCACCGGCATCGTCACCTTGGACAGCGCGCCCGCCGAGGGCGTCACGATTACCGCGGGCTTCGCCTTCGACGTGCCGGTCCGCTTCGACACCGACGCGCTCGATGTGACGCTCGACCTCGAGCGGCTCGGCTCGATCACCTCCATCCCGCTTCTGGAACTGCGCCGATGAAGACACTTGATCCCGCCCTGCAGGCCCATCTCGACGAGGGCACGACCACGCTCGCCTGGTGTTGGCGGATCAGTCGCGCCGATGGCGTCACCTTCGGCTTCACCGACCATGACCGGACGCTGACCTTCGATGGCACCGATTTCGAGCCCGAGAGCGGGCTGACGGCGTCCGAGGTGCGCTCGGGCTCGGACCTGTCGGTCGATGCGCAGGACGCCGAGGGCGTGCTGACCTCGGACCGGATCACCGAGACCGACATCCTCGACGGCCGCTGGGATAATGCCGAGGTCGAGGTCTGGCGCGTGAACTGGGCCGACACCGGCCAACGCGTGCTGATGCGGCGCGGGGCGATCGGCCAGATCCGGCGCGGGCGGCTGGCCTTCGTAGCTGAGGTCCGCTCGCTCGCACATGTCCTCGGCCAGACGGTCGGGCGGACCTTTCAGGCGACCTGTGACGCCGCGCTCGGCGATACGCGCTGCCGCGTCGATCTGGAGAACACGGCCTTCAAGGGCACCGGGGTCGTGATCGATCTCCTGCGCGACCGGGCCTTCACAGCCTCGGGTCTCGGCGACTTTGAGGCCGGCTGGTTCACCTTCGGTACCGTCGAATGGACGAGCGGCGCAAACGCGGGGCGGCGCACCGAGGTGCTGGGCCATGACGTAGCGGACGGCGTGGCAATCCTGACCCTGCTCGAGGCGCCGGTGCGCGCGATTGCCGAGGACGACGCGTTCACCATCCGTGCGGGCTGCGACAAGCGGATGGAGACCTGCGGGGCGAAGTTCGCCAACACCACCAACTTCCGCGGCTTCCCGCATATCCCCGGTCAGGATGCCGTGCTGCGCTACGCCTCCAAGGATGGCGGGCACGAGGGCGGCGTGCTGTGACCTCCGCCGATCCCGCCCGCGTCATCGCCATCGCGCGGTCCTGGCTGGGCACACCATACCACGACCAGGCCAGCCTGCGTGGCGTCGGCTGCGATTGCCTCGGGCTTGCTCGGGGCGTCTGGCGCGAGGTTGTGGGCCCGGAACCATTCCCGGTCCCGCCCTACAGTCGGGACTGGGGCGAGACCGGCCCGCGCGAGGTGCTGGCCGAGGGCGCGCGCGCCATGATGGTCGAGGTGGAACCCGCGGCAGCCGGTCCGGGCGCGCTAGTGCTCTTCCGAATGAAGCCCCGCGCCATCGCCAAGCATGTCGGGATCCTGACCGGGCCTGACACCTTTCTGCATGCCTACGAGCGGCTCGGCGTGATCGAGGAACCGCTCACCCACGCCTGGCTTCGGCGCATTGCCTTCGCTTTCCTGTTCCCGCAACGCTGAGATCCACACATGGCCACCCTCGTTCTCGGCGCGGCCGGCGCCGCCATTGGCGGCAGCATCGGCGGCGCGATCCTCGGCGTCAGCGCCGCGACGATCGGCGGTTTCATCGGCTCCAGCATCGGCTCGGTCGTTGACAGCTGGATCATCTCGTCGCTGGCGCCCACCCAGCGCATCGAGGGCGCGCGGCTCGACACCCTGCGCATCACCTCGGCCACCGAGGGCGCGGTGATCCCGCGGCTCTACGGGCGCATGCGCATGGGCGGCAACATCATCTGGGCGACGGATTTCCGCGAGGAGACGAAGACCACCACGCAGGGCGGCGGCAAGGGTGGCGGGGGCGGCAAGGTCAAGACGACCGAGTACCTCTACTACGCCTCCTTCGCCGTCGCGCTCTGCGAGGGACCGATCACCGGCATCGGCCGCATCTGGGCCGACGGCAAGCCGATGGACCTCTCCGGCGTTACCTGGCGCTGGTATCCCGGCGACGAGGCCCAGACCGCCGATACCTTCATCGCCGCGAAGATGGGATCGTCGAACACCCCCGCCTATCGCGGCACGGCCTATGTCATCTTCGAGGAACTGGCGCTCTCGACCTATGGCAACCGCCTGCCGCAGCTGTCCTTCGAGGTGTTCCGCCCGCTCGCCGATCCCGACACCGCCGAGGGGCTGACCCGCGCCGTCACCATGATCCCGGCCTCGGGCGAGTTCACCTATGCCACGCAGGCGATCCGCAAGACCGATGGCGGCGCGACGGTGCCCGAGAACCTGAACGCGCTGGCTGACTCTACGGACATGGTGGAGGCACTCGACCGGCTGCAGGCGATGGCGCCGGTGGTCGAGAGCGTCAGCCTCGTGGTGGCGTGGTTCGGCGACGACCTGCGCGCGGGCTTCTGCAAGGTGCGGCCCGGTGTCGAGGTGTCCGCGAAGTTGACCACGCCCGCCAGCTGGTCGGTCAATGGCGTCGCCCGCGCCAGCGCCTTCCTCGTCAGCCGGGACGATCAGGATCGCCCTGTCTATGGCGGCACGCCGTCCGACTTCGCGGTGGTGCAGGCGATCCAGGAGATGAACGCGCGTGGGCTGCGCGTCACCTTCTACCCGTTCATCCTGATGGACGTCCCGCCGGGCAACAGCCTGCCGAACCCCTATTCCGACAACGCCGCCGAGATCGGCCAGCCCGCGTTCCCTTGGCGGGGGCGGATTACCTGTTCTCCCGCGGCAGGGTTCGCGGGGACGGTGGACAAGACCGCCACGGCCGCGACGCAGGTGTCCGCACTGTTTGGCACCGCAACGCCCGCAAGCTTCAGCGTTTCGGGTCAGTCGGTTTCGTGGACCGGCACGCCGGGCGACTGGGGTCTGCGGCGCATGGTGCTGCACTACGCCCATCTCTGCGCGGCGGCAGGCGGTGTCGACGGCTTCCTGATCGGCACCGAGATGCCTGGGCTGACCACGATCCGCTCGGGCGCCAGCACCTATCCGGCGGTGCAGGCGTATCGGGACCTCCTCGCGGATGTGCGCTCGATCCTCGGGTCCGGGACGAAGATCGGCTACGCCGCCGACTGGTCGGAGTATTTCGGGCACCAGCCGGGCGATGGCAGCGGCGACGTGTTCTTTCATCTCGATCCGCTGTGGGCCGATCCGGACACCGACTTCATCGGCATCGACAACTACATGCCACTCTCGGACTGGCGCGACGGGTTCGAGCATGCCGATGCGCAGGAGGGCTGGCCCGCGATCTACGACCGCGCCTACCTGCAGGGGAACATCGCGGGCGGCGAAGGCTTCGACTGGTTCTATGCCAGCGCGGCGGACCGCACCGCGCAGGTACGCACCCCGATCACCGATGGTGCGGCGGGCGAGCCGTGGGTCTTCCGCTACAAGGATCTGCGCGCCTGGTGGTCGAACGCCCACTACAACCGCCCGGGCGGGGTGGAGAGCGGTACGCCGACGGCATGGGTGCCGCAGTCCAAGCCGATCTGGTTCACCGAGCTCGGCTGTCCCGCCATCGACCGCGGTACGAACCAGCCGAACGTCTTCTTCGACCCGAAGTCGTCGGAGAGCTTCACGCCGCATTTCTCGCGGGGCTGGCGAGATGACGCCATCCAGCGGGCCTATCTGGAAGCGACGTATCTCTGGTGGGGAGAGTCTGCGAACAACCCGGTGTCCTCGGTCTACGGCGGCCGGATGGTGCATGTCCCCGAATGCGCCGCCTGGACCTGGGACGCGCGGCCCTATCCGTTCTTCCCCGCGCTGACCGATGTCTGGACGGACGGCGCGAACTGGCGGCTTGGCCACTGGCTGACCGGTCGTCTGGGAGCCGTGTCGCTGGCCGCACTCGTGCGGCACCTCTGCCTGCGCGCAGGGCTGCCCGAGGACCGGATCGACGTCACCGGCCTCTGGGGCGCGGTGGAGGGCTACGCCATCACGGCGCTGGAGAGCCCGCGCGCCTCGATCACAACGCTGTCGCGGCATTTCGGCTTCGACGCGGTGGAGACCGAGGGGGTGATCCGGTTCGTCATGCGCGGCCGGGCCTCCGTCGCCACTCTCGCGCCTGACGATCTGGTCGCCGCCCGCGAGGGCGACGTGCTGGAACTGACGCGTGGCCAGGAAACGGAACTGCCGCAGGCGTTGAAGTGGCAGATCGCCCGCGCCGATGAGGACTACGACGCGGCCCTCGTCGAGGCGCGGCGCATCACCGTGGACACGACGCGTATCGCCTCCGAGAGCTTCCCCATGGCCGTGCCGCCCGAGGAGGCCGAACGCCGCTGCCGTCGCGCGCTGATGGAGGCGTGGGTGGGGCGCGAGACGGCAGCGTTCCGATTGCCGCCCTCGCGCCTGGCGCTCGATCCGGCCGACGCGATCCGGCTCGCGCATGACGGGCGACTGGTCGATCTGCGGCTCGTCTCCATCGCCGACGCCGAGGCGCGCGGCATCGAGGCGGTGCGCCAGGACCGGGCGACCTACGATCTGCCGCCCGGCGATCCCCGCGCAGCCTCGCTGACGCGGGCCGTGGTATTCGGCGCGCCGGATGCGGTGCTGATTGACCTGCCTCAGCTGACCGAGGACCAGCCGGCGCATCGGCCTTACGCCGCAGCCCATGCCGTGCCGTGGCCGGGCGAGATGGCGGTGTTCCGCAGCCCCTCGACGGACGGCTTCGAGCTGCTGACCACGTTCGGCAGCCGCGCCCGGTTCGGGGCTCTGGTCTCCGACTTCTTCGCGGGCCCCACCTCGCGCTTCGACCTTGGCAACGTGCTGGTGGTCGATCTGCTGACCGGCACGCTGGAAAGCGTCACCGACCTGACGCTCTTCGGAGGCGCCAACGTGCTCGCCATCGAGAGCGCGCCTAGTGTCTGGGAGATCGTGCAGGCGGGCGCGGCCGAGTTGCTCGCCTCAGGCCGGTATCGGCTCACCCGGCTCCTGCGCGGCCAACGCGGGACGGAAGTCGCCATGGGCAATCCGACGCCCGCTGGCGCGCGGGTGGTGGTGCTCGACGACAGCCTCGCATCGCTGCCGATCGCCGAAGCCGATCTTGGCATCCCGTGGAACTGGCGCATTGGCCCCGCGAGCCGTCCCGTCAGCGACGAGACCTATGTGGCGCAAACCTTCACGCCTTCGGGTGTCGGGCTACAGCCGTTCTCCGTCACCCATGTCGAACAGCCGTGGCGCACACCGCGCACGCCCGGCGATCTGACCATCCGTTGGACGCGCCGGTCCCGGTCACTCGCGGCCGATAACTGGGGCGCGGTCGACGTGCCACTCGCCGAGGAAACCGAGGCCTACGAGGTCGAGATCCTCGACGGCGCAACCGTGGAGCGGGTGCTGAACACGACCACCACCAGCGCGGTCTACACCGCCGCAGACCAGACCGCCGATTGGGGCGCACCGCTCGCCACCGGCGACAGCCTCACCGTCCGCATCTACCAGCTCTCCGCACTCGTCGGGCGGGGCGCGCCGAAAACCGTCACGCTCACGTTCTGAAGGCCATCCCATGTCCGACGCCACGACCCATCTCCTGCTGCCCTACATCCTTGCGTCGCAGGCCCAGAAGCACGTCACCCACAACGAGGCGCTGCGGATCCTCGACGGGCTCGTCCAGCTCTCCGTCCTCGACAGGGATCTGACCGCGCCGCCTGGTAGTCCGGCCGATGGCGACCGCTACATCGTCGGCTCGGGCGCGACGGGCGACTGGGCGGGCTGGGACCGGAACGTCGCGCTCTGGACCGACGGCACCTGGCTGCGGCTGCCGCCACGGACTGGCTGGCGGGCATGGGTCGAGGATGAGGGCCTGCTGCTCGTCTATGACGGCGGGGGCTGGGTCGGCACCACACCGGCGGCGCTGCAGAACATGGCGCTTCTCGGGTTGGGTACGACAGCGGATGCCTCGAACCCGTTCTCGGCCAAGCTGAACGCCGCGCTCTGGACGGCGAAGACCGTGGCCGAGGGGGGCACCGGCGATCTGTTCTACACCATGAACAAGGAGGCCGCGGGCGACGATCTCGGGCTAACGTTGCAGACCGGCTTCGTCACCAAGGCGCTGGTCGGGCTCTTCGGCTCGGACAGGTTCCGCCTCGCGGTCTCGGCCGACGGCAGCACCTTCTTCGACGGGCTCAGCGTCGAAAACGCCACCGGCATCGTCGATCAGCCCCGGCTGCCGCGGTTCAAGGCGTACACCAACTACGACAACTACGTGGGCGTTGGCGCCTGGACCAAGATCGGTCTGAACAACACCGACTATAACGATCAGGGCGCCTTCGACGCCGCGAACAACCATTTCGTGGCGCCGGTCGACGGCACCTACCTCTTCGGCGCGACGCTCATGTACAAGGTCAACGCCAGCACGACCGCGCGGATGCGCGGGCGGCTGGTCCTGAACGGAACCACGGAAATCCGTGGCTCCCTCGGCGAAATCTCCGCCACCCACGTCTCGCTCGCCACCGCGATCTGGCTGCAGACCATGGTCCCGCTGACCGCGGGAGATACCGTCGAGCTGCAGGGATATTTCCGGGTCGCGGACGGCTACTTCGCTGCCGACCAGACGTCCTTCTGGGGCTGCAAGATCGGCTGAGCGGCGGAAGGAGGACCCGATGACACCACCCCGATCCGAGGGCTTCGTGCGCATTCCCGACGCCGAGTTCGAGGCGATCCTGACCCGAGCGGCCGAGGAAGGCGCGAAGCGCGCGCTCGCCGATGTCGGGCTCGACGGCGACGAAGCCGCGCTCGACATCCGCGATCTGCGCTCTCTTGTAGACTGCATCCGGCTGGTGCGGCGCACCGCGATGCAGACCGCCGTCCGCATGATCACTACCGGCGTCATGCTGGCGCTGCTCGCAGGCATCGCCATCAAGCTCAAGATCTTCGGCGGCGGCCCGTAGTCGCTCCCCATCCCCATTCATCAGCCCGCAATGACCCGCCCTCGAGGCGGGTTCTTCGTTTCTGGAGGACCCCATGACCACGACCTTCCACCGCCATTGGCGTGATGTACCGGAGAGCACCTGGCACTGGCCGAATTTCAGCCCGGCCGAGATCGGCTGCCGAGGCACCGGCAGGCTGCTGATCAACGAGCCTGCGCTCGACAAGCTGCAGGCGCTGCGAGACCGGCTGGGCAAGCCGCTGATCGTTCGCTCGGCCTATCGCAGCCCCGAGCACAACCGTGCCGTCGGCGGCGCGACCCGGTCGAAGCATCTCGACGGCGCCGCCTTCGACATCGCCATGGCGAACCACGACCCGGTGGCGTTCGAGGCCGCGGCGCGCGAGGTCGGATTTCTTGGCTTCGGCTTCTACCCGAGATCGGGGTTCATCCATGTCGACCTCGGTCCTGCGCGGCAGTGGGGCGAGCGGTTCCCGGTCCGCGCGACTGCATTCGCCGAAGAAACGCCACCAGCGCGCGAAGTGCTGGCCGACAGCCGCACCATGAAGGGAGGTGGCGCAGCGGGCGTGGCGACCCTGGGCGCAGCCGGGTTGGAGGTGGCGCAAGGCGCCCTGGCCGAGACTCAGACCGCCATCCTGCCGCTCGTCCCGTATCTCGACACGTTGCGCTGGGTGTTCATCGCGGTGGCGCTCGGCGGCATCGCGGTCACGATCTACGCCCGGCTCGACGACTGGAAGCGGGGGCGGCGATGATCGCCGGCCTCCTCGCTGCGTTCGCCGGATCGGCATGGGCACGCGCAGCGCTCCGCTACGGCGTCACAGCCTTCGCGATCCTGCTTTTCCTGCTTGCCCTGCGCCGCTCCGGCGAACGCGCTGGTCGCCTCGCGGAACGCCTCGACACCAGGGAGAAAGCCAATGAATTTCAGAGAAGGATGCTGGAGGCGGCGGCTCGCCGTCCTCGTAACCGCGACGAGCTTGTTAACCGGTTGCGCGACGGCAGGTTTTGAAAGTGGCGGCGTGGCAGCGTGTCCGCCGGTCGTGGAATACAGCAGGGAGTTTCAGGCACGGGCGGCCGAGGAACTAGCATTGTTGCCAGATGGATCGGCGATCGCGGAGATGATGGCCGACTATGCTGTCATGAGAAACCAGGCTCGAATATGCAAATCCAATTGAAGCGTGATGAGCATAGTCGGTCTCTGATCTATTCAACGACGGGATAAAATGGCTTGCCCCAGTTTTCATTTGGGTTGTCCATCATGATGTCGATGAAAACAGGCATCAGAAACCCGAGGATTGCAGCGCCGTCCCGAACCTGCGCCCGGTTCACACTACTGTTCCAGGTCGCCCCTCCATGAACGAGCTGATTGCGCAGAACGTACAACCGGTCGAAGACGAAGCTCAGGACGCGTACACTGTCACCGGCTTGGAAGGCCTGCGCGAAGGAGCGGGCTGAGGTCTTGAAGCGATCCTCCCAATCTTCAAACCCATCAATCCCATTGTGGTATTGCCAAAAGGGATTGAAGACATATCGGTTTTCCATGAGCATCCGAACCGGGCCTGAAAACCGCTGCCACAGAGCCTTGTAGATGCGCTGGTCGCCATCAAGAGCGACCAGCCGACCAAAATAATCTACGAAGGCTGCGCGTTCGCCCGGGGCCACCGCTTGAAACTCCTGTTCGTCTGCATAGGCAGCATTGAAAGCGATCCATAGAAAGATGAAGCGCGCATCATCATCTTCACCACAGGCCTCTGCTCGGCCGACCCAGCTGATGGCACGATGAGCACGCAAACCCATGGTTCGCGGAAAATCCGCTCGAATAGCGCGCTGCTTGGCCTTTAGAGTGGCATGGGAAAGGGGTTCAGACATGAAGACTGCCCTTCAGGTAAAGAGTGACAGGGGCGTGTTCCGGCTAGAAAAACAGACCTGAGTTCCACAGTTAACCCAGCTTGATGACGGTAGATCACATCAGCATCCGGTACCGACGTTCATCGGCATCACTCGATTTGATGATGCGATACTCCATGCCACTGGCCACGGCGATTTGCTGTGCAAAGTCTTTCTTTGCCTGCACAACTGAATCTTCGATCTGGTGGTCGCCTTTCACCTCAACGATCACGTACTTTTCACTGCCATCGGTCTCTTCGCGCACGAATACAAAATCTGGATAGTAGCTACGAACTGTACGGGAATCCGGGTCGATGTACTGAATGAAGAAGTCTGACTGTCCGTGCGTAAGCATTCCGGTAAAGTAGATTTTCTTCACTCTTTGTTCGCGAAGCAAATCCCAGAACAGCGTCCTCTCTGGATTCGAGTCAAAACAGTAGGTATCGAGGTGGAAGCTTTTCTCAATCTCGGCCTCCTTTGCATCACTGCTGCGAACGATTTTGTCTTTTGCCGCAGTAATCTCATAGTATCCGCTTGGCGGAACTTTTATGAGTTCGACTTCATGCTCTTCCTTTTTTTGGGTTTCGTCGAGATCGAATAGGAGTTTGAAGAGGCGTGGAATTATCTCGTCATATAGAATTTCATTGAATTCATTGACGATTTCTACGAGTTCTTCGGTCCCCTCTTTGGTCGTATCCAGCAGATCCTCGATGTCGGAAGGGTTGAGGTTGAGATAGCGCGCGATCTCGGCCACTAGGGTAAGTCGCGAAAAGACACGCTTCTCACGTCGCTGAGTAAGGTCAAACGAACGGCTGGAAGCTGCCTTGGCCGCGTCGGCCGCCGTGAGCCCCTCCTGTTGAGTTTCAATTAGCCGATACCTTTCGACCAATTCAGCCCAAGCTTCAGTATCCGAGCGGTTCAGGCCGAGGGATGCCCCGGCCGCTAGCTTCTTCTCACGAACGCTGTACTGTTTGCGCACACGGACAAGCTTGATCTTCACCGGTGGTTCAACCACGCGGATTTGTACTCGTTCCTTGTCGCTTGCCACGTTTTGAAGTTCGTCGGCGCTGATGCGGAAGTTCTGCTGAAGCTCGTCGTTGAGGATCTGGAGATTGTCGTCTGAGAGGAACACGTGACCTGTGTGCTGAGCTTCGCCGATGGCTCGGAGACAACGCATGGTTGCCTGAAGAACGAAGACCTTGGACTTGGGGGCACGAAAAAGCCCGACGCCGAAGAGCGAACGACAATTCCAGCCTTCACGTCCTTTGTTCACCAGAAGAATGAATTGCTTTTCAGAGTCTGGCGTATCCAACCGGTTGAATTCGCGAATGTCGTCGTTTGTTGTCAGTTTTTCATCGCCGACGTTCACGAGGATCCGCGAGGCAGGAATGCCGTGTTTGGCCAGAGCACGTTCCACTGCGGGGCGCAGATCGCCAGTTAGCTCGTCGATGGTTGCAGCGAAGAACGCCAGCTTGGGCAGCATGCCTTCGGGACGTAGGTCCTTCGTCGCCTCGAGAAACCGGTCTACCGCAATTCCCACGAACTCTTCATTGCGTGTGTTTTTGTAGCTGCGCAGGTCCACCTTTTTGAGGAAGCCCTTGTCGATCGCCTCCTTGAGGCCGTAGGCGTAGATGACCTCCGGTAGAACCTCCTTGCCGACGTAGGGCGTGCCGGTGAAATTGTAGCAGGCGACTACGCGTGTGCCGGCTTTGTTCAGGCTCGCGGCCAGGATGTCGATGGTCGTTCGAAGGCTGGTGTCTGTTGCCTTGGTCCCGATCCCCATGTCTTTCGCCAGCTTCTTTCCGAAAGCATGGTGGGCCTCGTCCACAAAGATGCCGAGCTGTTCGAGGCGACACAGTTTCTCAAAACGCTGGTTGGTCGTGAGTTCGGCTTCTTCCTCCGGCTGGTCCCAATCGTAGAGGTCAGAAGCCTCGGCGTAGACGCCGCTTTCAGCAACGGTATTTCCCGTCGCGCCGAAGAGCTGGTCCATCGGCGTCTTTTCCTTCCGCTGACGCTTCAGGATGATCTTCTGTGTGTTCGAGACGACGATGTTGAAACGCGAGCGATCAAGCGTGCTGAGTGACGTCCCGGCTTCTTCAAGATAGTGGAAGCGCAGGTGGGTGGTAAGGAAGTTCACGTATTCAGGCGGCACGACCTGCGCGAGGTCGAAGGACTCGATCTCTTTCAGAGATTGCAGCACGGTCTTGTCCGGCGCGAAGACCAGCGCGTTATGACAGAAGCGCTCGTCCTTCTCGAATTTGTTGCCCAGCAGGAATTCGTAGAAGATGCAGGTCGCCATAAGGATCGTCTTGCCGGTCCCCATGGTCAGCGCGAAGATGTAGTTCGGATAGATGCGGGAGTTCTTCCGCATCGCGGCAAAAACGGCCTTGTACTGGTCTTGCGTCACCGCATCGAACATCGACCCTTGGCGCGTGTCTCCGACAATGCCGCCTTCGGCACGGCCCGCAAAACGGCCCGATTTCTCGAACCAAGCCTTGAAGATCTCTTCGACCTTCGCGTTCCCCATGAATTCCTTGAGGAACACGTACATCTCCAGCGCCTCGAACTGCGGTTCACGCAGGAAGGCCTTGGGGTTCTTTTCCGGGTTGTTGAAGTCCAGGAACTTGCGGGTCAGCTCCTTGTAGTGGGTGCGAATAGTGCCGCGGTTTCCGCGGTAGAACTCCCACAGGAACTGGAAGAAGGCGAAGTCCAGCGACGCGCTTTGGGTCTTGGGGCGGCTAGCCATTGGTGACGTTCCCTTCCCAGGATTCCGAGAGGAGGTCGGTGATCTTGACGCGGATGGTGCCGGCGTCGGCGGGCACCTTGTAACGGCCGATCACCAGGTCGGTCTTGTCCTCCGGGATGTCCACAACGGTGGGCTGCAGAACCGCACCATCGTAGTTCCAATCGATGAGGATGCTCTCGGTCAGCTCTCGCCAGTCGTCCACGGCCTCTTTTTGCATGGACAGCTTTTGCAGCAGGTTCATGGGGTAGAAGCGTTCGATGATAAGCTCACCGTCCTTGACCGCCACCTTGGCGTCAGAGTCACGCTTGAATTCCAGGTCGGCCTTGTCGCGGAGGATGTCCAGGACTTCGACATCGATTTTGTAGGGCTTGGCTGCAAGAATGAGGTGAGCAGAAAGGTCTGGTTCGTGGCCCATACAAATTAGCGTTACTTTTTCAACTGCCCGGTTTGGGTTTTCACCTTGACGGCGCTCCCAAGCTTTGTAGTCAAATCCAGAAATCAGCTCGTTCAAATCGGCACGTGTCGCGATACGGTTAACTGGCATGATCTTGATCATGCGCCCGTCTTTCTCTCCGTCAAAAATCGTGCTCATTTCCAATGGTTGGACTTCTAGAGCATCGATCAGTAGTTCCTTTGCCTGCGCGGGGTTTCGGAAAACGTCGTAGTTGTTAACGTTGTAGACTTCGAAACCGGTGAATTTTTTGTCCTCTGGATCATTGAATGATCCCTGAAGTTTCGTGGATGCGCGAACAAGTCGTTTGGTGGTTGCTTGAATGGCACCAAGATTGATGTCGGCTCCAAGGAAACGGCGCCCAAGCTTCATTGAAACAGCCTGTGTTGTTCCCGAACCCATGAAAAAGTCAAGCACAAGGCCGCCTGGTTTGGTGTGACCACCAATTATGCGCTGAAGGAGAGACTCTGGCTTTTGGGTTGGGTAACCTACTCGCTCAGGAGCATTACCCCTAAGAAACTGAATGTCCTCCCAGCAATCATCGACGCCCTCGTAGTCAAGATCGTTCCAGTAATCATTGATCGCCTTACCGTCCTCTAGAATGTCGTCAACGTATCGCTTGTACGGCGCCTGTCCTGCCGCTTGCCCCCGAGTTTCCCAAACCCATTCGCGTCCGTCGGGGTCTTTGTGGACTTTACGTCTCAGTGTTTTAAGCCGCTCCGCCCGGTCGTAGGCGGTGGCAATTTGTTTCATGAAGATCTTTGTTGCGCTAGTTTTTGCATAGAAAAAGATGGTGTCATGCTTTGCATTATACTTTGTTTCGATATGCATTTCGCGACCGGGGTAGGCCCAAATTATCTCACTCCGGAAATTCTGAGCTCCGAAAATCTCATCGAGAAGACACCGCAAATGATGTGATTTATGCCAATCGCAATGCACCAAAATGGACCCATCTTCGTCCAATAGCTCACGCGCTAGAACCAACCGATCATACATAAACTGCAGGTATTCGTCATTGGTCCAAATGTCAGAGTATTGTTTCTCTTCGAATGATTGCCAATCGTTGGTTGTGCTCTTTCCTTGGGCCAAAACCTTTAATTTGTAATCTGCCTTCGAGTCGAAGGGCGGATCTACATAAATGAGGTCTACTTTCCCACGAAACTCCTTCAACAGGTGGCTCATCACCTGAAGGTTGTCGCCCCAGAAGATCTTGTTGCGCCAGCCGTCTACTTCCTCGCCGTGCACCTCTTTCAGCTGCGCCGGGAAATACTGGGTTGATGTGAACGGTCGCTTCCCGCGCCAGTTCAGCATCGGGTAGCCCTTGATCGGCGCGAACTGGTATTTCTCCACGCTGTCGACACCCGCGTTCGAGGTGCCCAGATCCATGTTCTCTTGCGTGGTCTTGTCGTCGTTCATCAGTCGTCTTTCCTGAAATGCCAATTCTTGGTGTCACAATAGGCGCGCATATCGCAGTTCTCGCACAGCTTCGCGGGGCGTGCCTTGATCCGGTAGTCGCCGTCTTCGATCCGGCCGACGATCTCATCGAACCGCGCGATGGTCTTGCCGATGGCCCGGTCATCCTTGGAGAAGGTGACATACGGGTTCCCGTCCTGCTCGCCGGTATAGTAGAGGTGCATCCGGCTGACCTTGTGGCCGGTGCGCTCTTCGATGAGATGGGCATAGACCTCGAGCTGGCTCTGGTATTGCCGCAGCCGGTCGCGGTCCTTCTCCATATCGGGCTTCTTCTCGGACTTGAAGTCCACGACTTCAACCGTGCCATTCTCGCCCCGGATCAGGTCGACATTGCCCTTGAGGATGTAGTCCTCCTTGACCAGTGAAATCTCAACCTCGGTTTCGCGGATCCGGTCCCAGTTCCCGTTCTCACGCTTGTAGTAGCGCATCACGTGGTCCAGCGCAGCCGACAGAGCGACCGGGGCCAGGTAGACGCGCTCTTTCTTCGACAACATCGCGTAGTTCGATGAGAACCAGGACTCGATGGCGTCCGGAACGACGGTGTGTTCCTCGCCCCGTAGCACGGCCTTGTGGATGTCTTCGATGGTCTGGTGGACCAACGTGCCGAACAGCATCGGACTGACACGGATGGCCGCGAACTCGAGTTCCTTAAAGAAGCGGTACTGCTCCGCGCAGTTCTCGAACAGCGTGATGTGCGAGGTGAAGGAATACTCGCGCTTGAGGTTGATCTCTTTCACCTGCTCGAAGGTCAACTCGGACAGGTCAACGTCGCGCCAGTTGGGCAGGGAACGGAAGAGCGGCTCGAAATACTTCGATGGCGACTTCCCCAAGCCTTTGCCGTCACGCTCCTGCGCGGCCAGCACCAGCAGGTTCTGCGCGCGGGAGAAGGCCGTATAGTAGAGGCGTTGGAAATCGAAGTGCTTGATCCGATCCAGCGGCTCGAACCGCGCCTTGGAGAGGTAACCCCGATCCTCGAGCAGTTCGTCCAATGCGGTGTGCTGTTTGCGCGGCACCGCCTCCAGCGAACCGCAGACGACGACCGGGAACTCCAGGCCTTTGGACTGGTGAATGGTCAGGAACGAAACACAGCCCTTGGGCGCGTATTCTGCCTCGTCCTCATACTCGCCGATGCCGCCATCCTGAAGGAAGCGGAAGAACTGGTTGAACAGGTTCCGGATGTCGCGCTCGATGAATTCGGGGTTCAGAACGGTGACATAGTGCAGGTATTCGAACTTGGTCAGCAGCTTGGAGAAAGTCGCCAGATTGCGTGCGGCGCGCCCCTTGTCCACGCCCTGCATGGTTTCTTCATCGAGGAAGCGGGAAAACAGAGGGAACTGAAGGAGCTGATAGAAAAGCCCTGAAAACGCATAGTCGGTCGTCTGCGTCAGGACGGCATGGCGCTTGGCCAACGGCCGCGCCCATTCCAGCATCCGTCTGTTCTCGGGCTTGCGAAGCTCGTCAGTGAACGCCTTGAAGCACGAATGGTCGTAGTAGTCCCAGATCTGAAGATGGGCGCCTTCGGCCCACTGGCGTACCTTGGAAAACTGAGGAAACAGGAAAATCAGCGCACCGATCATCAACCGGATCTCTTCACGCTCGAAGAACATGTTGGACCGCGGAGAGTAGACTGGCACGTCGTTGGCCTCGAGGAAACGTGCCAACGCCACAACTCGGGCGTTCTTCACGGAACGAAACAGAAAGGCGACCTGGTTCCAGTCTGAGAGCTTCCCCGAGTCCCTGAGCGAATGGAGGAAGGCCAACACTTCGGCGTGCCAATTGTCGTTTTGGTCGGGCTCGTCTTTGGCCGCAAGTCGGACGGCCGTCGGGACCGCCGGGAAGATGTCGTCCCGTGGAATGATCGCTTTTTCAAAGCGGAAGGTGCGCTCGCCGTCTGACCAGTCTTGGCCGGCCATCCATTCATTGTACGTGTTGATGATCGCAGGATGAGACCTGTAGTTCACGGTCAGCGAGACTTGCTTGCATTCGCCCTCATCGAAGAGCGTAGGGAATTCGAGAATATTTCGGATCGTGGCTCCCCGAAATCGGTACAGACCTTGGTCGTCGTCACCCACGACGCAAAGATTTTTTTGCTTACCAGCAAGAAGCAGCAATATGCGTTCCTGAATGGTATTCGTGTCCTGATACTCGTCCACCATGAGGTGTGATAGTTTGCCGCGCAGGCTTTCAAGCACTTCAAGGTGCGTCTCAAGCAGCTTTAGCGCCTCATACTGAATGCCAGAGAAATCTAGGCAGTTGTTCTCTAGTAGAAGCTCCTGGTATTTCTTGAAGCATCCGGCAAGGGCCCTAACTTCCACATCCGGTGCTTCCTCTAGCGTCGTCGGATCAAGCGCTTCTTCGCTGACTTTGTTGAGCCACTTTAGAAGCTGCTCTGATTGCCGCCAGCGTCCGGTTTGATCATCACCCATGACCAGCTGGGCATCAGGAAGCTCTCGGAACTCTGTGATTCTTTGGTATAGAAAATACTGCTGATCGAACTGGTCAAACAGAGTAAAACTGCGCTTCAACCTCGTGTACTCACGGTAATCCTCAAGTATGCGAAGACATATTGAGTGAAACGTACCAAGATACATCTCATTCAGGTTGAATTCGATTTTCAGATCTGAAAGCCGATTTGAAATTCGAGTTGTAAGTTCTCGGGCCGCTTTATCGGTGAACGTAACAACGAAAAGCGACTCCGGAGCGGCGCCTTCATTTTTTATCAGATAAACAATTCTCTCAACGAGCGTGAACGTTTTCCCTGAGCCTGGGCCAGCAATGATCAGGACAGGTCCTGTGGTAGCCTTGATTGCCTCCAGCTGCTGAGGGTTGGCATTTGAAGAGAGCGAAATCGGAGCGTTCATTGATCATCTGCTCCTTGCGCTGTCTTTGAGCCGCCGGAAACGGTCTTGCTTTCCATCCATGCATTCAAATCCGCCCTACGGAACCGCCAAGTTCCACCCAACTTGAAAGCCGGTAACGTCCCATTTGCGGCAAGCCGGTAGACCGTTCTCTTGCCCGCCTTAAGGAAGGCAGCGACCTCGTCGACAGTCAGTATCTCGTCTTCCTGATCGCCCATGGGCATCTCTCATCGGTTCGCGCCTGTGCTTCATCTTGCGCAAGATTGCGCAGAAGGGCAAGAATGTACAAACTTGGCAAGATGATTTGATAGGGTTGACGTTCTCCAGATCGGCCCGTCGGAAGTGAGGCGCTGTCGTGGCATCCAACTACGAGTCGATACGTGATGAGAACCGAGAAAGGTATGGCACAGACATCGCTCGGATCGGGCCGATGCTACTTGCTGACCGTTATGACGATCGAACACATTTCATCTTCGAGCTGCTTCAGAATGCCGAGGATGCGCTTCGCCGCCGAGGTGCTTGGGAGGGCCCTCGGCAAGTATCCTTTAAGTTAACCGGAGACTCCCTCACGTTATCCCATTTCGGAAGGCCATTCGACGATGCTGACGTGCGGGGTGTCTGCGGCATCGCCGAAAGCACGAAGGATGAGCATTCAATCGGTCGTTTCGGGATCGGGTTTAAATCCGTGTACACGTTCACAGATTGCCCAACGATCCATTCGGGCGATGATGACTTTGAGATACGCAACTATGTGCAGCCATTGAAGGCAGGCAAAACTGATCGTGACCCCGAGGAAACACTAATCGTCCTGCCACTGAAAGCCGAAGACAAAACGGCTGAGAGTGAAATCGTAAATGGTTTCAAGCGATTGGGGCCGAGCTCATTATTGTTTTTGAGGTCAATCGAGGAAATCAACTGGTCCGTCGGGGACAACGTATCCGGCGTCTACCTGCGGAGCAAACCTGAGTCTGTTGGCCCGAACGTTCACAAGGTGAATTTGATAGGCCAAGAAAGCGAAAAGGATGAGGTCGATGAGCAATGGCTCGTGTTTCATCGAGAGGTTTCTTCGCCAGAGGGTAAAGCTGTCGGGCGCGTTGAAGTTGCCTTTTCTTTGCGCAACGAGGACGGACCATCAGATGTTTGGCACATCGCACCGGTTCCGACGTCACCTTTGGTGGTGTTCTTTCCCACTGCCGTTGAGACAAATTTGGGATTTTTGGTTCAAGGGCCGTATCGGACGACGCCAAGCAGAGACAACATTCCTCGCAACGATCCTTGGAACAAATACTTGGTCGAGGAAACAGCTGAGCTGTTGATCGAGGCACTAAGATGGTTAAGGGATCAATCATTACTCGACACTTCGGCGTTGGCTTGTTTGCCTCTTGATCGAGACAAATTTCCCGAAGGCTCGATGTTCGCTCCCGTGTTTGATGCAGTCCGCGATGCGCTCTTGGAAGAGCCGTTGCTGCCGAAGTTCGGAGGCGGGCATATTGCAGCCAAGAAAACAAAGCTCGGAAGAACAAAGGAGCTACGAGAGCTATTTCGACCGGAGCAGATTGCAGCGCTGTTTTCTGGTGATGTGGATGGGTGGCTTTCTGGAGACATCACCCAGGACCGAACGCCCGAACTACGACAGTATCTGGTGCACGAACTTGAAGTACCGGAGATTACGCCAGCTTCGATAGTTCCGCGTCTCAACCTCGAATTTCTTGAGGCGCAAGCTGACGATTGGATCCTCAAACTCTATGAGTTCCTGAATGGCCAGGGGTCACAATTGCGACGTTCACTTCAGGCTATTCCCCTGATCAGGCTGGATGACGGCTCGCATGTGACTGCACGCGAGGGCGGCAAAGCTCAGGCATTCTTGCCTAGTAACTTTGAGACCGGTTTTCCTACGGTAAAGTCATCCGTTTCTGCAACTGAAGAGTCCCGGGAGTTTCTTGTCTCCCTCGGAATTACTGAGCCCGATCCAGTAGACGATGTGATCTGGAATGTTCTGCCCACTTACCAGCATGACGAAGTCGATGAGGACGAGGCTCTATACTCACGTGACATTGCGCGGATCCTTTCAGCCTATCAATCGGATTCAAAATTGCAGCGCGAGAAGTTAGTGGCAGCTCTTCGGGCGACGTCATTTGTAATGGTGTTGGATGCCGGGGATGGTACGCGTTACGTATCTCGTCCAGGGGAAATTTATCTAGCGACAGATCGCCTTAAGAAGCTTTTTTCAGGCGCTGCCAACGTCATGATCGTCGATGACTCCTATGAATGCTTGCGTGGCGAAGCGATGCGAGAACTGCTCGAAGCCTGCGGTGCCCTAAGGTGCCCGAGGCCCATTGAGGCTCCCGATGCCTTGAGCCACCTAGAACTCCGAGAGATTCGGATTTCCGCGGGTCACGAAGAAACTTCTGGCGTGAAGGACAAGGTCCAGGACTGGACACTGGACGGTTTCGATGAGTTGATGGAAATCCTCCCGGGACTGGAGCCGGAAGAGCGCACAGTTCGTGCTCGCCTAATCTGGGAAAGTCTAGGGGATTTGGAGGAACGGCGTGGTCGTGGTGTATTCGATGGGCTCTACAGCTGGACCCACTACGGAAGTTACAAAAAGGATTTTCCGTCAGCGTTCGTTCGCCATCTGAACGCAGCTGCTTGGGTTCCGGATGAGAACGGTGACCTGCAGCCGCCAAACCAAGTGATCTTTGAAAACCTTGGATGGAAACCCAATCCATTTCTCCTGGCGCAAATAACTTTCAAGCCACCCATAATCGAGCAGCTTGCGAAAGAGGCGGGAATAGATCCAGACACCTTGGACCTGTTAAGAAAGTACGGGATTACAAGTGCTTCTGATCTGATGTCGAGGCTTGGCATAAGCGATCCCGTGCCTGAAATCGAGGACGATGCTGACGCTGAGAATGACGCGGTCGAAACCGAAGACCCTGACGTCTACAAAGACGCTGAGGATCTTTATGGCGATGACATGCCGGACATCCCCGAAGGAAGCTACGATCCGGCTGGCGACGATGAAGTAGGGAGAAGCAATTCTGGGGGAACCGGAGGCGGGAGCGGGAATAGAGGAGGCTCGTCAGGGAGCGGAAGTGGTGGCAAACCGAGTGCTTCGAAGGCTGAAAGCACCGGATCAGGCAGCAGCGCAACCAACAAGACCGGTAACCATCAAGGCAGGCGTTCCCCCGGGTCCAAAGGGGGTAGGCCATTCATTTCTTATTTGGGCACGCATCCCGATGATGAGGGACCAGACCCAGATGGCCTCGATCGACCAAAACGAATGCAACTGGAAGCAAAGGCTATTGAAAAGATAATTGGTCTTGAACCGAACCTCCAAAAGACCGCGGAAGGCAACAAAGGCTTTGACCTCTATGAAGAAGACGCAGAGGGCAATGTCGTCCGTTGGGTTGAAGTGAAGTCAATGACCGGATCACTGAATGATCGGCCCGTCGGCCTATCGCGCGCGCAATTTGATCTCGCCTCGGAGCGACGCGAGCACTTTTGGCTCTATGTCGTTGAATACGCATCGGAAATTGAAGCTGCACGTGTAGTGAAGATTCAGGACCCCGCTGGCCGTGCCCGCACGTTTACCTTTGATAGCGGCTGGCTGTCGATCGCGGAGACCAGCCCAGAGGCTTAGATCGGCCGTCAGTGCAGCCGTTGGTTGAAAGGCAGGCGTGCCGACTCGCGCGCTTCCTCGGCACGCCTGCGAATATCGCCGCCGCTTTGCGGCCGCGCGGCCGGCGAAAACTCGAGCCGACCTGGTGGGCTCCGTGCGGGTTCGCCGCCATCCCCACCGCCGCGCTCGATCCGGCCCATAGTCCGGCGTCTCCCGCGGTCCCCGCGCTTATCGGGTCCGGGTCCCCATAAAGCCTGCAGTGACGGCTTACTCGGCCTCCGCCGGCACCACAGACTCCATCTCGGCGATGGTCTGAAATTCGGACAGGAACTCCGGACGTGTCTGCATCAGATACCGCACCACGCGCGCGTTCCCGAGGAGCTTGCCGACGTAGCCACGGAGCACGGTAAGCTGCAGGTGGTCCTGGCCGTAGGTGTCCTGGATCTGTGTGATCCCTTCCTGAAGCCGGGCAAGTTCCTTTTCCATCCGGGCGACCGCCTGCGGTGTGACGCCGTTGATGCGTTTGGGCTTGTTCGCTTCGACAAGCTGCGCCTGCGGTGTACCGGCGAGGATCGCCGAGATGTAGGCGACAGAGTAGTTGTTGGCGTTCACCATGAGCTCGGCGGCTTCGATCTGGCGCAAGGGGATCATCTTGCGCAGCGTTGTGAACACGGCCGCGGTGCACGCCTTGTCCTTCAGGATCGCCACGGCTTCCGGGCAAATGCCGTCGAGCAGCTTGACCTTGCGCTGGATGCTGCGCGGGTTGAGGTCCAGCGCGGCCGCGATCTTTTCCTCCGAGACACCGCGCTCGATCGCTTTCAGGATCATCCGGTGCTCCTGAATGGGCGCGATACGGCTGATGCGCTTGTTGTAGGTGAAGGCCTCGTCGTCGGTCGACACGAGGCATTCGACCTGTTCCTGACCCAGATCCTTGAGGACTTCGATCCGGACATGTCCATCGAGCAGCAGCCAGCTGCCGCTGGCATCCCCGTTTCGCGCGACAACAGGCGGCTCGACCAAACCAATCTCGCGGATCGACGCAGTGATCTGGGTGTATTTCCGGCTGGACTTGATGGACTTGCTCAGCACCCGGACCGGCAGGATGTCCGCGACCGCTATCGTGACGCAATCGTTCTCGAAGCCGAGCTGAACCTTCTTGGTCATGGCACTGCCCCCTCGGCGAGGGTGTCCTGCAGGTAGCTGGGCATGGTTTCCAGACCTTCCGCGCGCAGCAGCGTCACGAAATGATCGTCCTCGAGTAGTGTCCGAAATGCCTGCCAGATGAACAGCAGCCGCCCCTGCGTCAGTTCCGCTTTCTTGATCAGAAGCTTCTGGCGGTCCGCTTCCTTCTGGTAGGCGCGCACCAACGCTTCGCTCGTCAGCGGTCGCCGGTTTCGGCCGTCGCGGCCGTATTGCTTGGGATGGATCTTCTTTCCACGGGCGTCGCGCTGTTCGATCAGGCGCCGGGCCGCCGCGAGTTTCTTGCCTCGCAGTTTTTTCTGCGTGTAGGCGTCCATCAGCGCACGCTGCGCGCCCTCGGCATCGGTCTTCGATATGTCGATGGCGAGGTTCAGGGGGAGCAGGCCGGTTTCGACGGCCGTGACCAGCCGCTCTTCGCCGCGCTCCAAGAGGCCGGCGATCATGCCGACATAGTCCGGCGAGACCCCGATCTTGTCGCCAATCTGGCGGTCGTTGTAGCCACGTTCGCGGAGCGTGCCGATTTCCCGCATCAGATCGATTGGGCGATGCTGGCGGCGAGCACAGTTCTCGACGAGGCTCATTACTAGGCAGTCGGACTCATTGGCATCGATGACAATGGCGGGGATGGCTTTCTGCTTCAGTTGAATGAAGGCCTCGAGCCGCCCTTGGCCGCAGACGAGGTCATATTCCTGTGGATCTGTGTCGGTGCGGCGGGTGACGGTGATTGGGCGCTTCAAACCGATCTTGGCGATGTTCTCCACCATGTCCGCAAACGTCCTGGGGTTTCGGACCCGCGGATTGAGAACGCGAATGCGGTCGGTCGGGACCAGGGTGACTTCCGTCTGGTGAGTTTCTTCCGCGCTTTTGGCCATCATGCCACCTCCGTCACCTTCGCCCGCCCGGCGAGGGCGTAGAAATCTTCAAGCGTCGCAATTCGATAGGCATCGAGCCACAGGCCGTTCTGCTCGGCCATCTTCAGCCGCGCGTCGGTCATGTCGATGCTGGGTAGAAGGTAGAAATCGCGCGGCGCGTCGTTGGTCTCGTTCATCCGCACAGCAATCGTGATGTCCGGAACGAGGCCGGTGTCGAGACGGATGTGCCAGCGCAAGGATCCAGTTGCCGTCACCTGGCAGCGGGCCAGAACGACCGACACCGTGAATTCGTCATTGACGCGCAGCAGCTGCGTGTCGGGGGCCTGCACTACGCGACCTCCCTGGGCGGCCACGCCCTCGATGATCTCCTCAACGACCTGGGGGTGGGCAGCGCGCAGCGCCTTGTTGATCTCGATGTAGCGGTAGTCCCGCTCCGGCTCATAGCCGATGAGGCGATAGGCGCGCAGCAGGCTGCCAAAGCGACTGCGATAAGCGCTGGACGAGGGCAGATCGTTCTCCTCGTCGATAATCAGCCCGGACAGCTGGCCCTGTCGTTTCAGGATCGCCCGCAGGGCATCGAGCAACTCCTCGTCTGAGAAATGGCGGCTGCGGGCATCCACGATTTCCCGCGCGCGCAAAAACAGCGCTTTGTTGACGATGGCCGGATAGGCGCCCTCGGCCCGGATCCACATGTCCCGTGGATTCACGACGCGGCGCTGCTTCAGCTTGAACGACACCTTGTTGAAGACGTTGTTCCCGATGTATTTTTCGTTGGTCAGCACCTGATGGACAGTCGCCCGGGTCCACGGTCGGTCGAGATCGGTGCGGTGACCTTCGGCGTTCAGGACCTCCGCGATCTCGCGCTCGGGCCGCCCCTCATTCACGAACATCTCGTACATGCGCTGGACGACCCGCTGTTCCTCCTCGGGGCCGGGGACCAGGATCACGCGGTCGGTCTGCAGGCTCTTCTGCTCGCCGCGCGACAGCTCACCCTTCGGGTTGCCGTGCTCGTCGATCAACACGCGCCGCAACCCGTATCCGGCCGCGCCGCCTTGGCGATATCCAAGCTCTACCAGGCGGCATTGCCCCGCAAAAACCTTCACCGAAAGCTCACGGCTGTATTCGCCGGCCATGACGCGCTTGACGGTCTTCAGAAGGTTAGAGCCGATGCTGCCATCGTTCTCGAACTGCTCGCCGCAGTAGTGGACCCTGATCCCGGCGCGGGAACAGACGTGCTCATGGTATGCGCCCTCATCGGCGTCCTGAAATCGACCCCATCGGCTGACGTCATAGACAAGGATCGCCCTGAAGTCGGCTTGGCCGGATTGGACCTCGGCCATCAGCTTTTGGAGCGCCTCCCGGCCGTCGAGTCGTAATCCCGACCGGCCTGAGTCCTCAAACGTGCGCAGAATGTTCAGGCCACGAGCCTCGGCATAGCTGCGTATGACATCGAGCTGGTTCTCGGTGGAGTACTTCTGGTGATCGGTCGACATCCGCACATAGGCGACGGCCGGCACATCCTTCTCAGGCGGCGCGTCGCTCGTGTCTGAATGGGTCGCCCAACGACCGCTCACATCCGTATCTCCTCATTATTCCAGGCAAATCCATCGCTCCCGCCGGAATCAACGGCTGAATTCTTCGCGTCCATGTAAAGCGAAGGAGGGTGGAATGTCGTTTCCGAAAAAGGGCAAGTTCTTTCCAAGGGAAAACGGATATAATGAAAAAACGGAGCAGCTAACGAATGGCGGCTTCGTCGAAGAAATCGCGGCGGCGTTGAAACGATCGTTGGGAGATAGTCGGGCGGGCGTGAAGACCGTGGCAGCCTGGACGGGTGCCAACGAGAAGACGGTAAAGAACTGGTTCTCGGGTACTTACGGTCCGAGCGGTGCTCACCTGACCGCGCTGGCGCGCCACTCCGACGAGGTGCTCACCACGTTCTTGGCTATGGCGGGGCGCGAGGATCTGATGGTTGCCATCAAACTCGCGGCGGCCGAGCAGGCGGTCGAGGAACTGCTCGAGGCCGTGCGGCATCTGAACCGATAGGGCCCGGCGGGACGATCATTTAACCAATCGTCTGGGGTCGAGAGTTTTGTCCCTCAACAGTGCGCATGATTTCGAAGCGATCCCGCGCGGTGGAAACCTGCACGGGAGAGAGTTGGTCGCCGGGGTCGTTTCCACCGCCACCATGCATTCCTATTTGATTTGAATGGGCCGCGTTCGGCGACCTGTTGCCCTGGTTGCAGAGAAATATAGCTGCCTATCGTTTCTCTTGTGTTTCTTTCGGACGCGTCTGAATCCTTCCATTGACCGGTACGGAATGTGGTATTTCGGGAATGGCCCTGCCTGTCTCTCAGACAAAGCTGTATTTGAGCGGCAAGCCGATGCGGCTTTTCTCTATCACTGAGTTACGCTTCTGAAGGTGACGACGGTAACCGATCTGCCTTGGAACGGTTTTCAAGAAGCCAATCACGGAACCGTAGCGCTGCAGGGGATGAAGTTTTCAAGCGCGGCAGGATAAGATGATAACCATATGATGTTTCGAAGTCTCGGCAGAAAGGACTAACCAACGCACCACTTTCCAACTCCTCCTGCACTAGCCACGAGGCAAAAAGAGATACCCCTAAACCATTGATGGTCGAGCTGAGCTGAAAATGACGATCTTCAAGCATCATTTGCGGCTGGCTATGCGCCATCTTCATTCCGTTCAAGTCGAACCATTCTTCCCACATTCCGGTATCGTCTACATGCAATAGGGTGCAGCCTGTCACATCCTTTGGTTCGGTGATCGGATGTTTTGCAAGATACTCGGGGCTGCAGACCAATGCCATCCTTTCGGGCCAAAGAGGGTGGACTTCAAAGCCATTCCAGTCGCCCTTTCCCCATTGAATGCCGATGTCCGCAAAGCTCCCGGGCTCGGGCATATAGGCATAGTTATTGTTGTGGTTGTGCATGGATAGGCGCACGTCAGGATATTGTTCGATCAAGTCACCCAACTCTGACGACAACCAGCGGCTGGAAAACATCGGCAAGAGCGCGATACGGATCGCGCCCGCTCGTATCGATAACTGATCGAGCCCAGTTTGGATCATCTCAAGCCCCCGCCCAACATGCTGCGCCAGCTCGACGCCCTCGTCCGTGAGGGTCAGCCCTTGTCCGGTGCGGTGGAAGAGCCGGTAGCCAAGATCCGATTCCAATTTTTTAATGTGATAGCTCACTGAGCTTTGGCTGATGTTTAAGAGTTGCGCGGCGCGGGTGACATTCCGAGTCTCGGCGGTGAGGCTAAACACCTGTACAGAATTGATATTCCTGATCGGTTTCACGGTGCCAAACTCCTCCGAAGTCTTCGCCCTTTCGAAATCTAACCATCTAAAAATTAGATATCCAAGCGGAATCTTTGAATTTGATTTGCGCCATGGGCCGTCGCTACGCTTCTCGAACCGCAGGAGGAGCGGGGAGGGGAATATATTATGGCGACACCTGTTTTGAGGGTCGAATCTCTGTGCAAGTCGTTTGGCGGCGTGCATGCGATCCGAGACCTGTCCTTTAATGTGAACGAGGCGCAAATCCTCGGCTTGATTGGACCGAACGGTTCCGGAAAATCGACCACTGTGAACAGTCTGGCGGGGTTGTTCCCAATCACATCCGGCGCGATTAGCTTGGCCGGCGCCAAGATCGATAATCTGCCTGAATATGATCGTGTGGCGAAGGGTCTGTCGCGGACCTTTCAGACAGCCATTACATTCACGGAATTCACGGTACGCGACCATATCGTGCTGGGCTGCAACGTTACGCGCACGTCGCATCCGCTGGCGTCTGTATTCGGCATGGGCTGGAAATCCAGCGAGGAAGAGGAACTGGCCGCGCGTGTCAACCGGATCCTCGAGATCACTGACCTTGCGCCGGTACAGGATCACCGCGTGGGCACCATTAGTTCGGCCCAACAACGCTTCCTGATGATCGCAACGGCACTGGCTTCAAATCCCAAAGTGATCTTGCTGGATGAACCCGCCGCCGGGCTGGTCTCGCATGAGCGCAAGACCTTAAGCGACCTGATCAAGAAGATCCGCGATCTGGGGACTTCTGTGCTGGTGATTGAACACCACATGGCGTTGATCATGGAGGTCTGCGATCGGATCGTTGTGCTCAACTTTGGCCAAAAGATCGCCGAAGGCACGCCTGAGGAAATCCGCAACAATCCAGTCGTCATTGACGCATATCTCGGCGAGGCGGCTTGACATGTTGAACGTATCCAACCTGCGCGTTAGCTACGGCGCGATCGAAGTCATCCACGGCATCGACTTGCAGGTCAATCAGGGCGAATGCGTCGCGCTGATTGGCGCGAATGGCGCGGGCAAGTCTTCTACGCTCAAGGCGATCTGCGGGCTGGTTCCGGCTACCGCAGGAACCATTGAGTTCGAGGGCCAAGATATCACCAACCAAAGCGGCCACTCCATCGTCAAAGCGGGGATCACCATGTGCCCCGAAGGGCGTCAGGTCTTTCCGCAAATGACAACGCTGCAGAACCTCAAGATGGGAGCCTATCCGCGCAAGGATGCAGAGCAGGCATCCGATGTTGAAGAGATGATGGACATGTTTCCTATCCTGCGCGACCGCGCCAGCCAGGCGGCGGGCACGTTGTCGGGGGGTGAGCAGGAGATGTTGGCCATTGGCCGGGCGCTTATGGCGCGGCCCAAGCTCTGCATCTTTGATGAGCCATCGTTAGGGCTCGCCCCGAAAATCGTCGCGGAGGTGGGGGAGACCATCGCGAGAGTCAAAGAGATGGGGAAAACCATCCTACTGGTCGAGCAGAACTCGGCCATGGCGCTGCGGCTTGCCGACCGGGCCTATCTTTTCGAAGCCGGAGAGATCGTGCTGAGCGGGACGGGCGCAGAGCTGCAATCACATCCAGATGTCGCAAAGGCGTATCTGGGCCACTGATACCAACGTTTCTGGGAGGAGACAGAACATGAGACTGACAGCAATAACAGCTGCAATGGTCATGACGGCAGGTGCCGCATGGGCCGAGGAAAAGACGCTCGACATCGGGGTTAGCGATGCGCTGACCGGGGGCGGGGCCGTTTACGGACTGCCGCAGACCAATGCGGTGAAACTGGCCGCGAAAGAGATTAACGCCAGTGGCGGGATCAAGGTGGGCGAAGACACCTACATGCTCAACGTCATCGCCTATGACGACAAGGCCAACCCGACCGAGGCCTCCAACGCCGTACGCAAACTGATCGACCGAGATGGCGTTAAGTATATTCTTGGTTTCTGCTGCTCGGGTGCGACCGGGGCTGTGGCATCTTTCATCGAATATGAAGATGCGGTGATGCTCGTGGGCAATGCGGCCGAGCGGTCGATCACGACCCGCGAAATCCCGAACCTCACGCGCACGCGTCCACCAGCAGATTATACTGGTGCGGCGGCTGGTACCTTCGTCGCCGAAAAGGGCCACAAGCGGGTTGCCGTCTTGGGCGCGCTGGATGTGGGGTTCTACGCCAGCTACGTCGACGCCTTTGAAAAGGAGTTGGAAAAAGCGGGCGGAGAGATCGTGAGCCGGGAGGCATTTGGTCTGAAAGACCGCGACATGTCTCCGCAGTTGACCAAAATCCGCGGCCAAGAGCCTGACGCGATCCTTGTCGTCGGCTATGTGGAGCCAGCAGCCTTTATCTACCGTCAGGCAGTCGAGCTTGGCATCGACGTGCCGCGCTATGGTTTCACCTCCGGTAGCGAAGAGCAGTTTACCCGTGTGGCCACTTCGGAGCAGATGGAAGGCGTTTGGGACCTGCGCCCGACAGAGTTGACGCTGCTTTCGGCATCTGAAAACGGCAAAGCCTACCACACCAACTATACCGAAGAGTACGGCATCGCGCCTTCACCAAGCTCACCTTATTCCTATGACCAAACCTATGCTTTGAAGGACGCCATCGAGGCGGCCGGGACCGTAGACGACACTGAGGCTGTGGCTGAGGCGCTGCGCGAGATTGCGGTGCCTGATGAGGTCGTCATGCAATACCTGCCTGTCGATGACAAAATGTTCGATGAAAACGGGCAGGCCTATACCTCCAATGGCGCTTTCCAGTGGCAGGGCGGCAATTGGGTCTTCGTGCAAGACTTGCCGTCTGACGCCGCCGCGTATTCAGCTTTCCTGAGCACGCTGGACGACTGATCCCTCCCCGGGCGGGGCGCGGGCAGGTTTCCTGCGCCCCATTCTTCTATCTTCTTTAATTCGCAGGGTGCGGCATGGTTGAGGTACTTCAACAGATTATTAACGGCATCGCCATCGGGGGTGTCTATGTGCTGATCGCACTGGGGCTGACCACGGTTTTCGGAATCCTCGGCATCGCGCATTTTGCCCATGGATCGGTCTCTATGTTCGGGGGTTATCTTACGTTCTTTTTCGTCACCAGTTGGGGCATACCCTTGCTACTGGCGATCCTGATTGCGCTTTTGGTCGGGCTTGCCCTGGGCGTATTGATCGAACTTCTGGCCTATCGCCCGGTACGAGATGCCAATCACATCAACGCCTTTATCGTGGCGCTTGGCCTGACCATGATGGTTGAGGGGATCAATCTCGAACTTTTTGGGCATGAGCAAGTCGTTATCCCGACCGACTTCTCCCGCGTCTTCAACATCGGCGGTGTCACCATTCCTGAACTGCGGCTCTATGTGATCCTTGCCGCCGCGCTTTTGATCGCCGCAATGACAGTGTTTGTCGAACGCACCAAAACGGGCCAAGCGATCCGCGCCGTGGCCGAGAACCGCGACGCCGCGATCCTTATGGGGGTCAACGTCAAGACGATCCCGCTGGTGGTTTTTGCGATCTCGACAGCGCTTGGTGTCTGTGCCGGGGTCATGGTCGGGTCGCTTTTTGCGATCGCGCCGGGCATTGGCGAGGGCTTGGTCGTCAAGGGGTTTGCCGTGCTCATCTTGGGCGGTCTCGGGTCGATCCCCGGCGCCGTGGTGGGAGGGCTCGTGCTTGGCATCACCGAAGCGCTCGCCGCCGGTTTCATTTCATCCGCTTATAAGGACGTGATCGCATTCGTGGTGATGATCGGCGTTCTGTTGTTCCGGCCTCAGGGCCTGATGGGGAAAGCATAATGGCTCGTAATCGCACCTTCATCCTTTATGGGCTGGCACTGGTTGGCTTCGTATTGTTGCCGCAGCTCATCTCTGTGAAATACTATATCCACCTGAGCGTGTTGGCCTTGATCTGGGTCATCGCAGCGCAAGGGCAGAACTTGATCCAAGGCTACACCGGCTATGTTTCCATCGTGCAGGCCGGCTTCATGGGGATTGGGGCTTATTCGACGGCGCTGATGGGCATGCACTTTGATCTGCCAGTCTGGCTGACGATCATCCTCGCGCCCTTCGTTACTGCCTTCTTCGCGCTGCTGACAGGCTACCCCAGCTTGCGGGTGAAAGGGCACTACTTTGCCATCGTCACGCTGGCGTTCAACATGGTGATTTTCATCGTCCTGATGAACTTCCACGAGCTTACCCAAGGCGAGGCAGGCATCACCGGCATCCCGAAGCCGGGTGGCAAGGACGCACTGTTCAATTGGCGCGATCGAGAAACGTATTATTACTTTGTATTGATCATCGCGACGTTGATGACGGGGCTTGCGGCATTGATCGTGCGGTCGCGTATCGGGCAAATCCTCGTAGCGATCCGCCAGAACGAAGACCTCGTCGGCGCGGTTGGTATCGCGGCTTGGAAATACAAGCTCTTTGCCTTCGTGACCTCCGCGATGTTCGCGGGCCTCGCCGGTGCGATCTACGCCCACTACCAAAGCTTCATCAATCCTGAGATCTTCGGCATTGCGCAGTCGCTTGATGCGATCCTCGCGGTCATCATCGGCGGATCGGGCACCATTGCCGGGCCAATCATCGGCGCGTTTTTCGTGGTCTTCCTGCCTGAATACCTGCGCTTTGCCGATAGTTTCCGGCTGATCCTCTACGGGCTGGTGCTGGTACTGGCGACGATCTTCATGCCGCGTGGCATTGCCGGTATCGCCCGCGACCTGATGGAAAAACGTCAGGGCCGGACATGAGCCAAGCTTTTCTGGATCAGGTCGCGCATTTCGCCAAGGGACGTGTTGCCGCGGAGGCGGCAGCATGGTCCATCGGCGCCGCGCCGGAGCCCGCGCTTTACCATGAGGCCGCCGCTTTGGGGCTTCTGGGTATTGAGGTGCCAGAGGAAATGGGAGGCAGGGGCTTCGGCTTTGCCACCCGCGCTGTAGCTTTGGAGGTGTTGGCCGGAGCAGATTTCGGTTTTGCGATGTCCCTGGTCAATACCCACAACATTGCCCTCAGGCTCTGTGAAGTAGGACAGGATGCCGCCGCACAATATCTGCCCGACCTGCTTTCTGGCCGGATGCACGCCTGCACCGCTTTGACCGAACCCGGCACCGGCAGCGATTTCGCTGCCATTCGCACCACCGCGCGGCAGGTTGCAGGCGGCTGGGAGATCGAGGGGGAAAAAGCATGGATTATCAACGGGCGGCAGGCGGGGCTTTCGATCGTCTATGCGCAATGCGCAGAGGTGGGCGACAGCGATGGCATCGCAGCCTTCCTCGTTGATCTGAATGCGCCGGGTGTCACCCGCTATGCCATCGACAGTGCCTTTTCGCAGACCAGTCTGGGCACCGGCGGGTTTTACCTTTCGGGGGTTAAACTGCCACATGAAGCCATGCTCGCTGCACCCGGCACAGCTTTCAAAGCGATCCTGAAAGAGATCAATGCCGCACGGACCTATGTTGCCGCAATGTGCAACGGCTTGGTGCAAGCAGCACTGGATAGTGCTGCGGCCTATAGCGCTGAACGTTGCAGCTTCGGTAAGCCGCTGAACGCCATTCCACGCTGGCAGACAGAGTTCGAGGCCGCGCAAGCCGCCTTGATGCAGGCCCGACGCGCTACGGAGCAGGCTGTCGAAAAGGTGGCACAAGGCGCGGATGCGCAACTTGCGGCTGCTGAGGCCAAGATCAGTTCGGTCTCCTGTGCGCAGGCTCAACTGCCAAGACTTTTGCAACTGATGGGGGCCGAAGGCTTGCGCCCGGAACACCCCTTTACCCGCCACATCGCCGCCGCACAGATGGCGGGCTTCACCGATGGGGCAACAAATATCCTCAAAGACAGGGTGGCGCGCTTGACCGCCCGGAAGGAGAGCTGAACCATGCGTGTATTCCAGATTGAAGGCGACTGGGGATTCGACAACCTCACACTGACAGAGCGCGATGAGCCAAGCTGCGGACCTGGAAAGGTCATTGTCGAGATGCGGATGGCGTCGCTCAACTCTCGCGATCTGATCGTGCCCGAACGGGGCTATGGCCGAGCGACGGGTGAACTGCCCTTGATCCCTGTGTCCGACGGTGTGGGTGAAGTTGTCGAAGTAGGGCCGGGTGTGACCCGGGTTGCCGTGGGGGACCGTGTCTGCCCGACCTATTTCCAAAATTGGACCGCGGGCGCGCCAAGCCCTGAGCGCTTTGCGTCAGCCTTGGGGGGGCCGCTGGACGGGGTTATGGCGGACCGCATCTGTCTATCTGCGGAAGGGGTGGTCAAGGTTCCTGACTACCTGACCGACGCCGAAGCGGCGACGCTGCCCTGCGCCGCGCTCACGGCATGGAGCGCGGTCATCACCCACGGCCAAACCCGCGCCGGGGACAAGCTGCTGGTCCAAGGCACCGGCAGTGTCGCGCTCTTCGCCTTGGCCTTTGCCAAGATGCATGGGGCGCATGTCACTGTAATTTCCTCCAGCGACGACAAACTCGCGAAAGTCAGGGAAATGGGCGCAGACGCGACAATCAATTACCGGAGTGAAGAAGATTGGGCCCGCGCCAGTCGCCCTATTACCGGCGACCGCGGCGGCTATGACAACATTATCGAATTGGGCGGCGCGAAAACACTGCCTCTGTCTCTGAAGGCCGTGCGGCCGGGCGGAACGTTGTCCATGATTGGGGTGCTTTCGGGGCTGAACATCGACGCCTCGCTGGGTCCGATTGTCGCCCGGCAGGTCCGCCTCCAAGGCGTCACCGTGGGCCATCGAGACGGGTTTGAGGCGATGCTGCGTGCCATGGCTCAGCATGAGCTGCGGCCTGTTCTGGGCGAGACCTTCAAGTTCGATCAGCTGAAAGAGGCCCTAACGCATTTACGCGCCGGCGGCCACTTTGGCAAAACCCTCATCGAGTTCTAACATGTCCGACATTGATACTTCTTGGCAGCCTCGCCACCATCCGGCGGACAAGGCAGCCTTCGTCATGGCCGCCACCGGCGAAAGTGTCAGCTTTGCTGCGCTCGAAGCCCGGGCAAATCAAGGCGCGCATTTGTTGCGCGCTATGGGCATCGAAACGGGCGCGCATATTGCCATTCTGATGGAGAACCGTCGCGAAATGCTGGAAGTCTGTTTTGCAGCAGATCGTGCCGGCGTGTATTACACGACCATCAGTACCCATCTGGGGCCGGAAGAGATCGCCTATATCCTCAACGATTGCGATGCTCAGCTGCTAATTACAAGCGATCGGTTTGCGGGAATAATCGCAAAGCTACAGACGGATTTTGGCAAAGCCTTCGCTGTGCGCGTCGTAGGCGGGGGGGCGGAAGGATTGCCAAGTTGGGATCATGGCGTCGCGGAACAGCCACCCACGCCAATCCCAGACGAGGCCCAAGGGCTTGATATGCTCTATTCCTCAGGAACGACCGGGCGGCCAAAAGGTATCAAATGGCCGTTGGAACCCGCGCCGCTTGGAACGCGCACGATGCTGGTCGATTTGCTAACCGATCTTTTCGGCTACGGGCCGGATACCCGATACCTGTCCACTGCGCCGCTTTACCATGCAGCCCCATTACGCCACTCAATGGTCACGATAAAATCGGGTGGTACTGCGGTTGTCATGGACCGCTTTGACGCCGAAGAGGCGCTAAGACTTATTGAAGAACATCGCATTACCCACAGCCAATGGGTGCCAACCATGTTCGTGCGCCTGTTGAAACTACCTCAGGAGGTACGTGAGAAATACAACCTTTCCTCCATGCAAATGGCTGTGCATGCCGCAGCGCCCTGTCCGATTGAGGTCAAGCACGAGATGCTGGCTTGGTGGGGGGATATTATCCACGAGTATTATGCTGGTACGGAGAATAACGGTTTCACCGCGATAACAAGCCGTGAGTGGCGGGGGCATCCTGGTTCAGTGGGCCGGGCCAAACTGGGGGTCATCCATATCTGCGGCGAGACCGGTGAAGAGCTTCCAGTTGGCCAAGAAGGAGAGATTTTTTTCGAGAATGGCCATCAGTTCGCTTATCATAAAGACCCAGAAAAAACCCGGCGTGCCACTAATGAAAAAGGCTGGACAACCCTCGGGGATATCGGTCGGGTCGACGCGGAAGGTTATCTTTACCTGACAGATCGCAAATCTTTCATGATCATTTCGGGCGGAGTGAACGTTTATCCGCAAGAGACTGAAGATACGCTGCTAAACCATCCGGCCGTGCTCGACGCAGCC
Organism: Sulfitobacter sp. 1A15258; assembly: GCF_043557045.1. Taxonomy (NCBI): domain Bacteria; kingdom Pseudomonadati; phylum Pseudomonadota; class Alphaproteobacteria; order Rhodobacterales; family Roseobacteraceae; genus Sulfitobacter; species Sulfitobacter sp. 1A15258. The sequence goes on along the minus strand of NZ_JBIFFK010000001.1, from coordinate 706,898 downwards.
GTTATCGGCATTCCACATGAGGATTTTGGTGAAGCCGTTCATGCTGTTGTGCAGTTGTTGCCAGATGTCGACGCTTCAGATGAACTGCGTGACGCGTTGTTTGAATTTTGCCGAACAAAGCTGTCTTCGATCAAATGCCCACGGAGTATCGAGTTCCGCAAGAGGTTGCCCCGGACAGAGACGGGGAAGCTGCACAAAAGGCTCCTAAGAGAAGAGTATTTGGCGCCAAGATAAAAGACCAGAGCAGAGGGTTGAATGACACTATGCCGCGCCCGGCTAGCGGATACAGAACGGCCCCCTTAGCGAGTATCACCGGAGAGATGCGGGGTGAATTGCTTGATGAGACCATGTTTGAACGCCTGCATTCGGCGTTGGGTGTTCTGACCCCGGTCGATTACGCGCGAACCCTGACTAATGCAGTCACTCGCTCGTCTGCGAAAAATGGAAACGCCGCGCGTTGGGCGATCGCTCAAGCGGCGGCATCTATTGTAAAGACGAAACGGGCTTTGGTTGCGGCTGGATGAAAATTCAATGACCGGTCACGCCTCCAATAGTACCTGGATTGATTCGCGCGTCTGCTTCGAAACATCAACTTGACTAATCGCCTGTTCTACGACCGCGCGCTCAAATCCACAGGCCAGAAAACACAACAGCCAGCCCACCTGCGCAAAGCGCGAGCGTCGGCACGGGCCGTCGCGCGCCGATCAAACCGTATGAAAGCAGGGTCAGCCCCAATGCGACACGACCAGCCGCCAAGAGAGCTGCCAATGGGGTGTCCGAAAGGGTCAGCATATCCGGGTTCGCGACCATACCGAGCGGGATGATGTAGAGCCCAATGCCAAGCGCCATCGCTGTCAGAGCGACCTTCAACCAATTCTCGCCAATCATTCCCGCGGCGATAAAAACAGCGCCGCAGACCGGGGGCGTGATTGTCGAGAGAAGCGCGAACCAAAAGACAAAGAGATGCGCTTGAAGCGGCGAAAGACCCAGTTCAATGAGCGCAGGACCGGCGACGGAGACGCAGATCACATAGGCCGCCGTGGTGGGTACCTCCATGCCCAGAATGAGGCAAGCAAGCGCCGTGAGCAGCAGGGACGGCCAAAGAAGTCCCCCGGCCCCCGCCAGAATGAGAGAGGTGATTTTCACGCCAAGCCCGGTGATCGACAGCACACCGATGATGATTGAGGCGCAAAGGATGATAGAGGCGATCAGGGCAACCTGCCGCGCGGCATTGAGGACTGCACTTGCCATTCGCGTGGCGATCTGGCGCGGCTCGAAAGTGAGCTTTGCGTTGAAGAACAAGAGCAACGCCGCTGCGAGGATCGCCATAGCCGCCGCATATTCAGGCGTGAACTGCGCGACGAACATCCCCCATAGCAGGACCGAGAAGGGGACGAGGAAGAAGAGCGATGTGACTACCACGTCGCGCAATGCAGGGCGATCCGCTTCTGCGATCCCTTTGAGGGCGAAGCGCTGCGCGTAGGCGTTGATGCCAACCCAGACCGCCACAAAGTAAAGCACCGCCGGAAGCGCGGCGGCAGCCATGATGCCGGTGTAGGGCACGCCGGTCAGCTCGACCATCACGAAAGCGCCTGCGCCCATCAGGGGCGGCATGATTTGCCCGCCTGAGGAAGCCACGGCCTCGACTGCGGCGGCGAGGCGTTTGGGATAACCGAGCTTGGTCATTGCGGGCAGGGTGATCGCGCCGGTGGAAGCGACATTTGCGGAGGCCGAGCCGGAGATCGACCCAAAGAGCGCCGACGACAAAACAGACACTTTCGCCGCGCCGCCTTTCAGCCGCCCCGCCGCGGCGGCGGCGACATTCATGAAGCCTTGGCCCGCTTCGCCAGCGTTCAGAACTGCGCCGAAGATGACAAAGATCGCCACGACAGAAACGGAGACACCGGTGAGCGTTCCCCAGATGCCGCCCTCGGCGATGGTTAGTGTTCCGAAATAGCTTTCTATCGGCGTGCCGGAATGGCCGAACTCGCCGGGAATATGCTGCCCGAACAGGCCGTAGAGCAGGGCGAGTGCCGCAACCAGTGGCAAGGGCCAACCGATCACGCGCCGCGCCGTTTCCAGCACCACCAAGAGCAGGGTCGCCGCCACGGCAAGCTGGAAGTTGCTTTCGATGAACCCGTATTGATCGCCAAGCGCATCACTGTTGAAGGCCACCCAAAGCGCTGCGGCGATGCCCAACGCGGCCAAGATGATGCCAGTGGTCCGCCGCAGCGGGGTCTGCGCGTCAAAGACCAAGGCGAAGGGCAGGATGAAGGCCATATGCAGCGGCCTGCTGATCAGGTTCGGCACCAGACCCGAAAACACCAGCGCCAAGTGATAGCTGACCAGCGCGATGGCCAGCGCGATCCAGAAACTCGCCGCCAATCGGCTTTCGGGGAGATTTGTCATCTATGGAGTTCCGGCTTTGGCTGGGCAAGCGCGGCGCGGAAAACCCGCGCCGCGCGTCTTGTTATTGCGAGGTTTCTGTCGCGATCCCGGCTTCCTCGTAATAGCGCAGCGCGCCGGGGTGGAGTTCAGTGGTGATATTGGCCATCAACTCAGGCGTGACATTGCCCCACCAAGGCGAAGTATCGGCCATCTTGGCCTTGTTTTCCCAATAGGTCTTGGTCAGCTGATAGGCCGTTTCATCGTCCATCTTGGTTGTTGTGAAAGCGACGACGGGCAGGGACGTTGTGGTCACATCCTGCTCTTGGCCCGCATAGGTGCCCGCCGGAATGACAATGCGGGTCCGTTTGGATTGGGTGATCTGCTCGTCCGACAACGGGACCACGGTCACGGGGGTGGAAGCGGCGGCTTCGACGACATTTGGCGCCGGGAATGAACCCGCGGTGACAAAGCCGTCAATCTGCCCGTTCTTCAAAGCGGCCACGGCGTTGCCCAATTCCGCATCCGCGATCTCGACACTGTCTGCCAGCCCGAACATATCCAGATACTTCGCGCCTTCGGTCGCGCCGAAAGACCCTTTGCCCAGCAGGATGCTCTTGCCTTCCAAATCCGCGAGCGCGGTGGCGCCGCTGTCCTGAGACATCACGAAATGCATGGTCAGCGATGGGATCGGGAAAAGCGCGCGAATCTCATCGAAAGCCGGTGCGGTCTTGCCTTCAAACATAGCCTTGCCGTTCTGGGCCAGACCAACGAGCGAGGGCGGGGTGGTAAAGACATAGTCGGCCCCGCGCGCGCGGACTTCCATAACGTTCTGAACCGATCCTTGGCTCTCTTCCACGGTAACCGAGATGTCTCCGCCGCTGCCCGCTTTCATGGCTTCGGCAAGCTCCACGCCCATTTGATAGTAGGACGAGCCCGATTTGGCCGACTTATAGGTCACACGGGTCTCGGCGCTTGCGGCGCCCCCCACAAGCCCCAGGGCCAATGCCGCGCAAATAGTTTGTTTCAACGCATTCATGGTTTTTCCTCCTCCAAGCGCAAGGCCAACGTTCTCCCGGCGAAACATGTGCGGGACTGCCTTCGGGTGACTTTCTGGCAGCACACTACGACATTGTCGAGAATGGGGTTTCGCTGTTGGGTGGCTCTTGTAGAGCAATACGGTGGGCCGTTTCGGCCTCGCGGGGGCGAAGAGGGCAGAGGCGGCAGGTTCGCTGCGCCCCGCAACCAGTTCTGCGATGCGCGGATCGGAGACCATAGGGGGCGAGAGATATCGACGCTTGAGTTGCGAAGAAGCGCAACTGTCTGCGCGCCTCCGCCAAGGTCGAAGCCCGATCAAAGGTCCATACCCTTATCACTCGGGCAAGGCGCAGTGCGTCAGCTATCGCCCTTTAGAGGATCATGGCCCCAATTCATCAGCGAATAGCGCCATTTCGAGTCTTTAACATCATCCTTCGGCCCGCCTTGGGAGAGATGCCGTTTGATATAGCCGACGACGGTCGCCATGTGATCCCACTGATCGTCGGTCAGGTCGTCCTTGTTGGTGCGTTTGATCTTAACGATCCTGCGGCCGGATTTGTGCCCGGTGCTTTCACCGCTTCCACTGTTGCCCACGGACTTGGAGGCCTCGGTCTCCAGCCAGTCCTCAAGCTCCGCCGGTGCCATGTTGACCAGATCGCGCCACTCGCCCCAGATTTCGTCCTTCGATTTCGATGAAGACATTTTCTTTCCCAATCCATTACTGGAAAGAAACCGGCCCGCGCGCGCTTTGTTCCGATAGGTCACAGCGGTCTGCCTTGGTCGGCGGGACGCGCGCCAATCTGTCTGCCGTTATCTGGTCAGTGTCCGAACGGCCCGCGCCTCGGGCGAGCCGGTGAAAGCTCAGGAAGCTTGCGAATAGCGCATGCCCTCCGGCACCTCTCGGTCCAGCAGTGATGCGATCATGCGGGTCAGGGCGCGACCTTCGGGCAGGATGTCGAGGCGCGTTCCGGACAAGCGCACGAATGGCGTGAAGCGGGTCGCGATGGCCTTCAAGTCGGGCGCGAGATCGAAGGCCCGCGCGCCGAAAGTTTCTGCCAATGCGTTCAGGTCGAGGGCAAAGTCGCACATCAGACATTCGATCGCCCGCGCGGTCAGGCGGTCCGTATCCTCCAAGGCGTAGCCGCGCGTTCCGGGCAGGTCGCCAGCCGCGATGCGCGCGGTGTAGGCCGCCGTCGCGGGGGCGTTCTGTACGTAGCCCCCCGGAAAACGCGTGATTGACGAGGCGCCGAGGCCGATCAGGGTTTGGCAATTGTCATCGGTGTAGCCTTGGAAATTCCGGCGCAGGCGGCGGTTGTTTTTTGCTTGGGTCAGCCCATCCTGCGGCGTGGCGAAATGATCAATGCCGATTGCCTCCATGCCCGAAGCGGCGAAGCGTGCCGCGGCCTTCTCGGCGAAGTGATAGCGTGCGACTGCGTCTGGCAGTGTCGCCTCGCGGATGAGTTTCTGCCGTTTCGCGACCCATGGCACATGCGCATAGCCGAAAAGCGCCACGCGATCCGGGGCAAGAGACAGGGTCTTGTCGATCGTATCCTCCAGCCGCGACATGGTCTGATGAGGCAGGCCGTAAACCAAGTCGGTATTGAGAGAGGTGACCCCCTCGGCGCGCAACTGGTCGACACAGCGGCGCGTGACCTCGAAGGACTGGAGGCGCCCGATGGCCTGCTGCACCTCAGGGTCGAAATCCTGAATGCCGATAGAGGCCCGTGTGAGGCCCGCGGCGCGCAGGGCAGCGATTTTGGTGGGGTCGATCTGGGTGGGGTCGATCTCGACGGAGAACTCGAAATCCTCGGTCGGGGTGAGGAGCTGATGAAGGGCGCGGTTCAGGCGGTCGATGAGGGTAGGCGGTAGGATGGTCGGTGTCCCCCCACCCCAATGCATCCGCCCCATCCGCATGCCCGCAGGCATCGCGGCGCGCAGAAGCTCAAGCTCGGCCTCAAGAGCTTCGATATAGCGCTCGACAGGGCTGAGCGTCTTGGTGCCCTGCGTGTGGCAGGCGCAGAAATAGCACAGCCGCTCGCAAAAGGGGATGTGGACATAGACCGAGACCGGCGCGCCGGGGTCCAACGCGCCAAGCGCTGAGCGCTGAAACGCGGCGCCCACCGCGGGGGTGAAGGCCGCCGCGGTGGGATAGGAGGTGTAGCGCGGCACGCGCGCGTCGAAGAGGCCGAGAGCCTCTAGCATCTGTATCTGTTCCATGGCACCGGTTTAGGTGGCCGCCGTTCTGCGGTCTTTGCGCTGGATCAATTCGGACGCAAAAATTGCGCATTGCCGTCGGTTGGGTGATCGTCGGCGGCTTGGGCTTTGCCACAGTTTTCACGCTCTTTCTGACACCGATCCTCTACCGCGGGATCGCCGTCTTGGGTGCCGCCCCCCGCCGGGGCAGCGCATCGGCTGAGAGCGGACGCGGAGGGGGCGGTATAGGCCGTCGCGGGATTGACTCACGCCGCGCCAGCGGTTTCCCGGAACTGCACGGAGTGCAACAGGATGACGAGGGCAGCAGCGCGCTATTCCCGCGGCGCGCGCCACAGGCTGGAATAGCAAAGGTGCCGGCAACCTATGCAAGCAGCGCATTTCTCCTGCCCTGTTCGATCTCTACTCCGGGCGGGTCGGCTTCCCATCTTGGACTTGAGATTGGAGACATCATGCACACCGCCGTTCCAGAACCTCTTTCCGTTCCCCTCCCGCTTCTAAAGCAGACTCTATGCGAACATTACCAAAGACTTAGCCCCGCCTCGCGAGAGCTGAGATTCATGGGCCAGCTGAACGATGATGCCTTGCTGCGCGTGGTTCGGGGCTCCAACCCCGACCTGACGCTCGGCGTCGAATGCGATGATGCTTTGCGTGCGATACTGGAGCTTCATTGCATCGACAGCACCCATGCGGAGATCGGGCTTTCGGTTGAAGACGCCTATCAAGGGCGCGGCTATGGCCGGAGGCTCTTCCATCGCGGTCTGGCCGAAGCGCGCGCGCGAAATATTGAGACCGTGGATGTGAACTTCTTACGCAGCAATATCGCAATCAAAAAGCTCTGCATCGAAGAAGGGGGAGAGATACGTTGCCGTGGGGGCGAATGTGTCGCGCAGCTGTCGTTGAACTGACCGGAAAATTTGAGAGGGACATGTGGAATCTGCCTCTGGCTATCAGGTGAATGGCCCCCACTTAGGTTGCGGCGGCCAATTTTCACGTCTTTGCTTTTAGGTGATGGTGAACCCGCGCCCGACGGGGTCGGTTTCATCGAGTAACCATTTCACATAGCCGATAACTTTGGCAGTGCCCGGATATCCTTGGACGCTGGAGCGCGGATTGCCATGCCGTGCCGCATAAGGGCATCACGCTATCCATGGGGTTCCAAAGCACCTAAAACCGCCGTGCCGTCCAGCGGGCGAGCGCTTCGACCGCGGACCAGAGCAGCAGCGACAGCGCTGCGAGCACGATCAGGGCCGCGAACATGAGCGCGGTTTGGCCGCGGCCATTGGCCATCAGCATCAGATGCCCCAGCCCGCGGGAGGAGCCGACCCATTCGCCGATCAGCACCGCGAGGGGGCCGTAGACCACCGCCAGACGCAGGCCCGAGATCAGCCCCGGCACGGCATGGGGCAGGCGCAGCAGCAGTGTTTCGCGCCAGCGGTTGGCGCCCGAAAGATGCGCCAGATCGCGCAGGCCCGGGGGCAGCGCCATCAGCCGATCGAAGAGGGCCGAGGCGATGGGAAAATAGGTGACCAGCGCGATGGTCACGATCTTGGAGGGCATCCCGTAGCCGAGCCAAAGGGTGATGACCGGGGCGAGGGCGAAGACAGGCACGGCCTGAGCCACCACCAGCATCGGGCGCAGCAGCCAGCGCGCGCGGCGCGAGAGGGTCAGCAACAGCGCGGTCTCAATGCCGAGGAAAATGCCCAAACCTAAGCCCAGTGCAAGATTGCCCGCCGACCATAGCGCGTTTTGCCAGAGCAGCGCGGCATTCCCGCCCAGCGCTTGCAAGACAAGCCAAGGCCCCGGCAGGATGAAACGCGGCACGCCGCTGAGGGTGACAACAAGCTGCCAAATCGCGACGGCGAGGGCGAAGCAGACCATGCCACGCCATAATTTATGCAACGTAGATACCATCAGGCGACCTGCGCGGGTGAGGCCAGCCCCATGCGGCGCAGCAGATCGGCTTGAGCGGCGAGAGTCTCGGGGGCGTCGATCCGGCGCGGTGGCGGCGTTTTGGGCAGGGGGCAGGGGGCGGCCCCATGGCGGCTCACGATCCAAGCGTGATTGGCGAGCCTTAGGGCCTCAGCCGGGTCATGGGTGATCAGCACGACGGTTCGCCCGCAAAGCAGCCGCGCCGCTAGATCCTGCATTTTAAGGCGGGTCACCACATCAAGGGCCGAGAACGGTTCGTCCAGCAAGACCACGGGGCGGTCTTCGTAAAGCGTGCGGGCAAGGGTGACGCGCTGGCGCTGGCCAGCGGAAAGCTGGGCAGGTTTGCGGCGCAGCTCCGCGCGAAGCCCGACCTCGGCCAAAAGTGCTGCGGCGCGGTCAGGGTCCGCCCGTTCTCCGCGCAGCCGGGCGGGGATGGTGACATTCTCAACCGCATTCGCCCAAGGCAGCAGTTGATCGTCCTGCGCCATCATCGCAACACGGGGGGCGATGGGACGGTCGTCATCGGCGGCAATACGGCCCTCCAACCGGGCGGCGGTGGGCAGACCCGCAAGCAGCCGCAGCAGCGAGGTTTTCCCCACACCCGAGGGGCCGAGCAAGACGTTCCATTGCCCGGCCTTGAGGGTAAGATCAAAATGGTCGATCAAAGGGCCCGCAGCGCCGTGAAGCGCGCCCGATAGATGCACCGCAGGGGCGGTCATGCTGCCGCGGGCGACAGCGCCATGCCCCAAAAGCCAACCTCAAGCGCCGTGGCCGTGTTGAAACGCTCTTGCAAGGTCTTGGCCCGGGGCAGGGTTTGCCAATCCGCACCCAGACGCCGCTCTAGCCCCCCGTCGATCAGCGCTCCGACATCGCGGCACAGTGCTTGATACTCCTCGCCGCCATAGACCGCGCACCAATCGGCATAGGGGCCGTCATTGCCCCGCAGGGTCAACCCAATCTCAGCATAGCCCAGTACGCAGGGGGCGAGGGCGGCCATCAGGTCAAGGAAATCCCCTGAATAGCCCGCTTCCAGAACATAGCGTGTATAGGCGAGGTTGCCGGGAGCCTCTGCCGTGGACTCGAGCGTGGTGCGGTCGATGCCATGGCCTGCGCAGGTCTCTACATGGAGGGGCATCTCCACATGCACGAGCGCATGGACCGTGGCACTCGCGGCGGCCATTTCATCCAGCGTTTCCGCCTTGGCCGCAGCAAGAGCCCAAGCGCGGGCGAAGTGGGTCAGGAAAACATAGTCCTGCCGCAGGTAATGCAAATAGCTGGTCTGCGGCAGGCTGCCGTTGCCCAGCTGTTCGACAAAGTCATGGCGGGTATAGGCCCGCCATGTCTCTCCGGCACCATCGCGCCAAGCGGCGAAGGCCTTGCCGTAATCGGGTGCCGTCATGGTTTCGCCTGCGCTGTGACGTCGACCACCAGATCGGCGGCGGGGATCACGGTTTCCACCACGCCGCTTTCCTTCATGAAGGTCTCGAACCGGTCATAGCGCCCGTGGTCCACGGCCGCGGGGCGGGTGGCGAAACGCGGCCATGTGTCTTCCCATGCGCGGGTGTTCAGCTCGTTGCGCAGCTCGGCGTCGGAGGCAAAGAAGACCTCTCCGCTGGCCGCCGGATCATTCACGATATCGGCTGCGGCCCGTTCGGTGGCACGCAGGAAGCGGGCGATCATGTCGCGGTCCATCTCTTCGGCATGGGCGACGTAGATCAGCTCATCATAAGCGGGCACGCCCTCGGCTTCGGGGTAAAAGCAACGGCCCTCATGGCCTTCGATCTGCATCTGGTTCAGCTCGAAATTGCGGAACGCGCCGATCACCCCGTCGACTTGGCCCGACATCAGCGCGGGCGAGATCGACCAACCGATGTTGATCTGCTCCACCTCCGCAGGGGCTACGCCATTGTGGCTCAGCATCGCGTCCAGCAGCATCTCTTGCACGCCCGCCACGGCGAAACCTACTTTCCGACCCTTGAGGTCCGCCATCTCCTGCACCGGCCCATCGGCGCGCACGACAAGGCAGGTAAGCGGTGTCTCAACCAGCGTGCCCACGCGGCGCAGGTCCAACCCCTCGCGCTGGGCGAGATGTAGTTCCGGCTGATAGGACACCGCCAGATCGACACGGCCCGCCGCCACCATGCGCGGAGGTTCATTCGGGTCGGCGGGGGAGACGAGTTCGACTTCCAGCCCCGCATCGGTGAAATAGCCCTTTTCCTGCGCCAGAATGATCGGCCCGTGATCGGGGTTCACGAACCAGTCGAGCATGACGGTCATCTTGTCTTGGGCCACGGCGGGGGCGGCGATCAGCGTAAGGGCAAGGGGTGCGAGTATGTTTTTCACGGAATGGCTCCAATAGATTGTTTGTTCGGGGAAAAGGTCAGGCATCGGGCAGTGCGATCAGGGCGATCTCGCCCGGCCAGCGTGCGCGGAGGGTGTTGGCCGCGTGATGCGCGCGCAGGCCGGTGCAGCAGGCAAGCACGATGCGGGGTGCATCGGCTGGCAACGGCAAGTCCGGCAGCGCCTCGGGCGGGACATGGCGCGCTTGGGCTGAGAAAGGCGCGGGCGCCTCGGCGCGCAGGTCGATAACCATATCGCGCGGGGTGATCTGGCTTTCGGCGATGAAACCCGCGGCGCGCGCAGGCTCGGGCGCGCTGTCAAAACGAAAGCCCGACATGCGCCATTGCGCGGCGTCCCAGATCAAGAGTTGCCCCAGCGGGGAGGGCGTGAGACCCAGCAGCACCGAGAGCGCCATCTGCGCCTGCGCCGCGCCGATCATCCCCACCACGGGCCCCAAAACACCCGCCGTGTCACATGTCGCTGCGGTCTGCGGCAGGTCAGGGAAAACAGCGCGGAGCGAGGGAGCACCCCCGCAGAAACCACCGACATAGCCCGACAGCCCAAGGGCCGAGGCTGAAATCAGCGGTTTGCCCTGCGCGCGGGCTTCGTCCGACAGGGTCAGGCTGGCGGCGAAAGTGTCTGCGCAGTCGAGCGCGATATCGCAGCCCGCGAGCAGAGCGGGCGCATTGGCGGGGGTGAGCCATTCGGCTTGAGGCACAATCGTCACCTCGGGGTTCAGCGCCGCCATCGCCTCGGCGGCGGCACGGACCTTGGGCCTGCCGATATCACCCATCCGGTAGAGCGGTTGGCGGTGCAGATTGCTCAAGGCCACCTGATCGCCGTCGACCAATGTGATCCGCCCGACACCGGCCCCGACGAGATATTGCAGCACAGGCACCGCCAGCGCTCCGGCCCCGACGACCAGCACATGCGCCGCCGTGAGCCGCGCTTGCCCCTCGGCACCGACCTGCGGCAGAACGGTCTGGCGGGCGTAGCGGCTCATGCCGTCACCTCAAGCCATTCGCGCATCCGTGCCTCGGGGTCTGCGTTCAATGTGATGTCCGTGACCGCCGCCACCGTATCGGCCCCGGCGGCAAAGGCCCCCGGCGCGCGGGCGACAGACATGCCGCCAATGGCGCAAAGCGGGATATCCCCGATCCGCGCCTTCCATTCCGTCAGCCGGTTGAGGCCCTGTTCGGTCCATTTCATCTTTTTCAGAATGGTCGGATAGACGGGGCCGAGGGCGATGTAATCGGGGGCGAGGGCCAGCGCGCGGTCAAGCTCGGCATGGTCATGGGTCGACAGGCCCAGCTTCAGCCCGGCGGCGCGGATCGCGGGGATGTCGGCACTGTCCAAATCCTCTTGCCCCAGATGCAGCCAATCGGCCCCCAGTTCAATCGCCAGTTGCCAGTGGTCATTCACGACCAGCAGCGCGCCGTGCTGGCGGCAGAGGTTGAGCGCGGTGGTGATCTCGGCGCGCAGCACCTCTTCGGGCGCGTCCTTGATGCGCAGTTGCACCAGCTTCACGCCCAAGGGCACGGCCCGGGCGACCCATGCGGCACTATCGAAGACGGGGTAGAAACGCGGCAAGCTCATAGCCAAGCCTTTCCGATGACGGGGGTGGAGGGTACGGCCATGTCGCGCTGGCCCATGGGGCCGGAAGCGGCGGCAAGCGCGCCCGCGCGGCAGGCCAGCGCAAAGGCTTCGGCCATGGCGGCGGGGTCTTCTGCCTCGGCCACAGCGGTGTTCAAGAGCACCGCGTCGAACCCCATCTCCAACGCCTGCGCCGCATGGCTGGGCAGGCCGAGGCCCGCGTCGATCACCATGGCCACATCGGGAAAGGCCGCCCGCAGACTGCGCAGCCCATGCAGGTTGTTCAGCCCCAGCCCCGAGCCAATCGGCGCGCCCCAAGGCATCAGCACCCGGCAGCCGGCATCGATCAGCCGCGCGGCTAGCACTTGGTCCTCGGTGGTATAGGGAAAGACCTCGAAGCCATCGGCACAAAGCGCCTCGGCGGCCTCGACCAGCCCGAAGGGGTCAGGCTGCAAGGTGTCGGCATGGCCGATCACCTCCAGCTTGATCCAATTGGTCCCGAAATACTCCCGCGCCATCTGCGCCGTGGTGATCGCCTCCCGCGCGGAATGGCAACCGGCAGTATTGGGCAGCAGATGCACGCCCAGCCCGCGCACCATGTCCCAAAACGCCTGTCCCGCGCCTTGCTCGCGGCGCAGCGAAACCGTGGCGACCGGCGCGGCGCTTTGGCGAAAGGCGGCCTCCATCACCGCGGGCGAGGGGTAGCGCGCGGTGCCTAGCATCAGCGGCAGGGGCAGGGTGGTGCCGTAGAAATCGCGCATCGCTCAGCCCCCCTGCATGGCGCTGAGCACTTCGAGCCGGTCGCCGTCGCTCAGCATGGTCTCGCCCCGCGCGCCTGCGGGGACGAAGCTGCCGTTGAGCGCCGTGGCGACTTTCGCCGCGCCCCAGCCGAGCTCTGCCAATGCCGCGTCAAGCTGGGAGGCCGCGACCTCACGCGCCTCGCCGTTCACTTCAATCTTCACGGAATAAATCCCCCGTTGTCGCTGTTGCTAGAAATTCTGCCGCCTGTTCCGCCAGAGCAGGTGCCATGAGAAAGCCGTGCCGGAACAATCCGTTCAGATGCAGCACCGCCCCGCGCTGCACGATGCCGGGCAGGTTGTCGGCAAAGGCCGGGCGCAGGTCGGCGCCCATCTCGATGATCTCGCCCTCGGCAAAGCGCGGGTCGAGCGCATAGGCGGCTGAGAGCAGTTCCAGCGCCGAGCGGGCGGTCATGCCGCTGCGGCTGGCGCTTTCGATCTGGGTCGCGCCCAGCATGTAGATGCCTTGCCCGCGCGGCACGACGTAAAGCGGGTGGCGCGGGTGCAGCAGGCGGATCGGGCGGGTGAGGGTGACATCAGGGGCGCGCAGCAGGATCATCTCGCCGCGCACGGCACGCAAACCGGGCAGAGCGTCGCGGGCCACCATGCCGCGGCAGTCGATCACCGGGCCTGTGACCTCCGAAGGGGTGAGGGCCGTGGTCTCAACCGTCACGCCCTCGGCGGCCAGCGCATGGGTCAGGTCTTGCAGCGCTTGGCGCGGGTTCAGATGCGCTTCCTCGGCAAAGAACAACCCGCGGCGATGGCGCCCGGCGAGGTCCGGCTCACAGGCCGCGATGGCTTCGGCGTCGCAGTCGCTGTGGCCTTCGGTGCGGGCGGCGAAACGCTGCAATTCCGCGCGGTCCCGCTCGGGGGCGAGGACCAGCGTGCCCCGATGGGTGACTTCCGTGATCTCCCCCCATAGCGCCGCGGCACGCCGCCCATGGGTCACCACCGCAGGCTCGCTCAGCGCCCCTTCGCAGAAGGGCGCGAGCATGCCGCCCGCCCACCACGAACAGCCGTGCGGCCCGGGCGGGCCTTTGCGGTCGACGAGCCGGGGCCGCAGCCCCTGCGCTAGACAGGCCCGCGCGGCCCAGAGCCCTGCCACGCCCGCGCCGATGATGGTGACATCACTCATGGGGCCAAACGCCGTGAAAATGATGGACCGGCCCGTGGCCATGGCCGATGTTGAGGGCGTCCGCCGCGGCAATGGCGCGTTGCAGATAGCTATGGGCAGCTTCCACCGCCCCCGGCAGAGGCAGGCCCCGCGCCAGACCGGCGGCAATGGCGGCAGAGAGCGTGCAGCCGGTGCCATGGGTGTTCGCCGTCTGCTGGCGGGGCGCGGAAAGGCGCAGGGTGTCGGCCTCGGAAATCAGCAGATCGACGCAGGTCTCGCCCTTGCCATGGCCGCCCTTCATCAGCACCGCGCGGGGGCCGAGCGACAGCAGCGCGCGGCCCTGCGCCAGCATGGTGGCCTCGTCGGTGGCTTCTTCTGTGTCCAGCAGCCGCGCGGCCTCGGGCAGGTTCGGCGTCAGCACATGGGCGCGGGGCAGCATCCGGTCGCGCAGGGTTTTGACCGCTTCGGCAGAGAGCAGCGCATCGCCGGATTTCGCCACCATCACCGGGTCGAGCACAACGGGCGCGGCGCAGTCTGCCAGCCCCTCGGCCACGGCGGAGATCGTGGCCGGGTCGCCCAACATGCCAATCTTGACCGCGCCGATGGCCAGATCGTCAAAGACCGCCGCCATCTGCGCGCGGATCATCGCAGGCGCGATCATGGCGACTGCGGTGACGGCGCGGGTGTTCTGCGCGGTCACGGCGGTGAGCACGCTGGCCCCATAGACGCCAAGCGCGCTAAAGGTCTTGAGATCGGCTTGAATCCCCGCCCCGCCGCCGCTGTCGGAGCCCGCAATCGTCAGTGCTTGAAACGCCATTCGGCCCCCCATTTGTTAGATGGGCCGAGGGCATGGAGATACGGGGTAAACGACCGCCCAGATGGGGCTGATGCTTGCTTCCGTTCCCTACGCCGGTACGACCCGGATCAGGTTCGATGGGTCGGTTTTCACCTCTCAGCCTTGCGGCACCCCAACGGATTTCCGGCAGGCTAGCGAGGGGCGTTCATAGGGTCAACAGGGGATCGGTTATTTATTGGTTTGCTTTTTATATCATGTAGTTACGGTGTGTACCTCATGCATTGCATGAGGATTCGTTAATGAAAATCCCGCGATTTGGGGATCACCTTGGCATCGCGCGGGTGGCCGTGCATGGCCACCTGACCGGGCAGCGGATGGGTCGGGTGATCGCCCCGCGTGGTGATGCCGGGCATCGGTGCCTCCGACAGCGCCGCCAGCCGGTCAGAGCGGTTCTCAAGCCGCTCGGCCACCACGTGGATCACCCGCCCGTCGGTCTGCACGCGCCCCTCCACGACCAGAAGCCGCGACGACATGATCGTGGGGCGGTAGAGCTTGAACATGTTTGGCCAGATCACGAGGTTGGCGACGCCGCATTCATCTTCCAGCGTGATGAAACAGACGCCCTTGGCGCTGCCGGGTTTTTGCCGCACCAGCACCAGCCCGGCGAGCTTCACCCGCCGCCCGTGGCCCATGCGCGAGAGGTCCCGCGCAGAGGAAAACCCCTGTGCGGCGAGGCTGGCGCGGTAGAAGGACATCGGATGCGCCTTCAGCGACAGGCGCAGCGTCTGATAATCGGCCACCACCTGCTCGGCCTTCGGCATCGCTGGCAAATGCACCTCCGGTTCGGGGCCGCGGGCCGAGGCCTCGGCATGGTCGAAGATCGGCAAGGCCGGCGCGTCGCGCAGCCCCTGCGCCTGCCAGAGCGCTTGGCGCCGGTCGATCCCCATGCTGCGCATCGTGTCGGCGGCGGCCAACTGCCGGATCGCCTTGGCGTCCAGCCCCGCGCGGGTCTTGAGGTCTTCGACATCCACGTAAGGCGTCTCGCGCCGGTCCATGATTCGCGCGCCCGCTTTCTCCTGCAGTCCGTCCACCATGCGCAGCCCCAGCCGCAAAGCAAAACCGTCGCCGCAAGGCTCCAGCGTGCAGTTCCAGTCCGAGAGGTTCACGTCCACGGGGCGCACTTCGACATCATGCTCGCGCGCATCGCGCACGATCTGGGCGGGCGCGTAGAACCCCATCGGTTGCGAGTTCAGCAGGGCGCAGGCAAAGGCCGCCGGGTAGTGGCATTTCATCCATGAGGAGACATAGACCAGCTTGGCGAAACTCGCGGCATGGCTTTCGGGAAAGCCATATTCACCAAAGCCCTTGATCTGGTCGAAGCAGCGCTGCGCAAAGACCGGGTCGTAGCCGCGCTTGGTCATGCGGCCCACCATCTTGTCCTGCAGCTTCTCGATCGTCCCGCGCGAGCGGAAGGTGGCCATGGCCTTGCGCAGCTCGTTGGCCTCGGCGGGGGAGAACCGCGCCGCGTCGATGGAGATTTTCATCGCCTGTTCCTGAAAGATCGGCACGCCCAGGGTCCGGCTGAGGATGCTAAAGAGTTCATCCTGCGGATAGGCCGGGCCGGGGGCGGGGTAGACGACGCTTTCCAGCCCCTGACGGCGGCGCAGGTAGGGGTGCACCATGTCGCCTTGAATGGGGCCGGGGCGGACGATGGCGACCTCGATCACCAGATCGTAGAAGACGCGCGGCCGCAGTTTCGGCAGCATCGCCATCTGCGCGCGGCTTTCGACTTGAAAGACTCCAAGGCTGTCGCCCCGGCAGAGCATGTCGTAGGTGGGCCGACCGGTGGCGTCGTCCTCGTGATCCTCGACCGGCACCGTGGCCAGTTCCAGCGGGCGGTCGTAATGCGCCTCGATCAGGTCGAAGCATTTGGCGATGCAGGTCAGCATGCCAAGGGCGAGGATATCGACCTTGAAGATCTGCAACGCGTCGATGTCGTCCTTGTCCCATTCGATGAAACTGCGCTCGGGCATGGCACCATTGCCGATGGGCACGATCTCGGTCAGGGGGCGTTCGGTCAGGATGAAACCGCCGACGTGCTGGCTCAGGTGCCGTGGCATGCCGATCATCTGGGAGGCGAGTTTCAGCACCATACGCAGGTAGGGGTCTGAAAGGTCCAGGCCTGCTTCGCGGGCGCGGGCGTCGTCCATCTCGCCCTCGAAACTGCCCCAGACGGTGCCGGCGAGTTTCGAGGTCACGTCTTCCGAAAGCCCCATCGCCTTGCCGACCTCGCGAATGGCCGAGCGCGGGCGGTAGTGGATCACCGTGGCGCAGAGCCCGGCGCGGTGGCGGCCGTATTTGCCGTACATGTATTGGATGACTTCCTCGCGGCGCTCATGCTCGAAATCCACGTCAATGTCGGGCGGTTCGTCGCGTTCCTCAGAGAGGAAACGCTCAAACAGCAGGTTGTGTACGGCGGGGTCGACCGAGGTGATGCCGAGGCAGAAGCAGACAGCGGAATTGGCCGCCGAGCCGCGCCCTTGGCAGAGGATCGGCGGCTGCGCTTCCTCGCGGGCGAAGCGGACGATGTCGTAGATGGTCAAGAAATAGCGGGCGATTTCCTTGGTTTCGATCAGGGCGAATTCCTTCTCGATGGTCTTTTTCACCGCCTCTGGCACGCCGTCGGGGTAGCGCCGCGCGGCACCCTCCCATGTGAGGCGCGCCAGTTCCTCCATCGGGCTGCTCCCCTCGGGGACGATCTCATGCGGGTATTCATAGGCCAGATCGGTGAGACGGAACGCGATGCGGTCCGCCAGCCGCCGCGTCTCGGCGATGGCATGGGGCCAGTCGGCGAAGAGGCGCATCATCGCCTCAGGCGATTTCAGATGCCGCTCGGCATTCGCGGCCAGAAGGTAGCCCGCCTTGGGCACGATCACGCCTTCGCGGATCGCCACCATCACGTCTTGCAAGGGCCGCCGGTGGCGCGCGTGGTAGAGCACGTCGTTGGTCGCCATGATCCTAAGGCCATGGGCGCGGGCCAGCGCATCCAGCCGGTTGATCCGGGCGCGATCATCGCCCCGGTAAAGGTGACTCGCCCCCAGATGCCGCATCTCCGGCAGCGCCTTGACCAAGCGCGGCAGGCCGGCGGCAAAGACGTCGAGGTTCTCGGGCGGCATGACGATCAGGTGCAGCCCTTCGGCCTGTTGCGCCAGCATCTCAAGCGTCAGATGGGTCTCGCCCTTTTGCTGCCATTCGCCGTCCACCGATTGCATCTTGCCCGCCGACAGCAGCGTCGAGAGCCGCGCATAGGCGGCACGGTCCTGCGGGTAGGCCAGCAGTTCGGTGCCGCAGAGCAGCACCAGCCGCGCGCCGATCAGGGGGCGAATATGGGCCTTCTCGGCCTCCACATGCAGCCGCACCACGCCCGCGAGGGTGTTGTGGTCCGCGATGCCGAGACTGTCGTAGCCGTGGTGATGCGCCGTTTCGACCAGATCGACGGCGTCCGAGGCGGCGCGGAGGAAGGAAAAGCAACTCGCCAGCCCGAACTCCACGTAGTCCGCACGGGGTGGCGGGCTGAAGCCGTCTTCGCCCAACGTGCGGCGCTTATGTCCCTCTTGCTCGGGCATCAGGCGAAGAGCCCGTGCAGGAACCAGCGCGGTTCGGCCCCGCGACCGTCGTGGATCACGCCCTCGCGGTAGAGCCAGAAGCGCTGGCCGCCCGCGACCTCCACTTTATAGTAATCGCGCAGCCGGGTGCCGGGGCGGTCGCGCCACCATTCGGGGGCGATGCGTTCGGGCCCGGCGTGGCGGGTGGTCTTGTAGGTGACGCGGCGCCAGTTGAACTGCGAGGGCGGGCCTTCGGGCACGGCGTAGATCACGCGCACCTCCTCGGGCGGGGTCAGCAGGCGCAGCGGGCGTTCGCGCAGCAGCGCGGGGGCGGCTGTGGGGGTGGCTTGAAGTGCCTCGACGCGTTCTTCGACCGCCTCGGGCTTGTGGGTCTCGCGCCACTGCGGCCAGCTCACCTTTTCGGGCCCCAGCTTGGCGACCAGACGGTCCAAAAGCCCGGCCACATCCGCCGAGGGGTCGCGTTTGCCGTCGAGGTGGTCCTGCATCAGCGGCAGCGGCTCGCTCGCCAGCGCCTCCAGCGTCATGAGGTCAAAGCCAAAGCCGCTGTCGATGTTCTCGAGCTTGCCGTCGAAGAGCCGGCGCAGATGGGCGGCGTCCCGGCTGGCGCGGGCGGTGGCGGTGTCGAGGCCGCGCCAGTCGCCGTCGATGCGGTAGACGGTCAGCCGCAGCCGCCGCGCGCCCAGTTCCGCCCGGGCCAGTTGCGCGCAGAGGTCTTCGACCAGCGCGGGCAGATGCGGGGCGGGGTCGAGCACCGGTTCGGGCAGGCGGCTGCGGGCCATGAAGTGACGGTGGTCGGGCGGGGCTTTGAGCGGATCGGCGGCCTTGCCGAGCGCTTTGTCGAGCAGGATCAGCGGGTTGTGCGTAGGTTTCAGGCTGGCAAAGCGGCGCATCAGTGCGGCGCGGGGCAGATCGCTCAGCGCGCCGATGGTCTTGAGGCCAAGCCGGTCCAGCAGCCGCGTGGTCTGCGCATCCAGCCGCAGGGCGGCGACGGGCAGGGGGGCGAGGGCGGCGCTCACATCCTCGGCGGTGCAGATATGCGCGCCCGAGCCGAAACGCGCCAGCGCCTGCGCGGCACCGGGGGTGGGGGCCATGGCGCAGCGCGCGGTCAGCCCCTGCAGGGCAAAACGGCTGCGGATGTCGCGCAGCATCGCCGCCTCGCCGCCGAAAAGATGCGTGCAGCCGGTCACATCGAGCAGCAGCCCGTGATCGACGTCCCGCGCGGTCCAGGGGCACCAGCGCCGCGCCCAATGCACCAGCCGCTTGATCAGGGCGATATCGCCGTCCAGATCGGCAGGCTCGACATGCAGATCGGGGTGGATCGCCTGCACGTCGACCACCCGCGCGCCCGTCTCGATACCCCGGGCGCGGGCAGCGGTGCTCAGCCCATGGACCACCGGCTCATGCGTCCCGTCGCGCGACAGGACCACCGGCACCTCATCCCCCGGAACGCTGCGGTATTGGCTGATCACCCGGCGCCAGCGCTCCATCGTCAGATCGGGGAACCAGACGGAGACGATCCGCGGCGCGGGGGCTGTGGCGTTTGTCGGGCTCATGGTCGGCCACCCAGCGGCCGGGCGCATGGCCGCGGGCGCGAAACAGCTCCAGATCCCAGCGGGCCGCGCCCGGGGCCTGCGGATCGTCGGGATGCGCCTGCGCGGGCAGGGAGGCGATGCGCCAGCGCATCCGCGCCGCGCTCAGGCCCCCGGGGTCGCCACTGCGGATGAGGTAGAGCGGCACGCCCGAGGCCTCGGCCCGGAGCGACAGCCGTTTGGTGGCGGTGAAATCCAGCACCTCCGGCCCGCCATGCACCTCGCCCACCACGGCGGAAAGACCGGCGCAGGCCGCGCCTTCCTCCATCGTCCAAAGCACGTCGCGCGGATGGCTGGCACTGACCAGAAGCACCGGCTGCTCCAGTCCGAAAGCCGCAAGGCTGGGGGTATAGGGCGCGCCGTTCTCGCGCCGCGACAGGAAGTCCTGAACCCAAAGCACCGGCCCCTTGCCGCGCGGCAGCAGCGACAGCACGAAGCCACTCGCCGAAGCACTGGCGAAGGCCCCCGGAAAGACATCCGTCAGCGGCGCATGCGTGGCCAGAACCCCCGGTTCGGGCGGTGTCGACGGCCGTCGCCGCGGCAGGGTAAGGACCTGCCCATATGTAGAATCGGTTGTCATGCACGACTCCATATGTTCACATTTTGTTCTATTCATAAACGATGAACTGCGGCCCTGTCAAAATTTTGAACCGCCCCCCGCGAAGCCCTTGCCGGGGCGCGGAAAAACCGCATCTACTGGACGCAGGGCGCGACAGGAGGCGAAAATGTGCAATTTATATTCCCTCACCAAGGGGCAGGACGCGATCCGCGGCTGGTTCGACGGGATCGAGGACAATGCAGGCAATCTGCCGCCCATGCCCGGCATCTACCCCGATTATCCCGCCCCGGTAGTGCGCCACGGCGACACCGGCCCGGTGCTGGAGATGATGCGGTGGGGCATGCCGTCCCCGGCCTTTGCGCTTAAGGGCAAGAAGACCGACCGCGGCGTCACCAACATCCGCAACATCGCCTCACCGCATTGGCGGCGCTGGCTGGTGCGGGAGCATCGCTGCGTCGTCCCATTCACCGCCTTTTCCGAGCCGCTGAACCGCCCCGGGGAGCGTTCGCGCCCGATCTGGTTCGCGCTTGGCGAGGACCGCCCGCTGGCCTTCTTCGCCGGGGTCTGGACGCAATGGACCTCCGTGCGAAAACTGAAGGACGGGGAGACCACCGACAACCTCTATGGCTTCCTGACCACCGAGCCCAATGCCGAGGTCGCGGCCGTGCATCCCAAGGCGATGCCGGTGATCCTGACCACACCGGGCGAGGTGCAGAGCTGGTTGAGCGCAGAGACCGCCGACCTGCCAAGGCTGCAACGTCCGCTGCCCGACGGCGCCCTTCAGGTCATTGACCCCGAGGATTAAGCCGCCTCGGCCATCATCCGTGCTGCCATCGCGAGGTCCGAGCGAAACTGCGCCTCGGCCTCCTCGCGCACCCGGGGATCGGGGACGCGCAAGAGGTAGGAGGGGTGCAGGGTGATCAGCACCGGAATGCCCTCCGGCCCCGCCTCGATCGTGCCGCGGCGTTTCAGGATACCCGTGCCCTTGCCGGTGAGACTCTGCGCCGCCGTAGCGCCCATGGCGAGGATGAGCTTCGGCTGCACCTGCGCCACCTCGGCGTTTATCCACCAGCGGCACTGGTCGATCTCCGGCGTCTCGGGGCGCTGGTGAATGCGGCGTTTGCCGCGGGCGGTGAACTTGAAATGTTTGACCGCATTGGTGACGAAGGCGGCGTCTCGGTCGAGGCCGGCCTCACCGGCGATGCGGTCGAACATCTGCCCCGCCGGCCCGACGAAGGGGCGGCCCGCGAGGTCTTCCTGATCGCCGGGCTGTTCGCCCACGACCATAAGATCGGCATGCACCGGCCCTTCGCCCGGCACGGCCTGCGTGGCGTGACAATGAAGCGGGCAGCGGGTGCAGGCGCGGATCGCGGACGGAAGCTCTTCGGCCGGGCCGTCCCAAGCGGACTCAAAAGCCGAAAGCTGCGCCTGCACCCGGTCCATGCGCGCGGGCGGCAGGGTCGGTGCGGCTTCGGCCATGGCACGCGCGCGGGCCGGGGCCTCGGCGATCATCTGGGGGATGAAGGCGGCCTCGGGCATGTTCTTCCAGTATTTCTTGGGCATCTCCGATTGCATCGCCTTCACCATCAGGCGGGCGGGATTGAAGATGTTCTGGAAGTAAGTGATCCAAAGCTGCTCGCCCGCGTCCTCGGGCAGGTCAGGCTTGGCGTGGCCTTCCTGAAAACTGAGCTTGCCGCCCTCGAAGATCGCCGAGACATCGGGCGTCAGGATGCGCCAGTCCATGTCGGAAAACCGCCGCACGAAGAAATCCGCCGTCGGCTCCACCGTGTGATGCGTGGGCTCGAACCACGCGGCGAAGCTGCGGCGCGGGGCGTTTGGATCACCGATCTCGCGGAAGCGGACAAACGCCTTCATCTTGTGCTGGCAGCGGCGGACGTTCTTCTCCATCCCGCGCAGCACGGCGAGGTCGGCATCGCCGCGGTCCGACATCAGATGCGGCGCGTCCTTCACGCGCCAGAGGAAGGCATAAAGCCGCGCGAAACGTTCCGGGTCGCTGTGCCAGACGGCGGTCTCGGCCATCGACACGAAGCTGCGCGGCACCGCGACGCGGCCCTTGGCCGTCGGCGCGGCTTCCCCGCCAAACAGGTCTGGGGCGGCGGCATGGTCGCCCCAGAGGATCTGCTCGGGCGGAACGCCCGCGGCCAGAAAACCGCGCGCCGCCTCGCGCCATGCCTTGGCGGTGCCGATGGGGGGCAGGGAGACGCGGTGCATCAGAACAGGGTCAATTGCTCAGGCGGCGGCGCGAAGCGCGCGCGCAGGTCGGCGCTGTCGGTAAGGCCGCCGGGCGTCCAGCCCCCCGCGGTGACAAAGGCGCGGGCCTTTTTCATCGAGGCGCCCATGCGGGTCAGGTCTTCGTAGCGCAGGGCGCGATGGCGACGGGCGGCGAGGATGCGGTTGACGGTCTTCACCCCGAACCCCGGCACCCGCAGCAGCATCTCGCGGCTGGCGCGGTTGACGTCGAGGGGGAAGTGTTCGCGGTGCACCAGCGCCCAGGCGAGCTTCGGGTCAACCTCAAGATCAAGATTGCCGTCGCGGGTGACGGAGGTGATCTCGTCCAGCTGAAAATCGTAGAACCGCAGCAGCCAGTCGGCCTGATAGAGCCGGTGTTCGCGTTGCAGGGGCGGGCGGATCAGCGGCAGTTTCGCGGAACTGTCGGGAATGGGCGAGAAGGCAGAGTAATAGACCCGCTTCAGCTTGTAGCTAGAATAGAGCCGCGTCGATTGCCCCAGCACGGTGGCGTCGTTCGACCCATCCGCGCCGATGATCATCTGCGTCGACTGGCCCGCGGGGGCGAAGCGCGGCGGGCGTTTGCCGGAGTAAGACTTGTCCCTGCTCGCCTCCTTGGTCATCCGCACATTGGCCATGGCGCGGCGGATCTGCTCGGGCTTTTTCTCGGGCGCATATTGCTGCACCGCCGTGTCGGTGGGCAGTTCCACGTTGATTGACAGTCGGTCCGCCAGACGGCCCGCTTCCTCGATCAACTCAGGGGAGGCGTCGGGGATCGTCTTGAGGTGGATGTAGCCGCGAAAGTTCTCCTCGTGGCGCAGCTTGCGGGCGATCTGCACCATGTCCGACATCGTGGCATCGGGTGAGCGGATCACGCCCGAGGACAGGAACAGCCCCTCGATATAATTGCGGCGGTAGAACTCGATGGTGAGTTTCACCACCTCGTCCACGCTGAAGCGCGCGCGCTCCACGTTCGAGGAGACGCGGTTGATGCAATAGCTGCAATCGTAGATGCAGAAATTCGTCATCAGGATCTTGAGCAGGCTGATGCACCGCCCGTCCGGGGCATAGGCGTGGCAGATGCCGCTGCCTTCGTTGGAGCCCAGCCCCTTGCCATCGCGCGAGTCGCGCTTGGTGGAGCCCGAGGAGGCGCAGGAGGCGTCGTATTTCGCCGCATCGCTGAGAATCGCCAGTTTTTGATCGAGTGTCTGTTTTACCATGCGTTCTATATATGTTCTCGCGTCAGCGGCGTCATTAATCTATCTTAATGCCGCGACAATTTGCGCATGGAACTGATGAAGCGCGCGTAAGGGCAAGGGAAGCCGAGATTAAATTGACGTAGGGAAATCTAGTCGCTACCAATTACATGCAGATACATATTATGCATTTGCATGCGAGGGCACCGAGGCAAAGATCGCGGGCTTTTGATCACAACTGGGAGACGACCATGAAAACAACAACCACGCTTAGCGCGGCGGTCTTTGCCGTCAGCACATTTGCCACCGGCAGCATCGCTCAGGCCGAAGAAGTGACCCTGCGCGCCGTTTCTGCCTTTACCCTTGGCACCGCCTTTAGCCGCGAGTTCGAGTCCTTTGTCGAGTGGATCAACGAGAACGGCAAAGGGGTCGTGCAGATCAATCTGGTCGGCGGTCCTGAGGCCGTGCCGCCTTTTGAACTGGGCAATGCGGTGCAGTCCGGCGTCGTCGACATCGCAAATAACACTACGGCCTATTACCCCAACCTGCTGCCCACCGGCGACGCACTGCATTTGGCCGAGAACACCATTCAGGACCAGCGCGCCAATGGCTGCTATGAACTGGTCGACCGTATCCATCAAGAGCAGATGAAAGTGAAATACCTCGCCCATGCGGGCGACGGGATCGGCTATCACCTTTATCTCACCAAACCGGTCGAGGGGCCGGATCTGAGCGGTCTGACCATCCGTACCACGCCGGTTTACCAAGCGATGTTTACGCAGCTTGGCGCCAACCTCGTGCGGACCGCGCCGGGCGAGGTCTACAGCGCGCTGGAGCGTGGGGCGATTGACGGCTACGGCTGGCCCTCGCAGGGGGTGCTGGACCTTGGTTGGGACGAGCAGACGAAGTACCGTGTCGACCCGAGCTTTTACAACGTCGACGTCAACGTTCTGGTGAACCTTGATACTTGGAACGGGCTAACGGAGCAGCAGCGCGCCAAGCTGGCCGAAGGTGCCGCTTGGATGGAAGAACTGAACAACGACAACGCGGATCGGAACGCCTCGGAATATGCGGCGCAGGCCGAGGCGGGTATCGAGACGATCACCTTTGGCGCGGCCGATGCCGAGACTTGGATCGCTGCCGCCCGCGATGCCGGTTGGGCCGCGGTGGAAGAGGTCGATGCCGATCTTGCGCAGCAGATGCGCGCCTGCATGACCAAGTGATCCTCCAATGATCTCTAGAATGTTTGACCGGACACTCCGGGGGCTGGCCGTTTTTTCGGCTGGTATCCTCGGGGTGATCGCGGTGTTCATTGCTCTCAATGTTGTGCTGCGCAATTTTGGCCTGCCGGTGGTCTATGGCGCGCTGGATGCGATCCAATACGCGCTGATGATCGCCACCTTCCTTGGCGCGCCTTGGGTGCTGTCGATCGGTGGCCATGTGAAGGTCGATCTGATCACCAGCAATCTTGCGCCACGCACGGCCCATGTGCTCACCCGTCTCACCAGCGCCATCGGCGCTGTCACGGCAGGGGTGTTGGGGTGGTACGGATTGCAAGCGGTGCTGGCGTCGGCCGCGCGGGGGTCGATGATCCGCACGTCATTCGTCATTCCGGAATGGTGGATGCTGGCCTTCGTGCCGCTGTCATTGGCGCTTTGCACGGTTATTTTCATTCGCCGCCTTTTCTATCCGGAAACGGCCGAGCGTAGTCTGAGTGGTCTTTGAGATGGATTGGGCTTTGATCCTGACGCTCATGCTGGGCAGCCTCGCGGTGCTTTTGCTGATCGGCTTGCCGGTCGCCTTTGCCTTTATCGCCGTGACCACCGTGGGCGCATACTTCGTGCTGGGTGGCGAACGTGGCATTCTGCAGCTGGCGCGCAACTCGGCGCAATCGGTGGCGAATTTCCAGCTTGCCCCGATACCCCTGTTCATCCTGATGGGGGAGATCCTCTTCCAGACCGGGGTGGCGCACCGCGCCATCGACGCCATTGAGCGGGTGGTGACCCGCATCCCGGGCCGCATGTCAGTGGTGACGATCTTCGGCGGCACGATCTTTGCGGCACTCTCCGGCTCGACCATCGCCAATACCGCGATGCTGGGCGGCACGCTGCTTCCGGGGATGCTGAAACGGGGCTACCACCCGTCGATGGCCATGGGGCCGATCATGGCTTCGGGGGCGATTGCGATGCTGATCCCGCCTTCGGCGCTGGCGGTGCTGGTGGGCTCGCTCGCCGGTATTTCCATCGCGGGGCTGCTGATCGCGGGGGTACTTCCGGCCTTGCTGCTGGCGGTGCTTTTCGTGGCTTATGTGGTGGGGCGCAGTGTATTGGACCCAAAGGTCGCGCCGCCCGATGTTTACGAGGATATGTCGCTGCGCGAACGGTGGACGCCTTTTGCGATCTATGTCTTGCCGCTGACGGTACTTTTCGCGGTGGTAATCGGCTCTCTGCTGGCAGGGATCGCCACACCCACGGAGAGCGCTGCGCTGGGCAGTATCACGGCGGTGATCATCGGGGCAGCCTATCGGGCCTTGAGTTGGGAGAAGATGGGCCGTGCCCTGATGGAGACGCTGAAACTGTCGGTGATGATCCTGTTCATCATTGCGGCCAGCCAGACCTTTGCGCAGGTGCTGAGCTTTTCTGGCGCGACCAACGGGCTGATCAATGCAATCAACGCGGTCGATCCGACGCCTTTGATGGTGCTTTTGGGGATGATCGCGATCCTGCTGTTTCTGGGGTGTTTCATCGATCAAGTGTCGATGTTGATGGTGACGGTCCCGGTTTTCGTGCCCCTGGCGGGCGCGATGGAGATCAACGAGCTGACCCTCGGCGTGGTTTACCTGTTGACCATGGAGATCGGTCTGCTGACACCGCCCTTCGGGCTGCTTCTCTTCGTCATGCGGGGCGTGGCACCCGAGGGGATCCGGATGCCGCAAATCTATGCCTCGGTGATGCCCTTTTTGTTAATCAAGCTCTTCGTGCTGGCGCTGGTCGTCTGGCTGCCGGGCATCGGTACTTGGTTGCCGGGCTTAATGGGCCGCTAATCCGCAGGGCGACGCGTCCGAGCGTCGCCCTACAACCTATTGCCTCGGTTCAACATTTCCCCTCACCGCAGCCATACGCAGCCCTCCGCCTGCTTGCATTACCCTGCGTAATACGGTTGTAATTCCGCGAGGAGGCAATCGGCTTTCCCAAGAACAACACGTGAGGAGCACCGTGATGGCAAACCCCCTTTATGACACTCTGTTTGGCCGTCACGCGGGCAAGACGACCGCCTTTTTGCACCTTGAGGGCGGGGTGACGCTGACCCATGCGGGCTTTCTGAGCCGGGCGGGCCGCTTTGCCCATGTGCTAACCGAGCTGGGGGTGAAGCCGGGTGACCGGCTCGCGGTGCAGATCGACAAATCCGCGGATGCCTTGGCGCTCTATGCCGCTTGCGTGCAGGCGGGCGTGATCTTTCTGCCGCTGAACCCGGCCTATACGGCGGATGAGGTGCGCTATTTCGTGACCGACAGCGGGGCGGCGGCTTTTGTCTGCCAGCCTGCGCGGCGCAACGAGATGGCGCCGCTGGCCAAGGACACGGGCTGCCAGCTTGAGACGCTGGGCACCGAAAACGATGGCAGTTTTGCGGACCGCGCAGCCTCGGCCCCCGATCAGTTCGAGACCGTCGCGCGTGGGGGCGATGATCTGGCGGCCTTCCTCTATACCTCCGGCACGACGGGGCGCTCAAAGGGGGCGATGCTGACGCAGGCGAACCTTTTGTCCAACGCGCAGACGCTGGCCGATCTGTGGCGTTTTACCAATGCAGACGTGCTGCTCCATGCGCTGCCGATCTTCCATACCCACGGGCTTTTCGTGGCGACGAATGTGACGCTGGTGGCGGGGGGCGCGATGATCTTTATGCCCAAGCTCGACATCGACCGGTTGATCGACCGGATGCCCCATGCCACCGCGATGATGGGGGTGCCCACCTTCTACACCCGGCTGTTGGACGACGCGCAATTTACCAGCGAGACGGCGGCGAATATGCGGCTGTTCATCTCGGGCTCCGCCCCGCTGTTGGCGGAAACCCATGTGGATTTCGAGACCCGGACTGGCCACCGTATCCTTGAGCGTTACGGCATGACCGAGACCAATATGAACACCAGTAACCCCTATGAGGGCGAGCGCCGCCCGGGCACCGTGGGCCTGCCGCTGCCGGATGTGGAGTTGAAGATCACCGACCCCGAAACCGGCGCGACCCTGCCGGATGGCGAGATCGGCAGCATCGAAGTGCGGGGGCCGAATGTCTTCAAGGGCTATTGGCAAATGCCCGAGAAGACTGCCGCTGAATTGCGCGAAGACGGGTTTTTCATCACCGGCGATTTGGGGCGGCGCGATGCGGATGGCTATGTCACCATCGTGGGCCGCGACAAGGATCTGATCATTTCAGGCGGCTATAACATTTACCCCAAGGAGGTCGAACTGCTGCTCGACGACCAACCGGGCGTGTTGGAAAGCGCGGTGATCGGCGTGCCGCACCCCGATTTCGGCGAAAGCGTCGTGGCGGTGCTGGTGGCACGCCGGGGGGTGGAGCTGGACGTGGAGCAGATCGCCGCGGGCGTGGCCGGATCGTTGGCCAAGTTCAAACAGCCCCAGAAGTTGATCGTGCTGCCGGAACTGCCGCGCAACACGATGGGTAAGGTGCAAAAGAACGTGCTGCGCGAAAACTACCGGGACCTCTTCCAGCCGGGGTGACGCGGCCCGAGCGGTACTGTCGGACGGGCAAAGGCACAGGCATCCCCCTCCCACGGGGCAGGGCGGGGGCGTAACCTGCGACAATCTGGCGTTTATTGCCCGGTTTCGCTTGAGGTGCCGGGAAAATTTCTACAGAACGTGGTGACCTTTCAGTCCGCTAGATCAGGAGTTCGCGTGTCCCTCTTCCTTATCGTTGCCTTGCCTTTCCTTGGTGCTTTGCTACCCGGACTGATGAATTCCGCAGGGCGCCAAGCCTGCGCCGGGGTCACCTTCATGGTTACCCTCGTGGCCTTTGTGGGCCTGCTCACCCATTTGCCCGCCGTGCTGGCCGGAGAGGTGCTGACCGCGCGGGTTGACTGGATCCCGCAGCTTGGTCTGAACCTGACCTTGATGCTCGACAGTCTTGGCTTTTTCTTTGCCTGTCTGATCCTTGGCATCGGTCTACTTATCATCGCCTATGCGCGCTCTTATCTGTCGCGCAATGATCATATGGGTGAGTTTTTCACCTATCTCTTGCTCTTCCAAGGCGCAATGGTCGGCATTGTTCTGAGCGATAACGTGTTGATTCTGCTAATCTTCTGGGAGCTGACCTCGCTATCGTCTTTCCTGCTGATCGGCTATTGGAAGCATCTCCCCGAAGGCCGCCAAGGGGCGCGGATGGCGCTGACCGTGACGGGCATGGGCGGGCTTGCGATGATCGGTGGCATGTTGCTGCTGGGGCAGATCGTCGGCAGCTATGACCTGAGCGTGATCTTGGAGAACCGGGAGGCGATCCAAGCCTCGCCGCTCTATCTGCCCGCGCTGATCCTGATCCTGCTGGGCTGTTTCACCAAATCGGCGCAGTTCCCCTTCCACTTTTGGCTGCCCCACGCCATGGCCGCGCCCACGCCGGTCTCGGCCTATCTGCACTCCGCCACGATGGTGAAGGCGGGGATCTTCCTGATGGCGCGGATGTGGCCGGTGCTCTCTGGCACGCCGGAGTGGTTCGTCATCGTCACCACGGCGGGGCTGATCACCATGGTGCTGGGCGCGGTGATCGCGCTGTTCAAACATGACCTGAAGGCGCTTTTGGCCTTCTCGACGGTCAGCCACCTTGGTCTGATCACCATGCTTCTGGGCACTGGCACGGCCTTTGGCGCGCTGGCGGCGGTGTTTCACATCCTGAACCACGCGACCTTCAAGGCCGCGCTCTTCATGTCGGCGGGGATCGTGGATCACGCGGTGCATACGCGCGATATCCGCCGTTTGGGCGGGCTGCGGCATCTGATGCCGGTAACCTTCGTGATCGCCACGCTGGCGTCGCTTTCGATGGCGGGGATCCCGCTGTTCAATGGCTTCCTGTCGAAAGAGATGATGCTGGAAGAGACGCTGCACACCACGCTTTTCGATCTGCCGTGGCTGGTGCCTGCGCTTGCGACCTTCGGCGCGCTCTTCTCCGCGGCCTATAGTTTCCGGCTGATCGGCCACACCTTCCTTGGCAAGGAGCGTGACGATTATCCTGATCATCCGCATGATCCCAAGCCCGGCCTCTGGCTGCCGCCGGCGCTCTTGATCATTCCCGTGGTGGTGATCGGCCTCGCGCCGTTTCTGGCCGAGCCTTTCGTCAAGCTGGTGACCGCCTCTGTCCTCGGCGACGCAGCCGAGATGTCTTCTGCGCATTTCAAAATCTGGCACGGGCTGGGGCCGGCGCTTTATATGTCGATCATCGCGGTCGTGGGCGGGCTGATCTTGCTGACGCTCTTCACCCCGCTGCTGCGCGTCTGGGATGCCGCACCCCGGCCCGAGGCCAAGCGTATCTTTGACCGGATCATCGCGGCCTCTGTCGGCCTGTCGCAGGCGGTATCGCTGCGGCTGCACAACGGGGCTTTCTCACGCTATGCCGCCGTGATGGCGGTGACCGTTGTGGGCGTGGGCTATTACGCCTGGGCCACCGGCACGGTGGGCGCGGCGAGCCGCGTGCTTCAGCCGACCAACGCCGTGCAGATCGCGGGCTGGCTGATGCTGGTCGCGGCGGCCTGCGGGCTGGTGTTCCTGCACCGCAACCGCCTGTTGTCGCTGATCCTGATCGGCATCGTCGGGCTGATCGTCTCGGCCGGTTTCGTCTTCTTCAGCGCGCCTGACTTGGCGATGACTCAGCTGACGGTCGAGGTGGTGACGATCATCCTGCTGCTCTTGGCGCTGAACTTCCTGCCCAACCGCACACCCATTGAAAGCAGCGTGCTGCGCCGGACGCGGGACGTTGTCGTCTCCCTCGCGGCGGGGGCGGCGACCATGGCGCTGTCCTACCATTACCTGCTGCGCGACACCGTGGCGCCGAGCATTTCCGAATTCCACCTCGCCAACTCCTACAAGGGTGGCGGCGGTACCAATGTGGTGAACGTGATCCTCGTGGATTTCCGGGGTTTCGACACCTATGGCGAGATCATCGTGCTGGGCATCGCCGCCCTGCTGATCTACGCGCTGACCGAGACGCTGCTCTCGGGCCCGGTGCGGGCGCGTTTGCTGAACCGCAAACCTGACCAGCCGCGCGCGGGCGACCGGCACCCGATGATGATGGTGGTGATGACCCGCGTGATCATGCCGGTGGTGCTGATGGTGGGTTTCTACATCTTCCTGCGCGGTCATAACGAGCCGGGGGGCGGTTTCATCGCCGGTTTGATCGTCTCTATCGCCGTGGTGATGCAATATATGGCCAGCGGCTTTGCCTGGGCCTCGGCGCGGCTGCGCTATCCCTATCATGGGATCATCGGCACCGGCGTCTTGATCGCGGGGCTGACGGGGATCGGATCGTGGCTTTTTGCAAAGCCGTTCCTGACATCGGACTTCACCTATGTGCGCATCCCGCCCTTCGACAAGTTCGAACTGGCGACGGCGGCGCTGTTCGATCTGGGCGTGTTCCTTGCCGTAGTGGGGGCGGTGATGCTGTCGCTCGAAAGCTTCTCGCGGCTGGCGCGCCGGGCGCATGTGCCCGAGGCGGATCATCCGATGGACATCGACCCATCGCGCGAAGACAACACCAAGGCGGAGGCATAACATGGAACTTCTCGTCGCATCCGCCATCGGCATCCTGACAGCCTCTGGCCTCTACCTCGTGCTGCGCTTGCGGAGCTTTCCCGTCATCATGGGCACATCGCTGCTGACCTATGCGGTGAACGTCTTTCTCTTTGCCTCGGGCCGTTTGACCGTGGGCGCACCGCCGATCCTGAGCGATGCCGCGCGCTATACCGATCCGCTGCCGCAAGCGCTGGTGCTGACCGCCATCGTGATTTCCTTTGGCATGACCGCCGTGGTGGTGATGATCGCCCTCGGGGCCTATCTGGGCAATAAGGATGATCATGTGGACGAGCCGCTGACCGATACCAAGGCGGAGGACCGCACATGACCCATTGGCTGATCCTGCCCATCGTGCTGCCTGCGTTTATCGCGCCTTTCATCATTCTGGCCGCACGCTATCACATCACCATCCAGCGGGTGCTGTCGCTGTTTGGCGCGCTTGCGCTGGTCGTCGTGGGGCTTGGCCTCTCTGTCGAGGCGGCGAGCGGCAAGGTCATGCTCTACCGTCTCAGCGATTGGGCCGCGCCCTTTGGCATCGTGCTGGTCGGCGACCGCCTGTCGACGCTGATGGTCACGCTGACGGCGGTGCTGGCGCTGTTTGTACTGCTTTATGTCATCGGGTCGAAATGGGACGAACGCGGGCGGCATTTTCATGCGCTGTTCCAGTTCCAACTGATGGGGATCATGGGCGCCTTCCTGACGGGCGACCTTTTCAACCTCTTCGTCTTTTTCGAAGTGCTGCTGATCGCCTCCTACGGGTTGATGATCCACGCCGGTGGCACGCCGCGTCTGCGGGCTGGGGTGCAATATGTGCTCTATAACCTGCTGGGCTCGACGCTGTTCCTCTTTGCGCTCGGCGCAATCTATGCCGAGACGGGGACGCTCAACATGGCCGATCTGGCGCAGCGGGTGGCCTTGATCGATGCAGGCGCGACCGTGGGCATCCGCATTGCGGCGGTGCTGCTCTTGATGGTCTTTGCGGTCAAAGCCGCCGTGGTGCCGCTGCACTTCTGGCTCCCGTCGAGCTATGCCGAAGCACCCGGCCCGGTGGCGGCGCTTTTCGCCATCATGACCAAGGTCGGCGCCTATGCGATCATCCGCGTCTATACGCTGATCTTCCCGCCCGAACTGGCCGTGACGGCGGATCTGCACACCACATGGCTGCTTCCCGCAGCACTGCTGTCGCTGGCGCTTGGCATGATCGGCGTGCTGGCGGCCAAGCAGTTGGACCGTATGGTGGCCTTTTCCGTCATCGGCTCCATGGGCATGGTGATGATCTCGATCGCGCTGTTCACGCCCGAGGGGATTGCGGCGGCGCTTTACTATATCGTGCATTCGACACTGGCCGCGGGCGCGCTGTTCCTGATTGCCGATTTGGCGCGGGCAGGGCGCGACAACCTTGATCTGACGGCGCAGCCGCAGGTGGCGGGGGCCAAGCTGACCTCGGCCCTGTTCTTTGTTGCCGCCATCGCCATGGTCGGCGTGCCGCCGCTTTCCGGCTTTCTGGGCAAGCTGCTGATCATGGATGCCGCCGCCGCCAGCGATGCTTGGGTCTGGATCTGGGCCGTGATCTTGGGCGCGAGCCTTTTGAGCCTCGTGGGCTTTGGCCGCGCGGGCAGCGTGGTCTTCTGGAAGGCGCGCAGCGTCACGCCGGAGGAGGGGGCAACCCCCGCTGAGCGCCCCTCGGCGTTGAGCTATGTCGCGGTGGGTGGGCTCTTGGCCCTGCTGGTGGCGCATACACTGCTGGCCGGACTGGCCACCCAATATGCCACCACGATTTCAAAGCAATTGTTCGGGCCGGAACGTTACCTGACCACCGTGTTGGAGACCCCCGGCAAACTGTCGGACGGCAAAGAGGAGGCCCATTGACATGATGCGACCGATCCGTTGGCTCTTGCCGCACCCGTTTCTGACCCTGCTGCTGACCGCGGTGTGGATCCTGCTGCAAAACAAGTTCAGCGCAGGCATGTTGGTCTTTGGCCTGATCCTTGGCATCGTGATCCCGATCCTGACCGCGCGCTGGTGGACGGACCGGCCGCACGGCATCCGCCCGCTGCGAACGCTGGCCTATGTGCTTTTGGTGATCTGGGACATCGTCATCGCCAATATTCAGGTGGCCTGGATCATCCTGACCAAATCCAACGCCAGCATGTCACCCGCTTGGGTCGTCGTGCCGTTGGACCTGAAAGAACCCGAGGCGATCACGATCCTTATGGGCACCATCACCCTGACCCCCGGCACCGTCTCGGCGGACCTGTCGGACAACGGGCGCTACCTCTTGGTACACGCGCTGGACGCGAGCGACCCCGACGCGGTGCGTGATGAGATCAAAGACCGCTACGAACGCCGCTTGAAGGAGATTTTCGTATGACCCAAGCGACCGACCTTTTGACGCTGGCGCTCTACGGCGCGCTGACCCTCGTCGCCATTGCGCAGTTCATGGCGATGATCCGTCTGTGGATCGGCCCCGGCACGGGGGACCGGATTCTGGCGCTGGACACGATGTTTATCAACGCCATCGGCATCATCGTGCTTTTGGGCGTTTTGCAAGGCACGCAAATCTACTTTGAGGCCGCGCTGATCATCGCCATGCTCGGTTTCGTCTCGACCGTGGCCTATGCCCGTTTCGTCCTGCGCGGAGATATCATCGAATGAGCCCTGAGATCATCGCCACTTACTTCGTTATCGCGCTGCTGGTGATCGGCAGTTTCTTTGTGCTTGTCGCCGGGATTGGCCTGCTCAAGCTGAATGATCCCATGACCCGTCTGCACGCGCCGACCAAGGCCGCGACGCTGGGGATCGGGGCCTATCTGCTGGCGGCCATGGTGAACTCTTTCCTTTCGGGCACGGGGTCGCTGCATGAGCTGCTGATCATGGCCTTTATCTTTGTCACCGCGCCGGTGTCGGCCAATTTCATGGCCAAGGCGAATATCCATCGTCGCGATTGCCTGCCAAACCCGCCTGAGTTGCCGGATGGCGATACTTGGGCCACGCTGAACGTGCCGGGAGAAGACCGCGAGATCGAGGAGACACCGCCCCACGCCTGAGGCAGGGGGGCCAAGGTCGGATTCATTTCAAACTGTTACGATGGTGGAAACCTTTTCCTGCCAGCATAGGTTAACGGGCGGCGCTGCCCAACCGAAGCTGACCGAAAGGATCCTGCCATATGCGTCTGACCGCGCTTCTGCTGATGCTGTTTCTGCCCTTCGCCGCAGCGGCGCAAGACCGTGTGGCGATGGTCATCGGCGTCTCCGCCTATGAGGATGCCGTCACGCTTGACGGTCCGCGCGCGGATGCGGTGCGGCTGACCAAGGCGCTGGAGGGGCAGGGCTTTGACGTCACCACGCTGATCGACGCTGAGAGCGCGGCGTTCAAACAAGCGCTTTCCGACTTTGCCTTTCAGGCCGAAACGGCGGACATCGCCCTGATTTACTACGCGGGCCGCCGTGTCGCCTCCGGCGGGCAGAGCTATCTGATCCCGATCGACGCACCTTTGGCCCCAGCCTCGGCGCTGCGGCGGGAGGGGGTTGCCCTTCCCGCGCTCCTGCGTGCGGCGGGCAAGGCGCGGCAGATACGGCTTGTTCTGCTCGACAACTGCCACGCCGCCCCGCAGCAAGCCACCGCGCCCCTGCCACCGCCTGAGCCACGCCTTGGCACCTTGGTCGTGACTTCTGGCGAGGTGGGCGCTTGTGACGAGAGCGGTGAAAACGCGGGCCTTTTCGCCGAAACGCTGGCCGAGGTTTTGGCCCAGCCGGAGGTCGAGGTCGGGGCCATGCTGGATGATTTCCGCGCGGCTTTGCGCAGCCGCAGCGGTGGCAGCCTCTCAGCGCGGCGCTATGGGCGGCTTAACCCCATGCCATTCTTCCTCGGCGGCGGTGACGGGGAATCGGCCCCGGGGGACTGGGCCGATTTGAACGAGACACAGGGCCAGCGTTTGGCCGAATTGGCGGGGCAGGGCGATACCCGCTCGCAACTCGGCCTCGCCGCCCTGCAAAGCGATCCCGACGATCCGCGCTATGATCCGCAGAATGCGGCGGCGCAGCTCATGCTCGCGATTGAGACCGGCTCAGCCGAAGCGCGCTATCAACTGGCCCAGCTCTACGAAGAGGGTCGGGGCGTGGAGCAAGACGAGGCCCGCGCGATGCAGCTTTATCGCGACGCTGCCGAGCGGGGCCATGCCGGGGCCTTGAACGATCTGGGCTTCATCCACTTGCAGGGCGAATTGGGGCAGGAGGCCGACCCCGAACTGGCGCTCGATTACTTCCGCCGTGCAGCCGATAGGCGACACCCTGCTGCGATGTTCAACTTTGCCGCGATGATCGACGATGACAAAGTGCCGGGGCGCGGGGCTGCGGATGCCGCGCTCTACCTCTATCGCGCGCTGCGGGCGGGGGATGGCACCCTGCTGGGGCTAATGCAGGAGGAGCCGCGTTTGTTCGACAGTGATACCCGCAAAGCGCTGCAACGCAAGCTGTCGGATGTCGGGTTTTATGACGGTGCGATTGACGGGCTTTATGGCGACGGTACCCAAGCCGCGATCCGCGCGGCATTTGGGATGGAGGCGGGCGCGCTTCCGGGCGAAGCCACTGAAACAACTAAGAAAACGCCGGAGGCCGAGACGTCGGAAACGTCTCCGATAGCATCCGAGACGCCGCAGGAGGAGCCTGACCAAGAGCCGACAACCCAAACCGAAGACGCCCCCGAAATCGATGCCGAGCCAGAGCCCGGCGCGGATAAAAATGTCACCCCGGTTCTACGCCCCAAACAGGCCGCGCGGGAGTGAGTTTTGAAACAAGTAGTATTGCATTTTGCCCTCCAGTAGGTTGGCAAAATTAATCCGGTTGCAATATCGCGGCCGATGGCTTTTGATTGGCGCATCAGTCAATAAAAACTTCTCTGGGGAGAACACCAATGAAAAAACTGCTTATGACATCCGCTCTGGCGACGGTCGCTGCGACCTCGCTGGCCGCTGCCGAGTGTAGCGAAGTCACCTTCTCCGACGTGGGCTGGACCGACATCACCGCCACCACCGCCGCCGCCTCTGTCGTGCTCGACGCGCTTGGCTATGACACCGAGACCAAGATCCTCGCCGTGCCGGTGACCTATACTTCCATGGCCTCGGGCGACATCGACGTGTTCTTGGGCAACTGGATGCCGACGATGGAAGGCGATATCGCCAAATACCGCGAAGAGGGCAGCGTCGACACCGTGCGCGCGAACCTTGAAGGCGCGAAATACACGCTGGCCGTGAACAAGGCCGCCGCCGACATGGGGATCAAAACCTTCGCCGACATCGCCGCCAACGCCGATGCGCTGGAAGGCAAGATCTACGGCATTGAGCCCGGCAATGACGGCAACCGTCTGATCCAGTCGATGATCGACGAGAATGCTTTTGACCTGAAGGACTTCGAAGTCGTCGAATCCTCCGAGCAGGGCATGTTGGCACAGGTGCAGCGCGCCAGCCGCAAGGAGGAGCCTGTTGTCTTCCTTGGTTGGGAGCCGCATCCGATGAACGCCAACTTCGACCTGACCTATCTTGAAGGTGGTGACGATTACTTTGGCCCCGATCTGGGCGGTGCGACGGTTTACACCAACACCCGCGCCGGTTTCGTCGAAGAATGCCCGAACCTTGGCAAATTCCTCCAGAACCTCGAATTCAGCCTTGAGATGGAGAATGAGATCATGGGCGCGATCCTCGATGACGGCGAAAAGCCGGAAGAGGCCGCCGCCGCTTGGATCAAGGCCAATGCTGACGTGCTCGACACATGGCTGGACGGTGTGACCACCGTCGATGGCGGCGATGCGATGGAAGCTGTCGCTTCGCTGAAGTGATCCTCACGCTATGATGGACAAGACCCGCTCCAGATTGATGGGGCGGGTCATTCTCATGCGCAATTCTCCAATCCTGAAGGACTGACATGGACTGGCTGACAGAAAACAAGATCCCCGTGGCCGATGTGGCCGAAGACGCGCTGGATTGGTTGCAAACGAACGGGGCGTGGTTCTTTGACGGGCTGTCGGACCTGATGGAACGGCTGATCGAGGCGATCCTCTGGGTGCTGCAAACCCCGCATCCGCTGATCCTGATCGCCGTCTTCGCCGCGATCACATGGGGCATTCAGCGCAATTGGAAAACCGTGGCCTTTGTGGTGCTCGGCTTTCTGTTCATTCTGAACCAAGATTACTGGGAAGAGACGATGGAGAGCCTGACGCTCGTGCTCTCGGCTTGTGTGGTCTGCATGGGCGTGGGCGTGCCGATTGGCATCGCCGTGGCGCATCGGCCCCGGCTTTATGCATGGGTGGCCCCGGTCTTGGACCTGATGCAGACGCTGCCGACCTTCGTCTATCTGATTCCCGCGATTGTCTTTTTCGGCATTGGCATGGTGCCCGGGTTGATCGCCACGGTGATCTTCGTGCTGCCCGCGCCGATCCGGCTGACGCAGCTTGGCATCTCCTCGACCCCCAAGGCGCTTCTTGAGGCCGCGCAGGCGTTCGGCGCCAAGCCGCGCCAGACGCTGTGGAAGATTGAGCTGCCCTATGCGTTGCCGCAGATCATGACGGGTCTGAACCAGACCATCATGCTGTCGCTGTCGATGGTGGTGATCGCAGCATTGGTGGGCGCAGACGGTTTGGGCGTGCCGGTGGTACGTGCCCTGAACCAAGTCAACACAGGCTTGGGATTTGAATCCGGGTTGGTGATCGTTGTCGTGGCGATCATGCTCGACCGTATCCTGCGGGTGGGGCGGAAATGACTAAAGCAGTAGAATTCGACAATGTTTCCATCGTCTTCGGCGATAAGCCCGAGAAGGCGCTGCCGCTGATGGACGAAGGCCAAAGCCGTGCCGAGATCGAAGCAGCGACGGGGCAGGTGTTGGGCGTGCATGACTGCTCGCTCACCGTTGAGAATGGTGAGATCCTTGTGCTGATGGGGCTTTCGGGCTCGGGCAAATCAACGCTCTTGCGGGCGGTGAATGGGCTGAACCCGATGGTGCGCGGCACCGTGCGGGTTCATGCCGAGGGCTGGTCCTGCGATGTGCATGAGAGCAACGCGGCAGAGCTGCGCCGGGTGCGCCGTGAAGGCGTGTCGATGGTGTTCCAACAGTTCGGCCTGCTGCCCTGGCGCACGGTGCGCGACAATGTGGCGCTTGGGCTGGAACTCTCCAATGTGCCCAAGGGCGAGCGGTTGGAGCGGGCCGAGCGGCAGTTGAAGCTGGTGGGGCTTAGCGATTGGGCCGACCGCAAGGTGGGGGAGCTCTCGGGCGGCATGCAGCAGCGTGTGGGCCTTGCCCGTGCCTTTGCCACCGAAGCGCCGATCCTGCTGATGGATGAGCCTTTTTCGGCGCTCGATCCGCTGATCCGCACGCGGTTGCAGGATGAGTTGTTGGACCTGCAACGCGATCTTAACCGCACGATCATTTTCGTCAGCCATGACCTTGATGAGGCGTTCAAACTGGGCGGGCGTATTGCGATCATGGAAGGCGGGCGCATCGTGCAGATCGGCACCCCGCGCGAGATTTTCTCGAACCCCGCTTCCGATTATGTGGCGGAATTCGTGGCCAATATGAACCCGCTTGAGGTGCTGACCGCCCGCGATGTGATGGGGCCAACCGATGGGGCTGCCCATCCCGAGACCAGCGCCGAGACGCCGGTGCGGGATCTGATGGACGGTCTGCGCGGCCCGGAGGCGGGTTTCGCGGTGATTGAAGAGGGCAGGCAGATTGGCGCGGTGACGGCGCATAGCATCGTGGAACGGCTGAAACGCTAGGGCGGGGTCCAAACGCCCGGCAGCGCTGTCTCACGGAGGGCAGCGCTGCCCTCCGTGGTTAATAGGATCAGTTCGCCGCTGTCCCGAGCGTCTTCAGAATCGGACAATCTGGCCGGTCATCGCCCGCACAGTCGCGGACCAGCGTGCTGAGCGTGTCGCGCATCTCTTGCAGGCCGCTTATCTTGGCTTCGATCTGGGCCAAATGGTCCTTGGCGATGGCGCGCACATCGGCGCTGGCGCGGTTCTTGTCCTCCCAAAGCGCCAACAGGTTGCGGCAATCTTCGATGCTGAATCCCAGCGTTCTGGCACGGCCCAGAAAGGCCAGCTTGTGCATCTCGCTTTCGCGGAAGGCACGGTAGCCATTGGCGTCGCGCAGCGGCTTGACCAGCCCGATATCCTCGTAATAGCGGATGGTTTTGGGCGGCAACCCTGTGCGTTGTGAGACTTCTCCGATGTTCATGGGACGATCCTATTCTGCGGCTACGTCTGCGGCCACGGGGGCGGCGGCCCGGGGGCCGTGGGATGGGGTGGCGCTCTCGGTCAGAGGGGCGGCGATCCAGCGCAGGCGCAGGGCATTGCTGAGAACGAAAACGCTCGACAAAGCCATTGCCCCGGCAGCCAGCGCGGGCGACAAGAGCCAACCGGTCAGCGGGTAGAAGGCGCCAGCGGCCACGGGGATCAGCAGGACGTTATAGCCGAAGGCCCAGAAGAGGTTTTGCCGGATATTCGCCATGCTGCGCTGGCTTACGTCGATGGCATTGACCACCGCGCGCAGATCGCCCGACATCAGCACCACATCCGCCGCTTCGATCGCCACATCGGTGCCGGTGCCGATGGCCAGCCCGACATCGGCCTGCGCAAGCGCGGGCGCGTCGTTGATCCCGTCGCCGACGTAGGCG
Organism: Sulfitobacter sp. 1A15258; assembly: GCF_043557045.1. NCBI lineage: Bacteria > Pseudomonadati > Pseudomonadota > Alphaproteobacteria > Rhodobacterales > Roseobacteraceae > Sulfitobacter > Sulfitobacter sp. 1A15258. Next base: position 667,021 of record NZ_JBIFFK010000001.1, on the reverse strand, counting down.
ATGTGGTTGTCGCCTTTTCTCAGGTCGTCGATGGCGGCCACTTTGCCATCGGGCAGCACCTCGGCGACGACGCGGTCGATGCCCAGTTGCGCTGCGATGGCCTCTGCCGTGCCGCGGTTGTCGCCGGTGATCATCGCCACTTCGAGGTTGAGGTCGTGCAGCCGCGCGATGGCCTCGGGCGTGCCGGGTTTGATCGGGTCCGCCACCGCGATGACCGCCGCTAACTGGTTGTCGATCGCGGCGAAAAGTGGGGTTTTTCCCGCCTTGGCCAGATCCGCGCTTATAAGCTGAGCGTTGCCCAGATCAATCCCCTCGCGGGTCATCAGCCGGTCGGCGCCCAGCGTGACCCGGCGGCCGGCCACCAATGCGCTGACGCCGTAGCCGGTATGTGATTGGAAATCGATTATCTCGCGCGGCACGGGGCCAGCCGCTTCGGCCCGGCGCAGGATGGCTTGGCCGATGGGATGTTCCGAGCGTGCTTCGACCGCGCCAATCAGCGGCAGCAGTTCGTTTTCGGTCATGTCGTTCATCAGCACCAGATCGGTGAGTTCGGGGGTGCCCTTGGTCAGCGTGCCGGTCTTGTCCAAGGCAATGGTCTTGACGCTTTGCAGGCTTTGCAGCGCGTCGCCTTGGCGGAACAGCACGCCCAGTTGCGCGGCCCGTCCGGTGCCGACCATGATCGAGGTCGGCGTGGCCAGAGCCATCGCACAGGGGCAGGCGATGATCAGCACCGCGACCGCAGCCACCAAAGCATGGCTGAGCGATGGGCCAAAGGCCAGCCAGACGCCAAAGGTCACCAGTGCCACGGCGATCACCGCGGGGACGAACCACAGGGTGATGCGGTTGACCAAGTCCTGAATGGGCAGTTTCGCGCCTTGGGCCTCTTCGACCATGCGGATGATCTGCGCCAGAACCGTGTCACCGCCCACCTTCGTGGCGCGATAGGTCAGGCTGCCGGTGCCATTGACCGTGCCGCCGACGAGTGCCGCACCGCCGGTCTTTTCCACCGGCACAGGCTCACCGGTAATCATGCTTTCATCGACATAGGATTGCCCTTCGACGACGATGCCGTCGGTGGCGATCTTCTCGCCCGGGCGGAGGTAGATGATGTCGCCGGTTTCGATCTTTTCCAAGGGCAGTTCGATGACAGCGCCGTCGCGCTCCACCCGTGCGCTGGTGGCGCGCAGGCCCATGAGCTTGGCAATCGCGGCCCCGGTGCGCCCCTTGGCGCGGGCCTCAAGATAGCGGCCCAGCAGGATCAGCGTGACGATCACGGCGGCGGCTTCGAAATAGACCACGCGGCTGCCTGCGGGCAGTATCCCCGGCGCAAAGAGCGCGGTGACCGAGTAGAGCCAAGCCGCCCCCGATCCGAGTGCCACGAGCGAGTTCATATCCGGCGCGCCCTTCGCCAGCGCAGGCAGGCCATTGCTATAGAAATGCCGCCCCGGCCATGCCAGCACGAGGGTAGTGAGAATGAATTGGATGAGCCAGCTTGTCTCCATCCCGATGGTCGCGGCGATCCGATGGTGGAATGCGGGCAACAGATGGCCGCCCATCTCAAGCACAAAGACGGGTAGGGTGAGCGCGGCGGCCAGCAGGGTCATCCGTTTGAGGTGGATGGCCTCCGCTTCCTTGCGCGTCGCGGCCTCGGGGGTGCCCGCCCCGGGCGTGTCGACGCTGGCGGGATAGCCTGCCTTTGCCGCCGCATCGTGCAGGGCGGGCAAAAGATCGGCGTCTTCCAAGATTTCGACCCGCGCCTCTTCGCTGGCGAGGTTCACCGTGGCCGAGAGCACCCCCGGCACCGCAAGCAGCGCGCGTTCCACACGGCCCACGCAGGAGGCGCAGCTCATGTTCGACAGCCGCAAACGATGGGTGGTTTTGCGCGCCGGGTAGCCCGCCTGCGCCAAGGCGGCATCGAGTTCGCCCGCGTTAAACGCGGGATGTGCCGTCACGCGCACGGTTTCTGCCGCAAGATTCACTCGGGCCTCACCGATCCCGTCCAGTGCGTTTAGCGCTTTTTCGACACGCCCCACACAGGACGCGCAGCTCATGTTCTGCACGCCAAAAGTGAGTGTTTCCGCTTTGCCCATTTCACGCCCTCTATTCGTCTTGGGCTGAATATGGGGCTTCCAGTCGCTGGAGGGTCAATAGGTCATTTTCGGAAAATTGATTTGGTAGCGCGGCGGCACAGGCGCGGCAGCTTTGCAGCCCGCTAGGGCACAGAGGCATATGCACAAGAGCGACCACCACCTATCCCTTCACCGCCCCTATAACCGGAAGCATATCTTAATACCTTTCTGCGTAAGTCCTCAGAACCCGCTTCGTCGCTAGGCTGTGTCTTAAAAGGTTGTGAGCAAAGATATGCATTTTTACACTTATTTTCTCGGCACGTTCACGGCGCAGCACTTGCGCCGCCTTTCGGCCTTGGCAGGGCAGGGGCCTTGGCTTCGGATGATCGCGGCATCGTTTTGGACATTGTTCTTGCTGGCTTTGCTGACCAGAGCCGCCTTGGCGCAGCAGCTCATTCTCAATCCCGTCGCCGCGCCCACCGTGGTCGGGGCCGGCGTGGGGGAGCGGGCCTTGTGGCGCAACGCGGGCACGGTTGGCGGGGTGTCGGTCGATATCGTCGGTGAAATGGCCTTTGCCGGGCGGGATCATATTTTCGCCTCGGGCAATGGGCAAATCCAGATTACCTCGACCGGGCAAGACCCGCATTTCATGGATTTCTACCTCTATGAGGCAGGCACCCATAACATCACGACCAATACTGGCGGGGTGCCGGTGGTGGCGGATGTTTTCTTTCAGATTAATGACATCGACGGTCCGTTGAATGAGCAGGTCTATGTGAACGTCTGCGACGGCACGGTCGAATATGTCCGCATTGACCGCAGCGCGACGACCTATCGGGGCTATATCGAAGGGCCGGATGCAAACCTCGGGACAGAGGTGTTCTATCTTGCCGGGGACCGCAACTATAGCAACCAGCCGGTATCGGGGCTTGAAATCTTCTACCCGCAGACCTCGACCTTTCGCTTTGGTCGGACCGCCAACAGTGGCTTCCTCGTCCGGCTCGCCAATCCGACCTATGACGAAGCGCAGACCTATGACCTGCAATGCGGTGACTTCAAAGCACCCGTTTTGCAGGACGATCTGAAAGAACAGGTGCTGAGCGAGCCTGTGGTGGTCAACATCCTGTTCAACGACAGTCTCGCGACGGAAAACAACAATGCGCCGGCCAATAATTCGGGCCAGCCTAGCGAATATGCGAAACAGGCTGTCGATCTGATCCCCCCTGCTGGGGCGCAGAACATCGTGACCGATTCCGAGGGCCACCGGGTGGGTTTCGACATTCTGGGGGAGGGCACATGGAGCTATGACGACCTGACCGGGGAGCTGACCTTTACCCCCTTCGTCGCCTTCTTTGCCGCGCCGACGCCAATCAGCTACCGCTATCAATCGCCCATCATCCTGCCGAATGAGCCGCGGGCCTATTCCGCGCCCGCGCAGGTCTCGATCGATGTGGGCTCTGTCGGTCTGTTGAAACTGGCGCAATTGGTCGATACCAACCTCAACGGCTATGCCGATCCGGGTGAGACGATCGCCTATGTCTTTACCGCTGAGAACTTCGGCAACGTCGATCTGACCAATGTGCAGCTTGCCGAGACGCAGTTCAGCGGCAAGGGCGTGCCCCCGGTGATCACCTTTCAGGCCGCCACGTCGCTGTCGCCCGAAGGCACGCTGCTGGTCGGGGAGAAGGCCGTCTATACGGCGACCTACACGCTGGTGCCTGAGGATCTGGACACCACGATCAGCAACCAAGCGCAGGTCACGGCCCAGACACCGGGGGGGACGGCAGTCTCGGACCTGTCGGATTCCGAGAACCCCGGTGACGGGGATGGCGTGGCGTCGAACGGGCCGGGCGAAGGGCGTGATGATCCCACGACGATCTACGCAGGCTCCGGCCCCGACCGGGGGGATGCGCCGGTCACCTATGGCGATCCGCAGCACGCAGATACCGCGCAATATTGGATCGGCGCGCTGAATGGTGACGGCGACGGCTCGGCGCAACATTCCGTCGATGGCACCGGCGATGACCTTGATCGCAAGGATGATGAGAACGAAGAGAGCTTTCCCCAGCTCTACGGTGATCTGACCCGCACGGTGACCGTGGTCGTAAACGAACCCACCCCCGGCACTGGCTACCTGCAGGCTTTCGTCGATTTCGGCGGCGATGGCATCTTTCTTGGCGATCAGGTCGCGACCGATATCCAAGACGGCGGTCCGCAAGACCTCGACGGGGCGGTGAATGGAGAGATTTCATTCCCCGTCAGCGTGCCGGTCACCGCCGTTCTGACCCCGACCTTCGTCCGACTGCGCTGGTCTTCGACCGCGGGGCTCGATGCGATCACCCCCGCCCCGGATGGGGAGGTCGAAGACTATGGCATCACCATCAAGACACCGCCAGACGCCGACCGGGGCGATGCCCCGGCGAGCTATGGCGATCCGCAGCATATCATTGAAGGCCCCGGTGCGCCTGAGGTCTATCTGGGCAGCACCCCGCCGGATATCGATCTGCTGACGCAGAACTCCATCGGGGCCACGGGGGATGATGCCGACGGGTCGGATGATGAGGACGGGGTGATCCTGCCGCAATTCTACCGTGGTGGTCTGGCCGAGATCACGGTGACAGTCAGTGATCTGATCGCCGCGCCGGGGTCGTCATATCTGCAGGCCTTTATCGACTTCGATGGCGATGGCACCTTTGACCAAGCCGGGGAGCAGGTGGCGGTGAACCTGCAAGACGGCGGCCCGCAGGATAAGGACGGCCTCAGCAATGGCACGATCCTTTTCGAAGTGGCGGTCCCCGCGGGGGCAACGACACTGCCCACCTATGCCCGCTTTCGCTGGTCGACCGACAGCACTGGCCTTGTCACAGCCTTTGAGGGGGAGGTGGAGGACTATACGCTCACCATCTCAAGCGATCCGCCGCCGCTGGTCTGCGATGCTTCGCTCTATGCCATCGTCGACAGCCCCTCAGCGCTGAGGCGTATGACCTTCCGCGATGGCGGGGGGAGCTATGCCACAACGGTTGAGACCTCGGGCAGCACCGGACAGAACCGCGACGGCGCGTGGGGCTATAACGCGCTGGACGGCTATATCTACGGCGTGGATCAAAGTAGCCGCAGGCTTTTCCGGATCGATGGCGCGGGCGACATTACGGACTTCGGTAATATCCCCGGGGCGGGGGATGCATTGAACGCGGGGGATATCCTGCCGAATGGGCGGCTGATCTACGAAGTGGATCTGAATACATGGCAGATCGTCGATCTGAGTAATCCCGCCACGCCGATCGCCTTGGGCGAGATCAGTCTCTCCATCGGCGTCAATCCCGAAGATTTCGCCTTCAACCCCGTGGATGGCATCATGTACGGGATCGACAGAAACTCGGGCTTCCTGTTCCGCGCTGCGGTCAACAACGGCACCCCGGGGAGCGTGACACCCCAAGCGATCGGCCCTGCCGTCTATGCGGGCATGTTCGACGCGCTGTGGTTCGACCGTGACGGCAGGCTCTATGGCTATTCCAACACCACCAACAACCTCTTTGTCATCTCAACGGCGACAGGTGTGCCGCAACTGGTATCCGGCATTCCGGTCGATGAAGGCGGGCGCAGCGATGGCATCTCCTGCCGGGGGCCTGCACCGATCCCACTGGGGGGCATCTCGGGCAACATCTATGAAGACGCGGATGCCTCGGACGTGAAAGACAATGGGGAGACCAATTTCGGCGCGGGTGTGGGCATTTCGGTCTATGCCGACAATGGCACCCCGGCCAATACCGCCGATGACATCTTTCTGGTGACCACGGATACCTTGGCCGATGGCACCTATGCGGTGGGGGAGTTGATGGTGAACACGACCTACCGTGTCGCATTGGATGAGGCGGACCCCGATCTGCCGTCGGGGCTGACCATCGGCACCTCCAACCCGCTGCTTGGCGTTCCTGTCTCCGGCAATAGCGTGACAAGTGACCAAGACTTTGGCTTCGATCCGGCAGGCAGTGACCTCGAACTCAGCAAAATCGCTGCCGCTACTGGGACGACCACGCCGATCACCAACGTGTCAGAGGGGGATACCATCGATTGGATCATCACCATCACCAATGTCAGCGGCGGCTCGCCCTCGGGGGTCAAGGTGATCGACCAGATCCCAAGCGGTTTCGCCTATGTCTCGGACGATGCGCCCGCGACGGGGGATACCTATGACCCTGACACAGGCTTGTGGTTCGTGGATGAACTGCTCAGCGGAGAGAGCGAGACCCTGACGATCACCACCACGGTGCTGGGCAGCGGTGATTTCACCAATCAGGCCGAGATCATCTATAGCTCTCTGCCCGATCCCGACAGCGATCCCAGCACGGGGCCGCTGACCGATGATCTGTTCGACCAACTGCCCGACGATGACGAAGCCTCCTATTCCGTGACCCTCGTCACCGGAGAGCGGATTTTGACGGGCCGTGTCTTTATCGACAATGGGGCAGATGGCGGTACCGCCCATGACGCCCTGCGCAATGGCAGCGAAGGGGGGGCATCTTCGGCGGTGTTGGAAATCCTCGACAGTGGCGGTGCGGTACTGGCGACCCCCGGTCTCGCGACCGATGGCACTTGGAGCTATGGGCTTTCTGGCAGCTACAGCGGCCCGATCACGATCCGCGCGATCCCGGCGAATGATTACCGGGCGATCTCGGAAGCGACGACCGGGCTGCCCGATTTGGTCGACACCAACCCGCATGACGGTGAATTCACCTTCACGCCCGAGGCTTTCGGCAATCGCATGGGGTTGGACATCGGTCTGCTGCAACTGCCCAGTCTGACCAATGACAGGACCACGACCGTCGCACAGGGGCAGGTTGCGATCTTGCCGCATATCTATACCGCCACCTCAGACGGGCCGGTGACCTTCTCCTACGCTGGTGCCACTTCGACCCCCACCGGCGCGTTCAGCGCGGCGCTGTTCCAAGATATCGGCTGTGACGATAGCGTCGACGGTCCGATCACCGGCCCCATCGCCGTCACCACGGGGCAGACCATCTGTATCGTCTCACGGGTGTCCGCCGGTTCGGGCGCTGGGCAGGGCAGCACTTATGTCTATCAGGTGCTAGCGACCACGGCATTCGCCCGGACCACGGTGACCAGTTCGGCCAGCAATACCGATGAGGTCTCGGTCGCGGGGCGTTCCACCCAGATTGAACTGCGCAAAACGGTCGAGAATGAGACCCAAGGCACCGGGGAGGGCACCACCAACCTCGGCAGTGTGAACGATATCCTTCTCTACCGCATCTATCTGCAAAACAACGCAACCACGCGGGCGTCCAACGTCAAGATCTACGATAGAACCCCGCCCTATACGCAGCTGTCGGAGCCTATCGTCGATCCGCAACAGGTCTCGCCCAACCTCAGCTGTGATCTGGTGGTGCCGGCAAGCAATGTGGCCAGCTATGCCGGGGCGGTCGAGTGGAACTGCACGGGCCAGATGTTGCCGGGGGAGACCGGGGCCGTGCAATTCAGGGTCGGCATTCAATAGGTCGGTCGCTCTCTGGCCGGGGCGGCGGCGCAATTTGCTGCGCCGCCACCCGGTGTTTGGCGGATCATCAACATTGATGCGCATAGGAAAATGTCACCTAGGCAGAGCAGCCGATCTCGGCATGGGCGACCCCCGTCATACACGCGCTATCGCTTGCCTTCCCCCGCGGAGCCTGCAAACGGTAGAGCAAGCACAACCAGCCCTGCCGCCCCGACCAAAGCCCCCAAGGACCGCCCCATGACCAAGTTCTGCCTGACCGTGACCTGCCCCTCGCAACGGGGGATCGTCGCCGCCATCGCCAATTACATCGCCGAAACCGGCTGCAACATCACCGACAGCGCGCAGTTCGACGACACGGAGAATGGTCAGTTCTTCATGCGCATCAGTGCCGAAGCCGAAACCGGCGCCACGCTTGAGACCCTGCGCGAAGGGTTCACAGCGGTCGCGGAACCCTTTGGCATGACCTATGAATTTCACGACCAAGACACCACCATGAAGGTCGTGGTCATGGTCTCGCGCTTTGGCCACTGCCTGAACGATCTGCTCTACCGTGTGCGCATCGGCGCGCTCCCGATTGAGATCGTCGCCGTGATCTCGAACCATATGGATTACCAAAAGGTCGTGGCGAACCACGACATTCCATTTCACTGCATCAAGGTGACGAAGGAGAACAAACCGCAGGCCGAAGCGCGGATTATGGAAGTGGTGGAGGAAACCGGCGCCGAGCTGATCGTGCTGGCGCGCTACATGCAGATCTTGTCTGACGCCATGTGCCAAAAGATGTCGGGGCGGATCATCAACATTCACCATTCCTTCCTGCCGTCCTTCAAGGGGGCGAACCCTTACAAGCAGGCCTATGAACGGGGCGTGAAATTGATCGGTGCCACCTCGCATTACGTCACCGCCGATCTGGACGAGGGGCCGATCATCGAACAGGACATCGTGCGCATCACCCATGCGCAAAGCGCCTCGGATTATGTCTCGCTCGGTCGCGATGTGGAGGCGAGCGTCTTGGCGCGCGCGGTTCACGCTCATGCCCACCACCGGGTGTTTCTAAACGGGAATAAAACCGTGGTCTTTCCCGCATCGCCCGGCAGCTACAGCTCCAAGCGAATGGGTTAGGGGCCACGGCCCCGCGTCTGCCGAATGCGGCGGGGGCGCGGGGCCATCGGGCGGCTTGGCCGAGCCTGTAGGCAGGCGTAAACCAGCGTCCAACAGCAGCGGATCAGCGAATGATTTAAAGAGAGAAGTGGTGCCCCCACACGGACTCGAACCGCGGACCTACTGATTACAAATCAGTTGCTCTACCAGCTGAGCTATAGGGGCACTGAGGGCTCATTTAGAGAAAGGAGCCGGGGGGTGCAAGAGGGGAAATGCGAGATTCTTTCGGATTTTACACGCGCGCCGGGACGGGCTATTCAACGCCGAGATTTTCAAGGGTAAGCAGAGTATCATGCAGCTCGTTTTGCACACAGGTGTTCATTTCACGGAAGACGAGCGGCTGCTGAAATGCCTGCTGCGCAATCAGGACGATTTCGCCAAGACGGGCGTCAAAGTGCCCGGCCCCAGCACCTATCGCAACCTGTTCCGTGACACGCTCAACGCGATGCATAAGGCGGAGCCGTCGGAGGTGGCGCGGGATGTTCTGCTGGACGCGATCCTCGATGACGGGACAGCCAGCCGGGTGATCCTGTCGGATGCGAATTTCTTCCGCTCCCCTGCCACGGCCCTGCAAGAAGGCGTGCTTTATCCCGCCGCCGCCGTGCGCATGCTGCGCATGGCGCAGCTTTTCCCCGAGGATGAGATTCGCATCTTTATGGCGATCCGCAATCCCGCCTCCCTCGTGCCGGTGCTTTACGAGAAAGCGGCGGATAAAACCTCGGCCGCGTTCTGGGGGGAGCGGGGGCCGGAGGACCTGCGTTGGTCCGAGACGATCGGCCAACTGCGCGAAGCGGCGCCGGGGATTCCCATCACCCTGTGGTGCAATGAAGACGCGCCGCTGATCTGGGCGCAGATCATTCGCGAGATGGCGGGGCTGGCGCCCGAGACCAAGATCAAGGGCGGTTTCGATCTTTTGCAGACGATCATGTCGGAGGAGGGGATGAAACGCTTTCGCGGCTATCTCGACACCCACCCCGATATGTCCGAGGCGCAGAAGCGCCGCGTGATCACCGCGTTCCTCGACAAATACGCGCTGGAGGAAGAGATCGAAGAAGAGCTCGACATGCCCGGCTGGACCGAGGAATTGGTCGAGCGGATGACGGCGATCTATGACGCGGATGTCGAGGTCATCCGCGCCATGCCGGGCGTCACGCTGATCGCACCCTAAGTCCCGGCCAATTCGGTGATCACGTCATAGGCCATGGCCACATCTTCGGCCGTGGCGGTGAAAGCACCTGCCTGAAAGCGGATCACTAGGGCCCCGTCGATCCGGGTCTGGGTCAGGTAAATGCGCCCGTCGTCGTTGATCCGGTTCAGCAGGTCTTGGTTATGGGCATCGAGATCTTCGGCTCCGAGATGGCGGAAGGTGAAGAGCGAGAGCATCGGTTGGGTCACGATCTCGAACCCCTCCGTCGCCTCCAGCCGCGCGGCCAAATCCTGCGCCCATGAGACGTGATTGCGGATCATCTCGCGCAGCCCCTCCAGCCCATGGGCACGGATCAGGAACCACAGTTTGAGCGCGCGGAAACGGCGGCCCAGCGGCACGGACCATTCGGAATAGTTCACCACGCCATCCGCGCCATGGGTCTTCAGGTACTCTGGCTGAATTGCCAAGGTACGCACCAGATCGTCGGGATTGCGCAGGAAATGCGTGGTGCAGTCAAACTGCGCCCCCAGCCATTTATGCGGGTTCATCACCACCGAGTCGGCCCGTTCGACCCCGGCCCAAAGGCTGCGGAATTCAGGGCAGATCATGGCCGACCCGGCCCAAGCGGCGTCGACATGGGTGTAGAGCCCTTCGGCGTCGGCCACATCCATCACGGCGGCAATATCATCGCTGGCCCCCGCACTGGTGCCCCCGGTGCAGGCGATGATGCCCGCAGGCAGATGCCCCGCGGCGCGGTCGGCAGCGATGGCGGCGCGCAGGGCGTCCGCGTCCATCGCACGGGTCGGGCCTTGTGTCGGAATACGGACAAGGTTCTCTTCACCCAGCCCCGCGATCCAGATGGCGCGGTCGACCGAGGTATGCACTTCGGCCGAGCAATAGACCCGCAGGCGCGGCTGACCGGAAAGCCCCGCTTTGTTGCCCTGCCAGTCAAGCGCCCGTTCGCGCATGGTCAGCACGGCGCAAAGCGTGGCGGAACTCGCGCTGTCTTGGATCACCCCGATCAAGCCATCCGGCAGGCCGATCGCCTGACGCATCCAATCGCAAACGCGGGTCTCCAACTCCGTCGCTGCCGGAGAGGTCTGCCACAGCATGCATTGCGCCGCGATGGCCGAGACGAAATATTCCGCCAGCACCGAGACCGGCGCAGCATTGGCCGGGAAATAGGCAAAGAAGCGGGGGTGCTGCCAATGGGTCATGCCGGGCATGAGGGTCTGTTCGAAATCGTCGAAGATCGCCTGCATCGCCTCGGCCCCTTCGGGCGGGGCATCGGGCAGGGCGGAAAGCAACGCGCCGGGGGCCACCTGCGCGCGCACCGGGCGGTTGCGCAGACCTGCGTGGTAATCGGCGGCCCAATCGGCGGCGCGGCGGCCCCAAGCTCGGAAATCCTCCCAATTCATGCGCCGCTCCCTTGCTGTGGAATTCTGGTTGTCATCCGCATTTCCTGCCCCATGTTGTTGTATTGTCTCACTGTTGTTCCGCTGGGCTTGACCTCTTCAAGAATGTTGTCGCAGCGGCTATGGTGGTCGTCACGCCCTTTTGGGCGGTCTTTGACTTGGTAAGTAGCGATCAGGAAACCGTCAAGAATGGCCCCAATGCCCCCCCTGCGCCGCACTGCCCGCTCCCTTCCGATTGCGCTTTTGCGCGCGCGGGAAAGGGTGATGGGGCCGATCCGCGAAATCTTGAACGAAAGCGGCATCTCGGAACAGAAGTTTCGCGTGCTGCGCGTGGTCGAGGAATCCGGCCCGATGGAGCAGACCGCACTGGCGCAGCAGGCCTGTCTGCTGCTGCCGAGCCTGACCCGCATGCTGCGCGCGATGGAGGAGGAAGGGCTGCTCAGCCGTGCCAGCGATCCCGATGACGGGCGCAAATCCATCGTCACCATCACCGATCAGGGCCGTCAGGTGATCCAAGACCACGCGGGTGATGCGGCAGCGCTGTTCTCTGATTTCGAGGCGCGTTTCGGCAAGCAGCGAATGGAAGACCTGCTCGATATGCTCGAAGATCTCGTCAATCTGGACATGCAGAAAAAGACCGACGGGGAAAAGAAAGACTGACGGGAAATGTGTTGGCGGGCAGGGCTATCCCCCGTTAACCGCCCGCCGTACCGCGCAGATCCCCGCCAGCGCCATGCGTCTGCCATCCGCCTCGGTCGCCGGTGCGCCCTGTTGCGACAGCGCCCGCAGATAAAGCGGTACAGCCCCGCCCGTGCCGATCACCGCCAGCGTTTGCCCCAGCCAATAGGCCCGCGCCGCCGCCAGTTCCGCCCCGATCAAAGTGCCCGCCAGTCGCGCCTCTGCGGTAGGCGGCGGGATGTCCTGCAAGGCCAGATCGGCCCGGATGGAGGCAAGCCGCCCCGCCATACGCTCGGGCCGCGACAGCCCATCGCTGAGCGCGTCGTCAAAAGCCGTGTCGTCCAGCGCCGTGCCCTCGGCGGGCGTGTCTTCTCCCAAGAGGTCCAACAATTCTCCCGTCAGGAAGGTCTGGAAACTCACCACTTCGCCTGCGCTGATTTGCGCCCAGACCGAAGTGGCCCCCGGCAGGCAGATCACCCCGTCCCAGTCTTTGTTGAGGCTCAGAAACCCCGCGATGCGCGTTTCGGCCCCTTGCAGCAGACCGCTGGGGGTCTGCTGGCGCAGGGGTGGGATGACCTGAAGGTCGAAGTTGTCGGTGGCGACAGCCGTTGTGCGTTCAGCCGTGGCGGTGCAGGGCACCATGCGCGGCGCGGCATCGGTCCCGCCTGCGGGCATGCCAGCGACGAAGACCGGCAGGCGGGGCAGTTGCCACGGCGCGGTCAGCTTAGCGAGCGCGGCGTCGAAGGCCGCGAGGCCGTCGGGTTCGGGAGTCTCGCCATCGCTCGTGGCGCTCTCTAGCATCGACGCGCCTTGCATGGCCCAGACCTGCAAACGCGCCTCGTGAACCTCTACCGCCAGCCAATCTGCATTGCTCAAACCCGTCATCGCGCTGCCCCCGTCGTGGAATGTCCCGACGGCATAGGCCCTATGGCCTGCGGGTTCAACGCGTCCGCTCCGTGCAAACAGACGAACCACCGATTTGCTTCAAGCCTAAAATATTTATTCTTGAACGAAAAAGCGACTCGCCCTAGGCTCCCTTCCAAAGCGAACCAGAGGGGAATTTCGATGCGTGCAATCTGTCTTGGCGGCGGTCCTGCGGGGCTGTACTTCGCGATCTCTCTCAAGCTGCGCCAGCCCGAGGCCGATGTCACCGTGCTTGAGCGCAACCGCCCCGATGACACCTTCGGCTGGGGCGTCGTGCTCTCGGACGAGACGCTGGACAATCTCGAGGCCAATGATCCCGTCTCGGCCAAGGAAATCCGCCGCCACTTCGCCTATTGGGACGACATCGCGCTGCACCACAAGGGCAACACGATCCTCAGCTCCGGCCACGGTTTCTGCGGCATCGGGCGCAAGCGGCTGCTGCTCATTTTGCAGGAGCGGGCCCGCGAATTGGGTGTGAACCTGCAGTTCGAGACCGAGGTGAAGGCCGCATCGGAATACATGGACGACTACGATCTGGTAGTCGCCTCGGACGGTCTGAACTCCAAGACCCGGATGGAGTTCGAGGACACTTTCAAGCCCGACATCGACGTGCGCCGCTGCCCCTTCGTTTGGCTCGGCACGCATCAGAAATTCGATAATGCCTTCACCTTCATCTTTGAGAAGACCGACAAGGGCTGGATCTGGGTCCATGCCTACCAGTTCGACACGGACACCGCGACTTTCATCGTCGAATGCAGCCAGGAGACCTTCGACGCCTACGGTTTCGGCGAGAAGACGCAGGAAGAGACCATCGCGATCTGCGAAGAGATCTTCAAGGACCACCTCGACGGCCACAAGCTGATGACCAACGCCAGCCACATCCGCGGCTCGGCTTGGATCAAGTTCCCCCGCGTGCTTTGCGAAAAGTGGAGCCACGAGAACGTGGTGCTGCTGGGCGATGCCTCGGCCACGGCGCATTTCTCGATCGGCTCGGGTACGAAGCTGGCGCTGGAATCGGCAATCTCGCTGGCGAAACACGTCAGCGACGACGTCGATCTGCCCACGGCTTTCGAGAAATACGAAGAGGCCCGCCGCCTCGAAGTGTTGCGCCTGCAATCGGCAGCGCGCAACTCGGTCGAATGGTTCGAGGACGTAGAGCGTTACCTCGACCTCGACCCGGTGCAGTTGAACTACTCCATGCTGACCCGCAGCCAGCGGATCAGCCACGAGAACCTGCGCGAGCGCGACCCGAAGTGGCTCGAGGGGGCCGAGAAATGGTTCCTCGAACAGGCCGGCGCCGACACCAACGGCCCGATCCGCGCGCCGATGTTCGCGCCGTTTCAACTGCGCAACATGAAGCTCAACAACCGCATCGTCGTCTCGCCCATGGCGCAGTACAAGGCCGTGGACGGTTGCCCGACGGACTGGCATTTCGTGCATTACGCCGAACGGGCCAAGGGTGGGGCAGGGCTGGTCTATACCGAGATGACCTGTGTGTCCCCCGAGGGGCGGATCACGCCGGGCTGCCCCGGCCTCTACGCGCCCGAGCACGAGGCGGCGTGGAAGCGGCTCACGGATTTTGTCCATGCCGAGACCGACGCCAAGATCTGCTGCCAGATCGGCCACTCTGGGCGCAAAGGCTCGACCCAGCTCGGCTGGGAAGAAATGGACGCGCCGCTGAAAGCTGGCAATTGGGAGATCATCTCGGCCTCGCCGATCCCGTGGTCGGAAAACAACGGCGTGCCGCGTGAGGCGACCCGCGAAGACATGGACCAGATCCGCGACGAATTTGTCGAGGCGGCCCGTATGGCCGACCGCGCCAATTTCGACATGATCGAACTGCACGCGGCCCACGGTTACCTGATCTCGTCGTTCATCTCGCCCCTGTCGAACCAGCGCGAGGATGAATACGGCGGCAGCCTTGAGAACCGCATGCGCTACCCGCTCGAAGTCTTCCGCGCCATGCGCGACGCATGGCCCGAGGAAAAGCCGATGGCGGTGCGTATCTCGGCCAACGATTGGGTCGAGGAAGTCGGCGTCATGCCCGAGGAAGCGGTCGAGATCGCGCGCATGTTCAGTGAAGCCGGGGCCGATATCATCGACGTCTCGGCGGGTCAGACCTCGAAACAGGCCAAGCCGGTCTACGGCCGCATGTTCCAGACCCCCTTCAGCGACCGCATCCGCAACGACGGCGGGATCAAGACCATGGCCGTGGGCAATATCTACGAGGCCGACCACGTCAATTCGATCCTGATGGCGGGCCGCGCCGATCTGGTCTGCCTCGCCCGCCCGCATCTGGCGGATCCCTATTGGACCTTGCACGCCGCCGCCGCCATCGGCGACCGCCACGCTGACTGGCCGCTGCCCTACGGCCCGGGCCGCGATCAGGCATGGCGTCTGGCGGACCGCGCGGCGGAAATGGAGAAGGTATGAGCCATATCGTCATCACCGGAGGCGGCACCGGCGTGGGGGCCGAGATCGCCCATGCGGTGGCCGCCACCGGCGCCAAGGTGACCATCATGGGCCGCCGCGAAGCCCCCCTGCGCGAGCAGGGGTTGCCGTTCCAGACCTGCGACGTGACCGATCCGGAGGCCGTGCAAGCCGCCTTCGCCGCCGCGCGCGCTGAGAATGGCCCCATCACCGGCGTCGTCGCCAATGCGGGTGCTGCCCATTCCGCGCCTTTCCACAAGATCACCGCGCAGGACATAACCGACATGATGGCGGTCAATGTCACCGGCGTCTTCAACGTTTGGCAGGCGGCACTGGCGGAGATGAAGGAGGCCGGGCAGGGGCGGCTGATCGCCGTGGCCTCCACCGCGGGGCTCAAGGGCTATCCATATGTCGCGGGCTATGTCGCGGCGAAACACGGTGTCGTCGGCCTCACCCGCGCGCTGGCGCTGGAACTGGCGCGCACGGGCATCACGGTGAACGCAATCTGCCCCGGTTTCATCGACACGCCGCTTCTGGAACGCTCGGTCGAGAATATCACCGAGACCACGGGCAAGAACGCCGAGGAGGCCCGCGCCCTGCTGAAACGCGCCAGCCCGCAGAACCGTTTCGTGGAGACCTCCGAGGTCGCCGGCGCCGTGCTCTATCTGCTCTCAGATGCCGCGGCTTCGGTCAACGGCCACGCGCTGGCGCTATCGGGGGGCGAGGTGTGAGCAACGCGGCCAAGGATCGTGTCCGGCTCTGGCTACGGCTGCTGAAAGTGGTGCGCGGGCTGGAACAGGAACTGCGCGACAGGCTGCGGCGCGAGCATAACACTACGCTGCCGCGTTTCGACGTGATGTCGGCCCTCTCGCGCCATCCCGAGGGGCTGAAGATGAGCCAGCTTTCCGGCGTGCTGCGGGTGTCCAACGGCAATGTCACCGGCATCGCCGACCGCCTCAGCGAAGAGGGGCTGGTGGAGCGCATCCCGGTGCCGGGCGACCGGCGTGCGATGATGCTGCGGCTGACGCCTGAGGGGGCGGCGCAATTCGCCCGCCAAGCGCAGGCGCATGAAGACTGGATCAACGAAAAACTGCGCGGAATCTCCTCCGAGGAAGCCCGCGCCATGGCGGCCCGCCTACAGGCCTTCGCCGCCCAAACGGAAGAAGAGGAAAAAGCCAATGCGCAGTGACGTGACGCATTTTCAATGCGAGATCAAAGGCCGGATCGCCACCGTGCGGCTCGACCGGCCCGACCGCAAGAACCCGCTGACCTTCGACAGCTACGCCGAGCTGCGCGACTGGTTCCGCGATCTGGTCTATGCCGATGACGTCGATGTGGTGATCTTTGGCTCCAATGGCGGCAACTTTAGCTCCGGCGGCGATGTGCATGATATCATTGGTCCTTTGACCAAGATGAACATGAAGGAATTGCTGCAATTCACCCGCATGACTGGCGATCTGGTCAAGGCCATCGTCAACTGTGGCAAACCGGTGATCGCCGCCGTCGACGGTGTCTGCGTCGGCGCGGGCGCGATCATTGCCATGGCATCGGACCTGCGGTTGGCGACGGCGGAGGCCAAGACGGCCTTCCTCTTCACCCGCGTGGGCCTCGCGGGTTGCGACATGGGCGCCTGCGCGATCCTGCCGCGCATCATCGGCCAGACGCGGGCCGCGGAATTGCTCTACACCGGCCGCGCCATGTCGGCCGAAGAGGGCGAACGCTGGGGCTTCTACAACCGGCTGGTGACGGGCGAGACGCTGGAGGAAGAGGCCATGGCACTGGCAAAGAAAATCCAGGCCGGCCCCAATTTCGCGCATATGATGACCAAGACGATGCTGGCGCAGGAATGGGCCATGTCGATCGAACAGGCGATCGAGGCCGAGGCGCAGGCGCAGGCGATCTGCATGCAAACGGGTGATTTCGAGCGCGCCTACAACGCCTTCGTCGCCAAGGAGCGCCCAGTCTTCGAAGGGGATTGAGCCGAATACGAAAGCCAAAAGATAACACGCGGGGAGGCGTAACCATGGCTGACAAAAGTTTTCTCGACTGGCCGTTTTTCGAGCCGCGCCACAAGGAGTTGGCGCTGAAGCTCGATGAATGGGCCGGGCGCGAGTTGAAGAATGTGGATCACGGCGACACCGACGGGGCTTGCCGTGATCTGGTGACGATGATGGGCCAAGACGGCTGGCTGCGCCACAGCGGGGCCGAGGGCAGCGAGGTGCTCGACGTTCGCACCCTTTGTCTGATCCGCGAAACGCTGGCGCGGCACGATGGGCTGGCGGACTTTTCTTTTGCGATGCAAGGACTTGGCACCGGCGCGATTTCGCTCTTCGGGACCGATGAGCAGAAGGCCGAATGGCTGCCCAAGACCCGCTCGGGGCAGGCGATCTCGGCCTTTGCCCTGACCGAGCCGCAGTCCGGCTCGGACGTGGCAAATTCCACCATGACCGCGACGCCGGATGGCAACGGCTATGTGCTCGACGGGCGCAAGACGTGGATTTCCAACGGCGGCATCGCGGATGTCTACACTGTCTTTGCGCGCACCGGGGAGGCGCCGGGCGCCAAGGGGCTTTCCGCCTTCATCGTTCCCGCCGACACGCCGGGGCTCAAGGTCGAGGAACGGCTCGAGGTCATGGCACCGCACCCGCTGGCGACGCTGCATTTCGACGGGGTGAAACTGCCCGGCTCGGCGCTTCTGGGCGAGGCGGGACGCGGCTTCGCCATCGCCATGTCGGTGCTCGACGTCTTTCGCTCCACCGTGGCGGCCGCGGCCCTCGGCTTTGCCCGCCGCGCGCTGGACGAGGCGCTCACCCGCGTGACCAGCCGTCAGGTGCAGGGCGCGCCCTTGAGCGAGTTGCAGATGGTGCAGGGCCATATCGCGGACATGGCGCTCGACGTCGATGCTGCGGCGCTGCTGGTCTACCGTGCTGCCTGGACCAAGGACAGCGGCGCACCGCGCGTCACCCGCGAGGCCGCGATGGCGAAACTCTTTGCCACCGATCAGGCGCAAAAGGTCATCGACAAGGCCGTTCAATTGCACGGCGGCGATGGTGTGCGTAATGGCGAGGCAGTCGAGCGACTTTACCGTGAAATCAGGGCCTTGCGCATTTACGAGGGCGCCTCGGACGTGCAACGTGTTGTCATCGCTCGACAGACTTTGGGAGCCATGTCATGAAGCTGCATCCGACCGGACATGAAGACACATTCGCCCGCGACAACCTGCCGCCCTTCGACCAGTGGCCGGACCTTTTGCTGGAGCGTTTCGACTATCCAGATCGCCTGAATGTCGGCGTCGAACTCACTGATAAAATGGTGGAAAAAGGGTTCGGAGATTGCACCGCGTTGATCGGCAACGGGCGGCGGCGTACCTATAAAGAGTTGTCGGACTGGACCAACCGTTTGGCCGCTGCACTGGTCGAGGATCTGGGCGTGAAGCCGGGCAACAGGGTCCTGATCCGCTCGGCCAACAACCCCGCCATGGTGGCCTGTTGGCTGGCGGCGACCAAGGCGGGGGCGGTGGTCGTTAACACCATGCCGATGCTGCGCGCGGGTGAGCTTTCGGCCATCGTCGACAAGGCCGAAATCACCCATGCGCTTTGCGACACGCGGCTGATGGACGAGATGACGGCCTGTGCCAAGACTTCGAAGTTCCTCAAGACCGTCGCGGGTTTCGACGGCACCAGCAACCACGACGCCGAGTTGGACCGTCTGGCGCTTGAAAAGCCGGTTCATTTTGAGGCGATGGACACCGCGCAGGACGATGTGGCGCTGCTCGGGTTTACATCAGGAACCACCGGTAACCCCAAGGCAACAATGCATTTTCACCGCGATCTTCTGATCATCGCGGATGGCTATGCGCGCGAGGTGCTCAGCGTTACGCCGCAGGACGTCTTTGTCGGTTCGCCGCCCTTGGCCTTCACCTTCGGCCTTGGCGGTCTTGCCGTATTCCCGCTCCGCTTCGGGGCCGCGGCGACGCTCTTGGAAACCGCCAGCCCGCCCAACATGATCGAGATCATCGAGAAGTACAAAGCCACCGTTTGTTTCACCGCCCCCACCGCCTACCGCGCCATGATGCAGGCGATGGAGGAGGGCGCGGACCTTAGCAGCCTGCGTGCCGCCGTGTCCGCCGGTGAGACATTGCCCGCGCCGGTCTACCACGAGTGGCAGGAGAAGACAGGCAAGCCCATGCTCGACGGGATCGGGGCGACGGAGATGCTGCATATCTTCATCTCCAACCGCTTCGACGACCACCGCGCGGCCTGTACCGGCAAGCCCGTGACGGGCTACGAGGCGCGGGTGATCGACGCGGAGGGCAACGAAGTGCCGCGCGGCGAGGTGGGCCGTCTGGCGGTGCGCGGGCCCATCGGTTGCCGCTATCTGGGCGACAAAAGGCAGGCCGATTACGTGAAGGACGGCTGGAACATCACCGGCGACAGTTTCATCATGGACGAAGACGGCTACCTGCATTTCGCCGCCCGCAACGACGATATGATCATCAGTTCGGGCTACAATATCGCCGGGCCGGAGGTCGAAGCCGCACTTCTGAGCCACCCTTGGGTCAGCGAATGCGGTGTGGTCGCCGCCCCCGACGAGGCCCGCGGCTCCATCGTGCAGGCGCATGTGGTTCTGGTCGAGGGTGCGCCAGAAGATGCCAACACCATCAAGACCTTGCAGGACCATGTTAAAGCGACGATTGCCCCTTACAAATACCCACGCGACATCCGTTTCATCAAGGAACTGCCCAAGACCGCGACCGGCAAGATTCAGCGCTTCGCGTTGAGGGAGGGCAAATGAGCACGTTCGACGAAGCCTCCCGTGGCGCCAAGATGGATTTCGCCAAGGACAAGTCCTATGGCGATTACCTCGGGCTGGACCAGATCCTGACCACCGAGAACCCGCTCGACATGGCGCATGACGGGCTGCTGTTCATCATCCAGCACCAGACGTCCGAGCTTTGGATGAAGCTTGCGATCCACGAGTTGACGGCCTGTCGGCAGGCCCTGCAGGCTGGTGATTTGCGCCCCAGTTTCAAGATGTTGACCCGGGTGGCACGGATCTTTGAACAGCTTAACTCGGCTTGGGACGTGCTGCGCACCATGACGCCCAGCGAATACACTCAGTTCCGCCCCTACCTTGGCGCGTCGTCGGGCTTCCAGTCCTACCAGTATCGCCTGATCGAATATCTTCTGGGCAACCGCATCGCGGCGCTGACCAAGCTGCACGAACACACGCCCGAGCCGCACGCGGCGCTTGTGGCGGAGATGCAGCAGCCGAGCCTTTATCAGGTGGCGGTCGATCTGCTTTGTGACCGGATGGGGGTACCCTCGCTCGCGGGCCAGCCCGAGCCGCGTGCATGGGAGGCTAAGCGAGAGGTGCAGAACCTCTGGCAAAAGGTTTATGAAGACCCGGCAACCCATTGGGAACTCTACGAATTGGCCGAGAAACTTGTCGATCTTGAGGATTACTTCCGCCGCTGGCGGTTCAACCACGTCACCACCGTGGAACGCATCATCGGATTCAAGCGCGGTACGGGCGGCACCTCGGGTGTGACGTATCTGCGCAAAATGCTCGAAGTGGAGCTCTTCCCCGAGCTTTGGCATGTGAGAGGAGCGCTGTAAGTGTCTGTTTTGAAAAAAGATCAGTTTGTCCTGCCCGAGGGTGTCATCTACCTCGACGGCAACTCGCTGGGGCCGCTGCCGAAGGCCGCCGCGGCGCGGGTGCAGGAGATGATCACGGACGAATGGGGCGAGATGCTGATCCGCGGCTGGACCAAGGCTGCTTGGATGGAACAGCCCGCCCGCGTCGGCAATATGGTGGCGGGGATCATCGGCGCGCCCGAGGGTTCGGTCGTCATGGGCGACACGCTCTCGATCAAGGTGTTTCAGGCGCTGGCCTCGGCGCTGAAGCTGCGGCCCGGGCGCAAGGTGATCCTGTCGGACAACGGCAACTTCCCGTCGGACCTCTACATGGCCGAGGGGCTGGTGGAGCTGTTGGAGCAGGGCTATGAGCTGCGCACCGTGGCCCCCGAGGAGGTGACGGAAGCCATTGGCGAGGATATCGCCGCCGTGATGCTCACGGAGGTCGATTACCGCACCGGGCGCAAACACGACATGAAGGCGATCACCGAACTGGCCCATGCCAATGGCGCGGTGATGATTTGGGATCTGGCGCATTCCGCGGGCGCGCTGCCGGTGGATTTGGCGAGTAGCAATTGCGAATTCGCCGTGGGCTGCACCTACAAGTACCTTAACGGCGGGCCGGGCGCACCGGGCTTCATCTACGTCCGCCCCGATCTGGCCGACGCGGTGCAGCCGGCGCTCGCGGGCTGGCTCGGGCATCGCCAGCCCTTTGCCTTTGAGCAAAACTACCAGCCCGGGCAGGGGATCGAGCGGATGCGCGTCGGCACGCCGCCGGTCATTCAGCTCACGGCGCTGGAAGTGGCAATGGAGCTTTGGGCCGATGTCGACATGCAGGCGCTGCGCGAGGCCTCGGTGGCGCTGCAGGAGCAGTTCATCGAGGAGATCGAACGCGACGTGCCGCAGCTAACGCTGGCGAGCCCGCGCAACAGCGCTGAACGCGGCAGCCAGGTCTCCTTCCGTTTCGAGGAAGGCTATGCCGCGATGCAGGCGGTGATCGACCGCGGCGTGATTGGCGACTTCCGCGCGCCCGACATCATGCGCTTTGGCTTCACGCCACTTTATCTGGACGCCGAGGATGTCTCCAAGGCGGTCGAGATCATCCGCGACGTGATGGAGAACCGCCTCTGGGACAACGAAAAATACAAGACCCGCGCGCGGGTGACCTGACAGTATCAGGCGCAGGCGTTAAGCTGGCAAAACGATCCAACAAAACGGGCCCGGCAAAGAGGCCCAAACCAACCAAGGGAGACTGAAATGAAGATGAAATCACTGGTGATGGCGGCCTCGGTCGCGGCATTGGCGGCAGGCGGCGCATGGGCCGAAGACGGTAAGGTGAAGGTCGGCATGATCACCACGCTCTCGGGAGGCGGCGCGGGCCTTGGCATTGACGTGCGCGACGGGTTCCTGCTGGCCACCAAGTTGGCCGGGAACGAGAACCTTGAGGTCGTGGTCGAGGACGACCAGCGCAAGCCCGAGATCGCGGTGCAACTGGCCGACAAGATGATCCAATCCGAGAAGGTCGACGTCATGACTGGCATCATCTGGTCCAACCTCGCCATGGCTGTGGTGCCGGCGGCGACGGCGCAGGGCAAGTTCTACCTCTCGCCCAACGCCGGTCCCTCGGCGCTGGCAGGCAAGGGCTGCAACCCGCTTTACTTCAACGTGGCATGGCAGAACGACAACCTGCACGAGGCTGCGGGCGCCTATGCGAACGACGCGGGCTACGCGAACACCTTCATGCTGGCGCCGAACTACCCGGCGGGCAAGGACGCGTTGACCGGCTACAAACGCACCTATGAGGGCGAAGCGGCGGGCGAGGTCTATACCGATCTGGGCCAGACCGACTACGCCGCCGAGATCGCGCAAATCCGCGCCTCGGGCGCCGACAGCGTGTTCTTCTTCCTGCCCGGCGGCATGGGGATTTCCTTCCTCAAGCAATACGCCAACTCGGGCGTGGAACTCCCCGTGGTGGGTCCGGCCTTCAGCTTTGATCAGGGCATCCTTCAGGCCGTGGGCGAAGCCGCTGTTGGGATCAAGAACACCAGCCAGTGGAACAAGGATCTCGACAACGCGGCCAACAAGACCTTTGTCGAAGCCTTTCAGGAGGAATACGACCGTCTGCCCTCGCTTTACGCAAGCCAAGGCTATGACACCGCGAACCTGCTGCTGAGCGCGATGGAAAAGGCCGATGTGTCGGATGCCGAGGCCTTTGGCGCGGCGCTGAAAGAGGCTGATTTCGACAGCGTACGGGGCAAATTCTCGTTTGGTAACAACAACCACCCGATCCAAGACTACTACGTGCGCGAAGTGGTCAAGGAGGGCGATGTCTATACCAACAAGCTCATCGGCCCCTCGCTGACGGATCACGCTGACGCCTACGCGGCCGACTGCAAGATGTAATCCCGCGCGGCCCCGGCGCTGACTTCGGTCGCCCGGGGCCGACAAACTAACGCTTTCACGCCGGGCTTCGTCCGGCGCGCCGGGAGGCTTTGCCAAATGTCATTCATCCTGCTCGTCGAACAGGTGCTGAACGGGGTCCAATCCGGGGTCATGTTGTTTCTCATGGCCGCCGGGCTTACGCTCATCTTCGGGGTTATGGGGCTGATCAATCTCGCCCATGGGTCGCTCTACATGGTCGGCGCTTTTGCTGCGGCGGCGGTGGCGGCGGCTACGGGGTCTTTCCTTCTTGCGCTGGTGGCCGCACTTGCCGCTGCCGCCTTAGCGGGCTGCCTGATCGAGATGACGGTGATCCGCCGCCTTTATGACCGCGACCACCTCGATCAGGTTCTGGCGACCTTCGCGATGATCCTGATTTTCTCCGAGGGCACGCGCTTCTTCTTTGGCTCCTTCCCGCTGTTTCTCGACATTCCCGCCGCGCTGGCGGGGCCGGTGACGCTGCCGGGCGGCATCCAGTATCCGCTTTATCGCCTCGTCATCATCGGCGTGGGCCTTGCCATCGCCGCCGGTCTCTTCCTGCTGATCGCCCGCACCCGCATCGGCATCCAAATCCGCGCGGGCGAGGCCGACCGCGAGATGATTGCCGCGCTCGGTGTCGACATCGCCAAGCTTTACACGCTGATCTTTGCGCTTGGTGCCGCGCTTGCGGGGCTGGCCGGCGCGCTGGTGGGCGCGATCCAATCGGTACAGGTCGGCATGGGCGAACCGGTGCTGATCCTCGCCTTCGTGGTCATCGTCATCGGCGGCATCGGTTCGATCAAGGGCGCGCTTATCGGGGCGCTGCTGGTGGGGCTGACGGACACCTTGGGTTCGGTCCTGCTGCCGCTCTTCTTTGCCAATTTCATGGAGGCTTCGGCCGCGACTTCAGTCGGCTCCTCGCTCGCCTCCATGTCGATCTACATTCTCATGGCGGGGGTCTTGTTGTTCAAACCCACCGGCCTGTTCGGGGAGGCTTGAGCCATGCACCGCGAAACGATCCTGAATACCTTCCTGTTCCTGCTGTTGCCGGTCACGGCGCTGGCCGCCTTTGCCCTCGATGAGCCTTTCATCATCACGCTGGCGACCAAGGCCGCGATCCTCGCGCTAGCCGGAGTGGGGCTGAACATCGCGCTCGGCCTCGGCGGTTTGGTGAGTTTTGGCCACGCGGCTTTCTTCGGGCTCGGCGGCTATGCCATGGGCATCCTCGCGGCCCATGCGCAGAGCTATACGCCGCTGATGGAAAGCCCCTTACTGATCGAGGGGACCAAATCGATGCCGGTGATCTGGCTCGTGGCGATCGTGGTCTCGGCGCTGGCCGCGCTGCTGATCGGCGCGCTGTCTTTGCGCACCTCGGGCGTCTATTTCATCATGGTTACGCTGGCCTTCGGGCAGATGCTCTTTTACTTCGCGATTTCCTGGCCGGCCTATGGCGGCGAGGACGGGCTGTCGATCTATGTGCGCAACGGTTTTCCGGGGCTGAACACGCTCGATCCGCTGACCTTCTTCTGCATCGCCTTTACCATTCTCGCGCTGGTGTTGCTTTTTGCAGGCCGTCTGGCACGGGCGCCCTTCGGGCTCGCGCTTTCGGCCGCGCGTCAGAACGCCGAGCGGGTCGAAAGCGTCGGCCTCGCGCCCTTCCGGCTGCGGCTCGTGGCCTTTGTCATCTCCGGTGCCGTCACCGGCCTTGCGGGCGCGCTATTTGCCGATCTCAACCGTTTCGTCAGCCCCACGATGTTCTCTTGGCAGACCAGCGGCGAGATCATGATTTTCGTGATCCTCGGCGGGGTGGGGCGGCTCTTTGGTCCGGTGGCCGGGGCGGCGCTCTTTATCCTGTTGGAGCATGTTCTGGGCGGGCTGTCGGAGTTCTGGCACATCTACCTCGGCTTCCTTTTGTTGATGGTGGTGCTTTTTGCCCGGGGCGGCATGATCGGCCTGATCGCCGGACGGGAGGTGGCCCATGACTGATATGAATGTTCAACCGCTTCTGGACGTACGCAATCTGAACAAGAGCTTTGGCGCGTTGAAGGCGACGGACGATGTCTCGATCACCCTGCGCCCGGGCGAGATCCATGCGCTAATCGGTCCCAACGGCGCGGGCAAATCGACGCTGATCAAGCAGATCGCGGGCGAACTGCGCTCCGACAGCGGCTCGGTGCATTTCGCGGGGCAGGACGTGACGCCGCTCAGCACCGTGCAGCGGGCGCGGGCGGGGCTGGGGCGGACCTTTCAGATCTCCTCGCTCGCCATGGAATATACCGTGCTGCAGAACGCGGTTCTGGGCGCGCTTGGCCAATCGGGCCGGGTGATGCGCTTCTTCGCCCCTGTGATGCGGCAACAGGAACTGCGGGCCGAGGCGATGCGGGCGCTGGAACTGGTGGGGCTGGCCGATCACGCGGCCACCCGCACCTCGGACCTGTCGCACGGGCAACGCCGGCAACTCGAGGTCGCCGTGGCGCTGACCCTGCGGCCCAAGGTGTTCTTGATGGATGAACCGATGGCCGGTCTCGGGGCAAGTGGCTCGAAAGAGATGACCGGTTTTCTCGACGGGCTGCGCGCCGAGGCGCCGATCCTGCTGGTGGAACACGACATGGACGCGGTCTTTGCCCTGGCGGACCGGATTTCCGTGCTGGTCTACGGGCGCATCATCGCCAGCGGCACAGCGGCCGAGATCAAGGCCGATCCACAGGTCCGCGTGGCCTATCTTGGCGAGGAGGACGCAGCATGAGCCTGCTGGAACTCAAAGACATCACTGCCTCCTACGGGCCGACGCAGGCGCTTTTCGGCGTCGATCTGGCGCTGGAGGCGGGCGAGGTCTGTGCGCTGATGGGGCGCAACGGGATGGGCAAATCCTCGACCATCAAGGTCATCTGCCGGATGCTGAAGCACAGCGGCGGCAGCCTGCATTTCGATGGGCGCGACATCGCGGCGCTGCCTTCGTTCCGCGCCGCGCAGGCGGGGCTGGGGCTGGTGCCCGAAGGGCGGCGTTGTTTCGCGCCGCTGACGGTGCACGAAAACCTCATCGCTGCCGCGCGCCCCGGCGAATGGGACGAGGCGCGGGTGGTCAAGCTCTTCCCCCGTTTGGGGGAGCGGCGGGATCAGGCGGCAGGCTCGCTCTCGGGCGGGGAGCAGCAGATGCTGGCGATTGGCCGCGCGCTGATGACCAACCCGCAACTCCTGCTGTTGGATGAGGCGACCGAGGGGTTGGCCCCGGTGGTGCGCCAAGAAATCTGGGCCGCCGTGGCCGAGCTGAAGCGCGACAGCGGTCTGGCGCTTCTGGTGGTGGACAAATCCCTCGCCGAGCTGCGGCGCGTCGCCGATCACGCCGTTATCCTCGAACGTGGCCGCTCGGTCTGGTCTGGTCCGATGCCCGCGCTCGATTCCCAAATCGCCGACCAATTCCTCGGCGTGTGACTGTTAACAAAAAGGAACACGACATGTCGCATCAAATCATTCAGCCCGAAGGTTGGGCCCCCGCGAAAGGCTATGCAAACGGCATGCTGAGCGGGGATGGCCATCTGTTCGTCGGCGGTCAGATCGGCTGGACCGCCGAGCAGAAGTTCGAATGCCATGACTTCATCGGCCAGATGAAACAGGCGCTGCAAAACATCCGCGACGTGGTCGAAGCCGCCGGCGGCACGCCCGAGGATATCACCCGGCTGACGTGGTATGTCACGGATAAGAAAGAATATCTCGCCGCGCAAAAGGACGTGGGCCGGGCCTATCGCGAGGTCATGGGTAAGCATTTCCCAGCCATGGCGATGGTGGTCGTCGCCGGTCTGGTCGAGGATGAGGCCAAGCTTGAGATCGAAGCCGACGCGGTGATCGCGCGCTAAGCCAAGCCGCCGTCGGGGTCACCCCCGGCGGCGCAGCACCGGAAGGGCCGCCGAAAAGGCGGAGGAAAGTGCAAAGAGACCCGCCGCGATGCTGACGATGCTCGGCCCTGTCGGTGTGTCGAACTCCAATGAGGCCAGCAGCCCCCCGAGCGCCGCTACCGCGCCCAGACCCATGGCCCAAAAAGCCATGGTTTCCGGCGTGCGGGCAAAGGGGCGGGCGGTGGCGGCGGGGATGATCAGCATCGCCGCGATCAGCAACGCGCCGACCACTTTGATCGCCACCGCGACCATGATCGCCAGCGCCAGCGTCAGGATCAACTGCTCGCGCCGGGGATTGCCGCCTGCGGCCTGTGCCAGATCGGGGTTCAACGTCGCCGCCAACAGCGCCGACCAGCGCCACGCCAGCAACAGCGCCACCGCGACGGCTCCACCCCAGATCACGCCAAGGTCAAAGCGCGTGACGGCGAGGATTTCACCAAAGAGGTAGGACGACAGATCGACCCGCTGTCCCGGCAGCAGTGAGACAGCCACCAAACCAAGCGCCAGCGCGGAATGGGCCATCACGCCCAAAAGCGCGTCGGCGCTGACATTGCGGCCCGAAAGCGTGCTGATCACCAGCGCCATGACGAGCGCCACTAAAAGCACGCCCGCGGTGATCGGCAGATCGGTCGCCAGCGCCAGCGCCACGCCCAAGAGGGCGGCATGGCTGGTGGCATCGCCGAAATAGGCCATGCGGCGCCAGATCACGAAACAGCCCAAAGGGGCGGCGGCCAGCGCTACGCCAAGACCCGCGAGGGCGGCGCGCAGAATGAAATCGTCAAGCATTCTCAATCTCTTGGTGGTGGCCGTCACAGGCGGCGCCGTGATGGTGGTGGTGATGGTCGTGATCGTGCCGGTAGAGCGCCAGCGCCCCTTGGGTGCCGCTGCCAAAGAGGGCGCGGTATTCGGGCGCTTCGGAGACCGTCTCGGGCGTGCCTTCGCAGCAGACATGGCCGTTGAGGCAGAGCACACGGTCGCTCGCCGCCATGACGACGTGCAGATCATGGCTGACCATCAGCACGGCGCAACCGAGGTCTTGGCGCACGGCTTCGATCTGGCGGTAAAAGGCGGCGGAGCCGGGCTGGTCCAGCCCCTGCGTCGCCTCGTCGAGGATCAGCAGATCGGGCCTTTCCAGCAGGGCGCGGGCCAGCAGCACGCGTTGGAATTGCCCGCCCGAGAGGTCGACCATCTGCCGCTCTGCCAGTTCCGGCACGCCAGCGGTGGCCAGCGCGTCGCGGATCGCTTCGGGCTTCTGGCGGCGGGGCAGGTTGATGAAACGGCGCACGGTGAGCGGCAGGGTCGCGTCGATTTGCAGCTTTTGCGGCACATAGCCGATGCGCAGCCCCGGTTTGCGGGTGATCTTGCCCGCAGCCGGTTTCAGCGCGCCGATCAGCGCGCGCAGCAGGCTGGATTTGCCCGACCCGTTGGGGCCGACGATGGTGACGATCTCACCAGCGTCGATATTGAAGTTCACGTCGCGCAGGGCGATCTGACCGTCGTGGCGCAGGGTCAGGCCGCGCGTATTGATCAGGCTCATGCACCGGGCTCCTGACAGGCGGGGCAGAGGCCCTCGGCCTCGACCACGCTGCGCTCAATGCGGAACCCGGCGGCGCGGGCGGCATCGCCAAGGCGGCTTTTGTTCGGGGTGGTGTCGGCCTCCGCCACCGAGCGGCAGCTGCGGCAGATCAGAAAGGCGGGCGCGTGGTCTTCGCCCGGATGCACGCAGCCGACATAGGCGTTAAGCGCTTCGATCTTATGGGCAAGCCCCGCCTTCACCAGAAAATCCAAGGCGCGATAGGCCACGGGGGGCTGCGCGCCCAGACCCTCGGCCGACAGTCGGGCGAGCAGGTCATAGGCGCCCAAGGCGCGGTGTTCCGACAGCAGGATCTCCAGCGCGCGGCGGCGCACCGGGGTCAGCCGCAGGCCGCGTTCGGCGCATTGCGCTTCGGCCACCTGCATGGTGCTCCGCACGCAGGCGGCGTGGTCATGATCACTAAATCCTATGGGGCGCATGGGAAACCTCAATTCGTTTCGGTATTGATATGTTATAACAGCGGTGTTAGCAAGGTGATACTATAACATTTTGAAGGTCTGCCATGTATCGTTTCACGCTCCCCGCCGCCGTTCTCGTCGCTGCTGCGTCGCCGCTTTGGGCGGATGTCCCCGCCGTTGCGACAGATATCGCCCCGGTGCATGGGCTGGTGTCGCAGGTGATGGAAGGGGTCGGCACCCCCGACCTCATCGTGCCGCCGCGCAGCTCGCCCCATGGCTATGCCATGCGCCCCTCCGAGGCGCGCGCGCTGAGCGGGGCCGATTTGGTCGTTTGGGTCGGCCCGTCGCTGACCCCATGGCTGGCCGATCCGCTGCAATCGCTGGCCAGCAGCGCCAGCCATCTGGCCTTGATGGAGCAGCCCGGCGCGCGGGTTCTGGCCTTCCGCGAAGGGGCGACCTTTGAGCCGCATAGCCACGGTAATGAGGGGCATGAGGGTCACGAGGGCCATGATCACGCCGAGGAAGGGCATGACCACGACGCGCATGGGCATGATGACGACGGCCACGAGGAACATGACCACGAGGGGCACGACCACGGGGATCATGACGATCACGGACATGGCGAGAAGGATCACGACGACCACGGCCATGACGACCACGGTCACGACGACCACGATCATGACGATCACGGCCACGACGACCACGGCCATGAAGGTCACGATCACGCCCATGACGGCGACGATCCCCACGTCTGGCTCGACCCGCGCAACGGGCAGCTTTGGCTGGGCCAGATCGCCGAGGCGCTGGCGGAGCTAGACCCCGAGAACGCCGCGCAATACCGTGAGAACGCCGAGGCCGCTCAGGCCGAGCTTGCGGTCTTGGAGGAAGACATCGCCGAGACTCTCGCCCCGGTCAAAGACCGCCCCTTCATCGTCTTCCATGACGCCTACCACTATTTCGAAGCGCGTTTCGACATCGAAGCCCGTGGCGCCATCAGCGAGAATGACGCCCGCGCCCCGGGGGCTGCGCGTGTGGCAGAGCTGCGCGACCTAGTGGCCGAGAGCGGCGCGAAATGCGTCTTTGCCGAGCCGCAGTTCAACCCCGGCCTGATTGCCGCCGTGACCGAAGGGCAGGAGACCGGGACCGGCACGCTTGACCCGATCGGCGCGGATCTGGAACTGGGTGTTTCTTTCTACCCCGAACTGCTGCGCGGCATGGCGCAGAGCATGTCTGACTGCCTGTCGGACTGATTTAGGCGCTGGCCGAACAGAACGGCCAAAAAAAACAGCCCAATAAAAAGTGGTGCAGCCGGGGAAGCTGCACCACATCTTACATGCTGAAATGACTTTTATAGAATTCTGATCAGACGGCGATCTTACCGCCGCCTTGCTTGGTAATGACGACCACCGCAGGGCGCGGGGGCATCTTGGGGTCGAAGTCGGGCCAGCGGGTGGCCGGGTCCTCAAAGGTGCTTTCCCGCTCGAAACCAGGGATGTCCTTGGTGCCATCCGTACCCGGGTGCTGCACCGCGACAAAGAGCGTTTCGCCATCCTCGGTGAAGTAGGGGCCGCACATCTCACCGCCGATGGGGCAGCGGAAGAAGAGCTTCGAGGTGCCGCGCGCTTCGCCTTCGGTTTCAAGCGCGTAGAGCCCATCGGATTTGCCGGTCTTGCCCCAGCTGCTGCCCTGATCGGTGCTGATCCAGAGGCGCCCGTCGGCATCCATCGCGGCATTGTCGGGGCTGCCGAACCAGCCGTTTTCCGATGTCTCAGGGTTCCACTGGGCGCCGACCTCGGCCACCTTTGGGTCACCGCATTGCACGAGGATCGACCATGTGCCGCTGGTGGCAGCGTGGTCGGCATTCGCTTCCTTGATCTCGATGATATGGCCAAAGCTGCTTTCCGGGCGCGGGTTGGCGGCGTTGGTGTCGCCCTGCTTGCGCTTGGTGTTGTTGGTCAGCAGGATATAGGCCGTGCCATCGCCACGCGGCTGCGCGTCTTCGGGGCGGTCCATCGGGGTGGCGCCCAGCAGGTCGGCGGCCAGACGGGTGTCGATCATCACGTCGCCTTGGTCGTTGAACCCATTTTCGGCGGTCAGCGGCCCGGTGCCATGCACCAGCGGCAGCCAGTTGATCGTGCCGTCCTCTTCGAACCGCGCGACGTAAAGCGTGCCATCGTCCAGCAGAGTGCCATTGGCCGCCGGATCATCGGAGACCGTCCCGGCAGACACGTATTTGTATTGATAGTCAAAGCGGTTGTCGTCGCCCATATAGACCACAAGCTTGCCATCTTTGCTCACCGTGGTCTCGGCGCCCTCATGACGGAAACGGCCCAGAGCGGTGCGTTTGACGGGGGTTGAGGTCGGGTCCATCGGGTCAACCTCGACCACCCAGCCGAACTTATTGGGCATGTTCGGCTCGGCGTCCACGTTGAAACGGTCGTGTTTTAGGCCCCAAGCGTACCACATGCCCGGCACGCCGTAACGGTCCCAAGATTTCTCTTCCGCGGCACCGGCGATGTCGGGCTTGCCGTCGGCATCCAGCTTGTTGGTCCAGAAATAGCCGTGGAAGTTCTCTTCGGCCATCAGCCATGTGCCCCAAGGGGTCAGCCCGCCCGCGCAGTTGTTGAGCGTGCCGATGACTTTGGTGCCGCTGGGGTCGTCGTTGGTTTTCAGCCGCGCGTGACCGGCGGCGGGGCCGCTCAGCGTCATCGCGGTGTCGAGCGGGGTGATGCGGCGGTTCATCTTGCCGTCGCGCACCACCTGCCATTTGCCCGCCGCGTCGCGGGCGATCTCGATGACCGAGCCGCCGTGGGCTGCCATTTCGATGTCGATCAACTCAGGCGTCATGCCTTTGAAGTTCACCTTGTCCTGACGGCCAAGACCGGGGAACATGACCTCTTCGTTGGTGTATTCGTGGTTCACGCAGAGCAGCCCGCGGCTGGCGTCGTCGTTCAGGGGCACGAAGCCCACATAGTCGTTGTTATAGCCGAACTGCTTCGACTGCGCGGCGGCGGTCTGGTTCATCACGTCGAATTCCGGCGCATCGGCGGTGATCGGGTCGCCCCACCGCAGCAGGATCTGCGCGTCATAGCCGGGGGCAACGTGGTGGGTCTCGTCATTGCCCCATGCCAGCTCGTCAAAGACATAGCGGCTTTCGGCGGCGCGGGCCTTGGACGGGGCGATGGCGGCGGCACTGCCGAAAAGGGCGGTGGTGGCCGACACCCCAAGCATGCCGCGCAGGATGTCGCGGCGGCCATAGCGGGCGTTGATCACATCGCCGATGGTGCGTGACAGGTTCGCATTGGTGGGGATGTCGTCGAATGCCTCAAAGGCTTCGGCCTTGTTGCCGATGGCGGGGTCGTTGAGAATCTCGCGGCGGGTCATCATGCTTCCTCAGGTGACTTGGCTGGCCTCCATTTGCACCATGACTGTCACGGTTTTATGACGCGTCAGACTGTGCTGCGGCGAAATCCTACGATGAGTTGGCGCAGGCCCAAAGCCGCGCCCGCAAAGATCGCGGCGAGGGTCACCGGCCCGCTGAAGGCCAGCACCGAGATGGCCGAGATGCCTTGCCCGATGGTGCAGCCCATGGCGATCACCGCACCAGCTCCCATCAACCCCGCGCCGAATATCTGGCGGCGGAGTTCGCGCGGGTCTTCGCAGGCTTCCCAGCGGAAATGCCCCTGCCAGAGCGAACCCAGAAAGGCCCCGACCCAGACCCCCGCGACCGAGCCGATGCCAAAGCTGAGCGGGCGAACCGAGCCCTGCATCGCATAGAGCAGCGTCTCTCCCACGGGGGCGGCATAGCTATGTGACATGAGCGTTTGCGCGCCAAAACCGGTCCGCGCCAGCCACGCCGTGCCCGCCCAGCCCGAGGTGATCGCCAGCCCGGCCACGGCGCCCCAGACCACTTTGCGCAGATCGCCACGAAAGCTGCGGGCGCTGAGCATCAGCAGGCAGACCACGAGGCCGAGCAGGATGCCGATCAGCGGCACCGATCCGCCCATGAAGGCCGACAGCACATGTGCGATGCCGACAGGCGGCCCCGCGTTCATCTGGCGCGGGAAGAGCAGGGCGCGCGCCGGGGCAAGCGGGCCGGAGAGCACGGCAAAAGCCGCAAGCCCCATGACCAAGACAATGACGAAGGCGCGCAGGTCACCCCCGCCAAGCCGCGCCAAAGCGCCAAAGCCGCAGGTGCCCGCCAGCGCCATGCCGTAGCCGAAGATCAGCCCGCCAAAGACCGCAGGCGCCCATGAGAAGGCAATCGTCAAGTGAAAGGCGCGGTCGAGGTTGATCAGCCCCAAGCTGGCAAGGGTGAAACTGCCCAGCATCGCCACGCCGATGGCCAGACCCCACATCCGCATCCGGTCGCCCGATCCGCCATAAAGCAGGTCTTCGATCGCGCCGAGGGTGCAAAACCGCCCCAATCGTGCGGCGAGGCCCAGCAACACGCCGCCCAGCCCGCCCAGAAGGGCGGCGGTCAGCGGCTGGCCCCAAAGCTCAATCATCCTTGCAGAACAATTCGTAGACCAGTTCCAGCATTTTGCGGGGCCGGTCATCGGCAAGCCGGTAGTAGATCGTTTTACCGTCCCGACGCGGAGTCACCAGCCCTTCGAGCCTGAGGCGCGACAGTTGCTGCGATACGGCGGCTTGCCGGGTCGAGAGCAGGGCTTCCAACTCGCTCACCGACTTCTCTCCCGAAACGAGGTGACACAGGATCATCAACCGCCCCTCATGGCTGATCGCCTTAAGAAAGTTCGACGCGGTCACGGCGTTGGTCAGCATCCGGTCCATGTCCTCTTCGGACATGTCGGGGTTAATCACGGGCAGGGCTGTCATTCGGTCAATTCCTCGAAATCAGTCTTGTCGCGTAATAGCATATTCAGCATGGGCCAGAAGAACTCCGCACCGGGGTAGCCTTCGAGCCGGCCCAGTTCGGTGTCATCTTCAACCAGCAGGAAGGTCGGCGTAAACACCACCGCGCGCTGTGGGGTGACGCTGTCCTCGACCGCCGAGATGTCGACGCGGCGCAGCGGGGCAAATTCGCCCTCGGCGGTCTTGGGATAGGCGGGGGCAATCTCTTCGTCCCAACGTTGGCAATAGATGCAGCCGGGCTGTTCGACCATGACCAGTTCCACCGCCCCAAGGGGCTGGGCGGTCAGCGCCGCGAAGCTCAGAGCGGTCAGTGTGCGGATCATCGGCTTGCCTGATTGACGTTTGGATGACACTCAACGTAATTTGAATATGTGAATTGTTCAAGCGCGGCGGACCGGCGCGGCGCGGGCGGGGGGTAACATGTTCGACATCACCTATGCAGGCGCGCTTTTCGCAGGGCTGCTCAGCTTCTTTACGCCCTGTATTCTGCCGATGGTGCCATTCTATCTTAGCTATATGGCGGGGCTCAGCGTGACCGAATTGCGCAGCGATGGCGCAATCGCGCCGGGGGCGCAGCGGCGCTTGGTGTTGTCTTCGCTGCTCTTCGCGCTTGGGGTCACGACGATCTTCGTTCTGCTCGGCATGGGTGCCACGGCCATCGGGCAGGTGTTCACCCAGTACCTTGAGCCGCTGAGCTGGGTGGCGGCAGCGATCCTGACGGTCTTTGGCCTGCACTTCCTCGGCGTGATCAAAGTGCCGCTGCTCTACCGCGAGGCGCGGCTGGAGGGGGGCGGCAAGCCCACCTCGGTCTGGGGCGCCTATGTCATGGGGCTGGCCTTCGGCTTTGGCTGGACACCCTGTGTCGGCCCCGCGCTGGCGGCGATCTTGATGATCGCCTCAGGCATGGGCGATATCGCCCGGGGCGGGCTGTTGCTAGCCGCCTATGGCGCGGGGATGACCGCGCCCTTCGTGGTGGCCGCGCTTTTCGCCAAACCGTTTCTCAACTGGGCCGCGCGGCATATGGCGCTGGTGCAAAAGGTGGAAAAGGCGATGGGGGTGATGCTGATCCTCTTTGCCGTGCTGATCGTGACCGGCGGGGTGCAACTGATCGCGGATGCGATGATCCGTTGGTTCCCCAGCTTCACGACGTTAGGATAGACGCAACAATCAGGAGGAGGACGCCAAGATGATCGGATCGAGGATAGGAGCCGCAGTGGCGGCGGCGATGCTGGCATGGCCTTTGGCCGCGGCGGAGCTGGGCGACGACGGGCTGCACAAGACGCCCTGGATGCGCGACACCTTCAAAGACCTGCGTGAGGATCTGGAGGAGGCTAGGGGCGAGGACAAACGTCTGATGCTGATGTTCGAACAGCGCGGCTGCATCTATTGCACCAAGATGCACAAAGAGGTTTTCCCAGCCCCCGAAATCGCCAATTACATTGAAGAGAATTATTTCGTTGTGCAGCTGAACCTGCATGGCGATATCGAAGTGACCGATTTCGACGGGGAGACGCTCTCGGAAAAGCAGATGGCGCGGAAATGGGGGATTCTCTTCACCCCGACGCTGATGTTCCTGCCCCATGAGGTGGCCGAAGACGCGACCGCGCCGCAGGCGGCGGTGGCGGTGATGCCGGGGGCGTTTGGCAAAGGCACGACGCTTGATATGCTCACTTGGGTGAACGAGGAACGCTACGCGCTCGACGGCGATGAGGATTTCCAACGCTACCACGCGCGGATGATCCAAGAGCGCAACAATGGCAGCACCGATTGACCGGGGAAAGCGGCGCCGCACGGGGAAAGCTATTCAAAAGTTTGAATTTGTTGTTGCGCCGCGCCGCATCCCTGTCTTAGGGTCAGGTAAACCGGATCACACATCACCGTGATCGGCACTGGGAGGAAGTTTTCGATGATGAGATGGATCGCCGCCGCAATTGTGTCGGGCGCGCCCGTTCTGGCCGCCGCTGAAACCGTGGCACCTGCCGACGTGACCTATGATGACTATGGTTCGGTTGAACAATCCCTGACCGGGACACCCGGCGATGCCGCCAAGGGTGCGGCCATCGTCGGCAGCAAGAAGGCGGGCAACTGTGTGGCTTGCCACCAGATCAGCGCGCTCAGCGATGTTCCCTTTCAGGGCGAAATCGGTCCGATGCTCGACGGTGCTGGCGACCGCTGGAACGAGGCTGAGTTGCGCGGGATCGTAGCCAACAGCAAGATGACTTTCGAAGGCTCGATGATGCCTTCCTACTACAAGACCAGCGGCTATGTCCGCCCCGGCGATGGCTTCACCGGCAAGGCGGGGACCGAGCCTTTGCCGCCGCTGCTGGATGCGCAGCAAATCGAAGATGTCGTGGCCTTTCTGGCGACGCTTAAGGAAGAGTAACGCGGCCCGCCGGCCGCGCTGAGCAAGCGGTGGCGGGGGACCGGTGCAAGAGATCGCGATCAGCGCATCGCGGAATGGAATGACGGCGCGCTGCGCCCGTACGAACAAGGAGACGAGAGATGAACTTCTCAAGACGTGAAACCCTGGGCCTCGGCCTTGGCGCCATGGCGCTGACCATCCTGCCGGTGGGGGCTTCGGCCGCCACGGTGGACGAACTGATCGCGGAATTCACCGGCGGGGCCGACATGGCCGACACCGGCGTGACCCTGACCGCGCCCGAGATCGCCGAGAACGGCAACACCGTGCCAATCTCGGTCGAGGCACCGGGCGCTTCGGCCATCATGGTGCTGGCTGCGGGCAACCCGACGCCGCCCGTGGGCACCTTCAACTTTGGCCCGCTGGCAGGCAGCCGCAGCGCCTCCACCCGCATCCGGCTGGCGCAGACCCAAGATGTCATCGCCATCGCCAAACTGGAAGACGGCACCTTCGCCCGCACCAGCGCTGAGATCAAAGTTACAATCGGTGGCTGCGGCGGCTAAGCCCGCACGCCCCAAATCAGGAGTTTAGAGAATGGCAGAAGGTGTAACACCCCGCGTCAAAGTGCCGAAAAAGGCCGAGGCCGGCGAGGTCATCACGATCAAGACGCTGATCAGCCACCCGATGGAATCGGGCCAGCGCAAGGACAGCGACGGCAACGTCATCCCGCGTTCGATCATCAACCGCTTCACCGCCGAGTTCAACGGCGAGAGCGTGATCGATGTGAAGATGGAACCGGCGATGTCGACCAACCCCTATTTCGAATTCGACGCCACCGTTCCGGAAGCGGGTGAGTTCAAGTTCACGTGGTACGACGACGACGGTTCGGTCTACGAAGAAGTCAAATCCATCGCCATCGGCTAACCCTCAGGGGTGGCCGGCCGGCGCATGGAACAGGGAGGAAAGACATGAAATTCAAGGCAATGACCGCTCTCGCGGCGCTTTTGGTGGCCGCCCCCACGCTGGGGTCCGCCGATGAGGAGGCCGAGCTTGTCGTCAACGGCGAGATCGAGATGGTGACCAAGACCGATGCGCCTGCGCATCTCGACGGCGCTTTGCCCGAGATCATGTCTGGCTGGCGTTTCCGCTCGGACGAGACGCAGCAGCTTCAAATGGACGACTTCGACAACTCCGGCATGATCTTTGTCGATCAGGCGCAGGCGGCGTGGGACACGGCAGAGGGCAGCGAGGGCAAATCCTGCGCCTCCTGCCACAACGACGTGGAGACCTCGATGAAGGGGGTCCGCGCGGTCTACCCGAAGTGGAACGAGGACGCGGGCGAGGTGCGCACGCTGGCGCAGCAGATCAACGACTGCCGTGAGAACCAGATGGGCGCGGAGCCCTACAAATACACCGGCAGCCAGATGACGGCGATGGAGGCGCTGATCTCGGTCCAGTCGCGCGGCATGCCGGTCAATGTGGCGATCGACGGCCCGGCCCAGAGCACATGGGAGCAGGGCAAGGAGATGTACTACACCCGCTACGGCCAGCTTGAGCTGAGCTGCGCCAATTGCCACGAGGACAACTACGGCAACATGATCCGGGCCGACCACCTGAGCCAGGGCCAGATCAACGGCTTCCCGGTCTACCGTCTGAAAAACACCAAGCTCAACAGCGCCCATGCGCGTTTCAAGGGCTGCGTGCGCGACACGCGGGCCGAGACCTTCAAGCCCGGCAGCCCCGAGTTCGTGGCGCTGGAGCTTTACGTCGCCAGCCGCGGCAACGGCCTGTCGGTCGAAGCCCCCTCGGTGCGTAACTGATTTAATTTCCGGGCGTTTCGCCTGACATGATCCCGCCCCCCGCATGGGGGCGGGGCCTTTCCCTGTTTTCAAGTGCTGGAGCGTAACATGCTGTCTCGCCGTGATTTTCTGCAAATGTCCATGGCCGCGGCCTCCATCTATGGCGGCTCGGGCTTCGGCAACTGGGCGCGGCTGGCGGCGCAGGACCGCTTTGATCAGGACGCGCTTCTGGAGTTCGAGAAGTTCGGCAATGTCACCCTGATGCATGTGACCGACATCCATGCCCAGCTGAAGCCGATCTATTTCCGCGAGCCCGCCGTGAACATCGGCGTCGGCGAGAACCGCGGCAAGGTGCCCCATATCACCGGCGAGGATTTCCGCGTCCGCTACGGCATCGGCGGCGGCACGCCGTTGGATTATGCCCTGACCTACGACGATTTCGTGGCCCAAGCACAGGCCTACGGGAAGGTCGGCGGGCTCGACCGCGTGGCCACCGTGCTGAACGCCATCCGTGCTGACCGGCCCGACGCGCTGCTCTTGGATGGCGGCGACACCTGGCACGGCTCGATGACCTGTCTCAAGAGCGAAGGGCAGGACATGGTCAACGTGATGAACGCGCTGAAGCCCGACGCGATGACTTTCCACTGGGAGTTCACACTGGGCTCCGAACGGGTACAGGAGATCGTCGAAGGGCTGCCCTTTGCCGCCCTCGGCCAGAACATTTTTGACCGTGAATGGGATGAGCCGGCGGAACTGTTCAAGCCCTACGAGTTCTTCGAGCGCGGCGGCGTGAAGATCGCCGTCATCGGGCAGGCCTTTCCCTATATGCCCATCGCCAACCCCGGCTGGATGTTCCCCGAATACTCCTTTGGCATCCGCGACGAGCATATGCAGCAGATGGTCGACGAGGTGCGCAGCAAAGGTGCTGAACTGGTCGTCTGTCTGAGCCACAACGGTTTCGACGTCGACAAGAAGATGGCCGGGATCGTCAAAGGGATCGACGTGATCCTCTCGGGCCACACCCATGACGCGCTGCCCGAACCGGTGCTGGTGGGCGAGACGCATATCATCGCCTCCGGCTCGAACGGGAAATTCGTCTCTCGCGTCGATCTGGACGTGCGCGACGGCAAGATGATGGGGCTGCGGCACAAGCTCATCCCAATCTTCTCGGACCTGATCACGCCGGACGCGGAGGTGGCCAAGCTGATCGATGCACAGCGCGCGCCCTTCCTTGAGGAACTGACCCATGTGGTGGGGCAGAGCGATGCGCTGCTCTACCGCCGCGGCAACTTCAACGGCACGTGGGACGACCTCATCTGCGATGCGCTGCTGAGCGAACGTGACGCCGAGATTGCGCTCAGCCCCGGGGTGCGTTGGGGGCCGTCGATCCTGCCGGGGCAGGACATCACCCGCGAGGACATCTTCAACGTCACTGCCATGACCTATCCCAATGCCTACCGCACGGAAATGACGGGCGAATTCCTGAAAGTCGTGCTGGAGGACGTGGGCGACAACCTGTTCAACCCGGACCCCTATTACCAGCAGGGCGGCGACATGGTGCGCGTCGGTGGCATGGGCTTCAAGATGGACATCGCCAAGCCGCAGGGCGAGCGGATTAGCGAGATGACCCTCTTGAGCACCGGCGAGCCCATCGACCCGCAGCGCAGCTATGTCGTGGCCGGTTGGGCCTCCGTCAACGAGGGCACCGAAGGCCCGCCGATCTGGGACGTGGTGGAAAGCCATATCTCGAAACTGAACACCGTGGGCGAAGGCGCCCGGACCCCAGTGAAAATCGTTCTGCCAAAGTAAGAAAAATGAGAATAGGGGTTCTCACATAGATACAAATTCAATAAAATGAATTTGAATATGTGAGGGCCACGACATGACAGAAGAGAACCACAAGGGGCCATCGCGCCGTGCCTTTCTGACGGGGGCAGGGGCGGCGGCCGCGGGGACGCTGGCAGGGCAAGCCAGTGCCGCGCAGACCGATCCGGGCATTGCGATCCATCCATGGATGCAGGAGTTGGGGGACGGCGTCGATGTCGCGCCCTACGGGATGCCTTCGCCGCATGAGGCGGATGTGAAACGCCGCACCGTGGAATGGCTGACCGCCGACCCGGTGAGCTCGATCAACTTCACCCCGCTGCATGACCTCGACGGCACAATCACCCCCAACGGGCTGTGTTTCGAGCGGCACCATTCGGGCGTCGCCAAGGTCGACCCGGCAAAGCACCGGCTGATGATCAACGGGCTGGTCGACAAGCCGCTGGTGCTGACGATGGACGACCTGCACCGCTTCCCCCGCGAAAACCACGTTTACTTCCTCGAATGTGCCGCCAACTCCGGGATGGAGTGGCGCGGCTCGCAGCTTAATGGCTGCCAGTTCACCCACGGCATGATACACAACGTGCAATACACCGGCGTGCCACTGCGGCTGGTGCTGGAGGAGGCGGGTGTGAAGCCCGAAGGCAAGTGGCTGCTGGCCGAGGGCGCGGATGCCGCGGCGATGAGCCGCTCGATCCCGATGGAAAAGGCGCTCGACGATTGCCTCGTGGCCTTCAAGATGAACGGCGAGGCGCTGCGCCCCGAACAAGGCTACCCGGTGCGCCTCGTCGTGCCCGGCTGGGAGGGCAACATGTGGGTCAAATGGCTGCGCCGGCTTGAGGTCGGCGACCAGCCTTGGCACCACCGCGAGGAAACCAGCAAATATACCGACCTCATGGCCGATGGTGTGGCGCGGCGCTTCACTTGGGAGATGGACGCGAAGTCGGTCATCACCAACCCCAGCCCACAGGCGCCGATCACCCACGGCCCGGGGCCGACCGTTCTGACCGGCCTCGCTTGGTCGGGCCGCGGCACGATCCCGCGCGTGGATGTGACACTGGATGGTGGCATCACATGGCATCAGGCGCGGATGGACGGGCCGAGCACGCCCAAGGCGCTGCACCGCTTCTACTTCGACTTCGAATGGGACGGCAAACCCCTGCTGCTGCAAAGCCGCGCGCATGACAGCACCGGCTACGTCCAGCCCACGAAGGACGCGCTGCGCGCGGTCCGGGGCGAGAATTCGATCTACCACAACAATGGCATCCAGACCTGGGCGGTCGATGCAGACGGAAAGGCCGAAAATGTCGAGATTTCTTAAAGCTGCCCTCCTGACCACCGCGCTGGCAAGCCCGCTGGCCGCTGAGCCTCTGGGCCTCGGCCGCTCCGCCACCCCCGAAGAAGTCGCGCTGTGGGATATCGACGTGCGCCCTGACGGCACAGGTCTGCCCGAGGGCCGTGGCGACGTGATGACCGGGGATGAGATTTACACCGCGAAATGCGCCTCCTGCCACGGCGTCTTTGGCGAGGGCACGGGCCGTTGGCCGGTCCTCGCGGGTGGGCAGGGCAGCCTGACCGACATGCGCCCCGTCAAGACGATCGGCAGCTATTGGCCATACCTTTCAACGGTTTACGACTATGTGAACCGCGCGATGCCCTTTGGCGATGCGCAGTCGCTGACCGATGACGAAGTTTATGCGATCACCGCCTATCTGCTCTATCTCAATGATGAGGTGGATGAGGATTTCGTGCTCTCGTCTGAGAACTTCGCTGAGGTTCGTTTGCCGAACGAGGATGCCTTCAAGTCTGATGACCGGGCCGAGGTGGAGTTTGCGTCTTTCAAACAGGACCCCTGTATGAGCGATTGCAAACCTTCGGTTGAGATTACCATGCGCGCCGCCGTGCTGGACGTGACGCCCGAGGAAACCGCCGCTAAAGCTGCCGCGGAGGCGAAGGCCGAAGAAGCCAAACCAAAGGCGGAACCTGCACCCGAAGAAACCCCTGCGCCGGCAGAGATGGCCGAAGCCCCCGCTGCTAACCCCGCGCAGATCAAAGCGGGGGAGAAGGTGTTTCGCAAATGCAAATCCTGCCACCAGATCGGCGCCAAGGCCAAGAACCGTGTCGGCCCGATGCTGAACGGCATCGTGGATGGCCCGGCGGGCGCGGTTGACGGCTTTCGCTACTCCAAAGCCATGCAGGCCGCGGCAGCGGAGGGGTTGGTCTGGTCTCACGATGAGTTGAGCGCCTTTCTGGCGGACCCTAAGGGCTTCATGAAAGGCACTAAAATGTCGTTCCGGGGTGTGCGCAAGCCCGAGGATATCGACGCGTTGATCGCCTACCTGCGCGACGCGTCGGAGTGATCGGCGCGATTAGCGCAGACTGTCGTGCCTGCCCCCCTTGAACCCCCATACCGGGGGGACTAATCTCTGGGTAACAGTTTTGCGGGTATGGTCCCGCGAACAGGAACTGAGGCAGGCACGCATGAACGATCCGATCAACACCTATATGAACACGCTTGTCCCGATGGTGGTTGAGCAAACCAGCCGGGGCGAGCGG
Organism: Sulfitobacter sp. 1A15258; assembly: GCF_043557045.1. Classification (NCBI taxonomy): domain Bacteria; kingdom Pseudomonadati; phylum Pseudomonadota; class Alphaproteobacteria; order Rhodobacterales; family Roseobacteraceae; genus Sulfitobacter; species Sulfitobacter sp. 1A15258. Next base: position 624,333 of record NZ_JBIFFK010000001.1, on the reverse strand, counting down.
TCCTACGACATCTTCTCGCGTCTGCTGAAAGAGCGGATCATCTTCGTCAACGGCCCGATCCACAGCGGGATGAGCCATCTGGTCGTCGCCCAGCTGCTGCACCTTGAGGCCGAGAACCCCTCCAAGGAAATCAGCATGTACATCAACTCGCCCGGTGGCGAGGTGACGGCGGGCCTGTCGATTTACGACACGATGCAATACATCAAGCCCAAGGTCTCCACCCTGATCTGCGGCATGGCGGCCTCCATGGGGTCGGTCATCGCGATCGGCGGCGAAAAGGGCATGCGTTTCGCGCTGCCCAATGCCGAGGTGATGATCCACCAGCCCTCCGGCGGCTCGCAGGGCATGGCCGAAGATATCCTGATCTCGGCGCGCCACATCGAACGCACCCGTGAGCGGATGTATCAGCTTTATGTCAAACACTCCGGCCAGCCGCTGGAAACCGTTCAAAAAGCGCTCGACCGTGATCTGTGGATGACGCCGGAGGAAGCCAAGGAATGGGGCCATCTCGATGAGATCGTCGAAAGCCGTGGCAAGGCCGATGAGGCTGCCGCCGGTGGCAAGGACAAGAAAGACAAGTAATCGAAGGGGCCCGGCGCTGCATATTTTGCGATTGTAGCGCCGGGGTCACTGGCCTAAGCTTGAGGCCAAATCTCGCGGCCCCAAGACCGGGGCGGACATACACGACAGACCTGAAAGGTTTGAGATGGCGAATAATTCCGGCAACGACAGCAAAAATACGCTCTACTGTAGCTTCTGCGGCAAGAGCCAGCACGAGGTGCGCAAGCTGATTGCGGGGCCGACCGTGTTCATCTGCGACGAATGCGTCGAGCTGTGCATGGATATCATCCGAGAAGAGACCAAAGCATCGGGCCTCAAGGCGACCGACGGCGTGCCCACGCCCCGCGACATCTGCGGCGTGTTGGACGACTATGTGATCGGTCAGGCGATGGCCAAGCGCGTGCTCTCGGTGGCGGTCCACAACCACTACAAGCGGTTGAACCACGCCCAGAAGGGCGGCGATATCGAACTGGCGAAATCCAACATCCTGCTGATCGGCCCCACCGGCTGCGGCAAGACGTTGCTGGCGCAGACGCTGGCGCGCATCCTTGATGTGCCCTTCACCATGGCCGATGCGACCACGCTGACCGAAGCCGGCTATGTCGGTGAGGATGTGGAGAACATCATTCTCAAGCTGTTGCAGGCGTCGGAATACAACGTCGAGCGGGCACAGCGCGGCATCGTCTATATCGACGAGGTCGACAAGATCACCCGCAAGTCGGAAAACCCCTCGATCACCCGCGACGTGTCGGGCGAGGGCGTGCAGCAGGCGCTCTTGAAACTGATGGAAGGCACCGTGGCCTCTGTCCCGCCGCAGGGCGGGCGCAAGCATCCGCAGCAGGAGTTCCTGCAAGTGGACACCACGAACATCCTCTTCATCTGCGGCGGTGCTTTTGCCGGTCTCGACAAGATCATCGCGCAGCGCGGCAAGGGCTCTGCCATGGGCTTCGGCGCCGATGTGCGTGACAATGACGCCCGCGGCATTGGTGAGATTTTCACCGATCTCGAACCCGAAGATCTGCTGAAGTTCGGCCTGATCCCGGAATTCGTGGGCCGTCTTCCGGTTCTGGCGACGCTCGAAGATCTGGACGAGGACGCTTTGGTCACCATCCTGACTGAGCCGAAGAACGCTTTGGTCAAACAGTACCAGCGTCTGTTCGAATTGGAGGACACGCAGCTGACCTTCACCGATGACGCGCTGCAAGCCATTGCCAAACGCGCCATCGAGCGGAAAACCGGCGCCCGGGGTCTGCGCTCCATTCTCGAAGACATCCTGCTCGACACGATGTTCGAACTGCCGGGGCTGGAGACGGTGAGCGAAGTGGTCGTCAACGAGGAGGCCGTCACATCGGAGGCCAAGCCGCTGATGATCCACGCCGACAGCGAAAGCAAAGAACCAGCCAGCGCGGGCTAATCGTGCTAGGCGAATTCATAGGGGCGGGCCATCTGGTCCGCCCTTTCGCGTTTCAGGGGAGGGTTTGATGCGGCGCATTTCATCGGGCGGCATCTATGAGGACAAGATCGGCTATAGCCGCGCAGTGGTGGCGGGGGGCATGGTCCATGTCTCGGGCACCGTGGGTGAGGGGGCAGAGGTGACGGCGCGATGCGCGGCGGCACTGGCAACGATCGAGGCGGCCTTGGCCGAGGCGGGCAGTGATTTCGCCCATGTGGTGCGCGTCACCTATATGCTGTTCGACGCGGCGGAGTTCGAAGCTTGCTGGCCGCTTCTACGGGCGGCCTTCGGCGCGCATCCGCCCGCCGCGACGATGATCGAATGCGGGCTGATCGACCCGAAATACCGGATCGAGATTGAATGCACGGCCCTTCTGCGCGCGGCGGCAGAAGGTTAACTTACGGCGGTGAATCCTGCCTTGCAGGGAACCTCCTGCGCGGTGAGGCTGGACGCCAAAGCCTCCATGGTGCATATAACGGGCAACAGGAACGGAGACCTCGATGGGCATTCTCAATTCACTTCTGCGCGGTGTCACATGGTGGAACGGCCAGACGCTGAACACCCAGCTTTTCACTTGGCGCAAGGGCAGCAAGGTGGGCGAAGACGCGCAGGGCAACGTCTATTACCGCAACGCCGATGACAGTAAACGCTGGGTCATTTTCAACGGTGAGGCCGAGGCGAGCCGCGTGAGCCCCGATTGGCATGGCTGGCTACACCGCACATGGGATGAGCCGCCGACCGACAAGCCGCTGGCGCATAAGCCGTGGGAAAAGGCCCATGTGGAGAATCGCACCGGCACTGCCATGGCCTATGCGCCCGCCGGGTCGCTGCGCCGCGCCGAACCTGTCGAGCGTAAGGATTACGAGGCCTGGCAGCCTGAATGATCGGTTGGCCGCGCCTTTTGCGCGGTCCCAAGTCTCACGCAATCCGGGTGGTCCCATGAAAAAGCTCCTCTTGGCCGCGCTTGTGCTGGCCGCGCCGCTTCACGCTCAAGAGGGGGGGCAGGTCGCCAGTGCCTCGGGCGGCGTGTTGCGCGCCTTGGACAAGATTTCGGGCGATACGACCGATCTGGAGATCGCCAAGGGCGACCGGCTTAGCTTGGGCAATTTGCAGATCACCATGGTCGATTGCCGCTATCCGGCTGGGGATCCGGCGGCCAATGCCTATGCCGCGCTTGAGATCACCGAAGAGGGCAGCGACAGCGCGTTGTTCTCTGGTTGGATGATCGCCTCCGCGCCCGCGCTGCACGCGCTTGAGCATTTTCGCTATGACATCTGGGTCATGCGCTGCAGCACGTCCTGAAAACTGTCCAAGCTGGGCGCGCTGAACCGCGCATTGCCCCGTTTCGCCACATCAAGCTGCGCGTGATAGTCCGCCCGTGAAATCTCCACCGCCCCGAGAGAGGCGAGGTGATCGGTCAGAAACTGCGTATCGAAGAGGGTGAACCCCGCGCGGCGCAGCCGATCCACCAGCGCTGCCAGAGCCATTTTTGACGCATTGGTGCGGCGCGAGAACATGCTCTCGCCAAAAAACGCGCGGCCCAGCGTCACGCCATAGACACCGCCCGCCAGCGCATCACCGTCCCAAACCTCAAGCGAATGGGCATAGCCCGCGCGGTGCAACGCAGTGTAGAGCGCGGTGATCTCGGCATTGATCCATGTGTCTTCGCGGTCGGCACAACCGGCGACGACAGCTTGAAAATCATGGTTGATCGTATGGTGGAACGTGCTACGCCGCATGGCGCGGGCCAGAGAGCGCGAGATGTGGAAACCATTGAGCGGTATCACCCCACGGCGCCGCGGATCGACCCAGAAAATTTCCGGGTCGTCGCGGTGTTCCGCCATGGGGAAAATCCCGATGGAATAGCCGTGGAGCAGGATCTCGGGCGTCAGATCCGACATGTCATTTCAGCCGTCGCCGAGGTTGGTTTCCAGCCAATGCTCAAGCCAATGGATGTTGTAGCCACCCGACTGGATGTCTTCCTCGGCCAGCAGCGCGTGGAACAGCGGCACGGTGGTGTCGACACCATCCACGATCAGCTCACCCAGAGCGCGCCCCAGTCGGGCCAGCGCCTCGGGCCGGTCGCGGCCGTGCACGATCAGCTTGCCGATCAGGCTGTCGTAGAAGGGCGGGATCGAATAGCCGTCGTAGAGCGCCGAATCCATCCGCACGCCAAGCCCGCCGGGGGCGTGGTACTGCGTAATCTTGCCCGGGCAGGGCGCGAAGTTCGGCAGACGTTCGGCGTTGATCCGCACCTCGATGGCATGGCCGTTGATGCTCAGATCGTCCTGGGTGAAGGACATCGGCAGCCCTTCCGCCACGCGAATCTGCTCGCGCACCAGATCGACGCCAAAAATCGCCTCGGTCACCGGGTGTTCCACCTGCAGGCGGGTGTTCATCTCGATGAAGTAGAATTCACCGTTCTCGTAGAGGAACTCGATCGTGCCGGCGCCGATGTAGTTGATATTGGCCACGGCGTCGGCGCAGGTCTTGCCGATGCGGGCGCGTTCTTCGGCGGTGATCGAGGGGCCGGGTGCTTCCTCGAAAACCTTCTGGTGGCGGCGCTGCAGCGAACAGTCCCGCTCGCCCAGATGCACGGCGTTGCCCTTACCGTCGCCAAAGACCTGAATCTCGATATGGCGCGGCGTGGTGAGATATTTCTCGATATAGACTTCGTCGTTGCCGAAGTTCGACTTGCCCTCGGCGCGGGCGGTCTGGAAGGCCTTTTCCATATCCTTCGCGGTCTTGGCGACCTTCATGCCCTTGCCGCCGCCACCGGCGGTGGCCTTGATGATCACCGGATAGCCGATCTCCTCACCAATGCGCTTGGCCTCTTCCAGCGAGGTGACCCCGCCGTCGGAGCCGGGCACGCAAGGCACGCCGAGCTTCTTCATCGTGTCCTTGGCGGTGATTTTGTCACCCATGACGCGGATATGCTCGGCGGTGGGGCCGATGAAGGTCAGGCCGTGATCCTCGACCACCTGCACGAAATTGGCGTTTTCCGACAGGAAGCCGTAGCCGGGGTGGATCGCCTCGGCGCCCGTGATCTCGCAGGCTGCGATGATCGCGGGGATCGAGAGGTAGGATTGCGTCGAGGAGGGCGGGCCGATGCAGACGGATTCGTCGGCCATGCGCACATGCATCGCGTCGCTGTCGGCGGTGGAATGCACCGCGACGGTCTGGATGCCCATCTCGCGGGCCGCGCGGATCACGCGCAGCGCGATCTCTCCCCGGTTGGCGACTAGGATTTTGCTGAACATGTCCGGCCCTTATTCCAGGATGACCAGCGGCGCGCCGAACTCGACGGCATCGCCGTCACCGACGAGGATGCGTTTGACGGTGCCCGCACGGGGGGCGGGGATGTGGTTCATGGTCTTCATCGCTTCGACGATCAGAAGCGTGTCACCTTCGGAGACAGAAGCACCGACCGAGATGAAAGCGGGCGCGCCCGGCTCACCTTGCAGGTAGACGGTGCCGACCATGGGCGATGTGACCGCGCCGGGGTGATCCGCGGGATCGGCATCGGCGGCAGGCGTCGAAGCGGCGGGCGCGGCTGCGGCAGGCGCCGGTGCCGCGGCAGGCGCGGGAGCGGCTTGGTACTGCTGCTGGGGGGCGGCCATGATCTGCTGCGGCGGCTTGCGGCTGACGCGCACGTTCAGGCTGTCATCCTCGGCATAGTCGCGTTTCACCTGAAGCTCGGTCAGGTCGTTTTCGTTCAGCAGCTCGGCGAGGGCCTTGATGAAGGCCACGTCAGCGTCATGGGTTTTGTTTGTCATTGGATCCTCGAAGATTTCGGCAGGCCTGCGGCCCGTCGCTGCGCGATTGATTGGCACGCTTATAGGGCATGGGCAAAGCCATGAAAAGCCAACTGTTGTCTAGGGGGTAGGATCGGTTTTTTGTCGCGCAAAGCAGTCCGGGGCGCGAGAAAAAGGCGGGGCCTCAGCCGCGCGCGCCGGACATGAGTGACCTTAGGTCAGATCGCGAGGTATTCCGCGCGCAGTTCCGCGTTGTCCAGCACCTCGGCGGCGGTGCCGTCAAAGACCACGCCGCCGGTGTCGAGGATCACCGCCCGGTCGGCCAGTTTTAGCGCCCGCACCGCGTTTTGTTCGACCAGAATCGTGGTGATGCCCTGCGCCTTGATCAACCCCAGCGTTTTCTCGATCTCATCCACGATCACCGGCGCCAGCCCTTCGTAGGGTTCATCCAGCAGCAACACCTTGATGTCACGAGCCAAGGCGCGAGCGATGGCGAGCATCTGCTGCTCCCCGCCCGAGAGGGTCACCCCCTCTTGATGGCGCCTTTCGCGCAGACGGGGGAAGAGGTCATAGAGCCGGTCGAGCGACCAGCCGATGGGCGGGGCGATCTGGGCGAGTTTGAGGTTCTCTTCGACCGTGAGGCCGGAAATGATGCGCCGATCCTCGGGCACCAGCGCCAGCCCCGCGGCAGAGGCTTGGTGGCTGGCCATATTGTGCAAAGGCTGATGGTCGAGCCAAACCTCGCCGCGTTTCAACTCCGGGTCGCTCACCCGCGCGATGGCCCGCAGGGTCGAGGTTTTGCCCGCCCCGTTGCGGCCCAGTAGGGCGAGAATCTCCCCTTCATGGACGTTAAAGCTCACCCCCTGCACGATGTAGCTTTCGCCGTAATAGGCGTGAATGTCCCAGACCGAGAGGAAAGCCGGGGCGGTTTGGGCATGGTTGGCGTTTTTGTCGAGCGTGCTGGTGGTCATATGCTGTCCTAGATCTGCGGCAAAGGGAGGGGGTCAGGCGGCGTCTTGGCTTTCGCCGAGATAGGCTTCGCGCACCTTGGGGTGGCCCTTGATCCGGTCGGGCGTGTCTTCGACCAGTGGCGTGCCTTGGGCCAGCACGGTAATCCGCTCGGCCAGTGAAAAGACGACATGCATGTCGTGTTCGATGATGGCGATGGTGATGTCGCGCTCGTCCTTGATCTGTTTTAGCAGGTCGATGGTGTTATTGGTATCGGCCCGCGCCATTCCGGCGGTCGGTTCGTCCAAGAGCAGCAGACGGGGGTCTTGGGCGAGACACATGGCGATCTCCAACCGCCGTTTGTCCCCGCGCGACATGGAGGCCGCGGGCATGTGCCGTTTGTCGATCATACGCATGTCGCGCAGCATTTCCTCGGCCTTGTCGATCATGTCGCGCTGGCCCACGACCCGCGACCAGCCGTTCAGTTGAAACGCCCCGTCGCGTTTGGCAAGGCAGGGGATCAGCATGTTTTCCATCACCGTCAGATCACCAAAGATTTCGGGCGTTTGGAACACGCGGGAAATGCCCAACTGGTTGATCTCATAGGGTTTGCGCCCCAGCACCGACTGCCCGTCGAACATGACCGATCCGGTATCGGGGATGAGCTTGCCCACCAGACAGTTCAGCAGCGTGGATTTGCCCGCCCCATTGGGGCCGATGATCGCGTGGACGGAGTTCTCCGCCACGCTGAGGTTTACATCGCTCAGCGCCTGCAACCCGCCAAAGCGCTTGCCGACATTTTTGACTTCGAGAATGGCCATGATGTCTCTCCTATTCCGCGGCTTCGCTGCGCTGTTGGGCGGCATCGGCCTCGACCGAGCCTGCGTTCTTGTCCCGGCGGCGGAAGACCCGGCCCAGACGTTGCCCGCCCTCGACCAGCCCACCGGGCAGGAAGATCACGACCAGCATGAACAGAAGGCCAAGGGTCAAGTGCCAGCCCTTGCCGACGAAGGGGTGGATGATCGCGACCATCGCGTCTTCGATCCCGTCGGGCATGAAGGCGAACCAGCCGTGCAGCACGTTGTCGTTGATCTTGGCAAAGATGTTCTCGAAATACTTGATGAAGCCTGCGCCCAGCACCGGGCCGATGAGCGTGCCCGCGCCGCCAAGGATCGTCATCAGCACCACCTCGCCGGAGGCGGTCCATTGCATCCGTTCGGCCCCCGCCAGCGGGTCCATCGCCGCCAGCAGACCGCCCGCCAGCCCAGCATACATGCCCGAGATGACAAAGGCCGCCAGCGTGTAGGGCCGCGTGTTCAGCCCGGTGTAATTCATCCGCTGCTGGTTCGATTTCACCGCCCGCAGCATCATGCCAAAGGGCGAGCGGAAGATGCGGATTGCCAGATAGAAGGCGAGGATCAGGAAGACCGCGCAGAAGTAGTAGCCGACCGAGAAGGTGAAGGTCCAACCACCGAAGAAGAGCGTCGTCGAGGAGTTCATCGCGGCACCGAAGAGATTCGGGAAGGTGGGTGCATCTACGGATTGGAGATATTGCGGATCGGAGGTGTAGATCTGCAACCCCGTCTCACCGTTGGTGATCGGCGTCAGCACCGAATAGGCGAGGTTGAAGGACATCTGCGCGAAGGCCAGCGTCAGGATCGAAAAGTAGATGCCCGAGCGCCGCAGGCTGATGTAGCCGATCAGTGCCGAGAACAGCCCCGCCATGATAACGGCCAGCACCAGCGCGGGCACGACGTTGTAGCTGAGCAGTTTGAACATCCAGACGGCAGAGTAGGAACCGACCCCCAGAAAGGCCGCATGGCCAAAGGAGAGATAGCCGGTCAGGCCAAAGAGGATGTTGAACCCAATGGCAAAGATGCCAAAGATCACAAAGCGTTGCATCAGGTCGGGGTAGCCCGCGTTGAACTGTGCAAGGCCCGAATCCGCCGGAAAGGGGTTGAGGATGAAGGGGGCGAAGAGCGTGAGAACGATCACAACCCCCAAAAGAAGCGTATCGCGTTTTTCCAGTCCGAACATGTCTTATTCCTCCATCACGCCGCGGCGCCCCATCAGACCGCGCGGGCGGACCAGCAGGATCACGATGGCAACGACGTAGATGATGATCTGGTCGATACCGTAGATGATGCTTTTGATTTCATTCATGGAAGCGAGGCTTTCGAGGATTCCCAGCAGGAACCCCGCCAGCACCGCGCCGGGCAGCGAGCCCATGCCGCCGACCACGACGACGACGAAGCTTAGCACCAGAAAGTCCATGCCCATGTGATAATTGGGCGAGTTGATCGGCGCGTACATCACGCCCGCAAGCCCCGCCACGGCGGCAGCAATGCCGAACATGATGGTAAAGCGGCGGTCGATGTCGATGCCCAGAAGGCCCACGGTCTCACGATCTGCCATGCCTGCGCGAACCACCATGCCGAAAGTGGTGAATTGCAAGAAAGCAAAGACCGCGGCGATGATGAGGGTCGAAAAGCCAAAGTAGACCAAGCGCCAATAGGGGTAGGCCAAAGACGTGTCCAAACCCAAGAGCGGCGCGAAATCGAAGCTGCCGACAAAGGCCTCGGGCGCGGGTGTGGGGATTGGGTTGGCGCCGTAGAAATACTTGACGACTTCCTGCAAAACGATGGCAAGGCCGAAGGTCACGAGGATCTGATCCGCATGGGGGCGCTTGTAGAAATGTTTGATCAGTCCGCGTTCCATGATGAAGCCAATGAGCAGCATCACCGGAATCGCGAAGAGGATCGCCAGCGGCACCGACCAATCGATAATCGCCTGTCCCGTTTCCGGCCCGAACCACTGTTCGACATAGGGGGTTTTGACCTTCAGCGGATTGCCGAGGAAATCCTTCTTGGTCTCGTCAATGGTCTCGACGCTGAGCGTCAGAATGCGTTGCAGCGTGACCGAACAGAAGGCCCCGATCATGAAGAGCGCCCCATGGGCGAAGTTGACCACGCCAAGGGTGCCGAAGATCAGTGTCAGCCCGAGCGCGATCAGCGCATAGGCCGAGCCTTTGTCGAGGCCGTTGAGTATTTGCAGAAGGATTGCGTCCATGGTCCCCACCTGTAAGGGAAGCGTTTACAAGCGGCTTGGCCGCTTGCAGCGATAAAAAGGGCGCGCAGGATCAGGCCCGCGCGCCATCTGATGTCAGCGGATCACGCGCCGGGGTTGCATTTGCCCAGATCACCGCCTGCGAACATCGGGTGATCGGGGGCATATTCGACCTGTGCACGGGGCGTCTGTTCGACGATCTCCAGCGTGTCGTATTCGCTGGTCGGGTTCTCCGCCCCCTTCATCACGAGCACGTCCTTGAAACACTGGTGATCGTCCGCACGGTAGAGCGTCGGCCCGTTGCCCAGACCGTCGAACTCATAGCCCTCCAGCGCCTCGACCACGGCGCAGGGGTTGAACGAGCCTGCGCGTTCCACCGCATCGGCATAGAGCAGCGTTTGCACGTAGCAGGTATGCGCCGAGTTCGACGGCGGCCGGCCATATTTCTCACCAAAGGATTTGGTGAAGGCTTTGGACCCTTCATCCTGCAGCTGCCAGTTCCAGTTCATCGAGCCGATCACGCCCTGCACGTTGGCCCCGGCACCGGCGGCCATCAGCTCGGAATAGAGCGGCACGACGATCTCGAATTTCTTGCCGTTGACCTGTTTGTCGAGCAGGCCGAACTGCACCGCATTGGTGAGCGAGTTCACCATGTTGCCGCCGTAGTGGTTCAGCACCAGCACATCGGCGCCCGAGTTCAGCACCGGCGCGATATAGGAGGAGAAATCGGTCGAGGCGAGCGGCGTCAGCACGTTCTCCACGGTCTCCCAGCCCATCGCCTCGGTCGCGGCGGCGATGGATTCCTGCTGGGTCCAGCCCCAGTTGTAATCCGCCGTCAGGTGATAGGCGCGACGCTCAGAGCCATAGGCGTTTTTGAGCACCGGGGCGAGGGCGGCGGCGGACATATAGGCGTTGAAGAAATGCCGGAAGCCATTGGCCTTGCGGTCTTTACCGGTGGTGTCATTGGCGTGGGTGAGACCCGCCATGAAGATCACCCCCGCCGATTGGCAAAGGTCCTGCACCGCCACGGCCACCCCCGAGGACGAGCCGCCGTTGATCATCACCGCGCCGTCTTTTTCGATCATCGATTTGGCGCTGGCGCGGGCGGCGTCGGATTTCGTTTGGGTGTCGCCGGTGACATATTCGACCTTTTTGCCCAGAATACCGTTCCCTTTCAGCGCCTTGGAGCTGAAGGTGTTCATCATGCCGCCGTCGCCCCCGCCATTGAGGTGTTCGACCGCAAGCTCCTGCGCGCGCAGCTCATCCAGACCTTCTTCGGCATAGGGGCCGGTCTGGGGCACGTTGAAGCCGAGCGTCACGGTGCTGCCCGTGGGGGCATTGGTGAAGCCCGCGTGATTTTCCGCGCGCAGATAGGTCGGCAGCGCCAACCCTGCACCGGCAACCGCGCCGGTCTGGATCAGCCCGCGGCGTGTCAGTTTCGTAAACGACATGAAGTCCTCCCATTTTTGTAAGTCGCGGCAGCGGAACCTCCCCCCGATGCCACAACACGCAATAGTGCAAAGAAACTATGGCGCGGAAAATGAAAACCGATCAATAAGGCGCTTGATCGAAACGATTTTTTTGTAAATATATTCGCAATCGCATCGGTGGGCCTGTAAAGAATATGATATTGCGGCGCAGAAAGACCTTGAAACAACGGGCGAAAAATCACGCGGGGCCGTCCCATGCGTGAGGGTCTGACCGGCAGCCGTATCCGTGAGCGGCGCGTGATGGCGGGGCTGAAACAGGCCGAGCTTGCGCAGCAAAGCGGCATCTCGGCCAGCTATCTCAACCTCATCGAGCACAATCGGCGCAGAATCGGCGGCAAGCTTTTGCTCAACATCGCCCATGCGCTTGGGGTCGAGCCGCAGGCGTTGACCGAAGGGGCCGAAGCCGCGCTGATCGCCACCCTGCGCGAGGCGGCAGAGGATGCGGGGCTGACCGGGCCAGAGAGCGACCGGGCGGATGAATTCGCGGGGCGGTTTCCGGGCTGGGCCAATGTGCTGGCCAACAGCCAGCGCCGCATCGCGGCATTGGAGCAGACGGTCGAGGCGCTCTCGGATCGTTTGGCCCATGACCCGCAGCTTGCCACCTCCATGCACGAGTTGCTCAGCACCGCCGCGGCGATCCGCTCCACCGCCGCGATTCTGGCCGAAACAGACAGTTTGCAAGCGGAATGGCGCGATCGGTTTCACGCCAATATCCACCAAGACAGCCGCCGCCTATCCGACAGCGCGCAGGCGCTGGTGACCTATTTCGACAATGCCGCCGAGACCCGCGACGTGGCCCATTCGCCCCAGGCCGAGGTTGAGAGTTTCCTCGCCGCGCATGACTACCGTTTCGACCCTTTGGAAGAGGCGCGCGCCCCGCAGGCGGCGATTGCGGCGCTGGTCGAACAGGCCGATACGCTCAAGACCAAGGCCGCGCAGCATATCGCGACGGGGGTGTTGCAACAGATCGCCCGCGATGCAGCGGCGCTACCCTTGGCGCGGCTGGAGCGGGCGGCGGGGGAGATGGGGCATGACCCTGCCGAACTGGCGCAGGCACTCGATCAACCGATGGGCCGGGTGCTGCGGCGCTTGGCATCACTGCCCGACCTCGGCGCGGGGCTGGTGGTCTGTGACCGTTCTGGCAGCGTGACATTCGCCAAGTCGATCGAAGGGTTCACCGTGCCGCGCTTTGGCGCCCTCTGTCCGCTTTGGCCGCTCTTCGCGGTGCAGGGGCAGCCGGGACTGGTGATGAAATCCCGCGTCATGCAGATGGGGCGCGGGCAGGCGGAGTTCGAGGCGATTGCCACCTGCGAAGTGCAGGCCGCCGCTGCCTATAACACGCCGCCGCTCAGCCAATCGGTCATGCTGCTCTTGCCGGTGCCCTCGGGGGCGGCACCTACGCAGCCCGTGGGCGCGACCTGTCGCATTTGCCCGGTCGAAGGATGCCGCGCACGGCGCGAGCCTTCGATCCTGCGCGAGGGGATCTGAGGCCGCGCGGCAGGCAGTTTTTGACAGGGCTGGCAAACCGATGCATGCTCGCCCCGGTGCGCGAGACCCCGCAGCAAGACGGGGCGGCCGCACACCGAGGGGGGAGACTTTTTGCCGATGAGCAAACTCGTAGTTCTGGTGGAGGACGAGGTGAATATCGCCGAGGCCATCCGCTTTTTGCTGAGCCAAGAGGGTTGGCGTGTGGAGACCCTGGCCAATGGGTCAGGCGCGGTGGAGGTGATCCGCAAGGCATCGCCGGATCTGGTGATGCTCGACGTGATGCTGCCGGGCAAGAGCGGTTTCGAGATATTGGATGAGCTGCGGGGTGACCCCGAAACCGGCGCGTTGCCGGTGCTGATGCTGACCGCGCGTGGCCAAAGCCGGGACCGCGCCATGGCCGAAAAGGCGGGTGTCAGCCGCTTCATGACCAAGCCGTTCTCGAATGCCGAGATGCTGGACGCGGTGCGCGACCTGATCGCCAGTTAACCCGCCATGCCCCGTAGGCCGATCTTTTTGGAAAAACGCGGCTACCGTCAGCGGCGGATGATGGATGCAGTGCGCCTGTTGCCGTTTCTGGGGCTGATGCTGTGGATGGTGCCGCTGCTTTGGCCCGTCCCAGCGGGCAGCCCGGACCCCACGGCGCCGACCATCCCGATGAGCGTGGCGCTGCGCTATCTTTTCGGGGTTTGGGCGTTGCTGATCTTGGCGACTTGGGCACTGTGGCGGCGCACGCGGGATGTGGCCTCGGGCGAAGGTGCCGATCACACGGATGGGCAGCCCTAATGGTCTCGCTCAACCAGCTGGTCGCGGTCTGTCTGATGTATGTGGCGGGGCTGTTCATCGTGGCATTCGCCGCCGAACGCGCGGCCCTGCGCGGGCAGGGCGGCTGGCTGCTGCGCTCGCCGTTGGTCTATACCCTGTCGCTGTCGATCTACTGCACCGCTTGGACCTTTTACGGCGCGGTGGGCTATGCGGCGCGCTCGGGGCTGGAATATGTGACCATCTACCTCGGCCCTTCGCTGGTGATGATCGGCTGGTGGTGGGGGCTGCGGCGTTTGGTGCGGATCGGGCGAAGCCATCGCGTCACCTCGATCGCGGACCTGATTTCATCGCGCTACGGCAAGTCCAACACGCTGGCGATTGTCGTGACCGTCATGGCCGTGATCGGTGTGACGCCCTATATCGCGCTGCAATTGCAATCGGTTATCCTGTCGCTGTCGATCTTCGCCGCCGCCGACGTGCCGCTGGCCGAGGCGGGGGGCGATGTGATCAACCGGGGGCAGGCGGCGCTTTGGGTCGCGGCGGGGCTGACGCTCTTTACCGTGCTTTTCGGCACCCGGAACCTGAATGTGAACGAACGGCATCACGGCGTGGTCATCGCCATCGCGGTGGAGGCGGTGGTCAAGCTCTTGGCGCTGGTGGCGGTGGGGGTCTACGTCATCTGGGGTCTGGCCGGAGGCTTGGGCGAAACCTTGGCGCGGATCGACGCCTCCGACATCGGGCAATGGGAGGTGCAGGGCAGCCGTTGGGCCGCGTTGACCGTGCTTTCGGGGGCGGCGCTTTTGTGCCTGCCGCGCATGTTTCAGGTCATGGTGGTCGAGAACGACGACGAGCGGCAGTTGCAGATCGCAAGCTGGGCTTTTCCGCTTTACCTGATGCTGATGAGCCTTTTCGTCGTGCCCATCGCGGTGGTGGGGCTGGATCTGATGCCCGAGGGCGCGAACCCCGATCTGTTCGTGCTGAGCCTGCCGCTCAGCCAAGGGCAGAACGGGCTGGCGATGCTGTCTTTCTTGGGGGGGTTCTCTTCGGCGACCTCAATGGTGATCGTCGCCACGCTGGCGCTGTCGACCATGGTCAGCAACCATATCGTGATGCCGATCTGGCTGGCGCTGCGCCGCGACGGGGCGACGCAATCGGGGGACGTGCGCAATATCGTGATCCTTGCACGGCGGCTGTCGATCTTTTGCGTGGTGGGCTTGGGTTATCTCTATTACCGCGCCTCGGGCGGAAGCGGGGCGCTGGCGGCGATTGGCACGATTTCATTCGGCGGAGTGGCGCAGTTTCTGCCCGCGATGCTTGGCGGCGTGCTTTGGCGCGGGGCCACGCGGACCGGCGCGCTTTGCGGGCTTGGCACGGGCTTTGTGCTTTGGGTTTTTACCATGTTGCTGCCGAGTTTCGGCGCGGATGTGGCCTTGTCGACCGAGACGTTGGAACAAGGACTTTGGGGCCTCGCTTGGCTGCGCCCCGAGGCGCTTTTTGGCATCGCGGGGATCGACCCGACGGTCCATGCGGTGGTGTGGAGCCTCGCGCTCAACACGCTGGTTTTCGTGATCGTCTCGCTTTTCAGCTTTCCTACACCGTTGGAACGGCTTCAGGGCGCGCAATTCGTTAATGTCTTTGACCATTCCGGCCCGGCGCGGGGCTGGACGGCATCCGTCGCGGGCAGCGAAGACCTGATGATCATGGCGCAGCGCATCTTGGGCGCGCGGGAGGCACAGGCGTTTTTCACCCGCGAGGCCGAGCGGCAGGGGCAGGGGCGGCGTCTGCCCGAGCCCACGCCACGATTCGTGCAGGCGCTGGAGCGGGAGTTGGCGGCCTCGGTCGGGGCGGCCACGGCCCATGCGATGGTGGCGCAGATCGTCGGCGGGGCCTCGGTCTCGGTCCAAGACCTGCTGGCTGTGGCCGACGAATCCGCGCAGATGCTGGAGTATTCCAGCCAGTTGGAGGCCAAGTCGCGGGAGTTGACCGAGACGGCAGCGCAGCTGCGCGCGGCGAATGAGAAGCTGACGCAGTTGTCGCTGCAAAAGGATAGTTTCCTCAGCCAGATCAGCCATGAATTGCGCACGCCGATGACCTCGATCCGCTCGTTTTCCGAGATCCTGCGCGATGCGCCCGGTCTCACGGACGCCGACAAGAACCGCTATGCCACGATCATTCATAGCGAGACGATCCGTCTGACGCGGCTGTTGGATGATCTGTTGGATCTGTCGGTTTTGGAGAACGGGCAGGTGACGCTGAACCAGCGCGAAGGCAACCTGCGCGATCTGCTGGATCTGGCGGTGACCACGGCGCAAGCGGGGGCCACGCGGCCGCTCAAGGTGCTGCGCGATCCGCAGGCCGAGGATATTGTGCTGACCAGCGATCTCGACCGGCTGGTGCAGGTCTTTATCAACCTCGTCACCAACGCCCGCAAATACTGCGCTGCGGATGACCCGCGACTGGTGATCACGCCGCGGGTGACGGCGCAGGGGCTGGTGATTGATTTCGTCGACAACGGCCATGGGATCGACGCAGGGTCGGAGGCGCTGATTTTCGAGAAGTTCTCGCGCATCACGGGGGAGGGCGATGGCGCGGGGCTTGGCCTTGCCATCTGCCGTGAAATCATGTGCCGCTTGGGCGGAGAGATCAGCTTTCTGCTGGATGTGCCCGGCACGGCCTTCCGTGTGCAACTGCCCGCCCGCGCCCTGACCGCGGCGGCGTAGAATACCGGCCCCCAATGGGACCGGCAGAGACCTCAGGTATAGCTTTGCCCCAGCATGGGGCGCATGTTTTCAAGGTCATACCCGCCTTGACGTGCGGCTTCGATGATCGCGTCGCTGTCCATCTCACCGGCTTGGCCCAAGGCCCAAGCGATGGTGGAGCGGGTGCCCGAGGCGCAATAGGCCAGCACGGTGTCATCGGTTTCCACGCCGAGGGCGCGGTTCTTGGCGATGACATCTGGGGTCATGGTCTGGTGGGTCAGCGGCTGTTCGGCAAAGGCAATCCCCGCGGCCTCGGCCGCGCTGCGCATGGCGGCGGCCTGATGGCTGGGCGGCACTTCCGCGTCGGGGCGGTTGCACAGGATGCGGGTGATGCCTTGGGCGCGCAGGCTTTCCATGTCACCGGGCTCGATCTGCGGGGCGACGAAATAGCGGGGGGTGATTTGGCGAATATCCATGGGCCGATTTAAGCAGATGCAGCGGCCCTGTCCAGCACCGCCGGGGCGGGCTGGTCAAACGCGCCGATCAGCCCAGCGAAATCCCGAGGATCACCAGCATCAGACCGATCACGGACAGAAACAGCGCGCCCATATTCAGCGGCACGACTTTGCGCAGCACCACGCGCATCTCCTCATCGTCGAGCTGCGCGCGTTTTGCACGGCTCACTTTGATGATGCACCAGCCCAGACCGAGCAATCCCAAAAGGGACAGACCCGCGCCGCCCCAGACCATGAGATCGAAAATAGATGTGTTTGCGCTTTCCATGGCGGCAGAGCTACGCCAAACCGCCAAGGGGGGCAAGTCCCGCTTGCGGGCTGGGCGTGCAGCCTGTAGTCAAACCCGCCAGAGCCAGCCATTCCGTGAGGACTTCCCATGAGCGATACCAGCACCAATCCCGATGTCGTCGAATCCCAAGGCGATGCGACCTACCGGGTCACCGCCAATGAGCTGCGCCAGTTCGTCGAGCGGATCGAGCGTTTGGACGCCGAGAAGAAAGACCTTGCCGAACAGCAAAAAGAGGTGATGGCCGAAGCGAAATCGCGCGGTTACGACACCAAGGTGCTGCGTAAGGTGATCGCCCTGCGCAAGCGCGACAAGGACGACATCGCCGAAGAAGAAGCGGTGATGGAAATGTACAAAGAAGCCTTGGGCATGTGAGCGCCCTGCCGCGGCGGGACTGAATTTTCCGCGCGGCCTTGAATGCCTCCGGCCCATCCCCATTTGCATCGGGCGTCTGCGCGGTCTCCGCGGCGCCCGATGGTCTGAGGCCGGTGAGATTTTTCCCGTGAACATTCTGTTTGTCCTTGGTGGTCTGCTGGGGCTCGTGCTCGGTGGTGAGTATCTGGTGCGCGGCGCCGTGGCGCTGGCGCAGAGGGTAGGCTTGTCGCCCTTAGTGATCGGGCTGACGGTGGTGGGCTTTGGCACCTCGGCCCCGGAATTGGTGACCTCGGTTCAGGCGGCTTTGCTGGGCGCGCCGGACATCGCGCTTGGCAATGTGGTGGGGTCGAACATCGCGAATATCCTGCTGATTCTCGGCCTTGCGGCGGTGATCGCCCCGGTGACCATCTCCGGGCGTAGTTTCGCGCGAGACGGGACGGTCATGCTGGCGGCGAGCCTGCTTTGCCTCGGCACTGTGCTGCTGGGGCAGGTGGATCGGCTTGCGGGGGGCGCCGCCCTCGTTGGGCTGGCGGCCTATCTGATTTACACCTTTCGCAGCGATCGAAGCGGGGCAGAGGCGATGGAGCCGCTGCCGGATCAAGCGCCGTCTTGGCTGGCGCTTGTCTGGCTGCTGGGGGGGCTTTTGCTAGCCATTGTCTCGGCGCATTTTCTGGTCACCGGCGCCGTGGCGCTTGCGCAGGCCGTGGGGCTGTCCGAGGCGGTGATCGGCCTGACCATCGTGGCCGTGGGCACCTCCATGCCGGAATTGGTCACATCGGTCATCGCCGCAAGGCGCGGGCAGAGCGATGTGGCATTGGGCAACGTGGTCGGCTCCAACATCTTCAACATCCTCGGCGTGCTGGGCATCACCGCGCTGATCCAGCCGGTGGGGGTTGCTGCGCAGATCGCCACGCTCGACATCTGGGTGATGCTGGGGGCCACGGTGGCGCTGATCGCCTGCGCCTTTGGCGGGCGCGTGACACGCGGGCAGGGGGCGCTCTTTGCGCTGGCCTATGTGGCCTATGTCGCCGTGCTTTTGGTCTAGCCCGACACTGGGTTGTCCGGCGGGGGTGGGGGCGATTTCTGCGGATGTGGCGCGATGGGCCGCGGACCCCCTTGCGCAGGCGGTTCAACACCCATAGAAGGACACAAATTTTCGCCCGCGCCCCCGCCGCGCGGCCTTACCCTATGGAGCACACATGCAGGTCAACGAGACGCTGAACGAAGGTCTGAAACGCGGTTACAACATCACCGTCACCGCCGATGAGCTTGAAGCCAAGGTCAACGAGAAGCTGGCCGAAGCGCAGCCCGAAGTCGAGATGAAGGGCTTCCGCAAGGGCAAGGTGCCGATGGCGCTGCTGAAAAAGCAGTTCGGCCAGCGGATCATGGGCGAAGCGATGCAGGAAAGCATCGACGGCGCCATGAACGAGCACTTCGAAAAGACCGGCGACCGCCCCGCGATGCAGCCCGAGGTCAAGATGACCAATGAGGACTGGAAAGAAGGCGACGACGTCGAAGTCTCCATGTCCTACGAAAAACTGCCTGAGATTCCCGAAGTTGATCTGAGCAAGATCGAACTGGAAAAGATGGTGGTCAGAGCTGACGATGCTGCTGTCGAAGAAGCACTGGCAAGCCTTGCCGAAACCGCGCAGGACTTCAAAGCCCGCGAAGAAGGTGCCAAGGCAGAAGATGGCGATCAGGTTGTGATCGACTTCAAAGGCTCCGTCGACGGCGAAGAATTCGAAGGCGGCGCGGCGGAAGATTACCCGCTGACACTGGGCTCCAACTCCTTCATCCCCGGCTTCGAAGAGCAGCTGGTTGGCGTGAAAGCGGGCGAAGAGAAATCTGTCGTTGTGAACTTCCCCGAAGAGTATCAGGCTGAGCATCTGGCTGGTAAGGAAGCGACCTTCGCTTGCACCGTGAAAGAAGTGAAAGAGCCCGTCGCGGCCGAGGTCAACGATGAGATGGCCAAGAAATTCGGCGCCGAGGATCTCGAAGCGCTGAAAGGTCAGATCGCTGAGCGCCTGGAAGCTGAATACGCTGGTGCATCGCGCGCCGTGATGAAGCGTAACCTGCTGGACGCGCTCGACAAAGAGGTCAGCTTTGACCTGCCGCCGTCGCTGGTTGACGCCGAAGCCAAGCAGATCGCGCATCAGCTGTGGCACGAGGAAAACCCCGATGTGGAAGGCCACGACCACCCCGAGATCGAGCCGACAGACGAGCACAAGACATTGGCCGAGCGCCGCGTCCGTCTGGGCCTGCTGCTGGCCGAGCTGGGCCAGAAAGCCGACGTTCAGGTGACCGACGCCGAGATGACCCAAGCGATCATGAACCAGGCGCGTCAGTACCCTGGTCAGGAGCGTCAGTTCTTTGAATTCGTGCAGCAGAACCAGCAGATGCAGCAGCAGATGCGCGCGCCGATCTTCGAGGACAAGGTCGTCGATCACGTGGTCGAGCAGGCCAAGGTGACCGAGAAGGAGATCTCGAAAGAAGTGCTCCAGAAAGCTGTTGAAGAGCTGGAAGACGAATAAGTCTTACCGGATCGGATTTTGGAGCAGGGGCGGCGGGAAACCGTCGCCCCTGTTTCGTTTGGGCTGGGTGAGAAGCGTGGCCTTTGCCTGTCACTCTGGATGGGCGTGAAGGATTACCGAACCTACTGTCGACGTCCCGCCCGGGGGCACCCCGGGCATCGACCTCCTTCTGTCCTGGGGGCGATTTGCAAGGTCTCGGAAATTCGCAGCAGTTGTGTGCGATGGGGGCGACCGCAGGCCACCATCGTTGCAACGCCCCCAAGGGAAGGCGCTGCTCTATGTGGCAATGTCAGATGCTGATACGCAGCGGGGACGTCACAAAGTAATCCGGAACTGCGCGAAGCCGTCTTCCGTGTCGCCTACCTGTTCCATCTCTACGCCTGTCACCTCATCGACGTAGTCCGCCGCCTTTGGCCCGGTTTCGAACATTACGCTCGTTTCCTCCAACGGCGCGAAGCGCCAGTTGGCATCGGCGCGGGGGCTAATGGTGCCTTTTTCGACGATATAGCGCACAATCACATCGCGGTTGGTGTCAGGCCCTTCAAAGACGATGGTATCGCCCATCGCGCCGGGGAAGGCCCCGCCGCCGCTGGCGCGGTAGTTGTTGGTAGCGATGATGAATTCGGCTTTAGGATCAAGAGGTTTCCCTTCGAACTCAAGGTTCACGATCCGGCTCGCCTCAGGGTGCGCCACGGCGCCCTTGGGGCTGAATTTCGAAGGCTGGCTGAGGTCGATCTGATAGGTGACCCCGTCGATCACATCGAAATTATAGCTGGGGAACTCGGGGTTCAGCAGCGGCTGGTTGGCCTTGCCGGGGGTGATCTGGTTGAACATGCCGGCAGAGCGTTCGAGCCAGTCTTTCACCTGCGCCCCGGTGACCCGCACCGCGCGGGCGGTGTTGGGGTAGAGGTAGAGGTCGGAGACATTCTTGATCGCCACATCGCCTTTCGGGACGTCAGTGTAATACTCCGGCCCGCCACGGCCACCGGCCTTGAAGGGGGCGGCGGCAGAGAGGATCGGCAGCCCCTCATGTTCGGTCCCCTTCAGCATCTGTTCGATATACCAGCGCTGCGCGTTGGAGACGACCTGCACGGAAGGATCATCCGCCACCAGCGCGAAATAGCTGTGCAGATTGGCGTCGGTCTTGCCCACGGCGCGGCGAACATAGGCCAGCGTCTCATCATGTTCCTGCTGGACGGAGGCAAGCACCTCGGCATCGCTTTCCACCAGCGGCATCACAGAGCGGTCTTCGTTGCGCTGCGAAATCGCGCGGGCCTCGGCGCTGTGGCTGGCGATGCGCCAGCCGCTGCCGTCACGCTCAAGCATCAGGTCGATCAGGCCGAGGTGGCTGCCCCAGAAGCCGCCCATGGTGGCGGGTTTGCCGTGGATCGTGCCTGCGCTAACGTCCACGCCCGGATAGTCCGCATAGCTGCCCGAGGGGAAGACGAGGTGGCTGTGTCCGGTCATGATGGCGTCGATCCCCTCTACGGCGGCGAGGGGGACAGAGGCGTTTTCCATCATATCCTCTTCCTTGGCCGCACCGATGCCTGAGTGCGACAGCGCGATGATGATGTCGGCGCCTGCCTCTTTCATCTGGGGCACCCATGCGCGGGCGGACTCGAGGATATCGCGGGCCTGCACCTTGCCTTCGAGGTGGCGGCGGTCCCAGCTCATGATCTGGGGCGGAACGAAGCCGATGATGCCGATCTTGATCGGATGCGTTTCACCGGCACCATCGGTCAACATCCGGTCGAGCAGGACATAGGGTTTGACCAGTGTTTCATCGTCGCTCGGCTTGGCGCCGACCTTTTTGACGACATTGGCACTGACCACCGGGAATTCGGCCCCGGCAAGGGATTTCATCAGGAAGTCGAGCCCGTAGTTGAACTCGTGGTTGCCAAGGGTCGAGGCGTCATAGCCAAGCGCGTTCATCGCTTGGATCACCGGGTGCATGTCGCCCTCTTTCATGCCGCGCTCATAAGCGATGTAATCGCCCATCGGATTGCCCTGCAAAAAGTCGCCGTTATCGAGCATCAGGGTATTGGTCGCCTCGGCGCGGATCGATTTGACGATGCTGGCGGTGCGGGCAAGGCCCACGGTGTCGACCTCTTTGTCGGCGTAATAGTCGTAAGGAAAGACATGCACATGCAGGTCCGTCGTCTCCATCAGCCGCAGATGCGCCTGATTGGCCGCGGCACGGAGAGAAAAGGGGTGGAGGGCCAGCAATCCGGCAGTGCCGGCGAGGAAGTGACGGCGGTTGAGGCGGAGGGTCATGCGGCGTTCCTTCTTGACGTGATTAACACCTACCTGAGGCGAAGCGAGAGGCCGCGCAAGCCCGAAAATTAATCACCCGTCCCGTAGGCCAGTTTCCACAAGCATGCCGCGACGCTTGGCCTCGTAATAGTAGCCGCGGGCGTACCATTTGATGGCGGTGCCATGGTCGCCGTCCGACAGGAGCCAGGCCCCGCGCAGGTACTTTAGCGCGTATTTCAGATTGGTATCGGCGTCCAAGAGATCGGAAGGTTTGCCCCGGAACCCCATCGACCGTGCGGTGGCGGGCAGGATTTGTAGCAGACCGTAATAGGGGCCGTTGCGGGCGCGGGGATTGTGGGTGCTTTCGCGGATGGCGAGACGGTGCACCAATGGGCGCGGCAGGTCGTAGAAGTCGGCCCAGTGGTTGATCTTGCGCCGCAACTCGGGCGTCTCATTCGGATGCAGGGGCAGGGCGGGGCGCTGCGGCGGCGTGGAGGAGACTTCGGGCGCGGCGTTGCAGGCGGTGAGCGTGCTGGCGGCGATGAGGGAAAGGAACATGCGGCGTGTGGTCTGAGGCATGATGCACCGGGGGTTGTTATTTCGCCCCGAGGATCGCCCCAAGGGGGCCATCGGGCAAGAGCGGAGGCGCAGGATACGCGGCCCCTTGCCCAAGCCTTGGACCCTCAGGCGCGGCTTTTCGCCATGCTTAAACGTCGGCGACGATTTCGCCTTTCATTTCGCCGGTCATGCGGCTCTGATCTTCGCGTTTTACCGAACGTCGGACCTCGTCGATCTTGAGTTCGGCGGCGTCGCGCGTGGCCCTGTCGGGCCATTCGGTGATTGCGGCACTCGTGCGCTCAGAGGTGCGGACCACGGTGATGCGGCTGGCGCCAAAGCCCTTGAGGGCGGGTAGGCGCCTTTCTTCGATGGCGCGCAGGGCCACGTCGTAATCCGCCCCGTCGGCGAGTTCCCAAGTGGTGATGGTGATGTAACGCATGTGTCATCCTCCATGCTTAATGGAGGTATCATAGCATAAATCGCGCTGTTTTTGCAGGGGTTTGCGTCAGAGGCGCGCGCGGGGCGGTTGGAGGGCTTGCGCAAAAGAAAACGCCGCGCGGAGGACCGCGCGGCGTTTCATGTCAGATCGGACAGGCCGGATCAGCTGTTGCTGTCGTCCTGTGCGTCGCCCTCGGGGGTGCGCACCACGTCCGAGTCGCCGTCTTCGTCAGCGGCAGAGCCGATGTCGTCGAAGAGTTCGGAGATCTCGAATTCAGCGGCGGCTTCCTCTTCGGCGGCCAGTTCCTGAATCGATTTGCCCGATGCCTGAAGCTCGGCCTCTTCGGGCGAACGTGCAACGTTCAGCTCGATTGTGGCGTCGACTTCGGGGTGCAGGATGATGCGCACATCATGCACGCCCAGTTCCTTGATCGGGTTGCCCAGAACGACCTGCTTGCGGTCGATCGAGAAACCTTCGGCAGTCGCGGCTTCGGCGGCGTCACGGGTGGTGACGGAGCCGTAGAGCGCGCCGGCGTCGGAAGCGGAGCGAATCACGACGAACTGCTGACCGTTCAGCTTCTCGGCGAGTTTCTCGGCTTCTTTCTTGGTCTCGAGGTTCTGTGCCTCGAGCTGGGCTTTCTGGCCTTCAAAGGCTTCGACGTTGGCCTTGGAGGCCGACAGCGCCTTGCCTTGCGGCAGCAGGTAGTTGCGGGCATAGCCGGGCTTTACGTCCACGACTTCGCCCATCTGGCCCAGTTTGGCCACACGTTCCAGAAGGATAACTTGCATGTGCTCTCTCCTTACTTGACGGCGTAGGGCAGCAGGGCGAGGAAACGGGCGCGTTTGATGGCACGGGCCAGCTCGCGTTGTTTCTTGGCCGATACGGCGGTGATGCGGGAAGGAACGATCTTGCCACGCTCAGAGATGTAGCGTTGCAGCAGACGTGTGTCCTTGTAGTCGATCGCAGGTGCGTTGTCGCCCGAGAAGGGGCAGACTTTGCGACGGCGGAAAAATGGTTTTGCAGCCATGGTTTATGTCCTCTTCTTCAAGCTGGCGATCAACGGCGCTCGCGACGGTTGTCGCGTTCGTCGCGTTTCTGCATCTGCACGGAGGGCAGTTCTTTGTGCTCGTCGACCTTGATGGTCAGGACGCGCATCACGTCATCATGCAGGCGCATCAGGCGTTCCATTTCCTGCACGGCGGTCGCGGGTGCGTCCGAACGCAGGAAGGCATAGTGGCCCTTGCGGTTCTTGTTGATCTTGTAGGCCATCGTCTTGACGCCCCAGTACTCGCTGTCGACGAGCTTGCCGTCGTTGTCCGCGAGAACGGTGCCGAAGTGTTCGATGAGGCCTTCTGCTTGCGTGTTGGACAGGTCCTGACGCGCAATCATAACATGCTCATAAAGCGGCATGTGCACTCCTATTTGTATCAAGGCGCATTTCATAGGCGGGGCGTTCATCCTTGCTCCCCACCACGAGAGTCTGCGCGGTTCATATGCTGTGCAAGGAAGCGCCCCGTATACACGGTTTCCCGGCCACGGCAAGCCCCGGCGCGGGCGCGCGGGCCGGGACGGGCTTGCCCTTGCGGCATGTGACGCGATACATCGGGTAAAACCGCTAATAAGAGGCTGCAACCATGAGCATCGCATTCGTTTTTCCCGGGCAGGGCGCCCAGACCATCGGCATGGGCCGCGATCTGGCCGAAGCCTATCCCGAAGCCCGCGCCGTATTTGACGAGGTCGACGCGGCCTTGGGCGAGAAACTGTCTGACCTGATCTGGGAAGGCGACATCGAGACGCTGACCCTGACCGAGAACGCGCAGCCCGCGCTGATGGCGACCTCTTTGGCTGCTATGGCCGCGCTGAAGGCCGAAGGTGTAAGTGTCGAGAAAGCGGCCTTCGTGGCGGGGCACAGCCTTGGCGAATATTCTGCGCTGTGTGCTGCGGGCGCGCTGTCGCTGGCTGACACCGCGCGGCTGCTGCGCATTCGCGGCAAGGCCATGCAGGCCGCCGTGCCAGTGGGCGAGGGCGCCATGGCGGCGATTCTCGGCCTCGGGATCGAAGAGACCGAGAAACTGGCCGAAGCCGTTGCCGAGGGCGCGGTCTGCCAGGTCGCCAATGAAAACGACCCGAGCCAGAACGTGCTCTCGGGCGAGAAGGCCGCGGTGGAGCGCGCTGTGGCCATGGCGAAAGAGGCCGGGGCCAAGCGCGCGTTGCTGCTGCCCGTCTCCGCCCCTTTCCATTGCCCGCTGATGGGGCCGGCTGCGGAAGAGATGGCGAAAGCACTGGGCGAGGTGACCTTCAACGATCCCGCCGTGCCGCTGGTCGCCAATGTCACCGCCGAGGCGGTTTCGGACGCCGCCCGCATTCGCGAGTTGCTGGTCGAACAGGTCACGGGCCGAGTGCGCTGGCGTTCCTCTGTTGAGTGGATGGCCGCACAGGGCGTGACCGAGGCATGGGAGATCGGCGCGGGCAAGGCGCTTTCGGGCATGATCCGACGCATCGACAAAAGTGTCGCCACCCGCAGCATCGGCGCGCCGGATGAGGTGAAGGCCGCGGCCGAATCCTAAGACATAGAAAAGTGGCATCTCGCCGCGCCGGGGCACAGCGCCTCGTGAGAGAATAAAGGAAGAGACATGTTCGATCTTACAGGAAAGAATGCCCTGATCACCGGCGCTTCGGGCGGCATCGGCGCGGATATCGCGCGCAAGCTGCACGCCCAAGGGGCTACCGTTGGCCTGTCCGGCACGCGGACCGAACCGCTTGAGGCGCTGAAGGCCGAGTTGGGCGAACGCGCCCATGTGCTGCCGTGCAACCTCAGCGATATGGAAGCTGTCGACGCGCTGCCGAAACAGGCGGCGGAGGCCATGGGCTCGGTCGATATTCTGGTGAACAATGCGGGCATCACCCGCGACAATCTTTTCATGCGCATGTCGGATGACGAGTGGAATTCGGTGCTCAACGTGAACCTCACCGCGACCTTCAAGCTCTGCAAAGGGGTGATGCGCGGCATGATGAAGGCGCGTTGGGGCCGGATCATCAATATCTCCAGCGTCGTGGGCGCCACGGGCAACCCCGGTCAGGCGAATTATGCAGCCTCGAAGGCCGGTGTCGTGGGCATGTCCAAGTCGCTGGCGTATGAGGTGGCGAGCCGCGGGATCACGGTGAATGCTGTGGCACCGGGGTTCATCACCACGGCCATGACCGACAAGCTGACGGATGAGCAAAAGTCTGGAATCATGGGGCAAATTCCCGCAGGCCGCATGGGCGATCCGGATGAGATCGCCGCCGCCGTGGTCTATCTTTCCAGTGCCGAGGCTGCTTATGTGACAGGGACCACCTTGCATGTGAACGGCGGTATGGCCATGTTGTGACCCTGCGCCTCAATAGCGTTTGCCAAGTCCGGCGCATGTGCTAAAGGGGGCGCAGAATCGAAACGGAGGGTGCTTGATCACCCCCTGCGCCTTGTGCGAACAAGGAAATAGCCGCCCCTTTTGGGGCATCCTCCAAACGCCGATTACCGGCGGGCGGAAACCAAAAGGGGCCTTGAATGGCCCGAAGACATGAGGACTTATTATGAGCGACGTCGCAGACCGCGTGAAAAAGATCGTTGTAGAACACCTGAGCGTGGAAGAGGACAAAGTGACTGAGAATGCGTCGTTCATCGACGATCTCGGCGCAGACAGCCTCGACACCGTGGAACTGGTGATGGCGTTCGAAGAAGAGTTCGGCATCGAGATCCCTGATGACGCGGCTGAGAACATCCAGACCGTTGGCGATGCGGTCAAGTTCATCAAAGAAGCCTCCTAAGGCTTTGCCGGGCAACCGGCGGATTTGAGTTTTGAAAACGGCGTTGTTCCTAGCGGAATGACGCCGTTTTTATTTGCCTGAACGGGGTGGGCTTGTCCCTTTGGAGCTGAGGTCGCATGTCTGCGCCAAGAAGTTTCAAGCGTGAAGGCAATTCACCCCATGTCCCGCACGATCCCGACCATCAACACCGCCAGACTGACCCTGCGCGCCATGCGCGCCGAGGATTTTCAGCGCTATGCCGAGATTTGGGCGATGCCCGATGTGGCGGACCGGATCCTCGATCAGCCCCGGCCCAAGGGGCAGTCATGGGACGCTTTTCTGCGCAACGCGGGCCATTGGCAGATCACCGGCTTTGGGCAGTGGGCGGTGCAGCTCCACCGCCAGCGCGAGATGTTGGGCCAGACCGGTTTCGTCTTTGGTTCCCGCAATTTCGGTGAGGATTTCGACACTTACCCCGAGGCGCGGCTGGTCTTGGCCCCTCAGGCCCAAGACCAGCGGCTTGGGGCCGAGGCCGCCCGGGCGGCGCATGAGTGGTTTGATCGGGTGATCACGGGCCGCACGGTCTGTATGATCTCGGCGGGGAATGAGGCCGCTTTGCGGATCGCGAGGGGGCTTGGTTATCAGGGGCTGCGCGAGGTCAAGACGGCGGGCGGTGCGGTGCATCTGATGACCCGGCGCGGCCCGCCGGGCTAAGCCCACAAGCCGCGAAGGCGCCTGAGATTCGACCCATCGGCGTTTTTGCGCTCTGCCTGCGGACCCCCGCCGATATGCTTGTGCCTACAGGCTTTTGCAGGGTAAGAGGTTCGCCGAGACATTATCGGCAAGGGGCACTGAGATGCGCAGAGTTGTAGTAACGGGTTTGGGTTTGGTTACCCCGCTCGCGGACGGCGTGGAAGAAAGCTGGAAACGGATCCTTGATGGGAAGTCCGGGGCCGGGCCGATCACCGGCTTTGATGCCAGCAAATTGGTGACTCAATACGCTTGCGAAGTGCCTTTGGGCGATGGCAGCGATGGCACCTTCGACGCCAATAAATACATGGAGCCGAAAGAGCAGCGCAAGGTCGATACCTTCATCCTCTTCGGCATGGCTGCCGCCCAGCAGGCGGTTGAGGATTCGGGTTGGAAGCCGACCGAGCAGGAAGATCAGGAACGCACCGGCGTTCTGATCGGCTCGGGCATCGGGGGGCTGAACTCCATCGCCAATACCGCCGTCATGATGCACGAGAAGGGCCCGCGCCGCGTGAGCCCCTTCTTCGTGCCGGGCGCGCTGATCAACCTAATCTCGGGTCAGGTGTCGATCCGCTATGGTTTCAAGGGGCCGAACCACTCGGTCGTGACCGCCTGTTCGACCGGCGCCCATGCCATCGGCGATGCGGCGCGGCTGATCAAATACGGTGATGCGGATGTGATGATCGCAGGCGGTGCCGAGGCGGCGATCTGTGAGATCGGCATGGCGGGCTTTAACGCCTGCAAGGCGCTCTCGACCAAACGCGGCGACGATCCGCAAAAGGCCAGCCGCCCCTATGACGTGGACCGCGACGGCTTCGTCATGGGCGAGGGCGCGGGCATCGTGGTGCTGGAAGAGTATGAGCACGCCAAGGCGCGCGGTGCCAAGATCTATGCCGAGGTGCTGGGTTATGGCCTGTCGGGCGACGCGCATCACATCACCGCCCCTTCCGAGGATGGCGAGGGCGGCGAACGCTCCATGCGTGCGGCGCTGAAGAACGCGGGGCTGGAGCCTGCGGATGTGGATTACATCAACGCGCATGGCACCTCGACCATGGCCGACACCATTGAGCTGGGCGCGGTCGAGCGTCTGATGGGTGATGCGGCGGGCAATGTGACCATGTCCTCGACCAAATCCGCCACCGGGCATCTTTTGGGTGCCGCGGGCGCGATCGAGGCGATCTTTTGCATGCTTGCGATCCGCGATCAGGTAGCGCCGCCGACGATCAACCTCGACAATCCGGCGGTGGAAACCCCGATTGATCTGGCGCCGAACAAGAAGGTCGAGCGCAAGATCGACGTGGCGCTCAGCAACTCCTTTGGTTTCGGCGGCACCAACGCATCGGTCCTGTTCGGGAAAGTCAGCTAAATGTGGCGTCATATCGCCTCTAACGCCGTGACGTTTCTGTTGGTCGGCCTGTTCCTGCTTGGGGGGATCATCCTCTGGGGCAAGTCGACCTATGTCTCTGAGGGTCCGTTGGAACAGGCGATCTGTGTGCAGGTCGAGCGCGGCTCGAACATGCGGCAGGTCAGCCAGAACCTTGAGGAACAGGGCGCGGTTTCCTCGCCCGCGATCTTTCGCATGGGCGCGGATTACGAGGAGAAGTCGAGCAGCCTGAAGGCGGGCAGTTTTCTTGTTCAGCCCGGCACGTCGATGCAGGGGATCGTGGATATCGTGACCCAAGGGGGGGCCAGTACCTGCGGCACGGAGGTTGTCTATCGCATCGGGGTGAACCGGGTGAGCGTGCAGGTCCGTGAGTTGGACCCGGTCACCAGCCGTTTTGTCGAACGCGCGGAATTCACTCCGAGTGAGGAAGAGGCTCCCGAAGCCTATACCGAAATCTCGAGTGCGAATGACACGCGGTTTCGTGTGGCATTGGCCGAAGGCGTGACCAGCTGGCAGGTTGTCGAAGCTCTCAAGCAGGTCGAGCAATTGACCGGCGAGGTTGCGGAGCTTCCAGCAGAGGGGAGCCTCGCGCCCGATAGCTATGAGGTGCGTCCGGGCGACGACCGCGCCGAGGTGATTGCACGGATGGCCGCGGCGCAGGAGGTGCTCTTGGCCGAAGCCTTTGAAGCGCGCGACCCCGATCTGCCGATTGAGACGCCCGAGGAGCTGCTGATCCTTGCGTCGATCATCGAAAAGGAAACCGGTGTCGCCGCCGAACGTGAGCAGGTGGCGAGCGTTTTCGTGAACCGTTTGAACCAAGGGATGCGGCTTCAGACCGACCCCACGGTGATCTACGGGGTGACCGAGGGCAAGGGCGTGCTGGGCCGGGGGCTGCGGCGCTCGGAACTGCGGGCAGAGACGCCATGGAACACCTATGTGATCGACGGTCTGCCGCCCACGCCCATCGCCAATCCGGGCCGGGCGAGCCTGATGGCCGCGGCGCAACCGGCGGAGACGGACTACGTCTTTTTCGTGGCGGACGGCACCGGGGGGCACGCTTTTGCGGAAACCTTGGACGAGCATAACCGCAACGTTGCGCGCTGGCGTCAGATCGAGGCGGAGCGCGGTGCGGAAGCGGCGGGGAATGCCTCAACCGGCGGAAACTGAGACCACTAAAAACCCCGCTGGAGACAGCGGGGTTTTTATTTGCGCGGGTGCTTTGCCGCGCGGTGCTGTAAGGTCTTGTTAATACAGTTTTTCTTGACTTTGCGCACGGTCTGGCGTAGGACTTGTGGCACGCTAGAGGACATGGGCGAACGGCCCCGGGGTAACCCGGTGGTCGTTTTTTTGTGTCTGCTCGGTTGGGGATAACCAACAAGAGGTAAAGCGATGACGATCATTACCCCGGAGCAAGAGACGGAAGACAGCGCGGAAATCCTGCGCGGTCTTCAAGAAGCTATCGGCGCGCTGCGTCGGGAAATCGAAGGTCTGACGGAACAGGCCCGGTCCGGGGGGGAACTCAAGGAAACTGCGGTGTCTGGCAAAACGTCCAAAGTGGCGGGACTGCTGGCGCATTGCCTGAAAGCGGAGAACACGCTGAATGACTGTCGAAACCGACAAGCTGGAATCGCGCGCGGGGGCTATGCCCTCGACATGGACAAAGCGCGGGCTGACATCGGGTGCAAGCTGGATCGCCTGCGCCGATGCTCAGACCCAAACGCAGTTTCTGAATGAACTCGGTGAGGGAGAGCTTCTGGCTCTCCCTTTTTTGTTTGAGTTCTGGGCGCTTGACCACCAACTGCCGCCTGAGGGCGATTGGCAGACATGGGTGATCATGGGCGGGCGCGGCGCGGGCAAGACGCGCGCCGGTGCGGAATGGGTGCGCAGCAAGGTTGAAGGGAGCGTGCCGCTCGACCCCGGTGCGTGCAGCCGCGTGGCGCTGGTGGGGGAGACCATCGAGCAGGTGCGCGAGGTAATGATTTTTGGCGACAGCGGCATTCTGGCCTGCAGCCCGCCGGATCGGCGGCCCGATTGGGAGGCGACGCGCAAGCGGTTGGTCTGGCCGAATGGGGCGATTGCCACGGTGCATACGGCGTATGACCCCGAAGGGCTGCGCGGGCCGCAGTTTGATGCGGCTTGGGTGGATGAATTGGCTAAATGGAAGCGCGGGCAGGAGGCTTGGGACCAGTTGCAGTTTGCGCTGCGTTTGGGGGAGCGCCCGCAGGTCTGCGTGACGACGACGCCGCGCAATGTGGATGTGTTGAAGGCGCTTTTGGCCGCGCCTTCGACGGTGACGACCCATGCGCCGACGGAGGCGAATGCGGCCAATCTGGCGGGGTCGTTCCTGGAAGAGGTGCGAGCGCGCTACCGTGGCACGCGGCTAGGGCGGCAGGAGTTGGATGGTGTTTTGTTGGCCGATGCCGAGGGGGCGTTGTGGACCTCGGCCTTGTTGGAGGCGGGGCGGGTGCGAGAAGCGCCGGAGCTGGACCGGATCGTGGTGGGTTTGGACCCGGCGACGACGAGTGGGGCGGGCTCGGACGAGTGCGGGATTGTTGTGGTGGGGGCGCAGACAAAGGGGCCGCCGCAGGAGTGGCGGGCGGTGGTGCTGGCTGATTGCACGGTGCAGGGGGCCACGCCCATGGGCTGGGCGCAGGCGGCGATTGCGGCGATGACGCGCTATGGGGCGGATCGGTTGGTGGCTGAGGTCAATCAGGGCGGGCAGTTGGTGGCTGAGGTGTTGCGGCAGGTCGATCCGCTGGTCTCGCTCAAGACCGTTCATGCGGCGCGGGGCAAGGTGGCGCGGGCGGAGCCAGTGGCCGCGCTTTATGAGCAGGGGCGGGTGTGCCATTTGCCGGGGCTGGATGCGCTGGAGGATCAGATGTGTCTGATGACGGCGCGCGGCTATGAGGGCAAGGGCAGCCCGGACCGGGTCGATGCGCTGGTCTGGGCGCTGCATGAGCTGATGATCGAGCCTGCCGCGCAGTGGCGCAGCCCGGGGGTGCGGAGCCTGTGAGCGGGCTGTTGCGTGGGACAGCGCACGGTGGGTTTCTTCAGCGTTAAGGGATTTCGGGGACAGTCTGACAACGCCGGGCAATGCGGGGCAGGTCTTCGCCGCCGGGGCCGGGCAGAATGAGGAGCGACGACATGGTATTCGATTTTCTACGGCGTGGCGCGGCAGGTGAGACAGCGGAGCGCAAAGCATCCGCCACGGGGCCAGTCGTCGCCTATCAGACCTCGGGCCGTGTCGCCTGGAGCCCGCGCGATAGCGTGAGCCTGACGCGTGCCGGGTTCTGCGGCAATCCGGTTGGGTTCCGCTCGGTCAAGCTGATCGCTGAGGCTGCCGCAGCGCTGCCGCTGGTCGTGCAGGACAGCGCGCGGCGCTACGAGGAACACCCGCTGATTGAGCTGATGCGCCGCCCGAATGCGGGCCAAGGCCGGGCGGAGATGTTTGAGGCGCTGTATGGGCAGATGCTTTTGAGCGGCGATGGCTATGTCGAAGCCGTGGGCGGTGAGAGCGGTTTGCCGGTAGAACTACATGTGCTGCGCTCGGACCGGATGAGCGTGGTGCCGGGGGCGGATGGCTGGCCTGTCGCCTATGAATATGCGGTGGGCGGGCGCAAGCACCGTTTCGATGCGAGCGGTGCGGCGACGCCGGTTTGTCATATCCGCAACTTTCATCCGCAGGACGATCACTACGGGTTCAGCCCCATGCAGGCGGCGGCCATGGCAATGGATGTGCATAATGCGGCGAGCCGTTGGTCGAAGGCATTGTTGGACAATGCCGCGCGGCCCTCCGGCGCGATCGTGTATCGGGGGGGCGAGGGGCAGGGCAAGCTGAGCGAGGATCAGTTTGACCGGCTGGTGAGTGAGATGGAGAGCCATCATCAAGGCGCGCGCAATGCCGGGCGGCCGATGCTGCTGGAGGGCGGGCTCGACTGGAAGCCGATGGGTTTTTCGCCCTCGGATATGGAGTTTCAAAAGACCAAGGAGAGTGCGGCGCGGGAGATCGCGCTCGCCTTTGGGGTGCCGCCGATGCTGATCGGGGTGCAGGGCGATGCCACTTACGCAAATTATCAAGAGGCGCATCGGGCGTTCTATCGTCTGACGGTGCTGCCGCTGGCGACGCGGGTGACGGCGGCGCTGGCGGAGTGGCTGAGCGGGTATCTGGGGGCGGCGGTGATGGTGAAGCCGGACCTTGACCAAGTGCCTGCATTGGCGGCGGAGCGTGATGCGCAATGGGCGCGGGTGTCTGCGGCGGCGTTCCTGAGCGATGCGGAGAAGCGCAGCCTGTTGGGGCTTCCGGCGGTGACCGATGATGCCTGAGCTGCGTGAGATCGAGCGCTTCGAATGCGCGCCGGGCTTGCGGCTTCAGGCGCATGAGACGCTCAGCGCGGTGCACCGCGAGAACATGCAAAAGCGGCTCGACCGGATTGAGCAGATGATGGAGCGGTTGGAACGGCGGCTGTGGCTGACGGTCTACGGCGTGGTGGCGGTGATCTTGGCGCAGGCGGTGCAATCCTTTCTGGCGGTGGCGCCATAGCGGGCTGAACGAGGGAAAATACGATGACTTATCAATTGGATGCCTCCGGCGGCTGGTCGGAGAACGGGGAAGCTGTGCCTTCGGGCTGCGGGTTGGAGCATAAATTTGCACGCTTCGGCAGCGTGACATCGGTGGAGGATGGGCTGGAGATCAGCGGCTATGCCAGCCTCTTTGGCGCGGTCGATCAGGGCGGCGATGTGGTCGAGGCGGGAGCCTATGCGGCAAGCCTTGCGGCGGTCGCGAAGGCGGGGCGCAGCGTCAAGATGCTGTGGCAGCACGATCCCGCCCAGCCCATCGGCGTCTGGGACGAGGTGTGCGAGGATGGCCGGGGTCTTTGGGTCAAGGGGCGCATCCTTAGCACTGTGGCCAAGGGCCGGGAGGCGGCGGCGCTGATCGAGGCAGGGGCCATCGACGGGCTCAGCATCGGCTACCGCACCGTGAAGGCGGGCAAGACCACCAAGGGGCAGCGGCTGCTGTCGGAACTGGAGCTTTGGGAGGTGTCTTTGGTGACCTTTCCGATGCTGCCATCGGCGCGGGTCGGGGCCAAGGGAGAGTTCAGGGCCGTAGGCCATGTCCTGCGCGAGATGGCGGCGGCCTTTGATGCCGCGCGGGCCGAGATGGTGCGGGGCTGAGCCTGAGTTTGACTGAGCAGATCGAAGGAAAAGCGATGACCAAGAGTGAGACGAGCACAAAGGCGGGCAAAGACCTGTCTCCGGCGGAGGAAGTGCGGCAGGCCGTGAGCGGTTTTGTCAGTGACTTCAACGGCTTTCGGGCCGAGATCAATACGAAACTTCAACAATCAGAAGAGCGAATTGCCATGATGGACCGCAAGATGACCCTGCCTGCCCGCAGCCCTTTGGGGGGCGCGATCGATCACGATGCGCCGCATAAGAAAGCCTTTGACGCCTATCTGCGCAACGGCGATGACGACGGGCTGCGGGGGCTGGAACTGGACGGCAAATCGATGTCGACGGCGGTCAATTCGGACGGCGGCTATCTGGTGGATCCGCAAACCGCCGACCGGGTGCAATCTGTGCTGAATGCGGGGGCGTCGATCCGCGCGATTGCCTCGGTGGTGCAGGTGGAGGCCACCTCTTATGACGTACTGGTCGATCACGCCGATGTGGGCGCTGGTTGGGCGACCGAAAGCGGCGCGCAGGCCGAGACGGACACGCCCCAGATCGACCGGATCACCGTGCCGCTGCATGAGCTGAGCGCGCTGCCCAAGGCGAGCCAACGTCTGCTGGATGACAGCGCCTTTGATATCGAAGGTTGGCTGGCGGGGCGTATCGCCGACAAATTTGCTCGGGCCGAGGCGGCGGCCTTTGTCAGCGGTGACGGCATCGACAAGCCCACCGGTTTTCTGAGCCACCCAGCGGTGGACAACGGCGTCTGGACCTGGGGCAATCTGGGCTATGTCCCCAGCGGCACCAACGCCAACCCCGAGGCCGATGCGATCATTGAGTTGGTCTATGCCCTTGGCGCGGCTTACCGCAAGAACGCGGTTTTCGTGATGAACTCCAAGACCACGGCCAAGGTGCGCAAGTTGAAAGACACCGATGGGCGGTTCCTGTGGTCCGACGGGTTGGCGGCAGGCGAGCCTGCGCGGCTCATGGGCTATCCGGTGCTGGTGGCCGAGGACATGCCCGATCCGGCGACCGATGCGATGGCGATCGCCTTTGGCGACTTTTCCGCAGGCTACACCGTGGCTGAGCGCCCCGATCTGCGGATCTTGCGCGACCCGTTCAGCGCCAAGCCGCATGTGCTGTTCTATGCCACCAAACGTGTCGGCGGCGACGTGAGCGATTTCGCGGCGATCAAGCTGATGAAATTCGGCCTGGCGTAAGCCGGTGCCGAAGCCGGGGCCGGGGCAACTTGGCCCCGGCCCGGACGTGCGCCTGCGAGGTTGCGTTGTCTAGCTGCTCCCCTCCGACCGAGCAATGCAACCGGTGCGCGTCCGGGAATAACCGCATGGCCCCAAGGGGCGCGGGAGCGATTTTTGGAGACGTTCGATGATGTTGATCGAAGAGACAAATGTGCCGGATGCGGTCTTGCCGGTTGAGGCCTTCAGAATGCATCTGCGCCTTGGCACCGGCTTTGCGCAGGACGGCCTTCAAGACCCGGTGTTGCGCAGCTTCCTGCGCGCGGCGATGGCGGCGGTGGAGGCGCGGACGGGCAAGGTGTTGATCATTCGGCGTTTTGCCCTGTCGCTGACCTTTTGGCGCGATGCCGCGGCGCAGGTCTTGCCCGTGGCCCCGGTGCAAGAGATCGTGCGGCTGGCGCTGGTGGCGCGGGTTGGGGTGGAGACGGCGGTGGACCCCGAGCGCTATTGGCTGGAGCGCGATGCGCAAGCGCCGCGTTTGCGGGCCAGCACCACCGCCCTGCCGCGCATCCCAAGCGCGGGGGCCGCGCTGATCAGTTTCGACGCGGGCATGGCCGCCGATTGGGGCGGGTTGCCGGATGATTTGGCCCAAGCGGTGATGCTGCTGGCCGCGCATTACTATGAATACCGCGACGACACGGCGCTTGGTGAAGGGTGCATGCCCTTTGGTGTCAGCAGCCTGATCGAACGCTACCGCCGGGTGCGCCTCGGCTTTGGGGGAACGGCATGAGCCGCCCGCAGTTGAACCGGCCCCTTGTATTGGAAGCGCCGCAGCGCGTGAGCGATGGCGCGGGAGGGCATCGCGAGGTCTGGCAGCCCTTGGGCACTCTCTGGGCCGATGTGCGCGCGCGGACGGGGCGGGAGACTGCGCAGGGCGGGGTGGCCGTCAGCCGGATGGGGGTCAAGATCACAGTGCGGGCGGCGCCGGAAGGTGCCCCGCAGCGACCAACCCCCGAGCAGCGGTTTCGCGAGGGCACGCGGGTCTTCGTGGTCCGGGCCGTGGCCGAGAGCGATGCGGGCGGGCGCTATCTGATCTGCTTTGCCGATGAGGAGGTGGCGGTATGACCTATGCGCTTTCAGGGGCATTGCAGGCGGCGGTTTATGACCTATTGCAGAGCGATCCGGGCCTCACCGCGCTGATCGGTGACGCGGTCTTTGACGCGGTGCCGGGGGGGAGCCTGCCAGAGACCTATGTGCTCTTGGGCCAAGAGGTGGCGAAGGACCTGTCGGACCCGCAGGGCGCGGGGGCGGAGCATCGCCTGACCCTGTCGGTGGTCACCAGCGCGCCGGGGTTCAGCACGGCGAAGGGCTGCGCGGCAGTGATCTCAGACCTGCTGCATGGGGCAAGACCCGCGCTCAGCCGGGGGCGCGTGGTGGATATGGCCTTTCTCAAAGCTACGGCGCGGCGGATCGACGGGGCCTCTGCCCGGCGGATCGACCTGCAATTCCGCGCCCGGGTCGCGGACGCATAAGACTTTAGATTTCAGATTGGTGCGAGGAGACAGTGATGGCAGTTCAAGCGGGCAAGGACCTTTTGGTCAAAGTGGATATGACCAGCGACGGACAATTCGAGACGATCGCCGGGCTCAGGGCCAAACGGGTGAGTTTCAACGCCGAAACGGTGGATGTGACCTCGCTCGATTCAAGCGGCGGTTGGCGGGAATTGCTGGCGGGTGCCGGTGTCCGCTCGGCCGCGATCAGCGGGTCGGGGGTGTTTCGCGATGCGGGCACGGATGAACGGGCGCGGCAGTTGTTTTTCAACGGGCTCACGCCGGATTTTCAGGTGATCATTCCGGATTTCGGCGTGGTGCAGGGGCCGTTTCAGGTCTCCGCTCTGGAATACGCGGGGTCGCTGAATGGGGAGGCCACCTTTGAGCTTAGCCTGCAATCGGCGGGGGAGCTGATCTTTACCCCCGATGTGGTGGTGTGAGCATGGCGAACCCATGGCGCGGCGAGGTGAGTCTCGTGATTGATGGTGAACGTCATGAGGCGCGGCTGACCCTTGGGGCCTTGGCCGAGTTGGAGGCCGCGTTGCAGGCCGACAGCCTCGTGGCTCTGGTCGAGCGGTTTGAAAGCAATCGTTTTTCGAGCCGCGATGTCTTGGCCCTGTTGCTCGCCGGGCTGCGCGGAGGCGGGGCGGAGATGGATGCCGCCACGCTTGAGCACGCGCAGATCGAGGGCGGGCCAATGGCGGCGGCGCGGGCGGCGGCGGAATTGCTGGCGCGGGCCTTTACGGTGCAGGCGTGAGCGCGGCAAGCGGCCTTGACTGGCCCGCGTTGCTGCGGGTGGGGCTGTCGCGATTGGGGCTGCTGCCGGATCAATTCTGGGCGCTGACGCCGGCGGAGTTGCAGTTGATGCTGGGGCCGAAGTCTGGCCCCACGCCGCTGCTGAGCGACGGTCTCGCCGCGCTGATGGCGGCCTATCCAGATGAGACGAAAGGGGCCGGTGATGGCTGACTTTGACGATTTCGAGAACCTTGAGAGCCGGGCCGAGGGGCTGAATGAGACGCTGGCGCAGACCAGCGGTTTGGTGGCCGGGTTCGACGGTGAGCTGCGGCGAATGCGCGGCGCGCTCGCCGCGACGGGCAAAGACGTGGCGACCCTTGAGAAAGGGCTCAGCCGTGGATTGAGGCGGGCCTTTGATGGGGTGGTCTTTGACGGGGCCAAACTCTCGGACGCGCTGAGCGACTTGGCGCAGTCGATGATCCGCACGACTTACAATGCCGCGATGCGCCCGGTGACGGACCATTTCGGCGGGCTGATCAGCGAGGGCGTGGGCAGCATCGTGGAGGGGATATTGCCCTTCGCCGATGGCGCGCCTTTCTCGCAAGGTAAGGTCATGCCCTTCGCGCAGGGTGGGGTGGTCAACTCGGCGACCGCCTTTCCCATGCGCGGCGGCACGGGGCTGATGGGTGAAGTCGGGCCGGAGGCGATCATGCCCTTGGCGCGGGGGGCGGATGGCAAGCTGGGCGTGCGCGGCAGCGGCGGCGGCGCGACGACCATCGTGATGAATATCACCACCCCCGATGTGCAGGGGTTTCAGCGCAGCCAAAGCCAGATTGCCGCACAGTTGAGCCGTGCCCTCAGCACCGGCAACCGCAACCGATAGGCCGCGCGGCGGATAAAGGAGCAGATCATGCAGTTTCACGAGGTCAGATTTCCCCCGTCGCTAAGCTTTGGCTCTGTCGGGGGGCCGCAACGGCAGACAGATGTGGTCACCTTGGCCAACGGCCATGAGGAGCGCAACACGGCTTGGGCCCATTCGCGGCGGGTTTACGATGCCGGGTTGGGAATGCGCTCGATCGACGATCTACAGGCGCTGATTGCCTTTTTCGAGGCGCGCATGGGTCAGATGTACGGGTTTCGCTGGAAGGATTGGGCCGATTATAGGTCGGGCAAGATGGCGCTTCCGGTGGCTTTCGACGACCAGAGCATCGGCTATGGGGATGGGGTGCGGGCGGCGTTTCAACTGACCAAGACCTACCGCTCGGGGGCGCAGTCCTATCGTCGTCCGATTACGAAACCGGTGGCCGGGACCGTGCGCGTGGGGCTGGAGCAGGATGAGCTGCGCGAGGGCGTCGAATATGAGGTCGACGGAGAGAGCGGGATCATCACCTTTGCCCATCCGCCCGACCCTGAGATCGAGGTTTTTGCGGGCTTCGAGTTCGACGTGCCGGTGCGCTTTGACACTGATCGCATTCTGGTCTCGGTCGAGAGTTTTCAGGCCGGACAGGTGCCCGATGTGCCGGTGGTCGAGGTGCGGGTCTGATGGCGGGGCTGGACAGGGATTTGGAAGCCCATATCGCGCAGGGTGTGACGACGCTCTGCCATTGCTGGCAGGTGACGCGCGCGGATGGGGCGGTGTTTGCCTTTACCGACCACGACATGCCGCTGATGTTCGACGGGGTCACCTTTCGTGCCGATACCGGGCTGAGCGCGCGGGCGTTGGCCCAGACCAGCGGGTTGTCGGTTGATAACACAGAGGCGCTTGGCGCGCTCAGCGATGATGCGATCCGCGAGGATGAGATCGAACAGGGCCGCTTTGACGGCGCCGATGTGCAGGCGTGGCTGGTGAACTGGGCGGACCCCGCGCAGCGGCGGCTGCAATTTCGCGGCTCAATTGGTGAGTTGCACCGCGCGGGAGGCAGCTTTCGCGCTGAGTTGCGCGGGCTGACGGAACCGCTCAACCGGCCCCTGGGGCGGGTCTATCAAAAGCCCTGTTCGGCGGTGTTGGGGGATAGCGATTGCCGGTTCGCTCTCACCGCGCCCGGCTATGCTGAGACGCGTGTGGTCGAGACGGTGTCGGAGGCGCAGTATTTCCGTTGGAGCGCGTTCCCGGGCTACGAGGAAGGTTGGTTTGCCCGGGGGCGGCTTGATGTGCTGGAGGGGCCGGCGGCGGGGCTCTGGGGCATGGTCAAACGTGACTACCATGAGGACGGGCAGCGCGTGATCGAGCTTTGGCAGCCGATCCGCGGCGCGGTGGCGGCGGGCACCCGTGTCCGGCTTACCGCAGGCTGCGACAAGCGGATGGAGACCTGTCGGCTGAAGTTCAACAACCTACTGAACTATCGCGGCTTTCCCGATTTGCCGGGGGAGGATTGGATGATGGCGGTGCCCCGGTCGGACGGTGCGAATGGCGGCGGGTCACGCCGATGAGTGCTGCGGGAGAGCGTTTGGTGCAGGCAGCCCGCGGATGGATCGGGACGCCCTATGTGCATCAGGCCGCAACGAAAGGGGCGGGCTGTGATTGTCTGGGCCTGATACGGGGGCTTTGGCGGGAGTTGCTGGGCGCGGAGCCTGAGGCGGTCCCGGCCTATTCGATGGATTGGTCCGAGCCGCAGGGGGAGGAGCGGCTCTGGGCGGCGGCGCTGCGGCACATGGCGATGAAAGACAGCGATGATGCGGCCCCCGGTGACGTGCTGCTTTTCCGGATGCGGCAGGGTGCGGTGGCAAAGCACCTTGGGCTGCAGGCGCGCGTCGGGGCCAGCGCCAGTTTCATCCACGCCTATGCGCGGCACGGGGTGGTGGAAAGCCCGCTCAGCCCGCCATGGCAACGGCGCATCGTGGCGCAATTTGTATTTCCTGAGGAGGTCTCTTGATGGCGACGATTGTTCTTTCGGCAGCGGGGGCGGCGGTTGGCGGCTCCATCGGGGGCACGCTGGCGGGGCTGTCGTCGGTTGCGGTGGGCCGCGCGGTGGGGGCGAGCCTTGGGCGGTTGGTGGATCAACGCCTGCTGGGCCAAGGCGGGGAGGCGGTCGAGACCGGTAAGGTGGATTGCTTTCGCCTGACAGGCTCGGGCGAGGGGGCGGCGATCCCGCAGCTTTACGGGCGGATGCGACTGGCGGGGCATGTCATCTGGGCCTCGCAGTTCCAAGAAGTCACCGAAGTCAGCGGCGGCGGCAAGGGTGGCCCGCCAACGCCGAAGACGACCGAATATAGCTATACCGTCAGCCTCGCCATCGCGCTCTGCGAAGGGGAGATCACCAGCGTCGGGCGCATCTGGGCGGATGGGGAGGAGATTGCCCCGGACGATCTGAACATGCGCGTTTACCGGGGCGCGGCGGACCAGCAGCCCGACCCGACCATCGCCGCGATCGAGGGCGCGGACCGGGTGCCGGCCTATCGCGGCACAGCCTATGTGGTGATGGAAGACCTCCCGCTTGCGCAATTTGGCAACCGGGTGCCGCAGTTCTCTTTCGAGGTGCTGCGCCCCGAGCAGCCGCAAGCGCCGGGGTGGGAGCATGCGCCCGCCTATGGTGTTCAGGGGGTCGCCCTGATCCCCGGCACGGGGGAATACGCGCTGGCGACGACCCCGGTGCATTACACCGACGGCCCCGGCAGCCGGTGGAGCGCCAATGTGAACTCGCCCGCTGCCAAGACCGATTTCGTGGTGTCCTTGGAAAGCCTGACCGAGGAATTGCCACGGTTGGAAGCGGCCTCTCTCGTTGTATCATGGTTTGGCGGCGATTTGCGCTGCGGCGACTGTCGCCTGCGGCCCAAGGTCGAAGACCAGGATATCGATGGGGAGAATATGCCTTGGCGGGTCTCTGACGTGACGCGTGGCACGGCGGAGGTGATCACCCAGCAAGAGGCGCGCCCGATCTACG
Source organism: Sulfitobacter sp. 1A15258 (assembly GCF_043557045.1). Classification (NCBI taxonomy): domain Bacteria; kingdom Pseudomonadati; phylum Pseudomonadota; class Alphaproteobacteria; order Rhodobacterales; family Roseobacteraceae; genus Sulfitobacter; species Sulfitobacter sp. 1A15258. The sequence goes on along the minus strand of NZ_JBIFFK010000001.1, from coordinate 582,706 downwards.
GCGGCACGCCAGCCGATGCCGCGGTGATTGAGGCCATTCACGCGCTGAAGGCAGCGGGCAAGGCGGTGATGTTCTACCCGTTCATTTTGATGGATCAGATCGAAGGCAACGGGCTGCCGGACCCCTATAGCGATGCCGAGGACCAGCCCCGCTTGCCGTGGCGTGGGCGGATCACGCTTTCGGTGGCCCCGGGGCGGCCGGGCAGCCCGGATGGTACGGCGGCGGCAGAGGCTGAGGTGGCGGCGTTTTTCGGAACCGTCACGGCTGAGGATTTCGCGGTGGGCGAAGGCTCGGTCATCTACAACGGCCCCGAGGAATGGACCCTGTCGCGCTTTATCTTGCACTATGCCGCGCTTTGCGCCGCAGCAGGCGGGGTCGAGGCGTTTTGCATCTCCTCGGAGATGCGGGGGCTGACGCAGATACGCGCGGCAGGCAACAGCTTTCCCGCGGTGGCCGCGCTGCGGGCCTTGGCCGGAGAGGTGCGCGCCTTGTTGGGGCCGGAGGTTAAGATCAGCTATGCCGCTGATTGGTCTGAGTATTTCGGCTATCACCCGCAGGATGGCAGCGGCGATGTCTTCTTTCACCTTGATCCGCTATGGGCCGATCCGCAGATCGATTTCATCGGGATCGACAACTACATACCGCTAGCCGATTGGCGCGATGAGGAGGGGCATCTGGACGGCGAGAACTGGCCCGCGATCTATGATGTCGGCTATCTGAAATCCAACATCGAAGGCGGCGAGGGCTATGACTGGTACTACCATTCGCCCGAGGCCCGAGACGCGCAGGTCCGCACGCCGATCACCGATGGCGCGCATGATGAGCCTTGGGTGTATCGCTACAAAGACCTGCGCTGCTGGTGGGAGAGCCCGCACCACCCGCGTATCGGCGGGCAGCGGCAAGCCGCTCCAACGGAATGGCAGCCGATGTCGAAACCGATCTGGTTCACGGAATACGGCTGCGCGGCCATCGACAAAGGGGCGAACCAGCCCAACAAGTTTCTCGATCTGAAGAGCTCGGAAAGCGCCTTGCCGCATTATTCCACTGGCGCACGGGACGATCTGATGCAGATGCAATATCTGCGGGCGATCTCGGATTACTGGCGCGATCCGGCGCATAATCCGATCTCGGAGGAATATGGTGCGCCGATGCTGGATATGACGCGCGCTTTTGTCTGGGCATGGGACACGCGGCCGTTTCCCTTCTTCCCCAACAATGTCGATCTCTGGAGCGATGGGGAGAATTACAGCCGTGGCCACTGGCTGAACGGGCGTGCCTCGGCGCGGTCGCTGGCCTCGGTTGTGGGGGAGATTTGCCGCCGGGCGGGTGTGGTGCATTTCGATACCTCCGCGCTGTTCGGCTATGTGCGCGGCTATACGGTGGCCGAGGTTGGCGAGGCGCGTGCCGCGCTGCAACCGCTGATGCTGCGCTATGGGTTCGATGCAATCGAACGCGACGGGGTTTTGCAGTTTCGGATGCGTGTCGGGGCGGATGCGCTGCCCCTCGACCCCGATCGCCTCGCGGTTCACCCCGATCTGAGCGGGGTGACCGAGCAGTCGCGCGAGGCGGAGGCCGAAGTCTCGGGCCGTGTGCGGCTGCGGTTCGTTCAGGCCGATGCGGATTTTGACCCGATTGCCGAAGAGGCGGTTCTGGCGGATGAGGCGACCCATGCGGTCACCGGGACCGAGCTGAACATGGCCTTGACCCGAGGCGAGGGGCGGCAGGTGGCCGAACGCTGGCTGACCGAAGCGCGCGTCGCGCGTGAGACGCTGCGGCTGGCATTGCCGCCGTCGCGGATGGCTGTCGGGGCGGGGGATGTGATCGAACTGCCGGGCGATGGGGCGGAGGGGCCGGGGCGCTACCGCGTCGACCGGGTGGAACAGGCCGGCTCCCTGCTGATCGACGGCGTTCGGATTGAGCCCGAAGTCTATGATCCCGCACCGCTTGATGAAGAACTTGGAGCGCTGCGCCCCTTCGTCCCGCCGCTGCCGGTTCTGCCGCAGTTCATGGACCTGCCGCTTTTGCGCGGGGATGAGGTGCCCCATGCGCCGCATCTGGCGGTGACGGCGACCCCTTGGCCGGGCTCCGTCGCGGTCTACCGCTCTGCCGTGGATTCGGATTATGCGCTGAACGCCATCGTGGCGAACCGGTCGATCATGGGCGTTACCCAAACGCCGCTAAGCGCGGCACGACCAGGGTTGATTGACGCGGGGCCGGTGCTGGAGGTCAAATTAACCAGCGGCAGCCTTCAGTCCGTTAGCAGAGAGGCGCTTTTGAATGGGGCGAACCTTGCCGCCATTGGGGATGGGAGCGCGGACCGTTGGGAGTTGTTCCAGTTTGAGGAGGCGCAGCTTGTCGCCCCGATGACCTATTGGCTGACGGGTCGTTTGCGCGGGCAGGCAGGCAGCGATGGGTTGATGCCCGAGGTTTGGCCCGCCGGGTCGCGCTTTGTGCTGATGAACGGGACACCGCAACAGGTCGAGCTGAGCCCGCATCTGCGCCGCGTGGCACAGCATTACCGCATCGGGCCTGCGCGGCGACCGGTGGATGACCCCTCTTACCTGCATCAGGTTCATGCCTTTGACGGGAATGGTCTGCGGCCCTACAGCCCCTGTCATCTGCGGGCCGAGGCTGGGGCCAGTGGCGATATCACCCTTAGCTGGATTCGTCGAACGCGGATCGACGGCGACCCTTGGGAGGGGCCGGAGGTGCCGCTTGGCGAGGAGAGTGAACGCTATCTCTTACGCGTTTACGAAGGCAGCGAGGAGCGGCGGGAGGTGCTGGTCGATACGCCGCGGTGGACCTATAGCACTGCGGCACGGGCGGCGGATGGCGTCAGCGGGGCGTTTGACGTGACGGTGGCGCAGGTCTCGGCCACATATGGCGCGGGGCCGACTACAGGTTTGACCGTCCCCGGATAGGCCCGCGCGTTATCACGATTTTGAGCATGGGCGGATTTACAAATGGTCCTGCGCTATTGCATGAGCTACCCTTACGGCAGAGTGAAGGAGCACGTGCCATGGCGCAGACACGCAGAAATATCTCGAAAGTGGACCCGGTCTGGGACCAGATTCAGCAAGAAGCCGAGGATGCGGTGCGTGATGAGCCGTTGATCGGCGGCTTTGTGCATGCCTGTATCCTGCACCATAAATCTATCGAGAATGCGCTCTCCTACCGCATCGCGGCCAAGCTTTCGTCGAACGAGATGTCGATGATGGTCGTGCGCGAGATGGTCGAGGAAGCCTATGCCGAAGACCCAGACCTCGTCGCCGCGGCGCGCGCGGATCTGGTGGCCATCTATGACCGCGACCCGGCCTGCCACCGGCTGTTGCAGCCGATTCTGTATTTCAAAGGCTATCAGGCGGTGCAGGCCTACCGTGTGGGCCACCACCTTTATACCAAGGGCAAACGCGATCTGGCCTATTTCATCCAGATGCGGGTGAGCGAGATTTTTGGCGTGGATATCCATCCGGCGGCCAAGATGGGCAAGGGCATCATGATCGACCACGCGCATTCCATCGTCATCGGTGAGACGGCGGTGGTGGGCGACAACGTCTCGATGCTGCATTCGGTGACCCTTGGCGGCACCGGTAAAGAGGAAGAGGACCGTCACCCCAAGATCGGCAATGGCGTGTTGATTGGCGCAGGCGCGAAGGTTCTGGGCAATATCTCTATCGGCCATTGCAGCCGCATCGCGGCGGGGTCGGTTGTGCTGGAGCCGGTGCCTGCCTGCAAGACCGTTGCCGGGATCCCGGCGCGGATCGTTGGAGAGGCGGGCTGCGATCAGCCGTCGATGTCGATGAACCATCTTTTTGGGCCGGACGCCGAATAGGGGCAGTTGCCAGTATCGCAATAAAAAGCCGGGGCATGCCCCGGCTTTCTTCGTTTGTGAGGTGCAGCCCTTAGGCCAGCATGATCATCGGATTTTCAAGGTTCTCGACAATCGCGTTCAGCAGTTGGGCCCCGAGCGCCCCGTCGATCACGCGGTGATCGACCGAGAGGGTCACGGACATGACTGTCGCCGCCGTGATCTCACCGTCCTTGCCGATGATCGGTTTCTTCACGCCCGCGCCCACGGCGAGGATCGCACCATGCGGCGGGTTGATGACCGCGTCGAAGTTGTCGATCCCGAACATGCCGAGGTTGGAGATGGCGAAGCTGCCGCCCTGATACTCATGCGGAGCGAGCTTGCGGTCGCGAGCGCGGGTGGCGAGGTCTTTCATCTGCGCCGAGAGGGTCGAGAGCGACTTGGTGTCGGCGTCCTGTAGCACGGGGGTGAACAGCCCGCCTTCGATGGCCACGGCCACGGCCACATCCGAAGGCTTGAGCTTCAGGATACGATCCCCGGCCCAAACGGCGTTGGCATCGGGCACCGATTGCAGCGCCAGCGCGCAGGCTTTGATAATGAAATCGTTAACCGAGAGCTTCACGCCGCGGGCTTCGAGCTGCTTGTTCAGGTCGCTGCGGAAGGACAGCAGCGCGTCGATCTGGATATCGCGCCGCAGGTAGAAATGCGGGACCGTCTGCTTGGCCTCGGTAAGGCGCGCGGCGATGGTCTTGCGCATTCCGTCGAGCTTGACCTCTTCGATCTCGCGGTCCTCGTACATCTTGCGCACGGCGTCGGAGGAGGGGCCGGCGGGAGCAGGCTGTGTCACCGGCGCGGCGTCCTTGGCGGCGGCGGGGCTGCCGGCCTTGGCAGCCGTCGGCTGGGCGCTTTCCACATCGGCTTTGACGATCCGACCACGCGGGCCGCTGCCTTCGATTTGGGTGAGGTCCAGCCCCTTGTCCGCAGCGATCCGGCGGGCGAGGGGGGAGGCGAAGATGCGCCCGCCCTTGTCGTCCTTGGGCGCGGCGGGGGCTTTGGCGTCGCTGTTGGTCGGCGCGTCATTCGCATCCGTCGCACCGCGGCCATAGCCCGCTCCGGGCGTTTCGGCCTCGGCTGCTTTGGGCGCTTCCTCGGCCTGAGGTTTCTCTTCTTTGGCCGGGGCGGCGCTGTCGATGTCGTCGGCGCTTTCGCCTTCCTCGAGCAGCACCGCAATCGGCGTGTTTACCTTCACGCCTTCGCTGCCTTCTTCGATCAAGATCTTGCCGATGGTGCCTTCGTCGACAGCCTCGAACTCCATCGTGGCCTTGTCGGTCTCGATCTCGGCGAGGATGTCGCCCGAGGCGACTTCGTCCCCCTCTTTGACCAGCCACTTGGCGAGCGTGCCTTCCTCCATCGTGGGCGAAAGGGCGGGCATGAGAATTTCTGTTGGCATGATCCGCTCCTTACCGGTAGGTGACTTTGCGCACGGCCTCGATCACCTCGTCGGTGGTGACCAGAGCGTGTTTTTCGAGGTTGGCGGCATAGGGCATGGGCACGTCCTTGCCGGTGCAGGTGATGACCGGGGCGTCGAGGTAGTCGAACGCCTCCTGCATGATCACGCCGCTGATGTAGCCGCCGACCGAGCCCTGCGGCCAGCCTTCTTCGACCGTCACGCAGCGGTTGGTCTTCATCACGGATTTCAGGACCGTTTCGGTGTCCATCGGGCGCAGGGTGCGCAGGTCGATGACCTCGGACTCGATACCGTCCTCGGCCAGTTTCTCCGCTGCTTCCAGCGCATAGGTCATGCCAATGCCGAAGCTGACGATGGTGACATCCGCGCCCTCGCGCCAGAGCCGGGCTTTGCCGAAGGGGACGGTGTAGTCCTCGATGTCAGGCACATCGAAGCTGCGGCCATAGAGGATTTCGTTCTCAAGGAAGATCACCGGGTTCGGATCACGGATCGCGGACTTCATCAAGCCTTTGTAATCGCTGGCCGAATAGGGCATCGCGACCTTGAGGCCGGGGATCTGCATGAACCAGGCGGCGTAGTCCTGGCTGTGCTGGGCGCCGACGCGGGCCGCAGCACCGTTGGGGCCGCGGAAGACCATGGGCGCGCCCATCTGGCCGCCGGACATGTAAAGCGTCTTGGCCGCGGAGTTGATGATCTGGTCCATCGCCTGCATGGCGAAGTTGAAGGTCATGAACTCGACGATCGGGCGCAGACCGCCGAAGGCCGCGCCGACGCCGATGCCGGCAAAGCCGTGTTCGGTGATCGGCGTGTCGATCACGCGCTTGGCGCCGAATTCGTCCAGCAGACCTTGGGAAATCTTATAGGCGCCTTGGTACTCGGCCACTTCCTCGCCCATGAGGAAGACGTTCTCGTCGCGGCGCATTTCCTCGGCCATGGCGTCGCGCAGGGCCTCGCGCACGGTCTGCTGCTTCATCTCGGTGCCCTCGGGCCAGTCGGGGCTGGTGTCGGGCTCGGGCTGCTTCTTGCCCTCGGCAGGCGCTTCGCGGTCATCGTCGGAGGATTTGGCCTGCGCGGGCTTAGCCTCCGCGCCCTTCTCCTCGGCGGGGGCGGATTTCGCGGTGTCGATGTCGCCGGCGCTTTCGCCTTCTTCGAGCAGCACGGCGATGGGGCTGTTCACCTTCACGCCTTCGGTGCCTTCTTCGATCAGGATCTTGCCGATGGTGCCTTCGTCCACGGCTTCGAATTCCATCGTGGCCTTGTCGGTCTCGATCTCGGCGAGGATGTCACCGGAGGAGACTTCGTCGCCTTCCTTGACCAACCATTTCGCCAGCGTGCCTTCTTCCATGGTGGGGCTGAGGGCGGGCATGAGAATTTCGGTTGCCATTGCTTCAGGCCTCCTGCGGAACTTCGGTTGCGTAGATGTCGGTCCAGAGCTCGTCGAGATTGGGCTCCGGGCTCTCCTTGGCGAAATCGGCGCTTTCGTTCACGATTTGCTTGATCTCCTTGTCGATGGCCTTGAGATCTTCCTCGCTCGCGTGGTTGCCCTCCAAGAGCAGGCTGCGCACGGCCTCGATCGGGTCGCGTTCGTCGCGCATTTTCTGCACTTCCTCGCGGGTGCGGTATTTCGCGGGGTCGGACATGGAGTGACCGCGATAGCGGTAGGTCTTGATCTCCAGAATATAGGGGCCGTCCTTGCGGGCGTGTTCCACGGCCTTCTGACCGGCTTCCTTGACCGCCAGCACGTCCATGCCGTCGACCGCCTCACCGGGGATGCCGAAGGCGCGGCCGCGTTCCCAGATCTCGGCCGAGGAGGTCGAGCGCTGCTGCGAGGTGCCCATGGCGTATTGGTTGTTCTCGATCACGAAGATCACCGGCAGTTTCCACAGAGCGGCCATGTTGAAGGTCTCGTAGACCTGGCCCTGGTTCGCCGCACCATCGCCGAAATAGGTGAAGGTGACGCGCCCGTTGCCCTTGTATTGATCGGCAAAGGCAAGGCCCGCGCCAAGCGGCACCTGCGCCGCGACGATGCCGTGACCGCCATAAAAATGCTTCTCTTTCGAGAACATATGCATCGAGCCGCCCTTGCCCTTGGAATAACCGCCCTCGCGGCCCGTCAGCTCGGCCATGACGCCGTTAGGGTCCATGCCGCAGGCCAGCATATGCCCGTGGTCGCGGTAGGAGGTGATGCGCTTGTCGCCTTCCTCAGCAGCGGCCTCAAGGCCGACAACAACCGCTTCTTGTCCGATATAGAGGTGACAGAACCCCCCGATCAGCCCCATGCCGTAAAGTTGTCCGGCTTTCTCTTCAAACCGCCGGATCAGCAGCATGTCGCGGTAGTAGCTGGTCAGCTCCTCCGCCGAGACATTGGGTTTCTTGCTCGATTTCCTCGCGGCCATGGACGTCTCCTCCGTCGGCTTTGGTCAGGTGCCAAAAGTAGTTTAGCGTTAAACTATTCCCTAACGCATTCCAGAATGGATTGCGAGAGACTTTGTGACGTGGTGCGCGCACCACGGCTGACAAGGCGCAGGAGGCCAGAGATTTCGTATGATTGCAAGGCCGCAGGCGCAGGGCAGGGGCCGATAGACGATAAGCCGCGAAAGCTTAGCGAATGACGATCTCATCGGTGCGGACCATGCCCAGCACTTTGCGCGCGCGTTCGTCCAGAAGATCAAGGTCAAGGTAGTCGTCCGACAGGCGGCGGGTCAGGTTTTCCATCCGGGCAACTTCGGCGCGGACCTCGGCCAAACGGTCGCTCAGCTTTTGGTTCTCGGCCACGATCTCGGTCCGACGGAACAGGCCGAAATCCCCCTGGACGGCGGCAAAAGTAAAATACAGGCTCAGCGCGAAAGCGATTGCGAAGAACAGTAATGTGCCGAAAGCCGGTCGGGTGTTGCGTGTCATGGTTCTGCCTCTGCGTCTCTTGGCGGACGTGACACCAGTATGCCACAGACGATTCGTCATGGGAATCCCACAATTGCGGGAAACCCGTTGTTTTTAACGGTAAATCGGGTTTTTGTGCGACTTAGCCGCCCAAAGCGGCGACGCCGGGCAGGGTCTTGCCCTCCATCCATTCAAGGAAGGCGCCCCCGGCGGTGGAGATATAGGTGAAATCATCCGCCACGCCCGCTTGGTTCAGCGCCGCGACCGTGTCACCGCCCCCAGCGACGGAGGTCAGTGTGCCTTCGCGGGTCTTTGCGGCGGCGGCTTGGGCCGCGGCGACGGTGGCGGTGTCGAAGGGCGGGATTTCAAAGGCTCCCATGGGGCCGTTCCAGATCAGGGTGCGCAGCTCGGCAAAGGCCGTCTCAACCAATGCGACAGTCTCGGGGCCGGCGTCGAGCACCATCTGATCTGTCGCGAGTTTTGCATCAGGCCCAAGCGGGGCGACCTCATGGGCCGCACCCTTGGCGAACTCCCGCGAGACCAGACCGTCGACCGGCAGGATGACCCGGCAGCCTGCCTTTTCGGCCTGCGCCATGATGTCCTTGGCCGTGTCGTAATAGTCCGGCTCTTCCAACGATTTGCCCAAATCGGCCCCGAGTGCGGCGAGGAAGGTGTTTGCCATGCCGCCGCCGATAACCAAGACGTCGAGCCGGTTCACGAGGTTTTCCAAAAGCGCGATCTTGGTCGAGACTTTGGCCCCGCCCACGACAGCGCCCACCGGGCGCTCGGGCTTGGCCAGTGCCGCCTCCAGCGCCGAGAGCTCCGCCTGCATCAAGCGCCCCGCGCAGGCAGGCAGCAGCCGCGCCAGCGCCTCGGTCGAGGCATGGGCGCGGTGCGCGGCAGAGAAGGCATCGTTGCAATAGATATCGCCGAGCGTGGCCAACCGGCGGGCGAAATCTTCGTCATTGGCCTCTTCACCGGGGTAGAAGCGGATGTTTTCCATGAGTTGCAGATCGGCCTGCGCGTCGCCTGCGGCGTCCAGCGATGGCAAGAATGCCACGTCGCGGCCCAGTGCCTTTTCCAGCGTGGGGAGGACTTGGCGCAGGCCCATTTCCTCGACGACCTTGCCCTTGGGCCGTCCGAAATGCGCCAGCAGCGTCACCTTGCCACCGCGCGACAGGATGTCGTTCACCGTGGGGACGATCCGCTCGATCCGCGTGGCATCGGTGACGCGGCCCTCTTCGACCGGCACGTTGATGTCGACGCGCAAGAGCACCCGCTTGCCGTCCAGTTCCATATCGTCCAGTGACTTCCAGCCCATCGATCTTCTCCCAATCCAATCTCTTGCGCTGTGTTTTGCTGTTATCGGGCCTCAGGTCAATGCGCGGCTTGGCAATCGCGGCCAAGCTCCTTAGGTATCTGGCAAAGACAAATCAAAGGATTGCCCCATGGCCGAGATCAAAGACCCCGAGAATACCATCCTGATGGAACTGAAGGACGGCACCGTCACCATCGAACTGATGCCCGACCTCGCGCCCAAGCACGTGGAGCGCATGAAGGAACTGGCGCGCGCCGGGAAATACGATAATGTCGCCTTCCACCGCGTGATCGAAGGGTTTATGGCCCAGACTGGCGACGTGGCCAATGGCAACATGGAAGACAACTTCAACCTGCGCGCGGCGGGCACTGGCGGCTCGGACCTGCCGAACCTGCCCGCAGAATTCTCCAAGGTTCCGCACGCCCGCGGCACCATCGGTGCGGCCCGTTCGGCCAACCCCGACAGCGCCAACAGCCAGTTCTTCATCAACTTCAAGGACAATGACTTCCTCAACGGTCAATACACCGTTTACGGGCAGGTCATTTCTGGCATGGAGCATGTCGACGCGATCACCCGGGGCGAGCCGCCTGCGAACCCTGACCGCATGATCTCCGTCAAGGTGGCCGCAGATGCGTAAGATCGCCACCTCCAGCGCCGTTCTGGCGCTTCTCGGCTCGGCGGCCATGGCCACCGGGCTCGAGATCGAGGTCGCGGGCGAGGCCAATGGCACCGTCAAGATCGACCTGCTCGAAGACGTCGCGCCCAACCACGTGGCGCAGATCACCGAACTGGCCGAGGAAGGCGCCTATGACGGGGTGGTCTTTCACCGCGTGATCGACGGTTTCATGGCGCAGACCGGCGATGTGCAGTTTGGCCGCGCCGATGGCGACACTGCGCGCGCTGGCATGGGCGGCTCCGAGAAGCCTGACCTGAAAGCGGAGTTCTCGGACATTGCCTATGAGAAGGGCGTCGTCGGCATGGCCCGTAGCCAGAGCCCCGACAGCGCCAACAGCCAGTTCTTCATCATGTTCGACGAAGCACCCTTCCTTAACGGTCAGTACACCGTGGTTGGCAAGGTCACCGAAGGGCAGGACGTGGTCGATGCCATCAAGCGCGGCACCGGCCCGAACGGCGCCGTCGTGGGCACGCCGGACGTGATGCAGAAGGTCACTGTGACTGAGTAACGTTCCGACTAGCATCGCGTGGGGTGGGCTTGCTCACCCCGCGCACCGGCCAGCTCAGGCCGTGATGAAATGAGCGTTATCGCCAGTGGCCTGCCCGCAGAGCAGCGGGGTGCATATTCCAAGCTATTGATATTGGCGAAGCGGGCAGGGCGCAGCGTAGACCGCCCCCCCCCAAGCAAACAGGCGCCGCATTCCCTGCGACGCCTGCGAATGTTTAGCCTGCCGAAACCTTATGACGCGGGGTTCGGCTTCTGCGCGGGTGCGGATTTCGCGCCGGGGTTCAGCGGGTCGTCCTGACGCTGCACGGAGCCTTCGAAATGCGCGCCGGATTCGATCGCGATGGTTTTGTGGATGATGTCGCCTTCGACCCGCGCGGTCGATGTCAGGCGCACCTTGAGGCCACGCACGCGGCCCACGATGCGGCCATTGATCACCACGTCATCGGCAACCACTTCGCCCTTGATCGTCGCTGTCTCACCAATGGTCAGCAGATGGGCGCGAATGTCGCCTTCGACTGTGCCTTCAACCTGAACGTCGCCCGTCGTTTTCATGTTGCCGGTCACATGCAGGTCCGAAGACAGAACGGATGCGGGCGGCTTCGCCTTGGGCGCGCTGGCCTTGAACTCGCTCTGCTTAGCGGGCGCGGGGGACGCCGAAGCATTGGAAGGTGCCGGTTTGGACACATCTGCATCCTGAGGGGCGGGATCGTTGATTTTGCTTTTAGAAAACATCGTTTGCAGCCTTGATATAGATCATGGGGTTAACAGCCTTGCCACCTACGCGGACTTCATAGTGGAGATGGACACCGGTGACCCGTCCTGATGCTCCCATATCACCAATATGCTGCCCGCGCGAGACTCTTTGACCAACTTTCACGCGCAGCTTGGACATGTGGGCATAACGGGTCTCGATGCCGAACTCATGCTGGATCTTGACCAGACGGCCATAGCCCGAGGACCAGCCTGCGTGAATCACCACGCCATCGGCGGTCGCATAAAGCGGCGTGCCCATGCCGGCGGCAAAGTCGACGCCCTTGTGCATGCGGCGGCCACCTGTCTTGGGATCGCGGCGATAGCCGAACTGGCTGGTGAAGCGGAAAGCGTTTTTGACCGGGTTTGCGAAAGGCGCCTTTTCGGCGGCGATGCGGTAGAGGTTCAACCGGTCCATCTGGCCCAGCAGCTTGTTCGCACGCAGCGTGTCGGGGCTCAGCTCTTCGCCGCGGGTGGTGAAGGACAGCGGTGTCATTGGCCCGCCTTGGCCGGAATAGCCACGGCGCACGGTGGCGAGGATACGGTCAGTCGGCATGCCCGCGCTGCGGAACATCTTGTCAAGCGGGGCGACAGAGACGCTCATCGCTTCTTCAAGCTGGCGGAAGATCGCGTCGTTCTGGTCGCGCATCAGCGCGATTTCCTGCGCCATCTCATCGGCCTGCAACAGCGCATCCTGCGCGTCGACCACGACCTTGTCGCGCTCCGCCGCGGTCCGGGCAAGGGCTTGGGCAAGGAAATCGACCGGTGCTTGATCGGCATCGGCGCGCAGGATGCCTGCTTCGCCATTCTCAAGGCTGCCTTCCAGTTCGGCCAGTTTCAGCCGGGCCTTCTGGCGGTCTTTCATCGTGTCACGCAGGGTGGATTGGATCACCTCGATCCCGGTTTCCAATTCGCGGCGGCGCGTCTCAGAGGCCAACAGTTCGGACTGCATGACGGAAATCTGTGTCAGCGCGGCGTTAAAGCGGTCTTGGGCGGCAAGCGCCTCTTCGGCGCGCAGGTCGCGCTGCGCGGAAAGCTCGTTCAACCGGGCCTGATAGGTGCGCTGGTCGCGTTTGGCCTGTTCGCGGAAATTGCCGGAGCCAATGCTGTCCATCAAGATGATGGCGGTGGCGATGATGGCCCAAGAGACCAGAAAGGCCGATCCCGCCAGCCCAAGGATCTGGGTGCCGGGCCGCAGGCGGATGAAACGTGTGTCGCTGTCGGATTTCAAAAAGACGCGGCGTTCGGGAAAATACTGCTCAAGCAGAGCATGCGTCTTGATGGCAATCCGTGTGCGCACGTTTTCGTCCTTTGTCCCGTCCCGTCGGTGCGCGGGGCTCGGCCCCTTCGCGCCCAACGTCAATAGCCAGTGCCCGCGAATGGGGCAACCCTATTGACCCGCGCCTGCGCGGCATTCCCCCATTCGCCCAAAAAAGCGCTTTTTCATTGGCAAAAAACCGCCGATACCAAGCACTTGCTGCGTCAGGCCCGGTTCAGCTTGGCCCGCCATCCGCGGTCAGGGGCCAGTAGAAATCGGGCGGGATTCCCGCCTCGGCGCGCTTTTCCTCGTTGAAGGGCGGCTTCAGATCGCCATGGAAATACTTGCGCACGAGGGCATGAAAACGGTCCTTTGGGTCGTCGTCATGGCGGCCACAGAGGAAGTGAAACCACTTGCTGCCATAGGCCACATGGGCGACCTCTTCGGCATAGATCGTCTCAAGCGCGGCCACGGCGCTGTCGGCCTTTGCTTTGCGGAAAATCTCGATCATCCCGGGGGTCACATCAAGGCCGCGCGCCTCCAGCACCATGGGCACCACGGCGAGGCGGCCCATCAGATCGTCCACCGTGTCTTCGGCGGCGCGCCACATGCCGGCATGGGCGGGCATGGCACCGTAATGGCTGCCCATTTCCTCAAGACAGTCGCACATCAGGTTGAAATGTTTGGATTCGTCATCAGCTGCTTTGACCCAATCGTCATAAAAGCCCAAGGGCAGCGGCACATGGGAGAAGCGGGCGATCACATCCCAATGCAAATCCACGGCGTTCAACTCGATATGCGCCACGGCATGGAGCAGCGCCGCGCGGCCTTCGGGCGTGCCGGGACGGCGGCGCGGGACGTCGCGGGGCGAGAGCAACTCGGGCTGTGCGGGCCGGGCAGGGTGCAGCGGCGGGTCGGCGCGGCCCACCTCGGGGCGTTCACCGGCCTCGCGGGCCGAGAGCCACTGCGCCGCATATTTCCGCGACAGCGCGGTCTTCTCGCGCCCATCTGCCGTGCGCAGCACCGCCTCGGCCATTTCCGCCAGCGGCATCATGCGCCGCGCACCGCGTCGAGCACGGCATCCACATGGCCCGGCACCTTCACCTTGCGCCAGACCTGCGCGATCTGCCCTTCGGCGTCGATCAGATAGGTCGCGCGTTCAATGCCCATGGATTTCTTGCCGTACATGTTCTTTTCGACCCAAACCTCATAGGCTTCGGTCACCGCGCCATCGGTGTCTGACAAAAGCGGCACCGTCAGCGCGTGTTTGGCGGCGAATTTGTCGTGTTTGTCCATACTGTCACGCGAAATGCCAAAGACCTGCACGCCTGCCTCGGCGAACTCAGAAAAACGCTCGGAAAAGCCGATCGATTCCTTGGTACAGCCGGGCGTGTCGTCGCGCGGGTAGAAGAACAGAACAACCGGCGCGCCGCGCAAGGCAGAGAGCGTGATCTCGCCACCGCCGGTCACGGGAAGGGTGAAATCCGGGGCCGGTTGGCCGGGCTGGGGTCCGATCTGCGACATGGGGCGGTTCCTTTGGCTTGTGAAGGGTCGTTCAGGGCTGTCATACTGCATCTGATTTGACAACGTCAAAGCCGCCCCAGAAAGCCGCCCCAGTCGAACCGGAGCCCGATGCGCGACCCGTCCCTTTCCAGTCCCCCTGCGCCAGATGGCGAAGGGCCGCCGCGCCGCCGGTCGCGCCGCCGCGCGGGGATCGTCTCGGCTGTGGTGCTGGTGCTCTTGGCGGCGCTGGCCACCGGGGCGGCGGTCTATTTCACCGGGCGTCCGATTCCGGCGCCGCTTTGGGTGCAGACACGGATCGAGGCGCGGATCGCCTCGGCCCTGCCGCAAGCGCGGGTGGATTTCGGCGCGATGGAATTCGTCGTCGATGAGGGTTGGCGCCCCCGCGTGCGTTTGCAAGACATCTTTGTCACCACGCCCGAGGGCGATGAGATCGTCAGTTTTAATGAGTTCAAGGCCAGCCTGTCGATGCAGTCCCTGCTGCGCGGTGTGGCGCAGCCGCGGGCGATTTCGCTTTCGGGCGTGGTGGCCAACCTGCGCCGCGGGGCGGATGGCCGGGTGAGCCTGAGCGCCGGAGCCGGGATTGCCCCACCCGAGCGGGAGGCGGCGACCCTGCCGCAACTTATCGGCCAGATCGACGAGGTGCTGGCCGCACCCGCGCTTTCCGCCCTACGCTCGGTCGAGTTGCGCGCGCTGACACTGCGGTTCGAGGACGCGCGCGCAGGCCGCGCTTGGACCGGGGACGGCGGGCGGCTGCGCCTGTCGCGTAGCGGCGATGCGCTTGACCTCTCCGCCGATCTTGCGGTGCTGAGTGGGGGCGCGGGAGTGGCCACGTTGACCGCGAATTACAGCAGCCAGATTGGAGAGAATGCGGCGACCTTCGGCGTGACATTCGACGGGGTCGATGCGCGCGACATCGCGGCGCAGGGGCCAGCGTTTTCGTGGCTTGAGGTGCTGCGGACCAATATCTCGGGCGCGGTGCGCAGCGGCATCGACAGCGCGGGCCGTTTCGCGCCGATCAACGCCTCTCTGCAGATCGGCAAGGGTGTGTTGCAGCCCAATGCGCAGACCAAACCGATCCCCTTCGATGGGGCGCAGAGCTATTTCAGCTATGATCCCGCGCGCCATTTGCTGCGCTTTGACGAGATGTCGCTCGATAGCCCTTGGGTCTCGGGCAATATCACCGGCAGTTCGCAACTGGGCGACGTCACGGGCGGCATTCCGGGGCGGATGGTGGGGCAGTTCAGCCTGCGCGACCTGCGGGCCAATCCGGCGGAGGTCTATCCTGAGACGGTGGCCTTGGATCAGGCGGATATCGACTTTGAACTCAGCCTAAACCCGTTTCGCCTGAAACTGGGCCGTCTGGAGATCAGCGATCAGGGCCGCAACCTGCGCCTTGATGGCGCGCTGGTGGCCGAGGCGGAGGGCTGGAACCTGTCGCTCGACGGGCGGATGGACCGGCTCAGCCCGGAACGCCTGTTGGCGCTCTGGCCCGAGGGGGTGAAACCCAAGACCCGCAAATGGCTGGACGAGAACCTTCACGCGGGCCGAATGCGCAACCTCGATCTGGCGCTGCGGATGGCGCCGGGGGAAGCGCCGCAGACCTATGTTGCCTTCGACTATGCCGGGGCCGAGGTGCGGTTTCTGAAGACCCTGCCACATATTATGGACGGCAGCGGCCATATGAGCCTGCTCGACAACCGCCTTGTCGTCACGGTGGACGCGGGCGAGGTGATCGCGCCGCAGGGCGGGGCGGTGACTCTGGATGGCTCGTCCTTCATCATTCCTGACGTGCGGGTGAAAGACGGCAGCCCCTCGGTTATCCGGCTTAACACGCGCTCCACCCTGACCGCGGCGCTGTCGCTGCTGAACCAGCCGCCGATGCGGGTGATGGAAAAGGCCGGGCTGCCCGTGACGCTCGCGGATGGGGAGGCGGTGCTGAAAGGCACGCTGGCGCTGCCGTTGAAAAAGGGCGGCAAGCCCGAAGACGTGCGCTATCACTTTGCGGGGGATTTGCTGGCGCTCTCGACCGATACGCTCGTTAAGGACCGCAGCCTTCAGGCCAGCAAACTGGCCATCACCGCCGACAATGACCGTATCACCATCGGCGGCGCGGGACGTATCGACGGGGTAGGCTTCGACGGGGAATGGTCGCAGGCAATCGGCCTCGGCTCGGACGAAAGCCGCCTGACGGCTCAAGTGGCGCTGACCCCGGCGGGGCTCGAAGCCTTTGGCGTGGCACTGCCCCCCGGCAGCCTGCGCGGTGAAGGGCGCGGGCAGATTGCCGTGGACCTCAAGAAGGGCGAAGCGCCGCGCTTCACCTTGCAAAGCGATCTGGCGGGTTTGGGCGTCTCCGTCCCGCAACTGTCATGGAGCAAGGCGCCGGGCACCAAGGGCGAGTTGCGACTGGCGGGGCGTTTGGGCGAGACGCCGAATATCGACGCCTTTCAATTGAACGCGCCGGGGCTGCGGGTGGCGGGCTCCATCGACCTCGCCCCCGGCGGCGCATTGGACCGGGTGCGGATCGACCGGCTGCGGCGGGGCGACTGGCTGGATATCCCGTTGCAACTGATCGGGCAGGGCAAGGGCAACCCGGTGCAGGTGGTGCTGGGCGGCGGCACGCTCGACATGCGCCGGGCCGAGTTCGGCGGGGCCGAGGGGCAAGCTGGGCCGCCGATGCGCGTGGCGCTGGACCGGTTGCAGATCACCGACACGATTTACCTGACCGATCTTTCGGGCACATTCGACACCGCCAAGGGAATGGACGGCGCCTTTACCGCCCGGCTCAATGGCGGCACGCCGGTGCAGGGGCGGGTGCTGCCCCAGGCGGGGCGCAGCGCGGTGCGGGTGGTCTCGGACGACGCAGGCGGGGTGCTGCGCTCTGCCGGGTTGGTTAAACAGGTGGTCGGGGGCAATCTGTCGCTCACCCTGCTGCCGGTCGGCTCGGGCGGGGCCTTTGACGGGCAGATCACGGTCAGCGATGTCGCCATTCGCGATGCGCCGGGGATCGCGGCGCTGGTCAATGCCATCTCGGTCGTCGGGCTAATCAACGAGCTCAACGGCGACGGGATTTACTTCGACGATGTGGAGGCGAATTTTCGCCTGACCCCGAACCGCCTGACCTTGACCGAGGCCAGCGCCGTGGGCGCGTCCTTGGGCCTGTCGATGGACGGTGTCTATGTGCTCGACAGCGGGTTGATCGACATGCAGGGCGTGATCTCTCCAGTCTATATGTTCAACGGGATCGGGTCGCTCTTTACCCGCAAGGGCGAGGGGCTGATCGGGTTCAATTACCGGCTCACGGGGGCCGCGAAAGACCCCAGCGTTTCGGTCAACCCGCTCTCGGCGCTCACCCCCGGCATGTTCCGCGAGCTGTTTCGCCGTCCGCCGCCCCAGCCGCCACAGGTGCAGGGCCAAGCGAATCCGGTTGCCCGGGTGCCGGAGGAACGCTAAGCGCCAAAGCGACCCTGCCGCCAGACCCGGAGCCGCGCCGATGAAGCTTTCCGATTTCGATTTCGATCTGCCTGAGACCCTGATCGCCACCCGCCCCGCCAACCCGCGTTCTTCCGCGCGGTTGCTGGTGGCCGAGGGCGACGCTCTGCACGACCGGCGCGTGACCGACCTGACCGACTGGCTGCGCCCCGGCGACCGATTGGTGCTGAACGACACCCGCGTGATCCCCGCACGGCTGAGCGGCATTCGCCGCCGGGCCTCGGCCCAAGGGGCGGTGCAGGCCAAGATCGAAGTCACCCTGTTGGAGCCGCGCGGGAACGGCACTTGGTCGGCGCTGATTAAGCCGCTGCGCAAGCTGAAGATTGGCGAAGAGGTCGTCTTTTCCGACGATCTGCGCGCCACGTTGGAAGCAGTGGAAGACGGGCAGGGGCATCTGCGGTTCAATTGCGCGGGCGATGATTTCGATGCGGCGCTTAATGCCGCGGGGGCGATGCCGCTGCCGCCCTATATCGCCGCCAAACGTGCCGCTGATGCGCAGGACATGACCGATTACCAAACCGTCTTTGCCCGCCACGCGGGCGCGGTCGCGGCGCCTACGGCCTCGCTGCATTTCGACGAGCCGCTGCTCGAAGCACTGGCCGCGAAGGGCATCACATTTAGCCATGTCACCCTGCATGTCGGCGCGGGCACCTTCCTGCCGGTCAAGGTCGACGACATCTCGGAACACAAGATGCACGCCGAATGGGGCCGGGTTAGCGCAAAGGCCGCTGAAGAGATTGCCGCCACCCGCGCCGCCGGAGGGCGCGTGATCCCCGTGGGCACCACCGCCCTGCGCTTGATCGAGACGGCGGCCCGTGGTGGTGAGATCACCGCTTGGGAAGGCGACACCGATATTTTCATCACGCCGGGGTTCACGTTCAACGTCACCGACGGGCTGATGACGAATTTCCACCTGCCCAAATCCACGCTGATGATGCTGGTCTCGGCCCTCATGGGGGTGCAGCGGGTGAAGGGTATCTATGCCCATGCCATCGGCGAGGGCTATCGCTTTTTCTCCTACGGCGATTCCTCCCTTCTGCTGCCTGAGGCGCAAAAACCCGCTTGAATGTCGCACTAGGGGGTGACTAGCCTGCGATTGCCGTCCATGGGAGGGCTTGGGCGAACAAGGAATTGACTGATGGTTCAAGTGGTTTCAAGCGCATGGGCGCTTTTGCTGGGCATGTGCCTGTTGATGGTCGGCAACGGCATGCAAGGCACGCTGCTGGGTATCCGCGGCGGCATCGAAGGCTTCTCGACCTTCCAGATGTCGATCGTCATGTCGGCCTATTTCGTGGGCTTCCTCGGCGGGTCGCGCATGGCGCCGGGGATGATCCGGCGGGTGGGCCACGTGCGGGTCTTTGCGGCATTGGCCTCGCTGATCTCGGCGGTGATGATCATCTATCCGACCTTCCCCAATACCATCGTCTGGTCGCTGGGCCGGGTGCTGATCGGCTTTTGCTTCTCCGCCGTCTACGTGACCGCGGAAAGCTGGCTGAACAACGCCGCCACGAATGAGAACCGTGGGCAGGCGCTCTCGGCCTATATGATCGTGCAGACACTGGGCATCGTGATCGCGCAGGCGCTCTTGCTGACCGCCGACCCCTCGGGCTTCGTGCTCTTCGTCATCCCCTCGGTGCTGGTGAGCATCGCGGTGACCCCGATCCTTTTGTCGATCAGCCCGACACCGCCTTTTGATACCACCAAGCCGATGAGCCTGCGCGAGTTGATGGATTTCTCGCCCTTGGGCTGTGTCGGCATGTTCCTTCTGGGCGGCGTCTTCTCCGCGCAGTTCGGCATGGCGGCGGTTTACGGCGCCGAGGCCGGGCTGAGTGTCGGGCAGATTTCACTTTTCGTGGCGATGTTCTTCGTCGGCTCCGTGATCCTGCAATACCCCATCGGCTGGATCTCGGACCGCATGGACCGCCGCAGCCTGATCGTCATCGTTGCCACGCTCGGCGGTATCGGCTCGGTCATCGGGATGACGCTGGGCCATATCTTCCCGATCCTGCTGGCCACGGCCTTTCTGGTGGGCGGCATGTCGAACCCGCTCTACTCGCTGCTCATGGCCCACACCAACGACTTTCTTGAGCATGAGGACATGGCCTCGGCCTCGGGCGGGATGATATTTATCAACGGCTTGGGCGCGGTTCTGGGCCCGGTGATCACCGGTTGGATGATGGGCACGGCGCTTGGGCCGGGGGGCTTTTACCTCTTCACCGCCGTGCTTTTCGCCGCTCTGGCCGCCTATGCCTCCTACCGTAAGACACAGCGTGCCGCGGTACCGGTCGACGAGACGGGCAACTACGTGCCGATCTACCCTTCGGCCACTGCCGTGGCCGTGGAGATCGCGCAGGAATATATCATTGAAACGGAACAGGAGGCCGCCGAGGAGGCTGCCCAAGAAAACGCCGAAGCAGAGAAAAACGCCCCTGATAGCGATAACGATGTCGCGGATGACATAAAACGTGACTAGGCTTTTGCGGTAAGACGTTCTTAACTTTAACGAAACGCCCAGATTGCGGCAAAGGAGTGTGCGGGATGGCTGCTACAAATGCAGAACCCCAAGATGTACTGAATTTCTGGCTCGAAGGCGTAGGTCCGGCCGGATGGTACAACAGTTCCGAAACGTTGGACGCTGATATCCGCGCGCGTTTCGAGGGGCTTTGGAATGAGGCGCAGGCGGGCAAGCTGAACCACTGGCTGACCAATCCCACCGACGCGCTGGCCTTTCTGATCCTGACGGATCAATTCCCGCGCAACATGTTCCGCGACACGGGCAAAGCCTTCTCCAGTGACCGGACCGCGCTGGCGGCGGCAAAGCTGGCGATTGAAAAGGGCTGGGACATGCGGGTTGAGGCGCCCGCGCGGCAGTTCTTCTACCTGCCGCTGATGCATTCCGAAAACCTCTGCGATCAGGACCGCTGCGTGCGTCTGATGTGCGAGCGAATGCCGAAAAGCGACGGCAGCAACCTGTTGCATGCCCGCGCCCACCGCGAAGTGATCCGCCAGTTTGGCCGTTTTCCCTATCGCAATAAGGCGCTGTCACGCAGTTTCACCGCGCAGGAGACCTCCTATCTCGACGCGGGCGGCTATGGGCGGACGGTCAAGGGCCTGCGCGCGGAACTTCAAGCGGCCTGAGCCTTGGGCAGGCCGGGGCAACACGCGTGGTTGTGGCGATTGCAAATATGGTTTAGCGGTAAACTATATTTGCAAACCCTAACGCGAGGTCCTTGCCATGGCTGCCAAATCCTTTGATCTGATCGTGATCGGTGCGGGGCCGGGCGGCTATGTCGCCGCGATCCGTGGCGCACAGCTTGGCCTTAAGGTCGCGGTGGTTGAACGGGAAAATCTCGGCGGTATCTGCCTCAACTGGGGCTGTATCCCCACCAAGGCGCTGCTGCGCTCTGCCGAAGTGTTCCACCTGATGCACCGGGCTAAGGACTTCGGTCTGGCCGCCGACAAGATCGACTATGATCTTGAGGCCGTGGTCAAACGCTCGCGCGGCGTGGCCAAGCAGATGGAAGGCGGGGTCAAACACCTGCTGAAGAAAAACAAGGTCGAGGTCTTCATGGGCGAGGCTTCGATCCCCGCGAAGGGGAAGGTCTCCGTCAAAACCGAGAAGGGCGGCGAGGAGCTGACGGCCAAGAATATCGTGCTCGCCACCGGCGCACGGGCCCGCGAATTGCCGGGGCTGGAGGCGGACGGCAAGCGCGTCTGGACCTACCGCCACGCCCTGCAACCTGTGCACGACCCCAAGAAACTGCTGGTCATCGGGTCCGGTGCCATCGGCATCGAATTTGCGAGCTTTTACAACACCCTTGGCGCCGATACCACGGTGGTCGAGGTGATGGACCGCGTGCTGCCTGTCGAAGACGAAGAGATTTCGAAGTTCGCCAAAAAGGCATTCGAAAAACAGGGCATGACCATCATGCAAAAGGCCACGGTCAAGAAGCTCGACCGTGCGGACGACAAGGTCACCGCCCATATCGAGCGGGACGGCAAGGTCGAGAAGCTTGAGTTCGACACCGTGATTTCCGCCGTTGGCATTGTTGGCAATACCGAAGGGCTGGGGCTGGAAGAGCTTGGCGTCAAGGTC
The DNA here is from genome assembly GCF_043557045.1 of Sulfitobacter sp. 1A15258. Taxonomy (NCBI): domain Bacteria; kingdom Pseudomonadati; phylum Pseudomonadota; class Alphaproteobacteria; order Rhodobacterales; family Roseobacteraceae; genus Sulfitobacter; species Sulfitobacter sp. 1A15258. The sequence goes on along the minus strand of NZ_JBIFFK010000001.1, from coordinate 560,932 downwards.
GACCGCACCCATGTCGTGACGGATGAATATTGCCGCACCGGGGTCGATGGGCTCTTTGCCATTGGCGACATCGCGGGTGCGCCCTGGCTTGCGCATAAGGCCAGCCACGAGGGCGTCATGGTGGCCGAGCTGATCGCGGGCCAGAAACCCCATCCCGTCAAACCCGAAAGCATCGCCGGCTGCACCTATTGCCACCCCCAAGTCGCCTCCGTCGGGCTGACCGAGGCGAAGGCCAAAGAGCAGGGCTATGACATTAAGGTCGGGCGTTTCCCCTTCATCGGCAATGGCAAGGCCGTGGCTTTGGGTGAGCCTGAGGGGCTGGTGAAAACCATCTTCGACGCCAAAACCGGCGAACTTCTGGGCGCGCATATGGTCGGGGCCGAGGTGACGGAGCTGATCCAAGGCTATGTCGTGGGTCGCCAGTTGGAGACCACCGAAGAAGACCTGATGAACACCGTCTTCCCGCATCCGACGCTCAGCGAGATGATGCATGAATCTGTGCTCGACGCTTTCGACCGCGTGATTCATATGTAAAGCGCGCGGGGCAGGGCGCGCCCAACGCGCCTCGCCCCGCCGTACTTCGGCCAAACCGTCGGGAGCCATGTCGTGGTCAGCCTAAACCGTGTCGTCATGCACCGAAGCACCCGCCGGATGATTGACCGTTTGAACCCTGAAACGCTGGACGCCGCCGAAATCTCCGGCAAGTTCGGCAAACGGTTCACGTTCAAGAGCTACACCCAGTTCGCCTATCCGACCTACGACATCTGCGCAGGGCCCTTCACCGATCCCACGAGCGGTGCCGTGCGGCAGTTCAATCTGATCCTCGCCAATCAGGTTTGGGAGCATCTCGACCGGCCCTATACGGCCTTGGGGCATGTTCAACAGATGCTCAGGCCGGGTGGATATTTCTGGATCGCCGTGCCGTTTTTCATCCCCTTTCATGCCGCCCCAAATGACAACTCCCGTTGGTCCGCCCGGGGCCTGCAGAACCTGCTGATCGAAGCCGGGTTTGAGGTGCATCGGATCACCGCCAAACAATGGGGCAACCGTGCCGCCGCCGCCCGCAATCTGGAGCCTGACGGGCCCCCGGCTTTCGACAAGACCACAGATGATTTGACCAACGACCCCGAGATGCCGCTCTGCGCTTGGGCGCTGGCCCAGAAGGCTTGAGGGGAGATGGCTGAACACACCTCCTTTCTGCGCGTCTTTGCGCTTTGGGCCGCGGGGCTGGGGGCGGCAGCGCAATATGGCAAGATGAGTGTCATCTTCGACCTGCTGCCGGATATCTACCCGCAGGCCGGGGCGGCGCTCGGGTTCTTGGTCTCCTTGGTGGGCGGAGTCGGAATCCTCCTTGGTGTCGTGGCGGGGCTGGTGGTCGCCCGGGTCCGCTATCGCCGCGCGCTTCTCTTCGCCCTTTGGCTTGGCGCGGCTGTGTCGGCATTTCAGATGTTCTTGCCGGGCGTTGGCTGGATGCTGGCCAGCCGCGTGGTCGAAGGTCTGTCGCATCTGGCCATCGTCGTCGCCGCGCCGACCCTCATCGCGCAGCTCAGCACCGTGAAAGACCGCGGGTTTACCCTGACCCTCTGGGGCACCTTCTTTGGCGTCGCCTTCGCGGTCCTGACGCTTTTCGGCCGCCCGCTCGCATTGAACTGGGGTGTGCCAGCGCTCTTCGCCGTTCACGCGGTCTATATGGCGGGCTGCGCGCTGGTGCTCTCCACCAGTCTGCGTAGCTTGCCGGAGGAGGGCGCGCAGCCGCCTTTCTCCCTGCCGCAGATACTCCGCGATCACCTTGCGATTTACCGGTCACCCTTCCTCTCTGCCCCGGCGGCGGGTTGGCTATTCTATACATTCAGCTTCGTCTCCATCCTCACTGTCTTGCCGCCCTACCTCCCCGAGGCATGGCGCGCGGTCACCATGGCCGCCATGCCGCTCACCAGTATCGCGGTGTCGATGACCATTGGCGTGGCGCTGCTGCGCCGCCTGCCAGCGGTCTACGTCGTGCAAACGGGCTTTGGCCTCTCGGCCCTTTCCATGGTTTGGCTCTGGCTCGCCCCCGGCACCCCGCTGGCCTGTCTGGCGCTTGCTGGGGCCATGGGGCTGATCCAAGGGGCAAGTTTCACCGCTGTGGCGCAGCTGAACACCGGCCCTGCCGCGCAGGCACAGGCCAACGGCGCGGTGGCGCAGATGGGCAACCTCGGGAACAGCCTCGGCACGCCGGTCATGGCCTTCGGCCTGGCAAGCTTCGGCGCCGCGGCGCTGCCGCTACTCGCGGGCGGGGCTTTCGTTATGGGGCTTGTGGCACATCTTCTCCTCGGTGCGGCCCGACGTCGCAGGCGGCACGTTCCTGTTTAGTTCTCACTTTTCCGTTGGAAAACACTGCATCAGCACCTATGTACAAATCGTTAAGAGGGGCATGTGATGGCTGAGCTGAAGAATATTGAAGTGCGCGGCGCGCGCGAGCACAATTTGAAGAACATCGACGTGGATATTCCACGGGACCAACTGGTTGTAATCACCGGGCTTTCTGGTTCCGGCAAGTCGAGTCTTGCCTTCGACACGATCTATGCCGAAGGGCAGCGGCGCTATGTGGAATCGCTCTCGGCCTATGCGCGGCAGTTCCTTGACATGATGCAAAAGCCGGATGTGGATCACATTTCCGGCCTCAGCCCCGCCATCTCAATCGAGCAAAAGACCACGTCGAAGAACCCAAGGTCGACCGTCGGCACGGTAACCGAGATTTACGACTACCTGCGTCTGCTCTTCGCCCGCGTTGGCACGCCCTATAGCCCCGCCACCGGCAAGCCCATCGAAGCGCAGCAGGTGCAGGACATGGTCGACCGGATCATGACGATGGAAGAGGGCACGCGGGCCTATCTGCTGGCCCCCATCATCCGCGACCGGAAGGGGGAATACCGCAAAGAATTCATCGAGTTGCGCAAGCAGGGCTTCCAGCGGGTCAAGGTGAATGGCGACTTCTACGACCTGGATGAGCCGCCGACCTTGGATAAGAAATTCCGCCATGACATTGACGTCGTCGTAGATCGGATCGTGGTGCGCGAAGGTTTGGAAACGCGGCTTGCGGACTCGCTTCGCACCGCGCTCGACCTTGCCGACGGGATCGCTGTGCTGGAAACGGCCCCCAGCGAAGGAGAGGCAGAACGCCACACGTTCTCCGAGAAATTCGCCTGTCCCGTCAGTGGCTTCACCATCCCCGAGATTGAGCCGCGGCTGTTCTCTTTCAACGCGCCCTTCGGGGCTTGCCCGTCTTGCGACGGCCTTGGCGTCGAGCTTTTCTTCGACGAACGTTTGGTGGTGCCGGATCAAAACCTAAAGATCTATGATGGGGCGTTGGCACCATGGCGTAAGGGGAAGTCTCCGTACTTTAAGCAGACCATCGAAGCCATTGCGAAGCATTACAATTTTGACCAGAAGACCCGTTGGAAAGACCTGCCTGAGAAAGTGCAGAACGTCTTCCTCCACGGCTCCGGTAAGGAGGAGATCACCTTCCGCTATGACGAGGGCGGCCGCGTCTATGAGGTGAAGCGGGTGTTCGAGGGCGTCATCCCCAACATGCAGCGGCGCTACCGCGAAACCGATAGCAATTGGGTGCGCGAGGAGTTTGAGCGCTATCAGAATAACCGCCCCTGTGGCACCTGCGGCGGCTATCGCCTGCGGCCCGAAGCGCTGGCGGTGCGGATTGGCCCCCGGGACGGCGGTGAAGATGAATTGCTTCATATCGGCAAGGTGGTCGAGATGTCGATCCGCGAGGCTTTCGACTGGTGCAAGACGGTGCCAGACCATCTGACCGATCAGAAGAACGAGATTGCCCGGGCCATTTTGAAGGAAATCCGGGAGCGTCTCGGCTTCCTTAATAACGTTGGTCTTGAGTACCTTACGATGTCACGTTCAAGCGGTACTTTAAGTGGTGGTGAGAGTCAGCGCATTCGTTTGGCGAGCCAGATCGGCTCGGGGTTGACGGGCGTTCTCTATGTTCTTGATGAGCCGTCGATTGGTCTGCACCAGCGCGACAATGACCGTCTCCTCGATACACTGAAGAACCTGCGCGATCAGGGGAACACTGTGATCGTGGTTGAGCACGATGAGGAGGCCATCCGCGAGGCGGATTACGTCTTTGATATTGGGCCGGGGGCTGGGGTCCACGGCGGGCAGGTTATCAGCCATGGCACGCCGCAAGAGGTTGCAGCCGATCCGAATTCTGTCACGGGTCAATACCTTACCGGCGTTCGCGAAATCTCGGTCCCGGCGAAGCGGCGCAAGGGGAATAAGAAGAAGTTGCAGGTGGTAAAGGCCACCGGCAACAACTTGCAGAATGTGACGGTGGACTTTCCGCTGGGGAAGTTCGTCTGCGTGACGGGCGTGTCAGGGGGCGGTAAATCGACCCTGACGATTGAGACGCTGTTCAAGACCGCTTCGATGAATCTGAACGGTGCACGACAGACGCCTGCGCCGTGTCAAACGATCAAAGGGTTGGAGCATCTCGATAAGGTCATCGACATTGACCAACGCCCGATTGGGCGAACTCCGCGTTCTAATCCAGCAACTTATACGGGGGCCTTCACCCCAATCCGCGACTGGTTTGCCGGGCTGCCGGAGGCCAAGGAGCGCGGCTATAAGCCCGGGCGCTTCTCCTTCAATGTCAAAGGGGGTCGTTGCGAGGCCTGTCAGGGCGACGGGGTCATTAAGATCGAGATGCACTTTCTGCCGGACGTCTATGTGGAATGCGAGACCTGTAAGGGCGCGCGCTATAACCGCGAGACGCTAGAGGTGAAGTTCAAGGGCAAGAGCATCGCCGATGTCCTTGATATGACTGTGGAAGATGCGCAGAGCTTCTTTGCCGCGGTGCCGTCGATCCGTGAGAAGATGGACGCCCTGATGCGGGTTGGTCTTGGGTATATCAAGGTCGGTCAACAGGCGACGACGCTTTCGGGCGGTGAGGCGCAGCGGGTGAAGCTCAGCAAAGAGTTAAGCAAACGCTCGACCGGGCGTACGCTTTACATTCTGGATGAGCCAACCACCGGTTTGCATTTTGAAGACGTGCGTAAGCTTCTGGAAGTGCTGCATGAATTGGTCGATCAGGGCAACTCGGTCGTGGTGATCGAGCATAACCTCGACGTGGTGAAAACAGCCGACCACATCATCGATATCGGCCCTGAGGGCGGTGACGGTGGCGGGCGCGTTGTGGCCACGGGGACGCCCGAAAAGGTCGCGGAGGTGGCCGAGAGCTATACGGGTAAGTACCTAAAGCCCATGCTGCGGAAGGAAACGAAAGTGGCGGCGGAATAACCGCCGCCACTTCATCGGGTCGGTTGTGGTAGGGGCTTAACCTTGATGCCCGCGCTGCTCGAACCGCGGGAGCATGGCAGAGAAATCCTTGCCCTTGCCGCCTTCTTCTTCGACGAAGCGGGTGTAGAGTTCTTTCGCCAGTGCGCCCATGGGCGTGTCGGCATTGGCCATTTCAGCGGCTTGCTGCGCGAGGCCGAGGTCTTTCAGCATCAGCTCCGCTGCGAAGCCCGGTTTGTAGTCATTGTCGGCAGGCGACTGCGGACCGACGCCGGGGGCAGGGCAATAGGCGTTCATTGACCATGAATAGCCGGAGGACGTGCTAACCACGTCGAACATGCGCTCACGATCAAGGCCCAGCTTGTCGGCGAGTGCGAAGGCTTCGCAGGTGGCGATCATCGTGGCGCCGAGGATCATGTTGTTGCAGATCTTCGCGGCTTGGCCCGCGCCCGCGTCGCCGCAGTGCACGGCCTTTTGCCCCATGATGTCGAAGAGCGGTTTGGCTTTCTCGAAGGCCGCCTCCGCACCGCCTGCCATGAAGGTGAGCGTGCCGCCCTGCGCGCCGCCGATGCCGCCGGAGACGGGGGCGTCGACGAAAAGCAGCCCGGCTTTCTGCGCTGCCTCTGCCGCGAAACGCGCGCTTTCTACATCGACGGTGGAGCAGTCGATCAGCAGCGCGCCGGGGGCCATATGGGCGACCGCTTCTTCGGCGACTTGGCGCAGGATCGCGCCATTGGGGAGCATGGTGATGACGACTTCGGCGTCGGTGACCGCCTCGGCGATGGTCTTGGCCTCGGCGACCCCTTCGGCGGTGGTGCCAGCCACGTCATTGCCGCGCACCGTATGGCCCGCGGCAGCGAGGTTGGCCGCCATCGGGCCGCCCATATTGCCCAGTCCGATGAAACCGATTGTGAGTTTGCTCATGAATTTTCCTCCAACTTCAATTCGTTGTCGCCCAAGGGGGCGAGCATGGCTGCGACATCGGCCTGCGGTACGTTCCAATCGGCATGTTGCCAGTTGGGGCTGCGATCCTTCTCGATGATCGCGGCGCGCACGCCTTCGATGAAGTCGCCTTTCTCCAGTGATCGCGCGGTAAAGCGGTATTCCTGTTGCAGCGCCGGGACCATGCCGATGCCCGGGCCGCGCAGACGGCGGAGCATTTCCAGCGTGCAGCCCATCGACAGGGGGGAGTTGCGGCGCAGGGTCTTCAGCGTCTCGGCGGCGAAGGCGCTTTCCGATATGGAAAAGGTGGCTTCGATCTTTGCTAAACTCTCCGTGGCGAAGAGGTGGTCTACCTCCTCCTGAACCTCGGCTAGTTTGGATGGGGGCGGGGTCGTCGCCGCGCGGTCGAGGATGAAGGGATCGCCGTTTTCTTCCAACCGCGCGATCAGCTCGGGCCATTGGTCTTCGGGGATGAAGTAGTCCGCAAAGCCCGCGTGCAGCACATCCGCCGGACCCATGCGCGCCCCGGTGAGGCCGAGGTATTCGCCCATTCGCCCCGGTGCCTGCGCCAGCAGCAGCGTGCCGCCGACATCTGGCACCAAACCGATGCCGCATTCCGGCATGGCGATCTTGCTCGTCTCACCCACGACGCGGTGCGAGCCGTGGCAACCGATGCCGACGCCGCCGCCCATGGTGAAGCCCTGCATGAAGGAGATCACCGGTTTGGGGTAGCCATGCAGCTTGTTGTTGAGCCGGTATTCATCGGCCCAGAACTGCCGGGCGAAATCGTAATCGCCCTCCTTGCCGGTCTGGTAGAGTTGCGCGACGTCGCCGCCAGCGCAGAAGGCTTTCTCGCCCTCTGCGTCTAACACGACGACCGCGACCTCCGGGTCGTCGCGCCAAGCATCAATGGCCTTCTCGATGGCGATACACATGTCGTAGCTCAGCGCGTTCAGCGCCTTGGGCCGTGTTAGGGTGATGCGGCCCGCGCGCCCCGTTTTGCGGATGTTGATGTCACTCATAGGGGCCTCAGCGGTTCTTGAGCATGTCGCGGGCGACGATCACGCGCATGATCTCATTGGTGCCTTCGAGGATCTGGTGTACGCGCAGGTCGCGGACCAGCTTCTCGATGCCGTAGTCGGCAAGGTAGCCGTAGCCGCCGTGTAGTTGCAGGCACTGGTCGACAACCTTGCTGCCGGTCTCGGTCACGAATTTCTTGGCCATTGCGCAGAACTTGGTGGCGTCCGGCGCGCCGGTGTCGAGCTTCCATGCCGCCTGACGCAGGAAGGTGCGGGCGGCCTGAAGCTCGATCTCCATGTCGGCAAGGCGGAACTGCAGCCCCTGGAACTGGTCGATGGTCTGGCCAAAGGCCTTGCGGTCGCCCATGTATTCCAGCGTCTTGTTCAGCGCGGTCTGCGCGGCACCGAGCGAGCAGGCCGAGATATTGAGCCGCCCGCCGTCAAGGCCCGCCATGGCGTATTTGAAGCCCTTGCCCTCTTCGCCGACAAGGTTCTCGGCCCCGATCTTGCAATCGTCGAACTGCACCAGCGCCGTCGGCTGGCTCCGCCAACCCATCTTGTCTTCCAGACCGCCGAAGCTGAGGCCCGGGGTGCCGTCCTCGACATAGACGGTGGAGACGCCGCGCGCGCCCTCGTCGGAGGTGCGGACCATGGTGACATAGGCGTCCGAATAGCCGCCGCCCGAGATGAAGGCCTTGGTGCCGTTCAGGGTGTAGCCTTCGTTGGTCCGCTCGCAGCGGGTCTTGAGCGCAGCGGCGTCGGAGCCGGAGCCGGGCTCGGTCAGGCAGTAGCTCAGAACCGTCTCCATGGTGAGCACCTTGGGCATCACGCGCTCTTTCATCTCATCACTGGCGAAAGTGTCGAGCATCTTGGCGCACATGTTGTGGATCGAAAGGAACGCCGCGACCGAGGGGCAGGCCATCGAGAGCGCCTCGAAGACCAGCGTGGCGTCGAGGCGCGTGAGCCCCGCGCCGCCGGTCTCTTCGGAGACATAGAGCCCGCCGAAGCCCAGCTCGCCGATCTGCGGCCACAATTCCTTGGGGATGGTGCCGTCCTTTTCCCACTGACGGGCATGGGGGGCGATATTGTCCTGCCCAAAGGCATGGGCCATATCGAAAATGGCGGTCTGTTCCTCGTTCAATGCGAAATCCATCGCGGCTCCTCCCTGAAGTCATGTGTCCTTGGAACTGAACACTTGTTTAATTCTATCAGCCGAAAGGTATCGCAACAAGCGTCACAGATCGGCGTGGTATTCCTCGATCAGATTGCGGACGACAGCCTCGCCGCCTTTGCCCTCGGGCGCGTCGGCCCAGACTTTGCGCTGGCGGTCGGCAGAGGTGCCCTCTTTCACCACATCACGCAAGGCGCAGACCTCATCCAGACACCCGAGCGCTTCGGCATCCTCAGCGATCAGGCCGATGATCTCTTCGAACAGTTGGTCGAAGGGTTTGAGGGTCGGCCCGCCAAAGTCGATCAGCGTCTCGTTCACCCCGTAGCGCTGCGCGCGCCAGCGGTTTTCCTCGATCAGGAAACGGTCATACTCGCGCCAACGCAGGTTGCTGTCGCGCAGGCGCAGGAGGAAGCGCGCGATAGACTGGGTCAGACCCGCCAGCCCAAGCGCATGCGACAGGCGCGGCTGCACATCGCAAATGCGGCTTTCCAGCGTGGGGTAATGGGTCGAGGGGCGCAGGTCCCACCAGATTTTCGATTGATCGGGAATGATGTCGAGGTCGATCAACGCCTGCGTGCTGCGCTCATATTCCCCCCAGCTATGAAGCAGCGGCGGCAGGCCGGTGCGGGGCATGCTCTCCATCACCGCAAGACGGTAGGAGGCCAGTCCGGTGTCTTCGCCCTGCCAATAGGGCGAGGACGCCGAAAGAGCGAGCAGATGCGGCAGGAAATAGGAGAACTGCGGCATCAAGTCGACCCGCAGGTCGTCGCCGTCGATGCCGACATGCACATGCATCCCGCAACTCAGCATCCGGCGGGCGATGTTCTCCAACTCGCTCTCGATCTTGGCGTAGCGTTCCTTATGGGTGATCTCTTGGTTCTTCCAATCCGAGAAAGGATGGCAGGACACGGCGATGGGGGCGAGGTTATGTTTGGCGGCATGTTTGGCGATGGTGCTGCGCAGGTGGCGCAGATCGTCGCGGGCCTCGGCCACAGTGGCGCAGGGTTTGCTGCCAATCTCGATCTGACAGAGCAGCATCTCGGGGCTGACCTGATCGCCGAGGTCCTTGCGGCAATCCTCCATCAGCCCTGCGGGCGTGTCGGCCAGCGCCAGTGAATCCTTGTCGACTAGAAGGTACTCTTCTTCGATACCGATGGTGAATTCTTTTTGCATGGCGCTGGCCTCGTTCAATGGGGCCGACTGCCGCGGGGGCAGCCGGCGTGATGGATCACTCCATCACCGGGATGGAGAACTCGCCACCCTCCTTGATGCCCGACGGCCAGCGGGCCGTCACGGTCTTGGTGCGGGTGTAGAACTTGAACGCATCCGGGCCGTGCTGGTTCAAATCGCCGAAGACGGATTTCTTCCAGCCGCCGAAGGTGTGGTAGGCCAGCGGCACCGGGATCGGCACGTTCACACCGACCATGCCGATGTTGATGCGGTTGGCGAAGTCCCGCGCCGCATCGCCGTCACGGGTGAAGATCGCCGTGCCGTTGCCGTATTCGTGGTCCATCGCAAGGCCAAGCGCCTCTTCGTAGTCCTTGGCGCGGACGCAGGTCAGCACGGGGCCGAAGATTTCCTGCTTGTAGATGTCCATGTCCTTGGTCGCGCGGTCGAACAGGTGCGGACCGACGAAATAGCCGTTCTCATAGCCCTGTAGTTTGAAGTCGCGCCCGTCGACGACCAGTTCGGCGCCCTGATCGATGCCGGTCTGAACCAGACGTTCGATGTTGGCCTTGGCGGCGGCGGTGACGACGGGGCCATAGTCCACGTCGTTGCCGGCGGTGTAGGGGCCCACTTTCAGCTTTTCGATGCGCGGCACCAGCTTCTCGATCAGACGGTCGGCGGTTTCCTCGCCCACCGGCACGGCGACCGAGATCGCCATGCAGCGTTCGCCCGCGGCACCGTAGCCCGCACCCACCAGCGCGTCGGCGGCCTGATCGAGGTCGGCGTCGGGCATGATGATCATGTGGTTCTTGGCACCGCCGAAGCACTGCACGCGTTTGCCGTTGGCGCAGCCGGTGGCATAGATGTACTCGGCGATCGGGGTGGAGCCGACGAAGCCGATGGACTGGATCACGTCATGGTGCAGGATCGCGTCGACCGCTTCCTTGTCGCCGTTGACGACCTGCAGGATACCCTTGGGCAGACCGGCTTCTTCCAGCAGTTCGGCCAGCATCAGCGGCACGGAGGGGTCACGCTCGGACGGCTTGAGGATGAAGGCGTTGCCGCAGGCGATGGCGGGCGCGAACATCCACATCGGGATCATGGCCGGAAAGTTGAAGGGCGTGATGCCCGCGGTGACACCCAGCGGCTGGCGCATGGAGTACATGTCGATGCCGGGGCCTGCGCTGTCGGTGAAGTCCCCCTTCAGCAGTTCCGGCGCGCCGATGCAGTATTCCACCACTTCGAGACCACGCTGCACGTCGCCGGCGGCGTCGGGCAGGGTCTTGCCGTGCTCGCGGCTCAGCGCTTCGGCGAGCTTGTCCATGTCGCGGTTCAGCAGGGCCACGAATTTCATCAGCACGCGGGCGCGACGCTGCGGGTTGGTGGCGGCCCATTTCGGCTGCGCGGCCTGCGCGTATTCCACGGCCTTGTTCAACTCGTCGCCATTGGCCAGCGGCACCTTGGCCTGCACCTCGCCGGTGGCGGGGTTCATCACGTCGGCAAAGCGCCCGGAGGTGCCCTTAACGTGTTCGCCGTTCAGGTAATGCGTCATCTCTTGCATGATCGGTCTCCTCTATGGTTGGCGGCACGATAGCCTTGCAAAAAGAACCGGAACAGAGGAAGGATGGCAAAACCGTCTTGCATTTTTGCAAAACGTAAGAGGGCAGGTAGATGGATCAGAATTGGGACGACCTGCGGCTGTTTCTCGCCGTCGCACGAGAGGAAAGCCTGTCTGGTGCGGGCAAGCTGCTGCGGCTCGATCCCGCGACGCTGGGCCGCCGCATGGCACGGTTGGAAAAGGCGTTGCAAACCGTCCTCTTCGTGAAATCGCCACAGGGCTATATGCTGACCGAGGCGGGGCGAGACCTGATGCAACGGGCAGAGCGGGCCGAACAGGCGATGCGCGCGGCCACCGCCGGGGTGCAGGTGCAAAGCGATCAGCTTTCGGGGCAGATCCGTGTCGGCGCGCCCGACGGCGCGGCGAACTATCTGCTGCCACAGGTCTGTGCGGCGATTGCCGCGAAGAACCCCGATCTGGACGTGCAGATCATCGCATTGCCGCGCGTTTTCAACCTGTCCCGGCGCGAGGCGGATATGGCCATCGGGGTGAGTGCGCCCACGGCGGGGCGGCTGGTGGTGCAAAAAGTGACGGACTACCACCTCCATCTCGCCGCCGCGGAAAGCTATCTGGCGCAGCATCCTGAGGTGACCGCTGTGGGCGATCTGCAAGGGCACCGGATGGTCGGCTATATCCCCGATATGATCTTTGACCGTGAGTTGGACTACCTTGCGGACCTTGGCATCAGCCGGGTGGCGCTGGCGTCGAATTCCGTCTCCGTGCAGGTGCGGATGATCCAGCAGGGCGGGGGGATTGGGGTCGCGCATGACTTCTCGCTCGCCGCGACGCAGGGGGTGCGGCGCATCCTCACCGATGCCGTGAGCCTCAAACGCGCCTTCTATCTGATCCGCCACGCAGATGACCGCCGCAATGCCCGGTTGGCGGCCTTTGCCGAAGCGCTGGCCACCGGATTGCGGGCCGAAACCGCGCGGCTGGAGGCGCTGGCCTCGGGCCGGGCTGCGCCAAAAGCTTGACAGAAAAGGATTTCGCGGTGACGCTGGAGGTGACTTTGCCCTGTACCCAAGGAGGCGCCAGATGCTCGTATCGCAGATTCTCAAGACCAAGCCCGATGACAAGGTGGTGACGGCCAAACCCGGATTGGCGATCTCCGAGGCGGCGGCGATGCTGGCCGAGAAACGGATCGGGACGCTGGTGATCTCGGCCGATGGCAAGACGCCTGATGGGATCCTGTCTGAGCGGGACATCGTGCGCGAGCTGGGCCGCTCAGGCGCGGGCTGTCTGGAGCAGGCGGCCGAAACCCTCATGACCCGCAAATTGGTGACCTGTAGCCGCGACGACCGCTCCGACGCGGTTCTGCAAAAGATGACCGATGGGCGGTTCCGCCATATGCCGGTGCTTGAGGACGGCGAACTGGTGGGGCTGATCTCGCTCGGCGATGTGGTCAAAGCACAATTGCAAGAGCTGTCGATGGAGAAACAGGCCCTTGAAGGCATGATCATGGGCCACTGAAGCGGCCTTTGAACTGTGATCCCCGCCGACTGACGGCGGGGCAATGCTACCGCTAACCGACTTGCGCTTGGGGCGGTGAAATGATTGGCTGTGCCGCAACGCAGCAGATACGCAGGACAATTACATGCGCATAGCCCTTTACCCCGGTACGTTCGACCCGATCACGCTGGGGCATATCGACATCATCCGCCGCGCGGCCCGTATGGTCGACCGGCTGGTGATCGGCGTGGCCATCAACCGCGACAAGGGGCCGTTGTTCACCCTCGAAGAACGGGTCGCCTTGATTGAAGCGGAATGCGCGCAACTTGCCGAAGAGACCGGCGTCGAGATCGTGGTGCATCCGTTCGAGAACCTGCTGATCGACTGCGCCCGCGATGTCGGGGCCCAGACTATCGTGCGCGGCCTGCGCGCCGTGTCCGATTTCGAATATGAGTTCCAGATGGTCGGCATGAACCGGCAGTTGGACGATTCCATCGAGACGGTCTTCTTGATGGCCGAGGCCACTCATCAGGCGATTGCCAGCAAATTGGTGAAAGAGATCGCGCGGTTGGATGGGGATGTCAGTAAATTCGTGACGCCGGCTGTGAATAAGGTGCTGATTGAGCGGTTTTCGCAGAGGTAGCGTTTGGAGTGGTGAGTGGGCCGCGTGAGGCGTGGTTCTGCGAGGTATTTTTAAAAGGATGAAGGGGAGGGGCGTGGCGCTTGATTGGCGGCCGCGTCTTTTTTTGGCTATGGGGGCGAGCGATTGGGGGAAGGTTACCGCCAGAAGGCCATCCATTCGATCAGCGCGAAGAGTTTCTTGCCGAGATAGATCATATGGTCGGCCCCATAGACATAGAGGTCGACCGCCATCGCCCCGGCGATGACGAGGGCCAGCACGATGGCGATGGGATTGGTCATGGTGTGGCTCCGGCCGGGGAATGGCCTGATATTACAGGCACATCCCCGCCGTGCAAGCCTCAGCCCAGTTTGCCCATGGCCACGGCCACATCGGCCATGCGCACCGAGAAGGCCCATTCGTTATCGTACCACCCCAGCACGCGCACCGTGCGGCCTGCGACGACGATGGTCTGGTCGGGGGCGAAGATGCAGCTTTCCTCAGTATGGTTGAAGTCGATGCTGACCTTCTGCTCGGGGTCGTAGGCCAGCACGCGTTTCATCGGGCCGTCGGCGGCGGCGCGGGCGGCGGCGTTGATTTCCTCAACAGTCACGTCGCGGCTGGCCTGGAAGGTGAGGTCGACAGCGGAAACATTGGGCGTGGGCACGCGCATTGCGGTGCCGTCGAGTTTGCCCTTCAGCGCGGGAAGCACTTCGCCCAGAGCCTTGGCGGCGCCGGTGGAGGTGGGGATCAGCGCCATGGCGGCGGCGCGAGCGCGATAGAGGTCGTTGTGGCGGCGGTCGAGCGTCGGCTGGTCGCCGGTGTAGCTATGGATCGTGGTCATCAGGCCGCTTTCGATGCCTACGGCCTCATGCATCACCTTGGCCAGCGGGGCGAGGCAGTTGGTGGTGCAGGACCCGTTGGAGATCATCCGGTCGGAGACTTCGAGTTGGTCATCGTTGACGCCATAGACGATGGTCTTGTCGACGTTCTTGCCCGGCGCCGAGAGGAGCACGCGTTTGGCGCCGTTTTCGAGGTGCACATTGGCCTTGTTGCCGTCGTTGAACTTGCCGGTGCATTCCAGCACGACGTCGCAGCCGGACCAGTCGAGCTCTTCGAGGTTGTAGGTCGACATCATCTCGATGTCGTTTTGGCCGAGGTTCATGTAGCCGTCGTCGATCTGCACCTCGCCCGGGAAGCGGCCATGGACGGAATCGTATTTGATGAGATGTGCCGCGGTGCTGAGCGGGCCGGTGGCGTTGACCTTGATCACCTCGATATCATCGCGCCCCGAGGCCGCGATATGGCTGAGCGTGCAGCGGCCGATGCGGCCAAATCCGTTGATGCCAACTTTGATGGTCATGGTGCATTCCTTGTCTCGGGCCGCGCGCGTGGTGGGCCGTATGTCGGGGTCGCGGGTTCTATATCCGGCAGGGGCGGTCAGGGGAAAGGGGCAAAACCAAATGATTTCCATATGTTAGCGTTAAACTTACATGTTAGCGGTAAAGGTCGCAGCGGCTTCGGACTTGCCAGATGGGCTGCACATGCTACTTCGGATGCAGCACGCAAAAAGGGGCATGGAATGAGCGGTTTACTGGCACTTGTGGATGACGTGGCGGCCATCGCCAAGGTTGCAGCGGCGAGCGTGGATGACGTGATCGGGCAAGCGGCCAAGGCGGGCTCCAAAGCCGCGGGCGCGGTGATCGACGATGCCGCCGTGACGCCGAAATATCTGCATGGGTTCAAGGCCGAGCGTGAATTGCCGGTGATCTGGCGGATCACCAAAGGATCGTTGCGCAACAAGCTGGTCTATTTGCTGCCCGTAGGTCTGCTTTTGGCGAATTTCGCGCCATGGGCGATCCCGCCGCTTTTGATGCTGGGCGGGGCTTACCTGTGTTTCGAGGGGGCCGAAAAGGTCGCCCATGCGCTTGGTTGGGGGCATGGACATGAGGATTATCCCGATAAGGAGAAGGTGGTCGAAGACCCTGCGCAGCTGGAAGAGAAGAAGGCCGCAGGCGCGATCAAGACTGACTTTATCCTGTCCGCGGAGATCATGACCATCGCTCTCTCCGCGATCCCGGAGAGCAACTTTTGGATGGAAGCGGCGACGCTTGCGGCGGTGGCGATCATGATCACCGTGGCGGTCTATGGCGCTGTCGCCTTGATCGTCAAAATGGATGATGTGGGGCTTGTGATGGCGAACCGGGGGCGGTTTGGCCTGACGCGGAGCTTGGGCCGCGGTCTGGTCCGCGGGATGCCGGGGTTCCTGAAGCTGCTGACCATTGTCGGGACCGCGGCCATGCTTTGGGTCGGTGGGTCGATTATCATCCACGGGTTGGAGCAGATGGGTTATGCCGCACCTTACAAATGGATTCATGAAATCGCCGTAACTGTTGGTCATGCGGTACCAGTGCAGTTCCAAGGGGCTGTCGAATGGATCACCACGGCAGGGTTTGACGGGATCTTTGGTCTGGCGCTTGGTCTTGTTCTGATCCCGATCGGCGAAAAGATCGTGACGCCGATCTGGCGCAAGGTATTCCACAAGGCCGCCGTGTAGGAGGCGACCTTAGTTGGCGCATTAAAAAGGGGGCGACGGATGAACCGTCGCCCCCTTTTTTGACGTCTTGTGAACTTTGGCTCAGAGCAGCGCTTTGGCCTTCTCTGCCACGTTCTCTGCGGTGAATCCGAAGCGCTCGAAGAGTTCTTCCGCCGGGGCAGAGGCGCCGAAACGGTCCATGCCGACGAAATCGGCTTTGCCGTATTTGCCACGCTCGCCAAAGAGCCACTGGTCCCAGCCCTGACGGGCACCGGCCTCGATCCCGACGCGCACGGCGCCACCGGGCAGGACGCGCTTGCGGTAGGCTTCGTCCTGCGCGGCGAAGAGTTCCATGCACGGCATGGAGACGACGCGGGTGCCAATGCCTTCGGCTTGGAGCAGCTCGCGCGCGGCCAATGCGACATGCACCTCAGAGCCGGTGGCAATCAGGATCACCTGACGTTTGCCCTCGGCATCGGCCAGCACATAGGCGCCCTTTTCGGTGAGGTTGTTGTTTTTGTGCTCCAGACGCACGGTGGGCAGGCCCTGACGGGTCAGCGACAGCACCGACGGCGTGGTTTTCGCGGTAAAGGCGATCTCCCAAGCCTCTGCGGTTTCCACCGCGTCGGCGGGGCGGAAGACGTAGGTGTTGGGCGTGGCACGGCTGATCGCCAGATGCTCGATCGGCTGGTGGGTCGGACCATCTTCGCCAAGGCCGATGCTGTCATGGGTCATGACGAAGGCCGTGGGGATTTGCATCAAGGCCGCCAGACGCATCGCGGGGCGCGCGTAGTCGGTGAAACACATGAAGGTGCCGCCATAGGGGCGCAGGCCGCCGTGCAGCGCCATGCCGTTCATTGCCGCCGCCATGCCGTGTTCGCGAATGCCCCAGTAGACATAGCGCCCGCCTCGGTTGTCGGTGTCGAAGATGCCGAGATCGCTGGTCTTGGTGTTGTTCGAACCGGTCAGGTCAGCCGAGCCGCCAACGGTTTCTGGCAGGATCGGGTTCAGCACTTCGAGGGCTTTCTCGCTTGCCGCGCGGGTCGCCATCTTGGGCGCGCCTTCGGTGATCTGCTTTTTGAAGGCCTTGACCGTCGCGCTCATCTTTTTCGGCGCGTCGAGGGCGAGGGCACGATTGAAGGTCTCGCGCTTGGCGCGGGGCAGTTTGTCGAAACGCTCTTCCCAGTCGCGGCGGGCATCGGCGCCGCGTTTGCCGATCTCTTCCCAAGCGGATTTCACGTCAGCGGGCACTTCGAAGGGGCCGGTGGTCCAGCCATAGGCGGCTTTGGCTTCGGCCATTTGGTCGGCGTCGGTCAGCGCGCCGTGGCCTTTCGAGGTGTCCTGCGCGGCGTGGCCGAGCGCGATATGCGTCTTACAGGCAATCATCGAGGGCAGGTCAGTGGATTTCGCTTCGGTCAGGGCGGCGTCGATTTCATCGGGGTTGTGGCCGTCGATCTCAATCACATGCCAGCCTGCGGCCTTGAAGCGGGTGACCTGATCGGTGCTGTCCGACAGGGTGACGGGGCCGTCGATGGTGATGTTGTTGTTGTCCCACATCACGATGAGCTTGCTCAGCTTGTGACGGCCCGCCAGCGTGATTGCCTCTTGGCTGACGCCTTCCATCAGGCAGCCGTCGCCAGCGATGACATAGGTGTAATGGTCCACGACCTTTGCACCGTATTGCGCGCGCAGCATCTCTTCGGCCATGGCGAAACCGACGGAATTGGCGATGCCTTGGCCCAGCGGGCCGGTGGTGGTCTCAATCGCATCGGCGAGGAAGTTCTCCGGGTGGCCCGCGGTGCGCGCGCCCATCTGGCGGAAGTTCTTCAACTCTTCGATGGGAAATTGCTCATAGCCCGTCAGGTGCAGCAGCGAGTAAAGCAGCATGGAGCCGTGGCCCGCCGACAGGATGAAGCGGTCGCGGTCGGGCCAAAGCGGGTTGGACGCGTCGAACTTCAAGTGCTTCTCAAAGAGGACGGTGGCCACATCGGCCATGCCCATCGGCATGCCGGAGTGGCCGGAATTGGCGGCGGCCACGGCATCGAGGGTCAGCGCGCGAATGGCGGTGGCCTTGGACCAGTGGTCGGGGTTTGCGCTTGCAAGGGCTGTCAGATCCACGGGGGCTTCCTTTGGGGCTGTGGCAGATTGGGCTCGTGCATACCAGCGATGGGGCAAAGTTCAAGCACAACTGGGGTGCGCGGGCGGGTCCGGGGCGGCCCGTAGCGGGGGCGAGAGTGAACTTGGCGGCTCAAGTCGCTGAAACGAAAGGGGGGCGCAATTTGAGCGCGCTTTGGCTAGGATTGCGAAAACCGGCTGATACGGGCGATTCGCGCGCGTGACATTGGGTGGGGCGCGCGCTATCTGCGGGACGGGCCGCCGCAACAGGGCGCAGCCCGGGGCACGGCAGGCGAAAACGCCGCCGAGAGAGCAGGACGAGTGAGGAGAATTCATGCGGATGAGTGAACTTGAAGACTATCAGCGCCGCATCACGGCCGCGATGGACCAGATGGCGAAGGGGGTGGACCGGCTGAGCGCCGCGCCCGCAGAACCGGATGAGGATATCGTGCAGGCCTTGGAAGAGGAGCGGCAAGCCAACGCTCAGCTGACCGACCGGGTCAAGACGCTGAAGGAAAGCCATCAGGACGAATTGAACGACCTGCGCGCGCAGATGGACTTCAACAACGACCGGGTGACCCAGCTTGATATGGACGTGCAGCGTCTGCGTCAGGCGAATGAGCAGCTGTCGGCGGCTTGCGAGCAGTTGCGGCTGGCCAATGCGGAGGGGCTGGCCGATCCCAAACTGGTCGACACCGCCGTGATTGCAGAGTTGGAGAGCCTGCGCGCCACCCGCGCGATCGAGATGGCCGAGATCGACGCGGTATTGACCGCGCTGGCCCCCTTGGTCGAAGAAGGCGAGCCGGAAGTTCAAGCTGCGGATGAAACGGGGGCAGAGGCCAAAGCCGAAGCGCCCGCGCCCGAAAGCGCTGCGCAAGACGACAGCGCCGAAGAAGAACCCAAGTCAGGAGGGGCCGACTGATGCCCGAGGTACGGATCACCATTGGCGGCCGCCATTTCGAGGTCGCCTGTCAGGAAGGTGAAGAAAGCTATCTGCAAGCCGCCGCCAAGATGCTGGACGACGAAGCCCGCGTGCTGAGCGATCAGGTGGGCCGCATGCCCGAGGCGCGGATGCTGCTGATGGCGGGCCTGCTTTTGGCCGACAAGACCGCCAGCGTCGAGGACCGCATCGCCGAGCTGCGCGCGGAACTGGCCGAGCGTGAGGCCGAACTCACCAGCCTGCGCAACGTCAAGGTCGAGCCTGAGCGGATCGAAGTGCCGGTGGTGCCGCAGGGGGTGAAAGACACCCTTGCCGAAATCGCCGCCCGGGCCGAGGCGCTGGCCGCCGAGATTGAGGAGAAGGCGGGCAAATGAGCCGGGTCCTCAGGGCAGCCCTTTGCGCGCTGCTCTGGGCCGCGCCTGCGGGCGCCGAAACCTCCGCCGTTACCTACATTTGTGAGCGCGGCGTTTCGGTGCCGGTGGTCTATGTGCCCGGTGCCGATCCGGGCGTGGCAGTGCTCTATGTCGAGGGGCGGTTGATCCAGTTGCGCCGCCTGCCGTCCGCCTCTGGCGCGCGCTATGGCTGGCCTTCGGACGGTGCGGGCTATGAGTGGTGGGAGCATCAGGGCCGTGCTTCGCTGGCTTGGCGGGCAGGGGCGGGCGACGGGGTGACCCCGATTTATAGCGACTGTTTGCCTCAGGACTAACAGCGCGGGATTGCGGCGCGGGCTGCAATATGCTCTGGGAGGCGCGAAACGCGCCCCTGCGGCGCGACCAGCTAACGCGCCCCAACGGGGCGACCCTCCATGACGCAAAATCAGGACGCCCTCAGATGACCACCAAACCCCGCATCATCGTCTCAAGTGACCACGCCGACATCGCCCTGCGCCAAGACATCGCGCGCCATGTGGCCGAACGCGGGTTCACGGTTGAAGACATCGGTCCCGCCACGGCGGAAAGCACAGATTACCCCAAACATGGCGAAGCCGCCGCACGGCGCATCGCGGCGGGGGAATTCGATCTGGGCATTCTGATCTGCGGCACGGGGCAGGGCATCATGATGGCGGCCAATAAGGTCAAGGGCATCCGCTGCGGCGTGTGCAGCGATACCTTCTCGGCCAAGATGATCCGGGCGCATAATGACGCGAATATGCTGTCGATGGGCGCGCGGGTGATCGGCGGCGGTCTCGCGCTTGAGATCGTTGATGCCTTTCTTGACACCGAATTCGAAGGCGGGCGGCATGGCCGCCGTGTCGATATGATCTCGGCCATCGAAGACTGAGGCGCCGTCCGGCCTTAGATGCAAAAACACCCCGGAGCGCGAAACCGCTCCGGGGTGTTTTGTTTGACGCGGGCGCCCGGCTTAGCCGTTGGCTTCGCGGATCTTATCGGCGGCTTCCTTGTCAAAAGCGACACCGTTTTCGTCGAAAAGCGTGTCCAATTCGCCCGACAGCGTCATCTCGGTGATGATGTCGCAGCCGCCGACGAACTCGCCTTTGACGTAAAGCTGCGGGATGGTCGGCCAGTCGGAGAAATCCTTGATCCCCTGACGCAGGTTCTCATCCGCCAGCACGTTCACGTCGCTGTAGTTCACGCCCATGTAGTTCAGCACCCCGGCCACGCGGCTGGAGAACCCGCACTGCGGCATCTCTTTGGTGCCCTTCATAAACAGAACCACGTCGTTCTTGGTGATCTGTTCTTTGATCTGGCTTGCGGCATCGCTCATGTCATTTGTCCTTCGTATCTGGTTTCTTGAACGCAGCGTGATAGCGCCGCGCATAGGTTTCGTCGTCGGCCCAGGGTTTGACCTCAACTTCGGCCCCACCAAGGAAAAAGCCGCCCCGTTTCTTGGTCCAATTCGTATGCCCGCGCTCTAGGCTTTCGTTGCGCCGCGCGGTGCGGGCCACGGCATCCAAATCCAGCGCCTCCATCCCCAGCGGCACCTTGCCGGTCTCAGGCCGGGGTGGCTGGCGCCGCGACAGCGGCACATGCTGGCCGCGCCGGGCGCGGTGCTGGGCCTAGGCGGTGGCGGCGATCCCGCCCACGACAGCCGCAGCGACCCAGCCCCACATGATTAGTCCGGGGTCCGGGTGGTAAGCGCCAGCGCGTGCAATTCGCCGTTTGACCCGTCCATCTTGCCTTTGAGGGCCGCATAGACGGCGCGCTGCTGTTGGACCCGGTTCATGCCGCGAAAGCTTTCGTCCACGACCATGGCCGCCATATGCACGCCATCATTGCCTTCGACGGTGATCTTGGCATCCGGAAAGGACGCGCGGATCAGGTCTTCGATTTCGCTGGCTTGCATGGGCATGGGGTGGCTCCGGCTGTTGTGAGTGCTTGGGCTAGATGTAGTGCCGCAGGCCATGGCGTGCAAGGCGAAGCCGAAGGCCGGATCGGCCATTGACCTTTGCCCCTATTGCGACACACTTTGCGCCCTCACGTTGAAAGGACAACCGATGGACCGGATCCCCGAACAAGCGCTCGACTGGGCCGAGGCCGGACAGCCTGTGGCCCTTGCCACAGTGGTGGAAACATGGGGTTCCGCCCCCCGGCGCGCTGGTGCGCAGCTGGTCGTGGCGGGCGATGGCACGATGATGGGGTCCGTCTCGGGCGGTTGCGTCGAAGGGGCCGTGGTGGTCGAGGCTTTGGAGGCGCTGGAGGACGGCCGCACGCGGCTGTTGGAATATGGCGTCAGCGATGGTGACGCCTTTGCCGTGGGGCTGGCCTGCGGCGGCACGATCAAGGTGCTGGTGGAGCCGGTGGGGCCGGAAGCGCTCAGCCTTGAGATGCTGCGCGAATTGGTGGCACGGCGCGCGGCCCGTAAGCCGGTGGCCTATGAGGTGGCGTTGGACGGCAGCGACCGTCGGCTGACAGGGGCGGGGCATGAGGACCGCTTTCGCCGCGACCGCTCTGGCGTGGAGGATGAAACCGGGCGGTTCATTGCCATCCACAATCCGCCGCTGCGGCTGGTGATCGTGGGCGCCGTGCATATCGCGCAGCATCTGGTGCGCATGGCGACAGAGGCGGGGTTCGCTCCGATCGTCGTCGACCCGCGGGAGGCTTTCGGCTCACCCGCCCGCTTCCCCGATTGCCAAGTGGTGAACGATTGGCCCGACGCCGCCCTGCGTGAGATCGGGGTTGATGCGCGCACCGCCGTGGTCTTGCTGACCCATGACCCGAAACTCGACGATCCGGCGCTGCATGTGGCGCTCGGGTCCGAGGCTTTCTATATCGGCGCGCTCGGCTCGACCCGGACGCAGGCCAGCAGGCTTGATCGGCTGGCGGAAGCAGGTGTGGCGGCAGAGCAGGCGGCGCGTATCCACGGGCCGGTCGGCCTTGATATCGGCGCGGCCAGCCCGGCTGAGATCGCCGTGTCGATCCTTGCCCAGATGATCCAAAGCCTGCGCCGCCCATGAGGTTTGGCCCGGTCCCTTTGAGCGCGGCTTTGGGCGCGACGCTGGCCCATTCCGTTGCGGTTGAAAAGGGGCGGCTGCGCAAGGGCCGCGTGCTGACCCAAGAGGATATCGCAGCACTGGAAGGCGCGGGCATCGAAGAGGTGATCGTCGCCCGGCTCGACCCCGGTGATATTGACGAGAACGCAGGCGCCGCGCGGCTGGCCGAAAGCCTCTGCGGTGCGGGGCTGCGGATGTCGAAACCCTTCACCGGGCGGGTGAACCTGCTGGCCGATGGGCCGGGGGTGGTGGTGATGGACCGCGCGGCGCTTGAGGCGGTCAATGCGGTGGACCCGATGATCACGCTGGCCACCGTGCCACCCTATCAGCAGATGGGCGAGAGCGGCATGGTGGCGACGATCAAGATCATCTCCTACGCCCTGCCTAAAAGCACAGTCGTGGCCGCCTGCACGGCGGCGGGAGAGGGCGCCTTGCGCCTTGCGCCGCCTCTGCTGCGCGATGCCACGCTGATCATCACAGACGTGCCCGGCGGCGCCGGGGACAAGGGCCGCGCCGCGGTGGAGGGGCGGCTGACGGCGCTTAATGTGACCCTTCGCGATGTCGTAACCGTCCCCCATCGCAGCGCCCCGCTGACCGAGGCGATTGCCGCGGCTGAGACCGATCTGGTCCTGATCCTCACCGCCTCCGCCACTTCGGACATCAATGACGTGGCCCCCTCCGCCCTGCGCGCGGCGGGGGGCGAGGTGACGCGCTTTGGCATGCCGGTCGATCCGGGCAATCTGCTCTTTCTCGGCCAACTTGGCGCCCGCGCCGTGATCGGCCTGCCGGGCTGCGCCCGTTCGCCCGCGCTCAACGGGGCCGATTGGGTGCTGTCGCGGCTGGTTTGCGGCATTCCCGTCACCAGCGCGGATATCGCGGCGATGGGGGTGGGCGGCCTGCTGAAAGAGATCCCCACGCGCCCGCAGCCGCGCAACCCCGGCAAAAGCGCGGGCAACGGCTGAGGAAAAACCTTAGGAAAATATATGTTCTCAACTAGGGCTTGTCGTGCTTAACTGATCTCAACAAGCGTCAGACTGGGAGGAAGAACATGACACAGGTCAAGATGACCGTGAACGGCAAACCCGCGTCGGGAGAGGTCGAGGGCCGCACTTTGCTGGTGCATTTCCTGCGCGATGATCTGGAACTGACTGGCACCCATGTGGGCTGCGACACCAGCCAATGCGGCGCCTGCGTGGTGCATGTGAACGGCAATGCGGTCAAAGCCTGCACCATGTTCGCGGTCGAGGCCGATGGCGCCGAGGTCGAGACCATTGAAGGGCAGGCGGCCCCCGATGGCACGCTCAGCACCATCCAACAAGCGTTTCAAGATCACCACGGGCTGCAATGCGGCTTTTGCACGCCGGGCATGGTGATGTCGGCAGCGGCGCTGCTCAAGGAAAACCCGAAACCTTCGGAGGCCGAGGTGCGCCATTACCTTGACGGCAACATCTGCCGCTGCACCGGCTACCACAATATCGTCAAAGCGATCATGGCGGCCAGCGGCCAGGAGGTCAGCGCGCTGGCGGCAGAGTAACGTTGGAAGCAGTGTCGCGCTGAGCAGACCGGTGATGGCGGAGGGAGGACCGCCAGAACCGGAACCCGCGTGACGGATCAGGTGCATCCGCACCGCCACCAAACGGGAGGATATTATGCCAAAGGATTTTGAACCGACGAGCGGTATTGGGGCCAGCAGCAAACGGCGGGAGGATGTGCGCTTTCTCACCGGGTCGGGGCGCTACACCGATGACATCAACCTGCGCCGCCAGACCCATGTATTTTTCCTGCGCTCGGATGTGGCCCATGGGCGGCTGACCGGGGTCGATACCTCTGCCGCCGAAGACATGCCCGGCGTGCTGAAGATTTTCACCGGCGCGGATTTCGCCGAAGTGGGCGGGATGCCCTGCGGCTGGGAGATCACCGACAAACACGGCCAACCCATGCAGGAGCCGAAACACCCCGTGCTGGCGCATGAAAAGGTCCGCCATGTGGGCGAGCCCATCGCCGCCGTGGTGGCCGAGACACTGGCGCAGGCCCGCGACGCCGCCGAGGCGATTGTCGTCGATATCGACGAGTTGCCCGCCGTGGTGAACATGAAAGACGCGGTGAAAGACGATGCGCCCAAGGTGCATGACGACCTGACCAGCAACCTCTGCTACGACTGGGGTTTCGTGGAAGAGAATAAGGAGGCGGTGAACAAAGCCTTTGACGAGGCCGCCCATGTCACCACGTTGGAACTGGTCAACAACCGCCTCGTCGCCAACCCGATGGAGCCGCGCGTCGCCATCGGCGATTACAACCGCTCGGACGGGGAGCATACGCTCTATACCACCAGCCAGAACCCGCATGTGATCCGCCTGCTGATGGGCGCCTTCGTGCTGGGCATCCCCGAGCACAAGCTGCGCGTGGTGGCACCTGACGTGGGCGGCGGCTTCGGCACCAAGATCTTTCACTATCAGGAAGAGGCCTTTTGCACTTTCGCGGCCAAGGCGGTGGGGCGTCCGGTGAAATGGACCTCGAGCCGGTCGGAAGCCTTCATGTCCGACGCCCATGGCCGCGACCATGTGACCAAGATCGAGCTGGCTCTGGATGCTGAGAACAACTTCACCGCCCTGCGCACCGATACCTATGCCAATATGGGGGCCTACCTGTCGACCTTCGCGCCTTCGGTGCCGACCTGGCTGCACGGCACGCTCATGGCGGGGAATTACAAAACGCCGCTGATCTACGTGAACGTTAAGGCGGTCTTTACCAATACCGTGCCAGTAGATGCCTATCGCGGGGCCGGTCGGCCCGAGGCGACCTATCAGTTGGAGCGTTTGATCGACACGGCTGCGCATGAGTTGCAGGTCGACCCGATCAAACTGCGCCGCCAGAACTTCGTGACGGAGTTTCCCTATGCCACCCCGGTGGCGGTGGAATATGACACGGGCGATTACAACGCCACGATGGACAAGCTCGAAGAGATCGCGGACCACGCGGGTTTTGAAGCGCGGCGCCGTGAGAGTGAGGCGAAGGGGAAGCTGCGCGGCTTTGGCGTGAACTGCTATATCGAGGCCTGCGGGATTGCACCGTCGAACCTTGTGGGCCAACTCGGGGCGCGGGCGGGGCTGTATGAAAGCGCCACGGTCCGGGTTAACGCCACCGGCGGGCTGGTCGTGATGACCGGCAGCCACAGCCACGGGCAGGGGCATGAGACCTCATTCGCGCAGGTGGTGGCCGATATGATCGGCATCGACGAGAATATGGTCGAGATTGTCCATGGCGACACCTCCAAGGTGCCGATGGGCATGGGCACCTATGGCTCGCGCTCGCTCGCGGTGGGCGGCAGCGCCATGGTGCGCGCGACCGAAAAGATCATCGCCAAAGCCAAGAAGGTCGCAAGCCACCTGCTCGAAGCCTCGGAAGGGGATATCGAGTTGAAGGATGGGGCCTTTAGCGTCGCGGGCACGGATAAATCCGTGGCGTGGGGCGATGTGACGCTTGCCGCCTATGTGCCGCATAACTACCCGTTGGAAGAGATCGAACCGGGGCTTGAGGAAACCGCCTTTTACGACCCGTCGAACTTCACCTATCCGGCGGGGGCCTATGCCTGCGAGGTCGAGTTGGACCCTGAAACCGGCCATGTCACTGTCGAACGTTTCACCGCTGCGGATGATTTCGGCAATGTGGTGAACCCGATGATCGTGACCGGCCAAGTCCACGGCGGTTTGGCCCAAGGCATCGGTCAGGCGCTTTTGGAAAACTGCGCTTACGATGAAGACGGCCAACTCCTCAGCGCGTCCTACATGGATTACGCCATGCCGCGCGCTAGCGATTTGCCGTTCTATGACGTGGATCACTCCTGCCAGACGCCCTGCACCCACAACCCCTTGGGGGTAAAAGGCTGCGGGGAGGCAGGGGCCATCGGTTCGCCGCCTGCGGTGGTTAACGCGGTGCTCGACGCCATGCGCTCGGGCGGGAAGGACATCGGCCATATCGACATGCCGGTCAGCCCCGCGCGGGTCTGGGAGGCGATGAATGGCTAAGCGCCTGCTGAAGATTGGTTTGAGAAAAGAGGCGACGCTCGGGCGGCCTCTGGGAAGGATGAAAGATGTATGATTTCGAAGTAGAGCGCCCCAGCAGCGTGGCGGATGCGGTCAAGGCTTTGGGGCAGGAGGATGCGCAACCGCTCAGCGGCGGTCAGACGTTGATCCCCACGCTGAAGGCGCGGCTGGCGATGCCCTCGGTTCTGGTGTCGCTGGCGGGGATCGATGCGCTCAAAGGGGTTGAGATGCGCGATGGCGCGCTGTGGATCGGTGGCGGCACGACCCATGCCACGGTCATGCGCGAGGCGGCGGAGAGCTACCCGGCGCTCGCCAGCCTCGCCGCACGGATCGGCGACCCGGCGGTGCGCAACCGGGGGACCATCGGCGGATCGCTCGCCAATAACGACCCCTCTGCCTGCTACCCGGCGGGCGCTCTGGCCAGTGGCGCGACGATTGAGACCGACCGCCGCGAGATTGCCGCGGATGACTATTTCCAAGGCATGTTCACCACCGCGTTGGAGGAAGGGGAGATCGTCACCGGCGTCCGTTTCCCCATTCCTAAGGCCGCGCATTACGAGAAATTCATCCAGCCCGCCTCGCGCTTCCCGCTGGTCGCGGCCTATGTCGCGCGCCTCGGCGATGGGGTGCGCGTGGCGATCACGGGTGCGTCGAACGACGGTGTCTTCCGCTGGAGTGAAGCCGAAACTGCCCTGTCGGAACGGTTCGCGCCGGAAGCCTTGGAGGGGCTGACACTCGACGCGGGTGACATGATCAGCGATCTGCACGGCAGCGGCGCCTACCGCGCCCATCTGTGCGGCGTGATGACCCGCCGCGCTGTGGCCGCCATCGCCTGATAGCCGATAACAGCAGCGTAAACCTTTGCCGCGTCCTTATAGGGGGCGCGGTATTTTCATGGGGTAAGCTCTTGATATTGGATAGCGGAACCAGCGCCCCCATCATGCGTTGGGTGACAAGCGCTGCCCGAACGGCGTTCCCGTAATGATGAGGACGTGAACATGAAAAACCTACTGAGATCTACGACTTCGCTGGGTCTGAGCCTTGCCTTGGCTTTCCCGCATGGCGCCTTTGCGCAGGAGCAAAATCTGAATGAATGCGGCCCCGTGGGCGAAGCGACCGAATTCCCCTGCGCATTCGACGATCAGACGGTAGAAAGTGCCGAAGAGCTTCGTGTTATGGCCGGGCTGAGCGGTGAGGCCGAGGCGGAAGTCGAAGCCGAAGGTGAAGCAGAGGTCGAGGCCGAGGCAGAAACCGAAGCCGAGGCGGGTTCGCTGCTGGATCAGGCGACCGGCGCGGTTGAAGCGACGGGTGAGGCGGCCGCGGCTGCTGTGAACGACGTGACCGAACAGGCCGAAGAGGCCGCCGACGCAGCTGAGGCGCAGGCTGAAGCCGCAGCCGAGGCGGCAGAGGAAACCGCAAGCGAAGCGGAAGCGGAGGCCGAAGCCGAAATGACCGCCGAGGCTGAGAGCGAGGTTGAAGTCGACGAAGAGGTTGAGACCGAAGCGGAAGTTGAAGCCGAGCAGGAAAGCGAAGCCGAGGTTGAGGAAGAGGCCGAGGCCGAGATCGACGAAGACGTTGAGGCTGAGACTGCGCAGGACGTGGAAGCTGAAGCCGAAGCGACCGCTGAAGTTGATGCTGAGGCGACCGGGAACGTAGAAACCGACGGAAACGCCGAAGCTGCGACTGACGCGGAAGACAATGAGACTGTGGTCGAGACCTCGGAAGAGACCGACGCCGAAATGGAAGCGGAAACCAGCGGCGAAGCGGTCGGCGAGGAAGACAACGCCGGTCTGACCGAAGAGCAGATCCAAGCCCGTGAAGAGCGCCGCGAAGCCCGCCGTGCCGAACGCCGCGAAGAGCGCCGTGAGCAACGCCGCGCCGAGCGTGAAGCTGCCGCCGCCGCCGCCGCTGCCGCCGAAAACGAGGCGGACGCCGAAGTAGTGACCGAGGAAGTGACCGAAGAAGACGTGCGCAGTTCGGACGAAGACTTCGAGACCGAAGTGGCTGCCGCAGGCGAAGCCGATGCCGCCGCCGCCGACGACGACGACAGCGGGATGTCGGACTTCGAAAAAGCGCTGCTCCTCGGCCTTGGGGCCGTGGCTGTCGGCTCGGTTCTGAACAATGGTGAGAAAATCGTCAGCCGCTCCGGTGACCGTGTGGTCGTGCAGGACGACACCGGCGAGCTGCGCGTGCTGAAGGACGATAACGCTCTGCTCCGCCGCCCCGGTGACGAGGTGCAGACCCAGACTTTCGACGACGGCTCTACCCGGACCATCGTGACCAAAAGTGACGGAAGCCGGGTCGAGACCATCCGCTCGCGCGATGGCACCGTGCTGCGCCGGACGAACTTCGATGCGCAGGGCCGTGAATATGTGCTGGTCGATGACCTCGTGGAAGAGCGCGAAGTTGTCGTGAACGATCTACCGCAGGTTCAGCAGAACCAGCAAGCACAGCGCGCCAGCACCCAAGACGAAGCCGCGCTCCGTCAGGCGCTGCAAGCTGAGATGCGCAACGATCAGGGGCGGACATTCTCCCTGCGTCAGGTGCGTGAAATCCGTGAGGTACGCTCCCTCGCGCCGGAACTGGAACTTGATGCCGTGCGCTTCCCCACCGGCTCCGCCGCGATCCAGCCTGAACAGGCCCGCGCGCTTGCCAATATCGGCACCACACTGCGTGACCTGATCCAGAAGGACCCGCGCACCGTGATCCTGGTCGAAGGTCACACCGATGCGGTTGGCGATGCGAGCTATAACCTCGCCCTGTCGGACCGCCGCGCGGAGACCGTGGCCCTGGCGCTGACCGAGTACTTTGATGTGCCGCCCGCCAACCTGATCACGCAAGGCTATGGCGAGAGCCAGCTGCGCGTGCCGACCACGTCGGCGGAACCCGCGAACCGTCGTGCCGTGGTGCGCAACATTACCGGTCTGCTACGCTAAGCAAACCACGCCCCCAAACAGAAAACGCCCCCGGAGCGATCCGGGGGCGTTTTACGTTATTGGATGGCGAATGTGCCAGTCGGGCCCGTCATGCGGGCCCGATTGAGCCTGATCACTTGTTGGGCAGGGGCCCGATCACCATGACCATTTGGCGGCCTTCCATCTTGGGGAAGTTCTCCACCCGGCCGATCTCTTTGGTGTCGGCAGCGACGCGCTCCAAAAGCTCACGACCGAGGTTCTGGTGCGCCATCTCACGGCCACGGAACCGGAGGGTAACCTTCACCTTGTCGCCACCTTCAAGAAACTTGAAGACATTGCGCATCTTCACATCGTAGTCGTTCTTGTCCGTATTGGGACGGAACTTGACCTCTTTGATCTCGATGATCTTCTGTTTCTTGCGGGCTTCGCTCTCGCGCTTTTGCTGTTCATATTTGAACTTGCCGAAATCCATGATCTTGCACACGGGCGGCTTGGCATTGGGCGAAATTTCAACAAGGTCGAGGCCGGCGTCATCGGCCATTTCCATGGCGCGCTGCGGCGAGACAACGCCGACGTTTTCGCCATCGGCACCGATCAGGCGGATTTCGGGGGCACGGATCTTGTCGTTGACGCGCGGGCCGGTGTCACGTTGGGGCGGCGCGTTATGAGGTCTGCGAGCGATGGTGATGGTCCTTTGATTGTTACCTAATTCGAGAATGCAAGGTAAACCCGCGTGGGGCCATCTTCAAGTCGCAAAATCACGCTATGCGTGGGGTTTGGGGCGATTTACCCTTGATCTGGGGCGATTGTGGCGCAATTCACGGCTATGCGGCCCCGGGGGAAATCTTTAACCTCGCGGGGCGTAGATTAAGGGGAATGGAATGAAGAATCTGGTCTGGTTGGTCGTGGCGGCGCTGATTGCGCTGGCGGGCTATATGCTTTTCACCGGCAAGGGGCCGCAGGAAGTGGCCATCGAAGCTTCTGAGGCGATCAATGCGCCCGAGGTGGCCGAAGATATGACCAACGCCGCTGAAGACGCCGCCGATGCAATCGCGGGCAGCGTGGATGCCGCCGGGGAGGCGATCAGCGATGCCGTGGATGACGCAACCGAGAGCGCCAATGACGCGGCGGAGCCTGCGGCACAGAATTAAGCGGCTCCGCGCAATGCGGAAAAGCAAAGGCCGCGTCCGGGGAACCGGGCGCGGCCTTTGCTTTGGTTTGATCCGTCTGGCGGGTTACTCGGCGGCGGGCTTCATCTGGAAGCCTTCCTTAACCTGATCGGCAGGGGTGACCGGGTAGTCGCCAGAGAAGCAGGCGTCACAATACTGCGGGCACTCGGCGTTGCGGCCTTCGTCTTCGCCCACCGCGCGGTAGAGACCGTCGAGCGAGATGAACTTGAGACTGTCGACCTGCAAGTGGTCGCGCATCTCATCCTCGGACATGGTCGCCGCCAGCAGCTTTTCGCGCTGCGGGGTGTCGACGCCGTAGAAACAGGGCCAAGCCGTGGGGGGGGAGGCGATGCGGAAGTGCACCTCTTTCGCGCCCGCGTCGAGGATCATCTCTTTGATCTTGCGCGAGGTCGTGCCGCGCACCACCGAGTCGTCGACCAATATCACCCGCTTGCCCTTGATCAGCGCGCGGTTGACGTTGAGCTTGAGGCGGACCCCCATGTTGCGGATCTGCTCGGTCGGCTCGATAAAGGTCCGGCCCATATATTGGTTGCGAATTATGCCCATCGCGTAGGGAATGCCGGATTCAAGGCTATAGCCAATCGCCGCCGGGGTGCCGCTGTCAGGCACAGGGCAGACGAGATCGGCCTCCACGGGGCTTTCCTTGGCCAGTTCGCGGCCAATATTCTCACGCGTTTCATAGACCGAGCGACCGCCGAGAATGCTGTCGGGGCGGCTAAAGTAGACATGTTCGAAAATACAGAAACGCGAGGCGACACGGCGGAAGGGGAAGTGGCTCTCGACCCCTTTCTCGGTGATCACCACCATCTCGCCGGGTTCGATCTCGCGGACGAATTCCGCGCCGATGATGTCGAGCGCGCAGGTCTCCGAACTTAGCGCCCAGCCATCGCCGACACGGCCCAGCACGAGCGGGCGCACGCCCAGCGGATCGCGCACGCCGATCAGTTTGGTGCGCGTCATCGCCACGACAGAGAAGGCCCCTTCGACTCGGCGCAGCGCATCCTCCATCCGCTCGGGGATGTTCTGTTGTAGCGACCGCGCCATCAGGTGAATGATACACTCACTGTCCGACGAGGACTGAAAGATCGAGCCGCGTTCAATCAACTCACGGCGTAGGGCGTTGGCATTGGTGATATTGCCGTTATGGGCAATCGCGGCCCCGCCCATGGCGAACTCGCCAAAGAAGGGCTGCACGTCGCGGATCGCGGTGGGGCCCTTGTTGCCGGAGGTCGAATAGCGAACGTGACCGATGGACAGCTCGCCGGGAAGGGTTTGCATGACATCCTGCGAGGTGAAGTTGTCGCGGACATAGCCAAAGCGCCGGGCCGATTGGAAACCGGCGGCGGGATCGTAGCTGACGATACCGCCAGCCTCTTGTCCACGGTGCTGGAGGGCGTGCAGGCCAAGGGCCACGAAAGTGGCGGCATCGGCAACGCCAACCACGCCAAAGACGCCGCATTCCTCCTTCAGTTTATCCTCATCTCCGCTGTCGCGCAGATAGGAAGTGTCAAAGGGATGGGCGGGCGGCATGTGCTTGGACAACGGGGCAACTCCGAATCCGGGTGAGGTCGCTGCCTATGTAGGGGCTTCGTAAGCGGCTGTCACCCCGCATGTCGCCTGCGGGGGGCATGAGGCAGGATAAAGCGCCGCATTGCCAGCCAAGGAGGCGGCTCCCGTAACCTGCCAAGCCCAAACGCAAAACAGGCGGCCATGATGCACTGGCCGCCTGTTTAAAAGGATTGTGTTAAGAGATTATGAAGGCCTTAGGCGCTACATTTGCCCACCAGCGCCTCATAGCGGTTGGTGATCCAGCCGAGCGCCTCTTGCGGGTCTTTTTCTTCGATCTGGCCGGTGAAGCGCGAGAATACGGCGGCGGAGCGGCTGTTTTCGACCATGGTGGTCCGCTCACCGGTGATGACAGTGTCGTAGACAAAGAAGGCAATCGCGACGAGCAGCACGCCGCGCACGACGCCAAAGATGAAGCCAAGCCCTTGGTCCACGCCGCCCAGCATCGAGCGGTGCACAAGCGAGGAGAAGAGCGGCGTGAAGAGCGAGACCACGATCAGTGCTGCGGCAAAGACCAGCGCAAAAGCGCCAATCACCGACAATTCGCAGCTATCGGCCAAGAATTCGCCCACATAGGGCAGTTCACGCACCAGCGGTTCGACCTGCGGCGCAAAGAGAAAAGCCAGCACAGCCGCTGCAATCCAGCCGACAATCGCCATCAACTCGCGCACCAGCCCGCGGCCATAGGCCAGCAATGCCGATAGCACGATGACAACCGCGACCACCCCGTCAATAATGGTAAAACCGTCCATGCGCGTTCTCGCCCTCGTCTAAGGGGGGATCAGCCCGCCCCGAAAATTTCGCCAACAAATCCGGTCAGATCGCTCATCGTATTCAGCGCAATTCCGGTCACACCCACAGCCTTGCCGCCGCGCGGTGCAATAGCGCTCGTAAAACCAAGTTTTTGCGCCTCTTTCAACCTGTTTTCCGTCTGGCTGGCGGGGCGCAGCGCACCGGAGAGGCTAATCTCTCCGAAAACAACGGTTTCGGCGGGCAGGGCCGCGTCTTCCCGCGCCGAGAGGATTGCGGCGGCCACGGCGAGATCGGCGGCGGGTTCGGAGATCTTCATCCCGCCCGCCACATTGAGGTAGACATCCAGCCCCGCGAAAGGAATTCCGCATCGCGCTTCCAGCACCGCAAGGATCATTGCCAGACGCCCCGAATCCCAGCCCACCACCGTCCGGCGCGCTTGGGAGTGGGGTGAGGGGGCCACCAGCGCCTGAAGCTCGACCAAGACAGGCCGGGTGCCTTCGATGCCCGCAAAGACAACCGAACCGGGGGAGGGTTGCCCGCGTTCTGACAAGAACAGCGCCGAGGGGTTGATCACCTCTGACAGACCGCCGCCCGTCATCTCGAAAACGCCGATCTCATCCGCCGGCCCAAAGCGGTTTTTCACCGCGCGCAGGATACGGAACTGGTGGCCACGCTCGCCTTCGAAATAGAGCACGGTGTCGACCATATGCTCCACCACGCGGGGGCCAGCGATCTGGCCTTCTTTGGTGACATGTCCCACGAGGATCACGGCGACCCCGCGGCGTTTGGCGAAACTGGTCAACTCATGCGCCGCGGCGCGGACCTGACTGACCGATCCGGGCGCGCTTTCGACGTTGTCGGCCCACATGGTTTGGATCGAGTCGATGATGGCAAGCTGCGGGCGCTCGGCCTCAAGCGTGGTTAGGATGTCGCGCAGGTTGGTTTCCGCGGCCAGTTTCACCGGCGCTTCGGAAAGGCCCAGTCGTTGCGCGCGCATGCGGACCTGCGCGCTGGCTTCCTCCCCGCTGACATAGATCGTCTTGAGGCCGGAGTTGGCGAAATGCGCGGCGGCTTGCAGCAGGAGGGTCGATTTCCCGATGCCGGGATCGCCGCCCACGAGGATCGCCGAAGCAGGCACCAGCCCGCCGCCCAACACGCGGTCCAACTCCGCAATGCCCGACTGTGCGCGCGGGGGCGGGGTTTCTTGTGTGGCAAGATCGGTGAGTACAATGGCAGAGCCGCGCCTTGCGCCCAAGGATTTACTGGGCGGCCCTGCGGAGATGCCTTTGTCTTCGACGATGGAATTCCACGCGCCGCAGGCGTCACAGCGCCCGGACCATTTGGAATGTTTCACGCCGCATTCGGCGCAGGAAAAACTGGAGGAGGATTTGGCCATGGGCCCTTTTCGCGCAGGTGCCCGATGGCGTCAAAGGAAAAGCATCCGGCCCTTGGGTGATGATCCCGGGGGGGAACCCAATGGGCCGGATGCCGCCGCTGGCATTACTCAGCGGCTTTGGGCGGCAGGTCGATCACGATATTGTCGAGCGATGTCGTCTCGGGCTTGCGCTCGGGCGTTTCGGTCTGGACCACACGTTCAAGGCCAAGCTCGGGCATGATCTCACGCATCTCTTCACGCAGACGCTCAAGCTGGGCCACGGCGACGCTTTCTTCGAGTTCGACTTCGTGCAGCCAATGTTTAATCTCGGTCGAGATCGCTTTTGCCTGATCGAGGCGGCTGTTGAAAAGTTCGACCTCTTCTTGACGCTGCTTGAGGAAGCTGCGGGCACGGGCCAGTTTCTCATCCGAATAGGCTTCGGCCAGATCGCGGGCCACGTGGCTCATCTGAGCGGCCATTTCCAGCACGGCAGGCTCCAGCGTGGCGAGGTCGGGATGATCGCGCAGATAGGCCAGACGTTCGCGCACCGAATCGAATTCCGAGCTCATCTGAAAGGTTTCGGCCCGGTCGGCGGCGTGCACGGCGGCATAGGCGCGGGCCACGTCCTGCATGCCGACATTGAATTGGCGGTGCGAGGTCTCAAGCTGCATGACACGGCGGTTAGTGGGCAGGAAAAAGCACAGGCCCACAGCAAGGACGGTCAGCGCCAGTTGGGCGTACATCCCGGCGTTTTCGACAGGCTCACCGGCGTATTGCAGATCAAGGCTGATCCAATTCCAAAGGCCGAGGGCCGCCATGATGCTGGCCCCGGTAAGGGCAAGCGCGGCGAGGGCAAAGACCACGACGGCGAGCCGCTGAAAGGCGAATTGGATGAGGTAGGCAAAGGAACGAAGCTGGGACATACTTTCTCCCCCCTGGAAGAGCTACTAAGCAAGTTTCTGCCGACCAACGCCTCCTTATCCTTCTTTGTTCCCATTCCCTGCGGGATTATGCTGAGGATTTAACGTAGTTTTGCCGAGATTATGGCACAACCGCAGGTTTTTCGGAAGTTATTTGCGCCTGCGCAGTGCAATTTCGTGATCGGCAGCGCAGGGCAGGGACGATGCGTACCCTGGGGAAATGGCAGTGAGTCGCGCAGCATCTTTCGCGGCGGCGTGCTGCGACGCGGGGAAAATCGCCGACCTAACCGGCGTAGTTTCGCGCATATCTTGCGCCCAAAGAGGTGAGCACCTCATAGCCGATCGTGCCCGCCCAATCCGCCAAATCGTCAACGCCTTGGCTTTGCCCCAGCAGTTGCAAGGTCGCGGGCACCTCCTCCAATGCAGAGACATCCACCGTGATCAGGTCCATCGAGACGCGGCCAAGGATGGGCAGGGTAACACCCTCATGCTGGAAACAGGCGGTGCCGGTCGCATTGCCCATCGCGCGCAGAAGGCCGTCGGCGTAGCCCGCGGCCACGGTGGCGAGCGTCACGGTGCTCTCCGCCGTCCATGTGTTGCCATAGCCCACAGTCTCCCCGGGGGTGACGCTGCGGCTCTGGATCACTGGCACGTCGAGGGTAACCACTGGTCGCGCCTCTGTGAATGGGCGCCCGCCGTAAAGACCGATGCCGGGCCGGGTGACGTCGAAATGATACTCCGGCCCCAGCAGAATGCCCCCCGTGGCGGAGAGCGAGCGCGGCACCTCGACCCCTTGGGTCATGTCGCGGAAACTGTGCAGTTGCGCGTCGTTCATCTCGTGATCCGGCGCGTCCGAGCAGGCCAGATGCGACATGATCAGCCTGGGGTTCTGGCTCAGCGCGATGTCGCGCAGGGCTGCCCATTCCGCAGGCTCCATCCCCAGCCGGTTCATCCCGCTGTCGAGTTGTATGCCGAAAGCATGGCCGGGCAGGGTCTCTAGCTGGCGCAGAAGCTGCTCTGTCGAGTTGATCATCGGCGTCAGCGCGGCACCGGCAATCGCCTCTGCATCGCCCGGCATATGACCGGAAAAGACATTGATCACCGGGCCTTCGCCCAAGGCTTGGCGCAGGGCCACGCCCTCTTCGGTCAGAGCCACGAAGAACTGCCGCGCACCGGCCTCGGCCAATGTCTTGGCCACACGGGCGGCGCCCAGCCCATAGCTGTCGGCTTTGACCACGGCGGCGGTCTCGGCCTTTGTCATACGGTCGAGGGCGCGCCAGTTGTCGGCGATGGCTTGTAGGTCGATGGTCAGGGTCGATTTTGTCATGCGCGGATGTGGGCCGGAATGAGGGGGGAGGTCAAGCGGCCAAGGGCACCTAACGTCATGCGCGACAGGCAGGCGGGGGATTTGTTACAGTTTTGCCTACCGGATGCGCAGGATGGGGAGGTCAGACGGATGTCACGGATCAAGATCATGTTCGGCCATGCGGGCGTGTCGCTCATGGCGCTGGCCGCTGTGGTGGCCTTTGTTGCGATGCTTTGGGGGGCGCCGCTGTGGTCTTGGGCGCTGGTGCCGCTGGGGGTCGCGGCGCAGATGCTTAATGAGTACAACCTGCACCGACATGTCTTTCACCTTGCCCCGCCGAAGCGGCAGTGGGCCTTTGATCTGCTTTACCGCGCGCATTACGGACACCATGATTTCCCGACCAATCACGGGCTGTTCTTCGTGCCGGTCTGGGTCGCGGTGCCGATGCTCGTGGGGAACTTCCTTCTGGTCTGGGGCATCGCGGCGCTTTTGGGGTTCGAGACCAGCATCTGGATCGCCACGGCGATCGTGCCTCTGGGCGGGGTGCTGACCTTTTTGGGCTATGAGTGGTTTCACATGACGGCGCATCTGACGGTGCCAAAAACGGCGGTGGAGCGGCATGTCACACGGCTGCACAACCAGCATCACTTTCGCGACTTCAACAAATGGTTCCACGTCAGCCCGGGCGGGGAGATCATCGACCGGGCCATGGGCACCGATATCGACACCGAGGCTTTGAAACAGCAGCAGCGGGTGGCTTTCATCCGCACCTTGGGGATGCAGCCCGATGACCCGAGGTTGCTGGCCGCCCGCGCGAAATTCGCCGGGAAATACGGGCTGAGCGAGGCCGAAGTGGCGCGCGCCGCGCGGGGGTAGGTGTGAAACTTCCGTAACGTTACCCGAAGGGCGCTTGCCTGTCCCCGTGGCGCGGGTAGGCTCGGCGCAATTCAAGGGAGGACGAACCATGCACCGACATATGACCACCACAGCCCTGCTTGCCGCGGGCCTTACCGCTGGCGCGGCGCAGGCGGAGAACCGGATCGACCGGCAATTGCCGAACGCGCCCGAACTTGCGGCCTATGGCGACCATGCCGTGGGGGTGCGCACTTTGGAGATGGTCAACCCCGACCAGATCGACATCCTCGCCATCGACCCCGCCGCCGACAAGCCCGAGGAGATGCCGCGCTACGACCGGCCGCTGACGGTGGAGATGTATTACCCCGCCGCCGTGGGGGCGGAGGGCGAGACCGCCTTCAAGGCTTATCTCCGCGACGGCACCACCGAGGTCACGCTCGAGGGACAGGCCATGCGCGACGTCGATCCGGCGGAGGGCGAGACCTTTCCGCTCGTGCTGATCAGCCATGGCTATCCGGGCAACCGGTACCTCATGTCGCATCTGGCAGAGAACCTCGCCTCCAAAGGCTATGTCGTGGCCTCGATCGACCATACTGACAGCACCTACCGCACGCAGGCGGCTTTTGGCTCGACACTGGTGAACCGCTCGCTGGACCAGCTTTTCGTGCTTGAGCAGATGGCGCAGAAGGCCGCGGAGGGCGGTGATTTCGCGGGGCTCTATGATGCCGAGAACACAGGTCTGATCGGCTATTCCATGGGCGGCTACGGCGCGATCATCACCGCCGGGGGCGGGGTGACGGAGGCTTCGGTCGGCTATACATGGGGCGGGCCGCACGGGACGCTAGGCATTCATCAGGCCGGCTCCGAGACGCATGACGCGCTGCCCGACCCGCGCATCAAGACCGCCGTGGCCTTCGGCCCCTGGGGCATGAACCGCGGCTTTTGGGATGCCGAGGGGCTGGCGGGTGTGCAGATCCCGATGTTGTTTATCGCAGGCTCGCAGGACGATACCTCGCTCTACGAAAACGGCATCCGGGCGATCTGGGAAAACACCTCGAACGTAGACCGCGCGCTGCTGACCTACATGAATGCGGGCCACAACGCGGGCGCGCCCATGCCGGCGCCGGAGGAGGCCTATTACTTCAGCGAGGACAAGGGCTTCAACATTTCCGAGCATTACACCGACGCGGTCTGGGACACGGCGCGGATGAACAATATCGCGCAGCATTTCGTGACCGCGTGGATGGACAGTCATTTGAAGGGTGAGAGTGAGAAGGCGGCGTATCTCGATCTGGTAGAGAATTCGAACGACGGCGTTTGGTCGGTCGAGGAGGATGGGACCGAGAAGGAGGACCACAGCTACTGGAAGGGTTTTCCGGAGGGGACCGCCAAGGGGCTGATGTATGAGGTGAAACCGGCGTCCGAGTGAGGCTGGGGCCCGGTAGCGTTGCCGGGCCTCTTTGCCACTAGGCCCGGAATCAAGCCGTAGGCGCCGGTCCATCGCCCGCCCGCCCCGTCACGCCGGAGGCGTGCCGGATTATGATCGGCGCACCTTCGGTGCGACCGGGTAGGCGATTTGGTGAGGCTGGGTGGTACCTCGCGGAACGCACATCATGGTTGCACCATAAAGTGGCGCGAGGCTACCGGGGATCGCCAACCCATGGGCAGGCGATGGCCCTTGTTCCTAAAATTCCCGTTGGGGAAAACTGCAGACGCCAGCCCTCAAAACTCCTGATCGTCCCCGCCGCCCTGCTGCCAAGGCTGCACGAGGTTGCCGAACCGGGTGAACTTGCCCTCGAAGCTGAGGTCTACCGTGCCGATGGGGCCGTGACGCTGCTTGCCGATCACCACCTCGGCGCGGCCGTGTAGACGCTCCATCTCTTCCTGCCAGACCGCCATCTTGTCGAGCTCGTGATCGCCCGGCTTCTCGCGCTCCTTGTAGTATTCCTCGCGGTACACGAACATCACCACGTCGGCGTCCTGTTCGATCGAGCCGGATTCCCGAAGGTCCGAGAGCTGCGGCCGTTTATCGTCGCGGCTCTCCACCTGACGCGAGAGCTGCGACAGGGCGATCACCGGGATGTCGAGTTCCTTGGCGATGGCCTTGAGGCCCATGGTGATCTCGGAAATTTCGTTCACCCGGTTCTCGGATTTGCCGGTGCCGCGCACGAGCTGGAGGTAGTCGATGATCAACACGTCGAGCCCGTGGGTCCGCTTCAGGCGCCGCGCGCGGGCGGCAAGCTGGCTGATCGGCAGGGCAGGCGTGTCGTCGATGAAGAGCGGGCAAGCCTCGAGCGCCTTGGCGGCATCAACGAAACGGCGGAACTCGGCCTCTGTCATGTCGCCCGAGCGGATCTGGTGGCTGGGGATCTCGGCAGCTTCCGACAGAATCCGCGAGGCAAGCTGTTCGGCGCTCATCTCGAGGCTGTAAAAGCCCACGACGCCGCCGTCGATAGCACCCTCGGTGCCGTCGGGCTTCATCCCGCGCTTGTAAGCCTTGGCCACGTTGAAGGCGATGTTGGTGGCAAGCGATGTTTTACCCATCGAAGGGCGCCCGGCGAGGATCAGAAGGTCCGAGCGGTGCAGACCGCCCAGTTTCTTGTCCATGTCGATCAAACCGGTGGAGACGCCCGAAAGCCCCCCGTCACGCTGATAGGCAGCATTGGCCACGTTGACCGCATCCGTGACGGCCTTCAGGAAGGACTGGAAACCGCTTTCCACCTGACCCTGTTCGGCCAGCTTGTAAAGCTCCTGCTCGGCCTCGACGATCTGCTCGCGCGGCTCGGAGGAGACATCGACCTGTGCAGCCTTGGCCGAGATGTCGCGGCCCAGCTGGATGAGGTCGCGCCGCACGGCGAGGTCATAGATCATCTGCGCGTAGTCGCGCACGGCGAAGGCGCTGATCGCCGCACCGGCAAGGCGGGCCAGATAGGCCGGGCCGCCCAGCTCCTTCAGCCCCTCATCGTCCTCCATGAAGGCCTTGAGCGTGACCGGCGAGGCGAGGTTGTTCTTGGCGATCCGCTGGGCCGCGATGTCGAAGATGCGGGCGTGGACCGGCTCGTAGAAGTGCTTGGGCCCGATGACCGAGGCGACGCGGTCGTAGACGTCATTGTTGGTTAGGATCGCGCCCAAAAGCTGCTGTTCGGCCTCGATCGAATGCGGCATCGATTCCGGTGCCTGCACGGCCAATTGGTTCGCGTTCAGCGATGTAATCTCGTTCATGACCTCACCCATTTCTACCCAGATGGACCTCATAGCCAGTGGGTTCGTCCGGCGCAAATTGTATCTTTTGTGGATATCTTTACCGACAAAAGGCCCCACCACATTTTGCCTTGTGGTGGGGCCTTCGGTCAACATCTTGCGGAATTTCGGTTAACTTTTGCGGGATTCCTGCCAATCGCGCGGGGCGTTCAGGAAGGCTTCGACCTCCGTCAGCGTGGCTGCGTCAAAGGCCCCTTGGGTGCGGGCCTCGGCAAGCACGTCCCACCATGTGCAGAGCGCATGGAGCGTAACGCCATGGTCGCCAAGGGTCTTTTCGGTCTGGGGGAAGATGCCGTAGTGAAAGATCACCGCCGTATGGGCGCAGGTCGCCCCGGTTTCGCGAATCGCGTCGACGAAGCTGAGTTTCGAGCCGCCATCGGTGGTCAGGTCTTCGACCAGCAGCAC
The DNA here is from genome assembly GCF_043557045.1 of Sulfitobacter sp. 1A15258. Taxonomy (NCBI): domain Bacteria; kingdom Pseudomonadati; phylum Pseudomonadota; class Alphaproteobacteria; order Rhodobacterales; family Roseobacteraceae; genus Sulfitobacter; species Sulfitobacter sp. 1A15258. Next base: position 520,015 of record NZ_JBIFFK010000001.1, on the reverse strand, counting down.
GCGCTGTCCCGGCGTCATCTCACCTTCGATCCGCGCGTTGCGACCGTAGCCTTTGGGCTTTTTGCGCACATAGGTCATAGGCAGGGCCATGCGTTCGGCGACCATGGCGGCGAAGGGGATGCCCGCCGTCTCGCCCCCGGCGATATTGTCGAAGGCCTCAAAGCCCGCGTCGCGCATGACGGTGACGGTGAGGAAATCCATCAGCGTGGACCGGATGCGCGGGTAAGAGATCAGCTTGCGGCAGTCGATATAGGTGGGCGACGGCAGTCCCGAGGCCAGCGTGAAGGGCTCCTCCGCGTTGAAATGCACCGCGCCGATCTCCAGCAGCATGCGCGCGGTGAGGCGGGCCATTTCTTGGGGGCTTGGGTGGCTGGTGGGGATCATGGCAGGCGTCCTTGGGTGGGGAGAGGTCGGAGCGGTATTTAAGAAAGGATGAAGATCAGGTGGTCCAGTGCAGATCGAAACCGGGGTCGAAGACCGTGACCGGGCCGTCGGGCGTGTCGATGCTGTCGGGGTGCTGGGGCGCTTCGCGGCGTAGGGTGATCTGTGTCTCGTTCGGGGGCAGGCCGTAGAAGGCAGGGCCGTTGAGCGAGGTGAAGGCTTCGAGCTTGTCGAGCGCGCCGTCTTCTTCGAATACTTGAGCGAGGATGGACATCGTGTTGGGCGCGGTGAAACAGCCCGCGCAGCCGCAGGGCTGCAGCTTGGCGCCATCGGTATGGGGCGCGCTGTCGGTGCCGAGGAAGAAGCGCGGATCACCGGAGGTGGCCGCTTGGCGCAGGGCGCGGCGGTGGGTCTCGCGCTTCGCGACCGGCAGGCAGTAGTAATGCGGGCGGATGCCACCGGCGAGAATGTGGTTGCGGTTGATCACCAGGTGGTGCGTGGTGATCGTGGCGGCAAGACCGCTGTCGTTGCTGCGCACATAGTCGGCGGCGTCAGAGGTGGTGATATGCTCCATGATCACGCGCAGCGAAGGATGCGCGCGGCGGATCGGGTCGAGCACGCGGTCGATGAAGACGGCTTCGCGGTCGAAGATGTCGATCTCGCTGTCCGTGACCTCGCCATGGGTGCACAGCGGCAGGCCGATCTCGGCCATGCGGTCGAGCACCGGGGCGACATTGTCGAAGTTCGACACGCCGCTGGCGGAGTTGGTGGTGGCGCCCGCGGGATAGAGTTTGACGGCGTGGATCAGCCCTTCGGCATGGGCGCGGGCGACATCGTCGGGGTCCGTCTCCTCGGTCAGGTAGAGGGTCATCAGGGGCGTGAAATCCGCGCCCTCGGGCAGGGCGGCCATGATGCGGTCGCGGTAGGCGGCGGCCTGGGCGCCTGTCACAACGGGGGGCACGAGATTGGGCATGATGATGGCGCGGGCAAAGTCGCGGGCACTGTGCGGGACCACGGCGCGCAGCATATTGCCGTCGCGCAGGTGCAGGTGCCAGTCATCGGGACGGCGGATCGTGAGGCTTTGTGTCATGGGCGCGGGGCTAGCACAGAGCGGGGCCGCGCGCCAGATTGAAAACCTATCCGGTGGCGGTCGCGGCCTCGGCCACGCGGGCCTTGCGTCTGGCGCGGATGCGTTCGAGGCGGCGGGCAAAGCGGGGCGCTTTCATCCGGGCCGAGACATTGGCGCAGAGCGCTTCGAGCAGCAGTTCGCGCCCTTGGGTGTTGATCGCTTGGCTGAGGTTGCGCAGATAGGGCAGGTAATCGCGCCGCGCGCGGTAGAGGGCGGCGAAGCGGGTTGCGTCCAGCGTGCCCTCGGCGGCGGCTTGCAACAGCGGGTCGAGCTGGTCGATCTCTAGCAGGTCGGTTTGCAGCGCATCGCCCATGAAGGGCATCCGCAATTTGGTGACATTGGCACGGGTGAAGAGCGCCGCATGCATCGCGTCGAGCCTCTCGCGCGGGTCATAGAGGACGAAGACCCGTTCGGCGGCGTCGAGCATATCGGGCGCATAGCCATAGCGGGAGGTGAAATCGAGGATGCGCATATCTGCGAAACGGTCATCCCATTCGGTGATGCGCGGGTTCAGCGTGGCCTGCGGTTGGATCGCCACCACTGCCGCGCCGGGGGCGGCCACGGAATAGGCGGCGGCGGCATAGGCGCAGGGGCCCGCGCCATAGAAGAGCACTTGGTCGAATTCGTCGAAGAAGCCGTCGTCAATCAGCCGGTCGAAATAGGCATAGACCTCTTCGGCGCGGAACCATGTGTCACCGTCGCTGGCAAGGCACAGATGCGACCAATCGTGATTGCGCACCATGTCCCAGCCCAAGGGCTGCGCCTTGTCAGAGAGCGCATGCATGCCCTGATAGGTCTCGAAGGTGACGAGCAGGGTCGTCTCACGCTCGATGAAGGCGGAGAAGTGGCTTTTGCCCAGAGATTGGAAATAGCCGTCTTCTTCGGCGACGGCCTCAATCGCGCGCAGCCATTTGCGTTTGGGCATATCGGCCAGTGAGCTTTCGATCGTGGGCGTCTCGCGCGGCATCGGGCATCCTCGGGCTTGTCGGGGCGGGGCAGAACCGCCGTTTCAGCTGGGTGTAGCCGGATATTAGGGCAAAAATGCGGAAAATCCGTGAGAAATTGAAGAGAATGTGACGGTTTTCCGGGGGCGCAGCTGTCGAAGGCGCGTTACCACCTATGGCGGAAAGCCACGACTTTGTTGTGCGAGCCGCGGTGATAATAGGCCATGCCCGCCTGCATGAAGGCGGTGAAGACCTTGTTGACGCCCTCGGGGCCGATCCATTGCGGGTGCAATTCGATGATCGCGGCGCGGAGGGTGTCGAGGGGCAGGGTGGGGATCAGATCGACCTCGGCCCCTTCGATGTCGCAGATCAATACGCTTGGGGTGAGATCGGCAAAGACTTTAGCCGCGTCGAGCACGTCGATCTGATGGGGCTCAGGCGGGTCTTCGTCTTTGAAACGGGTCAGGGAAGACGACAGGATGCGGTCGCGCACATAGAAATCCGCCTTGCCGGGGGCGGGGCCGAGGATCGCGTTGGTGACATGGGCGTTCGACAGCCCGTTGGCCGCGTGGACCCGCCGGATATAGGGGATGAGGTTGGGGTTCGCCTCAAAGCTATGGACTGAGGCGACATTGCGTTTGCTGGCCACCAGCGTCGACATATAGCCAACCCCGCCGCCCAGTTCGATCACCCTGTCGCCTTCGCGGACGACGCGCAGCGCGGCCTCACTCTCCTTGGCTTCATAGGCGTTCTGTCGCAGCAGCTTGCGGATCCGCCCGCGCAGGATCGCCGGATCGTCGGGAAACTTCATGCCGCGGGAGTGGATGAAATTGGGTTCAGACGGGGGCGCGGCCTGTGTCACGGGTCAGCTTTCCATATCGAGGGCAAGGGCATAGGCGGCGCGCTCTGTCGCGGTTAACTTGATGTTAAGCGCTTGGCGGTAGAGATCGCGGAACTCCGGTGTCTGGCGCAGTTCTTCGGCCTTGGCGCGGTGCCAGTCGAGGCCCGCTTGGTGATGTTTGCGGAGTTGGGCGTCGGTGAGGAGGCGGTCCATTTCGGCGCGCAGACGGGGCAGGTTGCGCTGGATCGACAGGTCGCGGTGGTCGTTCCAGTCCATCCGGATCCAATAGTTGATCCCGATGGAGCGGTCGACGTGAAGCGCGCGCCCGCGCTGGCGTTTGATGAGGAAGGAGTCGGCTGACCGGAGGGCATAATGGTTTAACTGCAGCAGATCATAGCCGATGTTGCTGCGCGAGGACCGCCAGCCATTGCGCAGCGCATCACGTGTCATGTCGTGGCCCGCGCCGTTGACCCATTTGACCTCGGACACCGCGGCCTCGTTCAATTTGTTTGGCCGGTGGCAGGACAGCTTGCCATAGGCGCCGAGGTTGCGGAACATCGTTTTGAACCCCCATGCGGTATGGGGTTTGGGGCAAAAACTCGGCGCGCAGTGTTCGAATTGGCCGATCACGGGGGCCTCCGACAGGGCGGTCACATCGTTGTGGCCGAAGAGGCGCCACGTCATCGCGATATTCGTGGCCTCGGGGGCGGCGGCGAAGAAGTCTTCGAGCCTGCCGTTGCCGGTGCGGATGTTGACGAATTCGTCAACGTCGATATGCGCGATCCATTCCGCTTGGCGGACGAGCGGTTCCTCCAGCGCTTGGTTCAGCGCGTGTTGTTGGGGGGAGTTGCCTTTCCAATCGTCGTTGTTGCGGTGCTGGAGAATGCCCATGTCTTGCAGACGCCCCAAAACGGCATCGGTGCCGTCGCTGCAATCATTGGTGTAGATCAGGAAGTTATCAAAACCCACGGCGCGGTGATAGGCCACCCATTCGACGATATAGGGCGCTTCGTTTTTCATGCAGGCGACGATGACATTGCCGCTGTTGCCGGACGGCAATGTGCGCGGGGGCACGGCGGTATAGGCGGGCGCGGGTTGGTCTTCGCCCGCAGGGGCTGCGCCGTTGTGGGGGCGGAAAGGGCCGCGCAGAATGGTTTCGTGGTTGACCTTTAGTCGGGTGAGGAGCCGATCATTGGCGGCGCGCGTCTCTTCGGGGGCGTCGGGATCGTGCAATAGCGCCTCGAACATCGCCGCGGAGCGGCGGGCCTCCTTGGCATCTGCGCGTTTTTGCGCGAGCGGGGTCGCGGTACTGCGGATGCGGTGGGCGAAGGCGGCGAGGTATTGGGTGGCGCGAAAGCCGAACTGGGGGTCGGCTTCTTGCCAAGCAGCCTCGGGCGCATCGGGGGTAAGCGCCTGATCCAGCGTGGGAAAACGGGCGATGAGTGCTGCGTTGTCGCGGGCGAAATGGACGGAGATCGCGGCGAGGCTCCCGGGTTTGATCACGGGGCCGCCGATTTGGAGCGCCTGCAACATCTGGCTCCATGTGCTGCGCGGGCAGGCAAGGTCATGGGCCTGTTGGTAACGGATCAGCACATCGTTGAACTGCCGCATCCGCGCCAGCCAAGGCGCGGGCAGGGCTGCGAGGGCGCGGCCGGGATCGACGGGGCCGAGGGGCGTGGAAAGGCCGAGGCTTTCGGTGATCTCGCTGGCCCCGGCCTTGGACATAAGATGGGGCAGGTCGAGCGGGCGAAACGTGATGTTCTCTGCGCCGAAGACGGCAGCCCAATGGGCGTGCAGCGCTTGATAATCGACCCAAAAGGGCGGGGCTTGCACCTCGGGGAAAAGGCCGAAATCCGGCGCGGTCTCTCTCTGAGCAAGCGCGCCCTGCCACCAGTCGCCGCGCTTAGCCAAGGCCAATTCCTGCGTTAGCGGATGACGGCGGCTTTCGGCCACGGCAAAGCCGTAATGCGCGACCAGCGTCCGTGCCTGTTCTCCCAGATGCGCGATCACGCGGATATCGTCGAAATAGGGGCGCAGCAGATCGTGCAGGGCGCGCAGCTCCTCGGGCCGCGACAGCAGATTGCCCAGTTGCGCCGCGCTAAGCACCACATGATCGGCGCGGGTCGCGGCCAGCTCATGGGGGATCAGCGCGTGAAATTCATCGCGCAGGGTCGTGCCGATCAGGGGGCTGTCCAAGCCGCGGCGGTGCCGTAGCAGCCCCACCGCTTCCGGGGCGGCGCAAGCGGCATAGAGGCGGACGTGGTTCCAGTCAGCGGCGAGAACCCCCTGCTTGAGCAACGCGTCCTTTTGCTGTTGCAGGATGTTGCGCAGCCGGGCGGCAGCGCGTTCGGTCGGACCGATGAAGAGGGTCAGCCGCATCACCCGGCCTCCGCCTTGCCGGTGTTGCTTTGGCCCCACCACGGCAAGTCGATCTCAAGATAATCCGCGATCTTGTCGCGCGCCTCGGGGTCTTCGATGTCGAACTCCAGAAAGTTGGCACTACCGGCGAAGACGCGGCGGCAGAAGCTGAAATGCCCTTCGATCCACCGGGCAAGCTCGGCCTCGTCGCGGCCAAAGCCGCGGGGCAGCCCCGGCACATCGGCTTGTGGCAAACGGCGGCGGCCCAGGTTGTTCCAGCGCATCATGCTGTTGGCCGTTCTGGCCGGATCACGGTGCGAGAGTAGGAACTTGACCTCGGGGTGGTGGTGCTGGATGGCGTTCAGCACGCCCCAATCGGTCTGCGGCCAAAGGCTGCGGTCATGGCGCACGGCGCTCATCTCATTGATCACGTCGAACTCATGCAGCCGCGCCAACGGGTCACCGCTGGCAAAGTAATCGGCATAGATGATCCGGCCTACATGCGCTCCGGTGATCTCGGGCGAGTTGCTTTGGCCCTTGCGAATGCGCCAATCCGCGACCTTGAGCCCGGCGTGGCGTAGCGCATCTGTGAGCGTGGTGGTGCCGGTCTTGGGCAGGCCGAGGTTTACGATCCGCGGCCCCGTCATGTGAGGCCGATCTCGGCGCGGATCCGCGCTTCGGCGGCGCAGAGCGGGCTGGCTGCGCGCAGCTGCGCCTGCATTTCGCGGTAGCTCGGATCGGTCAGCAGCGCCTCGCGGCGGGCGCGGTGGGCGGCCACGGAGGCGGCATGCAGATCGGCGACGCCGGGCAGCGCTTTTAGGCGGTCGATTTCTTCATTCAAGGCGGGCAGGTAGCGCTGAATCGAGCGATCCTCCCAAGCTGCATCGTTCCGGTCGCGCCAATAGCTGTCATCAAAAGCGCGGTGTTCGCGGTTCACGTCGCCACGGTCGTTCTTGACCAGATAGCTGTCGAGCGAGCGCAATGCGTAGTGGTTCAGCGTGGCAAAGCGCCGTGCGCCGCGGGCGGGAAAGGCGCGGATGCGGCGTTTGCTGGCGGCACTGCGAAAGGGCTTAGGCACCTGACGGCCCGCGCCATCGGTCCAATGCGGTTGGTGCTTCCTGTCGTCGTGGAAGGGCCGGTGCGCCCCGTAGTAGCCCAAGGGGAAATCTTGCCGGACCAAAGTCTTAACCTCAATCGCCGTATCGGCACAGCAGATGTCGGGGTTATGGCTATGGGTGAATTGCGCGATGACGGGGGCGTCGGTGAAATCCTCGATCCCGCCATTGGCGAAGAACTGGAAATGCAGCGAGATCGCCTGCGGGTTGCCGCAGGCCGTGATCAGGGCGGGCAGTCGGTGGTCGCCGACATGAATGTTCAGAAACTCATCCACATCGGAGATCCAGACCCAATCGGCCTGTGTGACGATGGGATGACGCCGCGCATCCTTGAGCGCCTGCATCTGGTAGTTTCGATTGGTGGCCGGGTTGGGCAGATGGGTGACGAGACCGTGGCGGGCAAGCGCGTCGAGCAGCGCATCGGTACCATCGCTGCAATCGTTGGAGTAGAATAGGAAATCCGTGACCCCGATCACCCGGTTGAAGGCGATCCATTCCAGCAAAAACGGGCCTTCGTTCTTGACGCAGGTGACAGCGGTGATGCGCATGTCAGACCCCGCCGCGCCGGATCGCGATGAAAATGCTCTGTCCCATATCCGCCCCTGTGGCCCCCTTGTTGCCGGAAGCCGTCGTTTATTGCGCAGGACTATGCCAGCGCGGGGAAATCCCGTCAATCTGCCGCCGCGCGGTCTGCCCTCTTGACGGGGCGGGGTGGGAATGCACCACTGGGGCCATGAAAAACATTGATACGATCGACGCGGTCCAAGAGATGCTGAGCGCTGAGGGCTATGTCTGCGACCGCGCGCTTGGGGTCGTGGTGTTCCTCAGCCTCACGCTGGGGCGGCCCTTGTTTTTGGAGGGCGAGGCGGGCGTCGGCAAGACCGAGATCGCCAAGGCGCTGGCCGCCGGTCTGGGGCGGCGGTTGATCCGGTTGCAATGCTATGAGGGGCTCGACGCCTCCAGCGCGGTTTACGAATGGAATTTTCCGGCGCAAATGGTGGCGATCCGCACGGCGGAGGCGGGCGGCGGTGCAGACCGGCGCGCGCTGACGCAGGAGTTGTTCAGCGACGACTACCTGATCGAACGCCCGCTATTGCAGGCGCTGCGCCCGGATGAGAACGGCGCCCCGGTGCTGCTGATCGACGAGTTGGACCGCACCGATGCGCCTTTCGAGGCGTTCTTGCTGGAGGCGTTGAGCGATTTTCAGGTGACCATCCCCGAGCTTGGCACGATCCGCGCGCCCGAGCCGCCGATTGTGATCCTGACCTCGAACCGCACGCGTGAGGTGCATGACGCGCTGAAACGCCGCTGTCTATACCACTGGGTCGATTACCCGGATGTGGCGGGCGAGATGGCGATCCTTGCCGCCCGCGCGCCTGAGGCAGCAGAGGCGCTTAGCCGCGAGGTGGTGGCCTTTGTCCAGCAATTGCGGACCGAGGATCTGTTCAAGAAGCCGGGCGTGGCGGAGACGATTGACTGGGCGAAATGCCTGCTGGCTTTGGATGTCACAACGCTCAGCCCCGAGGTTATCGCCGATACGCTGGGGGCTGTGCTGAAGTATCAAGATGACATCGCCAAGCTGCAAGGCTCCGAGGCGGCGCGCATTCTTGATCAGGCCCGCGCATCGCTGGCGCCTGGCTGAGCGCGATGGCCGAAGACCTACCTTTGGACCTGCCTGACGACCCCAAGCTGGCGGGAAATATCACCCATTTCGCCCGCGCCCTGCGCCGGGCGGGCTTGTCAATCGGGCCGGGACGGGTGGTAGAGGCGGTGGAGGCCGTCGCCGCCCTGGGCTTCACCAGCCGCCGCGATTTCTATTGGACGCTCCATGCCTGTTTCGTGAGCCGCCCCGAACAGGCGCGGGTCTTTGCGCAGATATTCCGGCTTTATTGGCGTGACCCGCGGTATTTGGAGCATATGATGGCCGCGATGCTGCCTGCGATCCGCGGCGTGCAAGAGGATCGCCCCGCCACGCCCGCCGAGAAACGTGCAGCAGAGGCCCTGTTGGACGGGGCCGAGGCACCGGAGCGGGAGGACGCGCCTCAACCCGAGGAGACCCTCGTCGAGGTGGATGCAAGCCTGACCATGTCCGCGCGGGAGCGGTTGCGGACATTGGATTTCGAACAAATGAGCCTTGCCGAAATGGCTGAGGCGAAACGGATGTTGGCCAAGCTCGACCTGCCGGTGCCGCCGATGACGAGCCGCCGCAATGTGGCGGCGGCGCGGGGGCGGATCGACGTGGCGCGCACGATGAAAGCAGCGCTGCGGCGGGGTGGAGAGGCGGACCGGCTTTATCGGAAGACACCGCGCGCGCGCTATCCGAACCTCGTCGTGCTGTGCGATATTTCCGGCTCGATGAGCCAATACAGCCGGGTGATCCTGCATTTTCTGCATGCGGTGGCCAACCGCAGGGGCAAAGGCTGGGCGCAGGTGCACGGTTTCACCTTTGGCACCCGGCTGACCAATATCACCCGCCATCTTGCCACCCGCGACGTGGATGCGGCGCTTGCCGCGGCGGGGGCGCAGGCGCAGGACTGGGAGGGCGGCACGCGCATCGGCGCGGCGCTGGCGGCCTTCAATCGCGACTGGTCGCGGCGGGTCATGGGGCAGGGGGCGGTGGTCTTGTTGATCACCGACGGGCTGGACCGGGACGACCCGGCGGAATTGGCGCGGCAGATGCAGCGGTTGCAGCTGACCGCGCGGCGGGTGATTTGGCTGAACCCGCTGCTTCGCTGGGACGGTTTCGCGCCCAAGGCGGCGGGCATTCGCGCGATGCTGCCCCATGTCGATAGTTTTCGCGCCGGGCATTCGATTGCATCATTGGAAGCGCTGGCCGAGGCGATCTCGGGCCCCGATGATGTGGGGGAGAAGGCGCGGATGTTGGCGGGGTTGAACGCAGAGGTTTAGCCGATGAAGGGCGGGCGGAGGGCTGCGGGTCTCTCCAAAACCAGAGGGGTCTCGGACCCACCCTTGATTGATCCCGGCCTGTCACCCGCCTGTCGTCGGTTCAAGCGAAATAGCCGTATCCCCTAAAGGGGCCCCTCGGCGATTTAGCTTGCCCCGCCGCCCTGCGCGCGACCGTTTGGTCTCAAGCAAGGGCGGCTCCGAAACCAGAGGTTCAGGCGAAGGTCTGGGCGAAAGTGGTCCGGTAGGTCGCGCGCAGGTCCGACAGGGGGGCGGAGGTGTTGCCGAAGCTGACCTTGTCGCCGCCAAAGGCGCCGACGGCGGTGACCGCTACGCCCGCTTCCTTGCCCGCGGCGATCAGGGTTTCCGCGGCGTCGGCGGTGCAGGCGACGAGGTAGCGGGCTTGGTCTTCGCCGAAGAGGATGGCGGTGTCTTCGCTTTCGATTTCGACGCCGATCCCTGCGGTTTCAGCCAGCTCGAAGGCCGCGAGGGCGAGGCCGCCGTCGCCGAGGTCGGTGCAGGCGGAGATTTGGCTGGCTTGGGCGCGGATGAATTCGCCGTGGCGGCGTTCGGTGGCGAGGTCGACATGGGGGGCGTCGCCCTCGGCCCGGTCGAAGGCTTCGGCGAGCAGGGCGGATTGGCCGAGGTGGCTGCCAGTCGCGCCGATCAGGAGGGCCACATGGCCGTCGCGCAGTTGATTGCTGATGACCTGATCGAGGCTGTCGATCAGGCCGACCGTGCCGATCGTGGGCGTGGGCAGGATGCCTTTGCCGTCGGTCTCGTTATAGAGCGAGACATTGCCGGACACGATGGGCATGTCAAGCGCGCCCACGGCCTCGCCGATGCCTTTGATGGCGCCGACGAATTGGCCCATGATCTCGGGCTTTTCGGGGTTGCCGAAGTTGAGGTTGTCGGTCGTCGCCAGCGGTTTGGCGCCCACGGCGCAGAGGTTGCGATAGGCTTCGGCGACGGCCTGTTTGCCGCCTTCGGTTGGGTTGGCTTTGACATAGCGCGGGGTCACGTCGGAGGTGAAGGCCAGCGCCTTGTCGGTGCCATGCACCCGCACGATGCCTGCGCCGAGGCCGGGCAGGCGGACCGTGTCGCCCATGACCATCGTGTCGTACTGTTCGTAAACCCAGTCTTTCGAGGCATGGTTCACGGAGCCGATCAGGGCGCGCAGACCTTCGATCGGGTCGATGCTGGGCGCATCGGTCAGCGCGGCGGCGGCGGGTGTCTCCACCCAAGGGCGGTCGTATTCGGGCGCGGTGGAGGCGAGTTTCGACAGCGGCAGGTCGGCTTTGACCTCACCATCGAGACAGATGAGGAAGCGGTCTTCGGGGAGGGTTTCGCCCACGATGGCGAAGTCGAGGTCCCATTTGTCGAAGACGGCTTTGGCCTCGGCCTCAAGCTCAGGGCGCAGCACCATGAGCATACGCTCTTGGCTTTCGCTGAGCATCATTTCATAGGCGGTCATATGCGGCTCGCGCGTCGGGACCTTTTCAAGGTCGAGACGCACGCCGAGACCGCCTTTGTCGCCCATTTCCACGGCAGAGCAGGTCAGCCCCGCAGCGCCCATGTCTTGGATCGAGATCACGGCGCCAGTGGCCATCAGCTCGAGCGTGGCTTCCATCAGGCGCTTTTCGGTGAAAGGGTCGCCGACTTGAACGGTGGGGCGTTTCTCTTCGATGGTGTCGTCGAATTCGGCGCTGGCCATGGTCGCGCCGCCGACGCCGTCGCGGCCCGTCTTCGCACCGAGGTAGACCACGGGCATGCCCACGCCGGAGGCGGCGGAGTAGAAGATCTTGTCGGCATCCGCCAAGCCCGCCGCGAAGGCATTGACGAGGCAGTTGCCGTCATAGGCTTTGTCGAAACGCACTTCGCCGCCGACGGTCGGCACGCCGAAACAGTTGCCATAGCCGCCGACGCCTTCGACGACACCGTGCACAAGCTGACGTGTCTTGGGGTGGTCGGGGCGGCCGAAGCTCAGCGCGTTCATCGCCGCGATGGGGCGCGCGCCCATGGTGAAGACATCGCGCAGGATGCCGCCGACGCCGGTCGCAGCACCTTGGTAGGGTTCGATGTAGGAGGGGTGGTTGTGGCTTTCCATCTTGAAGACCAGCGCTTGGCCATCGCCGATGTCGACCACGCCCGCATTCTCGCCCGGGCCACAGATCACCTGCGGGCCGTCGGTAGGCAGCGTGCGGAGCCATTTCTTGGAGGATTTATAGGAGCAGTGTTCGTTCCACATGGCCGAGAAAATGCCCATCTCGGTATAGTTCGGCTCGCGCCCGAGGATATTGACGACCTCGGCGTATTCCTCGGGGGTGAACCCGTGGCTGGCGATAAGGTCGGGCGTGATGGCTGGATCTTGCATGGAAATTCCCCGGCTGGCGCGTTTGCGCCCTCATACAAGGGGAAGTGCCGGGGGGGAAGTGGCTTTGGCCGCCTGCGGGCTGAAAGAAGGCGATGGGCCAAAAAAAAGGCCGAGCTAAAAGCTCGGCCAAGTCCAACAGGGAGGTATGAAGCGACGCGCCCTCAGGCTGTCAATCTTCATGATGGTGAAATAGGAGGCAGGGCTGCTCAAATCAAGGCTAATTAACATGGCAAGTCATCATGGCCGATATGCGCCTATTGCATGGCTGGCGATGGGCTGCGGTTCAGCCTTCGCCTTCCACCCGTTCGCGCCACTGTTTGCGGTAGGTAATGATCTCTTCTTGAACGAAATCCTTGAAGGCGGCGACGCGTTTGGATTGGCGCAGTTCTTCTGGATAGGCGAGGTAGACCGGCACTTCGGCGGATTCGATATCGGGCATGACCTGCACGATATGGGGGAAGTCTTGGATCAGGTAGTTGGGCAGCACGCCGAGGCCAAGGTGGTGCACCACGCCTTGGAGCACGCCGAAATAGTTGTTCACCGTCAAAAGCGAGCGCAGGTCATACATCATCAGCTCTTTGACCAGTTGCAGCCCGGCGCCGACCTGATCGCTGTCTGTGTTTTGACAGATCAACCGGTGGTCGGTCATGTCTTCCATACGCTCAGGCGTGCCGTGTTTCTCAAGATACTCCGGGCTGGCGTAGAGGCCCATGCGCACGGACATCAGCCGTTTGCGGACCAGATCGGCCTGGCTCGGTTCCTTCATGCGGATCGCCACGTCGGCCTCGCGCATCGGCAGGTCGAGCACGCGTTCTTCGAGCATCAGATCGACTTTGAGGTCGGGATATTGCTCGTAGAGTTTGGGCAGGCGCGGGGCGAGCCAGAGGGTGCCGAAGCCGGTCGTCGTCGTGACGCGCAGCTCGCCAAAAACCTCTTCTTCGCTGTCACGGATGCGCGCCGCGGCGGCGTCAAGGCGTTTGGCCATGGCCGAGGTTGCGTCGAACAAAAGCTCCCCCTGTTCGGTCAGGATCAGCCCGCGCGCATGCCGGTGAAAGAGGTTGGTGTTAAGCTGCTCTTCCAGCCCGCGAATCTGTCGGCTGACGGCGGATTGCGAGAGGTTGAGCTTGTCCCCCGCATGGGTCAGCGACCCCGCATCGGCCACGGCGTGAAAAATTCTGAGTTTGTCCCAATCCATGGCCCGTACTTTCCTTGCCCAGCCTTTCTCCTACCTTAATAGCCGGGAGAAAACAGCACAAACCGTCGCCTGCGGGACTGCCGTTGCGGAATAACTGCTATACAGGTCAGTAACTGTGACCTATAATCCAGGCAATCATGCAAGACTGACGTGCTAGGGAGGGCCCGCCATGACGACGCAAAAGATTTCACTCAACGACCGTTTCGACCTCGATAAAAGCCCGGTGCTGCTGAACGGCACGCAGGCGCTGGTCCGGCTGATGATGATGCAATCGGCACGGGATCGCGCCGCGGGGTTGAATACCGCGGGCTATGTCACCGGCTACCGGGGCAGCCCGCTGGGGGGCGTGGATCTGCAAATGCAGCGCGCGCAGAAGTTCCTGACTGACTACAACGTGCGCTTCGAGCCGGGGCTGAACGAAGACCTCGCGGCGACCATGCTTTGGGGCAGTCAGCAGGCGGAACTGCGCGGGGAGGGCAAATACGACGGCGTCTTCGGCCTGTGGTACGGCAAGGGGCCGGGCGTGGACCGCACCGGCGACGTGATGCGCCATGCCAACATGGCGGGCACCTCGCCCCATGGTGGCGTGCTGATGGCCATGGGTGACGACCACACCGGCGAATCCTCCACCGTGCTGCACCAGTCCGAATGGGCCATGGTGGATGCCTATATGCCTGTGGTCTCTCCCGCAGGTGTGCAGGAAATCCTCGACTATGGGCTTTACGGCTGGGCGCTCAGCCGTTTCTCGGGTCTTTGGGTCGGTCTCAAGACTATGAAGGACACGGTGGAAGCGACCAGCGTGGTCAACGGCGATCCCAACCGGATGAAGCTGATCACGCCTGACTTCGACATGCCTGATGGCGGGCTTTCGATCCGTCTGAACGACACGCCGCATCTGCAAGAAGCGCGGATGATCGACTACAAGCGCTTCGCGGCAGAGGCGTTCTCTCATGCCAACAAGATGGACAAGCGCGTCTGGGGCAAGCGCGGCGCCAAGATCGGCTTTGCCGCGGCGGGCAAGAACTGGCTCGATCTGGTACATGCGCTGAGCCTGTTGAACATCGATGAGAACGAGGCGGAGCGTCTGGGGATCACGACCTACAAGATCGGCCAGACCTTTCCGCTCGACATGCAGGGGTTCCACGATTGGGCCGATGGGCTGGACCTGATCGTGGTCGTCGAAGAGAAACGCAAACTGATCGAGATCCAGATCAAGGAAGCGCTCTTCAACGACACCCACCGTCGGGTCTATGGCTGGCACAAGGGCGGCGCGGGCATGGAGCATGGCGAGGAATTGTTCCCGACCCGTGGCGCGCTCGACCCCATTCTGATCGCCGAGAAGATCGGTGGTATTCTGTTGGAAGAGGGGCGCGAGACCGATGGCATCCGCGCCGGGCTGGAAGCGCTGAACGAGGCGCGCCGTTCGGACAATGCCGAGGATATCGCCGCGCGCCTGCCGTACTACTGCGCGGGCTGCCCGCATAACTCCTCGACCAAAGTGCCCGATGGCTCGCGCGCCTATGCGGGCATCGGCTGTCACTATATGGTGCAGTGGATGGACCGGGAGACCACGGGTTTCACCCATATGGGCGGCGAGGGCGCGAACTGGATCGGGGAGGCGCCGTTCTCGAATACCGAGCATGTGTTCCAGAACCTCGGCGACGGCACCTATAACCATTCCGGCGTGCTGGCCATTCGTGCCGCCATCGCGGCGGGGACGAACATCACCTACAAGATTCTCTACAACGATGCGGTCGCCATGACCGGCGGGCAGCACAACGAAGGCGACCTTGACGCCTACCGCATCGTCGAAGAGTTGAAGGCGATGGGCGTGAAGAACGTCGCGGTTGTCTACGACCAGAAGGAAGACGTAGACCTGACACGCTTCAAGGGTGTCGAAATCCACGAACGGGCCGAGATGCCGAACGTGCAAAAGGCCTACCGCAAGCACAAGGGCGTCAGCGCTATTGTCTACATCCAGACCTGCGCTGCCGAGAAGCGCCGCCGCCGCAAACGCGGGCTGTTCCCGGACCCCGACAAGCGCGTCTTTATCAACGAGGACGTCTGCGAGGGCTGCGGCGATTGCGGCGTGCAGTCGAACTGCGTGGCCGTGGTGCCGAACGAGACCGAGCTGGGCCGCAAGCGCGCCATCGACCAGTCGCAGTGCAACAAGGATTTCTCCTGCCTCGACGGGTTCTGCCCCTCCTTCGTGACGCTGGAAGGCGCCAAGATACGCAAGGACCCGACCACGGAACTGACCATCCCCGACCTGCCGCAGCCCGAGTTGCCCGAGATCGACGGCACCCATAACGTTGTCATCACCGGCGTCGGCGGTACCGGCGTCGTGACCATCGGTGCACTGCTGGCGCAGGCGGCACAGCTTGACGGCAAGGGCGCTGGCATGATGGAGATGGCGGGCCTCGCCCAGAAGGGCGGAGCGGTGCATATCCACTGCCGTCTGGCCGAACGCCCCGAGGACATCAGCGCGATCCGCGTCGCCACCGGCGAGGCGCATGCGCTTATCGGCGGGGATCTGGTGGTCTCTGCTGGTCACAAGACGCTGGGACTAACGCGCGTCGGTCGCACCGGTGCCGTGGTGAACTCGCACCAGATCATCACCGGCGACTTCACCCGCGACACCGAGTTTCAGATGCCCTACGACCGGCTGAGCCTCGCGCTCGAGGCGCGGCTGAAGGATGACGTGGCGATGTTCGATGCCTCTGATCTCGCCAAGGCGACTTTGGGCGACTCGATCTTCTCCAACATGATGATCTTCGGTGCCGCGTGGCAGCGCGGCCTGCTGCCGCTGACGTTCGAGAGCCTTATGCAGGCGATCGAGATGAACGGCGCGGCGGTGGAGCGCAACAAACGGGCCTTCGAGATCGGTCGCTGGGCCGTGCTCTACCCCGAGGACGCTAGAGCGGTGAGCCAGCCCAAGGTGGTGGAACTGCCCAAGTCGCTGAACGAGAAGATCGCCTTCCGCGAGAACCATCTGACGGAGTATCAGAACAAGAAGCTGGCCAAGCGCTACACGAAGATGCTCGACGGGATCAAAGACCGCGACGTCAAGGCCGCGGCGGCGATGGGTTACCACAAGGTGCTGAGCTACAAGGACGAATACGAGGTCGCCCGCCTGCTGATCACCAGCCGCGACAAGGCGCGGGCGGAGTTCGACGGCGACTTTAATATGACCTTCCACATGGCGCCGCCGCTGATCTCGAAGATGGGCCCGAACGGCCGTCCGCAGAAGCGCGAGTTTGGCCAGTGGCTGGAAGGGCCGCTGCGGGTCATGGCAAAGTTCAAAGGGCTGCGCGGCACCCCGCTCAATCCCTTCGGCTATACCGCCGAGCGCAAGATGGAGCGTGCGTTGATCAAGCAATATGAGGCCGATATGGCCGAGGTGCTGCCAAAGCTGACCGACCAGACCCGCGACGCCATCGTGGCGCTGGCCGAACTGCCGCTGCAAATCCGCGGTTTCGGACCGGTCAAACAGGCCAATGAGGCGAAGGCCGCGAAACGGCGCGAAGAACTGCTGGCGGTGATCCGCGCAGGCGGCACGGCCACGGCCAAGGCGGCGGAGTAATACCGCTGTTACATCTTTGCCCTAAAGTGTCCGCCAAGACGACCCTGAGGCCGAGATGTGACCTACGCCCGTGACATAAGCTATGCCCATTCCGCCCGAACCCGGGGTGGAAGGGCGCTCATCCGATTGATGGAAAACACCACCGGGCGCGTGTCCTTGCTGAAACGGGCCGAAGGCTACGAAGACGATCTGGCCGCGGGGCTGGGGTTCTTCGATGCGATGGTGCAGCGCTGTGGTTTGACGCTGGACGTGATGCGCGGCGCTTTGGCGGATATCCCGACGCGGGGGCCGGTCATTCTGATCGCCAATCACCCCTACGGCATTCTGGATGGGCTGATGCTGGGCCATATCCTGAGCCAGACGCGCGGCGATTTTCGCATCATGGCCAATGCGGTTTTCAGCCAAGCGCCGGATCTGGCGCATCATCTGCTGCCCATCAGCTTTGCCGAAGACCGCGCCGCACTGGCGCTCAACCTCGCCACCCGCCGGACCGCGTTGAACTATCTGGCGCAGGGCGGGGCGATTGGTATCTTTCCCGGGGGCACCGTCAGCACCGCTGCGCGGCCCTTTTCGCAGCCGTTGGACCCCGGCTGGCGCAGCTTCACGGCGCGGATGATCGCGAAGTCTGACGCCACTGTGGTGCCAATTTACTTTGACGGCCACACCAGCCGCTTGTTCCAGATCGCCAGTCACCTGCACGCAAACCTGCGCATGGGGCTGCTAATCAAAGAGTTCCGCGCCCGTGTCGATACGCCCGTGCGCGTGGCCATCGGCGCGCCCATTCCGCGCGCCACGCTCGACCCTCTGGCGGGGGACGCAAAAGCGATGATGGATTTCCTGCGCAAAGCCACCTATGAGTTGTCACCAAAGCCGGGCCAGTATCAGGGCCTCGGTTACGAGTTTGAGGAACGGCATAGAGCCGACAGGTGACGACGGACCATGGCAGTTGGTATTTTCGATTCGGGGCTGGGCGGGCTGACCGTCTGGAACAAGGTGCAAGAACGGCTGCCGGAGGTGGATTTTATCTACCTCGCCGACAGCGCCCATGCGCCCTATGGCGTGCGCGACGCCGATGACATCTATGAGCTGACCTGCGCCGCCGTGCAGCGGCTGTTCGATGCGGGCTGCGATCTGGTGATCCTCGCCTGCAACACCGCCTCTGCCGCCGCGCTGCGCCGGATGCAAGAGGGGTGGATCCCGCGCGACAAGCGGGTGCTGGGCGTCTTTGTGCCGCTGATTGAGGCGATGACGGAGCGGCAGTGGGGCGACAACTCTCCGCCGCGCGAGGTGGCGGTGAACCATGTGGCGCTCTTCGCCACGCCCGCCACGGTGGCAAGCCGCGCGTTTCAGCGTGAACTGTCTTTCCGCGCCATCGGTGTGGATGTCGAAGCGCAGGCCTGCGGCGGGGTGGTCGATGCCATCGAAGAGGGTGACATGATCCTTGCCGAAGCACTGGTGCGCAGCCACGTCGACGCGCTGAAGCGTAAGATGCCCAACCCCGATGCGGCAATCCTGGGCTGCACCCATTATCCGCTGATGCAGGAAGCCTTTCAGGCGGCTTTGGGCGGGCAGGTCAAAGTCTTCAGTCAGGCCGAATTGGTGGCGGATTCCTTGGCCGATTACCTTGAGCGGCATCCTGATATGACAGGCACGGGTGAGGCGGCTTTTCTGACCACTGGTGATCCCGCCCGGGTGAGCGACCGCGCGACGCAGTTCCTGCGACGACAGATCACATTCACCGCCGCCTGAACTCCAATTACATTTCGTTCCGAACAAGGGGACATACCATGACCCAGAACATCGCCATTCTTGGCGCCTCCGGCTATACCGGGGCAGAACTCATCCGGCTGATCGCTGGCCATTCTTCTATGCAGATCAAGGCTTTGGGCGCGAATTCCAAGGCGGGCCAGACCATGGCCGAGGTCTTTCCCCATCTGCGCCACCTCGATCTGCCCACATTGGTCACGATTGATGAAATCGATTTTTCCCAGATTGACCTGTGCTTTTGCGCATTGCCGCATAAGACCAGCCAAGAGGTGATCGCGGCGCTGCCGAAAGACCTGAAGATCGTCGATCTTTCCGCCGACTTCCGCCTGCGCGACCCTGAGGATTATGCCAAGTGGTACGGCAATGAACACGCCGCCCTTGAGCAGCAGAAAGAGGCGGTCTACGGCCTCACCGAATTCTACCGCGAAGAGATTGCCGCCGCGCGGCTGGTGGCGGGGACGGGCTGCAATGCGGCCACGGGGCAGTTTGCCCTGCGCCCGCTGATCGCGGCGGGGGTGATTGATCTGGATGATATCATTTTGGACCTGAAATGCGCCGTTTCCGGTGCGGGGCGGTCGCTCAAGGAAAACCTGCTGCATGCGGAGTTGAGCGAGGGCTATCACGGCTATGCGCTTGGCAGCACACACCGGCATCTGGGGGAGTTCGATCAGGAGTTTTCGGCCCTTGCAGGACGGCCGGTGCAGGTGCAGTTCACCCCGCATCTGGTGCCTGCGAACCGCGGCATTCTGGCGACCTGCTACGTCAAAGGTGATGCGCAGGTGATCTATGACACAATGCAAAAAGCCTATGCCGATGAACCCTTTATCGAAGTGCTGCCCTTCGGCGAGGCGCCCAGCACGCGGCATGTGCGCGGCTCGAACTTCTGTCATATCGGCGTGGTGGCAGACCGTCAGACTGGGCGGGCAACGGTAGTCGCGGCGCTCGATAACATGACCAAAGGCTCCAGCGGGCAAGCCTTGCAAAACGCGAACCTGATGCTGGGACTGCCGGAAACCGAGGGACTGATGATGGCCCCGCTCTTCCCATGAAGAGCCTCAAGAAACAGCGCCGGATCCAGATCATCGCCATTGCGGCGGTGGCCTTGGTCCTGTCGACCGCACTGATCGGCTATGCGCTGCGTGACGGGATCAACTATTTCCGCGCCCCGAGCCAAGTCATCGCCGAGCCGCCCGGCCCGACAGAGGTGTTCCGCATCGGCGGGTTGGTTGAAGAAGGGTCGCTCAAGCGCGGGCAGGGCGAGCAGATCAGCTTTGCCGTGACCGATGGCGGGGCCTCTGTCCCCGTGGTTTTTACGGGCGTCTTGCCGGATCTCTTTGAAGAGAACCAAGGCATGGTCGGCACCGGCAGCTATGTCGGCGGCGTGTTCGAAGCCACTGAAATCCTTGCAAAGCATGATGAGACCTACATGCCCAAGGAAGTGACGGATGCGCTGAAAGAGCAGGGTGTTTATCGCGAATCCGAAGGGTAATGGCTGCGCAACGCGCGGGGGCCTGAGCATCTCTTAACCAATCCGGCGGAGCCTGTTTGCATGCAAAACAGGAGAGCCGCGATGCAGTCCGTGCGTAAGATCGCCAGCGCCATCGTCGCCCGCGAGGGCGGCTTTGTGAATGACCCCGATGACCCCGGCGGGGCGACGAAATACGGGGTCACGATCCACACCATGCGCCGCTTGGGGTTGGACCTGACCAGCGATGGGGCGGTCGACGTGGCGGATGTGCGGCGCCTCAGCCGCGCGCAGGCGGTCGATATCTTTGTCCGGCATTACTTCAACGCGCCGCGCATCGCCGAACTGCCCGCACCTTTGCAGCCGAGCGTCTTTGACATGTATGTCAACGCTGGCAGCAACGCGGTGAAAATCCTGCAAAACCTGCTGCGCGAGATGGGGCAGGAGGTCGCGGTTGACGGAGCCATCGGGCCGCAGACGATCCGCGCCGCCCATGCCGCGTGGCAGGCCGCCCCGGATCATCTGGTGGATGCTTACGGCATCGCGCGGCGCAACTACTACTTTCGCCTTGCTGACCGCCGCCCCGCGAGCCGCAAATACGCGCGCAGCCGGGCAGGGGGCAAGGGCGGCTGGATCCGGCGCGCGGAGGAGTTCATCGCCCCGCGGTATCACATGAGCGACGCAGATTTTGCAAGGAGGGTGGCACAATGGGGCTGATCGAACGTATCTTCACGACAATCTTCGGCGGTGAGCGGAACGTCATCCGCGACACGGTCGAAGTGTTCCGCGAGAATGCCGAGGCCGGGGCGCAGCGCGCCCATGCGGTGCAGGGCCAAGCCATGGCGCAATATGGGGCCGAGTTCGCCAAAGCGCGGCAAGGTGGCTTTGACCGCTTCATGGATGGGGTCAACCGGCTGCCGCGCCCGATGCTGGCGCTCGGCACGCTCGGCCTGTTCGTCACCGCCATGGTCAATCCGCTGTGGTTCGCCGAACGGATGCAGGGCATCGCCTTGGTGCCCGAGCCGCTTTGGTGGTTGTTGGGGGTGATCGTCTCTTTCTATTTCGGCGCGCGGCAGCAGGTGAAATCGCAGGAGTTTCAGCGTGCCATCGTCGGCACCATTGCGCGGGTGCCGCAGGTGGTCGAGAATATCGAAGCCTTGCGCGAGATGCGCGCCGATAGCCCTCAGGTGGCCGACACCGGTGCGGACAGCCGTCTGGCCCTCGCTGCGGTTGCGCCGTCGGAGAATGCGGCCCTTGATGCTTGGCGTAGCAGCCGCGCCTGACTGCGACCGATTGACCGTTTTTCAGGTTTGATTTGCCATGGCTTAGGGGGCGTCGGCGCCCTATAGTCCGGCCCATGATTACAGAGCTTGGACATTTCGCGCTTGTGCTCGCCTTTGGCGTGGCGCTTGTACAGATGGTGGTGCCGATGTGGGGCGCTTGGCGGGGCCGCGCGGGCTGGATGGCGGTGGCCGAACCGGCAGCGGCGGCGCAATTTATCCTGATCGCCCTGTCCTTTGGCGCGCTGATGTGGGCCTTCGTCACTTCGGATTTCAGCCTGCAACTGGTGGTGGCCAACAGCCATTCCGCCAAGCCGATGCTCTATAAAATCAGCGGCACATGGGGCAATCACGAAGGGTCAATGCTGCTTTGGGTGCTGATCGTGGCGCTTTTCGGGGCGATGGCCGCGTGGTTTGGCGGCAACCTGCCGCCGCGCCTGCGCGCGCGGGTGCTCTCGGTGCAGGCGGCGATTGGGGTGGCCTTTCTGGCGTTCATTCTTTTCACCTCGAACCCCTTTCTGCGCATGGGCACGCCGCCCTTTGACGGCCAAGACCTGAACCCGCTTTTGCAAGACCCCGGTTTGGCCTTCCACCCGCCGTTTCTCTACCTCGGCTATGTCGGCCTTAGCATGGCCTTCAGCTTTGCCGTGGCGGCGCTGATCGAGGGGCGCGTGGATGCGGCTTGGGGCCGGTGGGTGCGGCCTTGGACGCTGGCGGCTTGGGTGTTTCTGACCATCGGCATCGCACTTGGGTCTTGGTGGGCCTATTATGAGCTTGGCTGGGGCGGTTTCTGGTTCTGGGATCCGGTTGAGAACGCGAGCTTCATGCCCTGGCTCTTGGCGGCGGCACTGCTGCATTCCGCCATCGTGGTCGAGAAACGCGAGAGCTTGAAAAGCTGGACCATCCTGCTGGCCATCCTCGCCTTCGGCTTTTCGCTGATCGGGACTTTCATCGTGCGCTCGGGCCTGCTGACTTCCGTCCATGCCTTCGCCAATGACCCCGAGCGCGGGGTCTTTATTCTGGCCATTCTGGGGGTCTTTACTGGGGGCGCGCTGGTGCTCTATTCGCTACGCGCCTCGGCGCTGGAGGCGAAAGGCGTCTTTGGTCTGCTGAGTCGTGAGACGGCCCTCGTGGTGAACAATCTGCTGCTCGCAGTGGCCTGTTTCGTGGTCTTCGTGGGCACCATGTGGCCGCTGGTGGCTGAGATGTTTTTGGACCGGAAGCTCAGCGTCGGGCCGCCGTTCTTTAACGCCGCGTTTACCCCTTTCATGGTAGCGCTCGGGCTGATCCTGCCGATTGGCAGCGCGATGCCATGGAAACGGGCCAAGATCATGCGCGCGCTCTACCCGTTGCGCTATGCCTTCCTGCTGGCGCTGGCGCTTGGGGGACTGGCCTTTGCCATGCAGACCGGGCGCGGCCTGCTGGGGCCTGTGGGCCTGTTCCTTGGGGCATGGCTGGTGATGGGCACCGTGGTGGATGTGATGCAGCGTCTTGGGCGTGGCCCGGGCAAGCTGCGCCGGTTGCGCCGCCTGCCGCGTGCGGATTGGGGCAAGGCCACCGCGCATGGCGGGTTGGGCGTCACCATGGCCGGGATCGCGGGGCTAATGGCTTGGGCCGTGGATGACATCCGCGTGGCCCGGATTGGTGAGCCTTTTGACGTGGGCAGCTACACGCTGACCCTGCGGGATGTGAGCGAGGTTCGGGGGCCGAACTACCTCAGCAGCATGGCCGAGATTACGCTGGCGCAGGGCGGCGCGGTGATCTCGACCCTGCGGCCTGAAAAGCGGTTCTACCCCGTGGCGCAGATGCCCACGACCGAGGCGGCGATCGACTATAACCTCGCGCGGGACGTCTATGTGGTGATCGGCGATGCGCAGGACGGCGGCGGTTGGGCGGTGCGAACCTATATCAAGCCGATGACCAATTGGATTTGGATCGGCTGCGCGCTCATGGCGCTTGGCGGGATACTGAGCCTTAGCGACCGGCGCTTTCGGGTCGCGGCAGGTGCGCGCAAGCAACCGGCGGGGGTGCCTGCGGAATGAAACGGCTGCTGCTGATTCTGACCCTGCTCGCCAGCCCCCTCTGGGCGGTGCAGCCTGACGAAGTGCTCGACGATCCCGCGTTGGAGGCCCGCGCGCGGGAGTTGAGCCAAGGTCTGCGCTGCCTCGTTTGCCGGAACGAAAGCATTGATGAGAGTAACGCGAGCCTTGCGCGTGACCTGCGCATCTTGCTGCGCGAGCGGCTGGTAGCGGGCGACAGCGATGAGGAGGCGGTGGATTTCATCGTCGACCGATACGGTGAATATGTCCTGCTGAACCCGCAGGCGACGGGGGCCAATTGGTTGCTTTGGGGGGCCGGGCCGCTGATGCTCTTGCTGGCGGGGGGGCTGGGCGTGATCTATCTGCGCGGCCGCGCCCGCAGCAAAACCCCAAGCGAAGCGCCCCTCTCAGCAGAGGAAGAAGCCCGCCTGCGCGATATTCTCGACCGCTGACGCCCCGTTGCACTGGCAGCGGCACATTGCTTTGATATGCTGCGGCCAAGCAATCGAGGATAGCAAGATGGACTATGAAACGATCACCTACGCGCTGACCGACGATGTCGCGCTGATCACGCTGAACCGCGCCGATAAGATGAACGCGCTCACCAGCCAGATGCGGGCAGAGCTGACCCATGCGGTGACCGAGGGCGGGCGCGCGGCGCGGGTCGTGGTCCTGACGGGGGCGGGGCGTGCCTTTTGCTCGGGCCAAGACTTGGCCGACCGGGCGGGCGGCGTGGCCGATCTGGAGAAAACGCTGCGCGAAGAATATGCGCCGCTGCTGCGCGCCATCATCAACTGCCCGGTGCCGACCATCGCCGCCGTGAACGGCCCGGCGGCAGGGGCAGGGGCAAATATCGCACTGGCCGCCGATGTCGTCTTTGCGAGCGAGAGCGCCTATTTCATGCAGGCTTTCACCCGCATTGGCCTGATCCCCGACGCGGGCGGCACCTATGCGCTGCCGCGGCAAATGGGCATGGCCAAGGCAATGGGGGCGGCCCTCTTCGCCGATAAGATCACCGCCCGTCAGGCTGACGACTGGGGGATGATCTGGCAGGCCGTGCCGGATGCGGAATTCGATGCCCATTGGCGCGCCAAAGCCGCGCAATTGGCCGCTGGTCCGACCGCTGCCTATGCCGAGGCCAAGAAGGCGATCCGCGCGTCATGGGACAATGGGCTTGAGGATCAACTCTCGCTGGAGGCCCAAGCGCAGGGCCGCTGCGGCAAGTCTCAGGACTTCGCCGAGGGGGTGACGGCCTTTACCCAAAAGCGCAGCCCCAAGTTTCAGGGGCGCTGAGCGCTAGCAGCTTCGCTCGACCAGCAGCACATCGCTGGCCGAAGGCGCCGGGCCATTGGCCCGCGCCACCACCGCCACAGCGACGCCATCCGCCAAAACCGTGTGAACCGAGTTCGAGACCTGCGCGATGGTGATGCGCGGCGGGGTCTGGCCCTTGTCATAGACCACGGCGATCTGGTCGCAGTCATGCAATGTATCGGGGACGAGCGCACCCTGAGGGCCGGGGACATCGTCGGCCTTCGCCGGCGTCAGACCGGTGGCGCAGTCCCAGCGAAGCCCTTTGGTCCGGTCCGTTGCGGTCATCCTGCATCCTCTCGTCGCGGCCCGGCTGTACTGCTGGGCGTCTACAATGGGGTGGACGCCGGCCGGACTGCGAAAGAGCGAACCCCTTCGGCAGTGCCACAATGATGCCCTTCCCACCCCGAAAAGACATCGTGAAAGGAGGCTACCGCCGCGGGGGGAATCCCGTCAAGCGGGGCGGGGGCATTGTCACGAGGTGCGAAACAGTGCCGTAATTTGGCCGTATTTTCGGCTCCGGTGTTTCGCGACCGGCAAAACGCTTGGAAACATTCACTGATTTTTCACGCCATTGCTGACAGTGCATATAAGGGCACCGGTTTTCGCGATTCGGGCGCGCGGAATCAGTTGCCCCACCGGCGCCGCCATTGTTGCCCTAGGGTCAACAACCTCAATCATAGGTATTTCAGGAACTGGCGGGAGAAACGCGAAACGCCCCGGAAATCCGGGGCGTTTGCATGGTCTCTGAAGGTCGCTTCAGCGGTTCTCGATATCGACGTAATCGCGTTTGTCTTCGCCGAGGTACAGTTGACGCGGACGGCCGATTTTGAGCTGCGGATCGCTGATCTGCTCTTTCCATTGGGAGATCCAGCCCACGGTCCGCGCCAGCGCGAAGATCGGGGTGAACATCGACGTGGGGAAGCCCATCGCTTCGAGGATGATGCCGGAATAGAAATCCACGTTCGGGAAAAGCTTCTTCTCCGCGAAATACGGATCCTCCAGCGCGGCTTTCTCCAACTCCTTCGCGACCTGGAGGATCGGGTTGTTCTCCACGCCCAGCAGTTCGAGAACCTCGTCGGCGCTTTCCTTCATCACGGTCGCGCGCGGGTCGTGGTTCTTGTAGACGCGGTGGCCAAAGCCCATCAGGCGGAAGGGGTCGTTCTTGTCCTTGGCGCGGGCGATGAACTCAGGGATGCGATCGGGCGTGCCGATTTCCTTGAGCATCTCAAGGCAGGCTTGGTTCGCACCACCATGCGCCGGACCCCAGAGGCAGGCGATACCAGCGGCGATACAGGCGAAGGGGTTCGCACCGGAAGACGACGCCAAACGCACGGTCGAGGTCGAGGCGTTCTGCTCGTGGTCGGCGTGCAGCGTAAAGATCCGGTCCATCGCGCGGCTGAGGATCGGGTTGACCTCATGCTCTTCGGCCGGAACGGCAAAGCACATGCGCAAAAAGTTCGATGCATAGTCGAGATCGTTGCGCGGATAGACGAAGGGCTGGCCGATGGTGTATTTATAGGCCATCGCCGCGATCGTTGGCATCTTGGCGATCAGGCGGATCGTGGCGACCTCACGCTGGTGCTCATCGTTAATGTCGGTGCTGTCGTGATAGAAGGCCGACATTGCGCCAACCACACCCACCATGATCGCCATCGGATGCGCATCGCGACGGAAGCCGCGGAAGAAGTTCATCATCTGCTCGTGCAGCATGGTGTGGTTGGTCACCAAGCACTCGAAATCTTCCAGCGCCTTGGGGGAGGGCAGCTCACCATAAAGCAGCAGGTAGCAGACTTCGAGGTAATGCGACTTCGAGGCCAGCTGCTCAATCGGGTAGCCCCGGTGCAGCAGCACGCCTTTGTCACCATCAATGAAAGTGATCGTGCTGTCGCAAGCCGCGGTCGAGGTGAAGCCCGGGTCATAGGTAAAGACACCCGCCTGCCCATAGAGCTTGCGGATATCGACAACATCGGGCCCGTCAGTGGGGCTGTGAATCGGCAAATCGAAGCTTTGATCGTCGATCGTCAGCGTTGCGGTTTTATTGTTATTGGTCATGAAATCCCTTCCCGAATGTAGGCTGCGGAGATGCCCCCGCCGTCTGGGCCTAGCCCCATATGGGGCTGTCCCGTTCAGTTATACCTGCCGCCCAAAGAAGTGGTGACCAAAACTCAGGCCGCGGCGTCCGTCAGTCGGGCAAGGGTCTCATCGCGCCCCAGCACCAACATCATGTCAAAAACCGATGGGGTGACTGCCCTGCCGGCCAAAGCCGCCCGAAGCGGCCCCGCCAACTTGCCAAATTTGGTGTCATGCGCGGCAGCAAAGCCGTTCAGTACCTCCTCCAGCGTTTCTTTGTTCCAGCTAGCATTTTGCAATTGCGGCGTCAATTCCGACAGTATGCCACGGGATACCGTATCGAGATTCTTTGCCGCTTTCTCATCTGGGGTGATCGGGCGATCGGCCAAGACAAAGGCCGCTTTTTCAAGCAGTTCGGGGAATTTCTTCGCGCGATCTTTGAGGCAGTACATCGCCCGTTCCAACCCCTCGGCCTGACCTTCGGTCAGCGCGGGCTCTCCTGCCGCTTCAAGATAGGCTTCGATCTCGCGCCGCAGCGCGGCATCATCGGCCTGTGCGATATGCTGACCGCAGAGGTTTTCCAGCTTTTTCAGGTCAAATTGCGCGGGGCTTTTGCGGATGCCGTCCAGATCGAACCACTCCTGCGCCTGTGCATCGGTAAAGAATTCGTCATCCCCATGGCTCCAGCCCAGACGGGCGAGGTAGTTGCGCATGCCCGCCGCAGGATAGCCCATCACCTGATATTCCTGCGCACCCAAGGCGCCGTGACGTTTCGACAGCTTCTTGCCATCCGCGCCGTGAATCAGCGGGATGTGCGCCCAAACCGGCACGTCCCAGCCCATCGCCTCATAGATCATCATCTGGCGAGCGGCGTTGTTGAGGTGATCGTCCCCGCGCACCACATGGGTCACGCCCATGTCGTGATCGTCCACCACCACGGCCAGCATATAGACCGGCGTGCCGTCCGAGCGCAGCAGGATCATATCGTCGAGCTGGTCGTTGCGGATGGTGACATCGCCCTGCACCTGATCGCGGATTACAGTGGTGCCTTCCAGCTGCGCCTTGATGCGGATGACATAAGGCGCGTCCGGGTGGCTGGCCGGATCGGCATCGCGCCACGGGGAGCGATAGAGCGTGCTGCGCCCCTCGGCCTTGGCCGCCTCGCGGAAGGCGGTGATTTCTTCTTGGCTGGCGAAGCACTTATAGGCTTTGCCGGCGGCCAGCAGCTCCTGCGCGACTTCCGCGTGGCGCGGGGCATTCTCGAACTGGCTCACGATCTCGCCATCATGATCGAGGCCGAGCCACGACATGCCCTGCAGAATCGCCGCCGTCGCTTCGGGGGTGGAACGCGCGCGGTCGGTATCTTCGATGCGCAGCAGGAATTTACCCCCCCGGCCACGCGCATAGAGCCAGTTGAACAGGGCGGTCCGCGCCCCGCCGATATGCAGGAACCCGGTGGGAGAAGGGGCGAAACGGGTCACAACAGGGGCGTTCATGGCGGAGGGCCTTTCGGTCAGAGATATGGTGTTCGGAGCGGCGTTTACCAATTGGTAACCATCCCGGTCCTAGGATTTGACGCCTGTCTACCCAGTGCGATCCGCGGGGGCAAGCATGGGCCTTTGGAACCAGTTCAGCGCCGTGATGCTGCGCCAGCGCGGGCATCTGTTTTGCTGGGTGCCGGTCTGCCTCGCCTTGGGGATCGGCTGGTATTTTTCGCTGCGGGCAGAGCCGTCGGGGGGGATGCTGGCGGCGGTCGCATGTGTCGTGGTCGTGCTGGCGGTCGTCGCGCGGGCACTGCCTGAGGTTACGGCCCCCTTTGCTGTCGGCGCGGCTTTGGTCCTGCTGGGACTGCTGCTGGCGGCGTTTCGGGCGCATTCGGTGGCGGCCCCGGTTCTCGGCTGGCGTTACTATGGCCCGGTCGAGGGGCGTGTCGTGGCGATTGACCGAAGCCAGTCCGACGCGCCCCGCGTGACGCTCGATCAGGTGCGGTTGGATCGGGTCCCGCCCGCGCGCACGCCGCCCCGGGTGCGCGTCTCACTCCATTCGACGCTCCCCGCAATTACGCCACGGCCCGGCATGCAGGTGATGACCACGGCGCATCTGTCGCCCCCCGCAGGCCCGGTCGAGCCGGGCGGCTTTGATTTTCAGCGCCATGCTTGGTTTGCCGAGTTGGGTGCGGTGGGCTACACCCGCGTGCCGCTTTTGGGCATGGCGCACCCTGTGGAAGGGGGCATCGCGTTGATCCTTTTCCGATTGCGCATGGCCGCCTCCGCGCGGGTGCGCGCCCATCTTCCCGGCGATATCGGCGGTTTCGCCGCCGCCATCACCACCGGTGACCGCAGCGCCATTTCGCAAGACGCCCTGCAAGACCTGCGCAGCAGCAATTTGGCGCATCTATTGGCGATCTCGGGCCTGCATATGGGCTTGCTCAGCGGAGTTGTCTTCGGTGCAGCGCGCCTGCTTCTCGCGTTGCATCCGGTCACCGCCACCCGTTGGCCAAGCCGAAGCATCGCCGCGGGGGCCGCTCTGATCGCCGCCACCGGATACCTCGCGCTGTCGGGCGGAAATGTCGCGACCGAGCGGGCCTATGTCATGTGTGCCGTGGCACTATGCGCCCTGATGATCGGACGGCGGGCGATCTCCCTGCGCGCCGTCGCAATTGCGGGCATCATCGTCCTGACCCTGCGGCCCGAGGCGCTGATGGGGCCGGGGTTTCAGATGTCATTCGCCGCGACCACGGCGCTTGTCGCCGTCTTTGGCTGGATCCGCGATTTCGAAGGCGAGGTCATTCCCAAACGCCTCCGCCCCGTCGCCGCGGTGGTGATTTCTTCGACCGTCGCAGGCATCGCCACCGCGCCCATATCCGCCGCGCATTTCAACACGATCGCGCATTACGGATTGGTCGCGAACCTGCTCTCGGTCCCCTTGATGGGGGTCTTGGTCATCCCCGCCGCCGTGCTGGCGGCGATCCTTGCGCCCTTCGGCGGTGAAGGAATACCGCTTTGGGCGATGGGTCTGGGCCTTGAGTGGATCCTATCGGTCGCGGATGTAGTGGCACATCTCCCCGGCGCGCGCAGCTTCGTGCCGGGGCCGGGGGGATGGGTGTTGCCGCTCCTGTCACTCGGGTTTCTCTGGCTCGTCCTGTGGCAAGGGCATTTGCGTTGGTTCGGCCTGCCCGCGATCTTGCTGTCTTTCACCCTCTGGCAAGGAACCACACGCCCGGACGTGCTTGTCGCCGACACGGGAACGCTCGTGGGCGTCATGACGCCGGCGGGCAGGGCGCTCAGCAAAGAGAAAGCCGCAGGTTTCGTCGCGCGCAATTGGTTGGAGAATGATGGCGACGGAGCGGATCAAGCCGTGGCTGCCCAAAGATGGGCGGGCCAAGAGGAGGGTATCATCCATTTGTCAGGAAAACGGGCGGTCGCCGCCTTCAGCGGCTGCCAAGCCGACGAAGTCGTGGTTGCATCCGTTGATATGGCGATCGCCCGAGATTGGGGCTGCCAAGTCTACGATCCCTTGCGCCTGCGGGAAACCGGCGCAATCGCGCTTAATAAATCGGCGCAGGGTTGGGAAGTCACCACCGCGAAAGACCGCGCCGGGACACGCTTGTGGAACAGCCGCCCGCAGAGTCAGTAAGTGCGGATCAACCCGACCAGTCGCCCCTGAACCTTCACCTTGTCCGAAGGCAGTACCCGCGTTTCATAGGCGGCGTTGGCGGCTTCCAAAGCCACCGAAGACCCTTGTCTGCGGAAACGCTTCAGCGTCGCTTCCTGATCTTCGACCAAGGCCACTACGATATCGCCATTGTCGGCGACGGAGGTTTCACGGATCACCACGATATCGCCATCGTTGATACCCGCCTCAATCATCGAGTCGCCGCGCACTTCAAGGGCGTAATGCTCCCCCTGACCTGCGATCATTCCGCCGGGCACCGTGACGCTATGGGAAACTTGGGAGATCGCCTCGATCGGGACACCGGCAGCAATCCGGCCCATGACCGGCACATCGAACGCATGATGCGCTGTGACCGGTTGCGCCGCGGGCGGGGGCGGGGCGTCGGGCCGGTCCCCATCGATCACGCGGGGGGCGAAACCGGGCGCACCGCCAAGGCTTTCGGGCAATTTGACCACTTCGATCGCACGCGCACGATGGGCAAGGCGCCGGATGAAGCCCCGCTCCTCCAATGCCGTGATCAGCCGGTGGATGCCTGATTTCGACCGCAAGTCGAGCGCCAATTTCATCTCATCAAAGCTGGGCGGGACGCCATCGCGCTGCACGCGTTGGTGAATGAAAGAAAGCAGATCGAGTTGTTTTTTGGTCAGCATCGCGCGGCCCCTGAAGCTTTTATCTCTTTTGTTCTAGGGATGTTCTTGTTTTGTGTCAACCGTGGGTTGGCGTTAAATCAAGATGTACTTTTGCAAATCGCCCGCCTTGCGCGCCGGTTCATTAGGCGGGCGGATCATCAGCGCATCGGCCTGCGCGAGCACGGATAGAAGAGACGAATCCTGCCGATCATCCGGGTGGAGTGCGCCATCCCGAAGATGTGCGCGCATGTAATGCGCTCGGGGTCCATTCGGGCCAATTTCGCGTCCAAGGGGGGCTTCGTGCATGGCAGCATGAACTTCGGTCAGCCCAAGCATGCGCTGCAGCATCGGCAACACGAAGATCGCACCGCAAACCATTGCAGAAACGGGGTTTCCCGGCAGACCGATCATCGCGGCATCGCCGATCTTACCTGCCATCAACGGCTTGCCGGGGCGCATCGCGACCTTGTAGAAAGCCTGCTCCATGCCAAGCTCAGCCGCCACGGGCGCGATGAGGTCATGATCGCCCACCGACGCGCCGCCGATAGTGACAATCAAATCCGCGCCGCGGGCTAAGGCGAAGGCTTGTTTGAGCGACGCTGCGGTGTCCCGCGCGATGGGCAGCATGCGCACTTCGGCGCCCGCCTCTTCGAACATCGCGGCGAGGCCGTAGCTGTTGGAGGCGATGATCTGGTCGGGGCCGGGGCTTTCACCGGGTTGCACCAATTCATCCCCCGTGGCGAGGATCGCGATGATGGGTTTGCGGGTGACCGGCACCTGCGCCACGTTCATCGCAGCGAGGAGCGCCACATCGGCGGGCCGGAGAATCCGCGGAGCGGTTAGGTCTTCGCCTTTGGTGAAGTCTCCGCCGGCAGGGCGAATATTGTCTGTGTCATCAATACTGTGGCCGAGGGTGATAAGATCGCCGCGCCGGGTCACATCCTCTTGGATCACCACGAAATCGGCGCCCTCGGGCACCGGCGCGCCGGTGAAAATGCGCACGGCTTGTCCGGCCCGCAGCGTACCCGCATAGCCATGGCCCGCCGCGGCTTCGCCGACGACCTTGAGCATTGCATCCGCTTCAACTTCGGCGCGGCGCAGGGCGTAGCCGTCCATAGAGGAGGCAGCGAAAGGCGGTTGGCTGCGCTGCGCGCGCACGGGTTGCGAGAGGATACGGCCATTGGCGGCGCGAAGGGCGACTTCTTCGGTTTCCAGAGGTGCAACAAGGTTCAGGACGGCTTCCAAAGCCGCTTCGACGCTGATCATGTCGCCTCGTAACGGCCTGACTTACCGCCATCTTTCAAAACGACCCGCGTGCCGCCAATCTCCATCGCCTTATCAACGGCTTTGGCCATGTCATAGACGGTGAGGGCGGTGACGGAGGCTGCAGTGAGGGCCTCCATCTCAACCCCAGTTTGGCCGGTGGTTTTGACGGTGGCGAGAATGCGAATGCCGGGCAGTGCGGCGTCGGCAGTCAGATCGACGCTCACCTTGGTGATGGGCAAAGGATGGCAAAGCGGGATCAGGTCTGCCGTCCGTTTGGCCGCCATGATCCCGGCAAGCCTTGCGACCCCCAGAACATCACCCTTCTTAGCGCGCCCTTCAGTAATGATATCAAGCGTTTCCGGCGTCATCTTGATGTAGCTTTCAGCCTTGGCCACCCGCGAAGTCACGGCTTTCTCCGAGACATCGACCATATGGGCGTCGCCCTCGGCGTCGAAATGGGTGAGCGCCATTACATCCCTCCGGGAACGAGCGGGTTGGCGAGCAGATCGCGGGTGGCCTGTTCGACATCTTGCTGCCGCATCAGGCTTTCGCCGATGAGGAAACAGCGCGCGCCGTAGACAGCCATATCGGCGAGGTCCGCGGGGGTGTAGAGGCCGGATTCACAGACCAGCATACGGTCGTGAGGGACGGCCTCTGACAGTTGGCGCGTCACATCAAGAGAGGTCTCGAAGGTGTTGAGATTGCGGTTATTTATCCCGATCATGCGGCTGTTGAGCTTTTCGGCCCGGGCGAGTTCCTCTGCGTCATGAACCTCAATCAGCGCGTCCATGCCCCATTCATCTGCGGCTTGCTCAAGTTCCGCGGCCTGCGCGTCAGAGACGGAGGCCATAATGATCAGGATGCAGTCGGCACCAAGGCTCCGCGCTTCGGCGACCTGATAGGGATCGTAAAGGAAATCCTTGCGCAGGACCGGCAGATCGCATTCGGCGCGGGCTTCGACGAGGAATTCCTTCGCGCCCTGAAAACTCGGGGTGTCGGTAAGGACCGAGAGGCAGGTCGCGCCGCCTGCGGCATAGGCGCGGGCGAGGGCCGCGGGTTCGAAATCTTCGCGGATCAAACCTTTGGAGGGGCTGGCTTTTTTGATCTCGGCGATCAGGCCGTAGCCTTCGCGGGAGGCTTCGTGCAAGCTCTGCGCGAAGGGGCGGACTGGCGGGGCGGCGCGGGCCGCAGCTTCGACCTCTGCCTGCGATTTTTCGGCCTTGGCAGCGGCAATTTCGTCCAGCTTGTAAGCTTTGATTTTTTCAAGAATTGTGGCGGTCATGGCTTCCTCACGGCTTTGTCCAATGTATGCCGGGCTTGCCTTGGCCCTGCAACCAGTCATTCACGCGGCTGAAGGGGCGTGAGCCGAAGAAGCCGCGCCTTGCCGATAGTGGTGAAGGGTGCGGCGTCTCTATCTTGAGGTTGCGCGCCGGATCGACCTCTGCCGCCGCCTTTTGCGCATGCGCCCCCCAAAGCAGGTAGGCGCGGGGGCGATCAGAGAGACGGGCGAGCACCTGAGCGGTTAACCTTTGCCATCCGAGCCTCGCGTGCCCATGCGCGCAGCCCGCCGGAACGGTCAGCACGCTGTTAAGCAGCAGAACCCCTTGATCGGCCCAGAACCGCAGGTCTGGGTCTTGCGGTGATGCGCCAAGATCGGCGTCTAACTCCTTGAAGATATTGGCAAGGGAGCGGGGAATGGGACGCACATCCGGTTCGGCTGAGAAGGCATAGCCATGGGCGTGGCCGGGTGTCGGATAGGGGTCTTGGCCAAGGATCACCACCTCCACAGCCGCTGGTTGCAGATGCTCAAGTGCGGCGAATATCTGCGGGGCGGGCGGTAGGACGACCCTCGTTTCCGCGGCAAGCTGCTCGGCAATACGCGGCCAATCCTCGGCAAAAAAGGGCAGCTCGGCCCATGCGCCTAGGGCGGTGAGGCTGGGTGGCGTCATGCCGACTGGCTGATCCGCGCCACTTTTTCGATCCGCTCACGCGCCGCGCCGCTGTCGATGCTCTCGCGGGCCATCTCAACGCCGGTTTCCAGATCCGGGGCCACGTCGGCCACCACCAAAGCAGAGGCTGCGTTCAGCAACACAGCGTCGCGGTAGCCTGATGGAACTCCGTCCAGGAGCGCCTTGAAATGTTTGGTGTTTTCGGCGGGCTCACCCCCGGCGATAGCTTCGAACGGATGGACCGGGAGGCCCGCGTCTTCGGGGTGCAATTCGCGCAGGTTGACGACACCGTCTTCCAGTGCTGCGACCCAACTGACGCCGGTGATGGTCAGCTCATCCGTGCCATCGGAGCCATGCACAAGCCATGCTTTTTCCGAACCAAGTTGTTTCAGCGTCAGCGCCATCGGTTCAATCAGATCGCGGGTATAGGCGCCGGTCAGCTGCCGTTTGACCCCTGCCGGATTGGTCAGCGGCCCGAGGATGTTAAAGATCGTGCGGGTGCCAAGCTCGGACCGGGTCGGCATGACATGGGCGACGGCGGGGTGATGCATGGGCGCCATCATGAAACCGATACCGGCCTCGGCCAATTCACGCTCGACCACCGCAGGGCCGACCATGACGTTGATGCCCAGTTGCGACAGCGCGTCGGAAGCACCTGATTTCGAGCTGAGGTTGCGGTTGCCATGTTTTGCCACGACAGCGCCCGCGCCCGCGGCCACGAAAGCGGCGGCGGTCGAGATGTTCAGCGTGCCCTTACCGTCACCGCCGGTGCCGACGATGTCGATCGCGCCTTCGGGCGCGCGGACGGCGTTGCATTTGCTGCGCATGACCTGCGCCGCGGCGGCATATTCCGTGACCGTTTCGCCGCGCGTGCGCAGCGCCATGAGAAAGCCGCCGATCTGGCTGGGGGTCGCTTCGCCCTCGAACAGAATTTCGAAGGCTTCAACGGCCTGATCCGAGGTCAGCGGCCCGTTCGCGGCGGCATCCAGCAGGGGTTTCAGCGCGCTACTCATGCCGGGACCTTCATCTCGTTCAGGAAGTTTTGCAGCAGGGCGTGGCCATGCTCGGACCGGATCGATTCCGGGTGGAATTGCACACCGTGCAGCGGCAACTCGCGGTGTTGCAGGCCCATGATGGTGCCGTCTTCAAGCGCTGCGGTGATTTCAAGGCAATCGGGCAGGCTCGCACGTTCGACCACCAGCGAGTGATAGCGTGTGGCCCCGAAGGGCGAGGGGAGGCCCGCGAAAACGCCGCGCCCGTCGTGCTGCATCTGGCCCAGTTTGCCATGCACGATATCATCTGCGCGCACGACCTTGCCGCCGAAGGCTTGGCCCAAGGTCTGGTGGCCAAGGCAAACGCCCAAGAGCGGCACGCGCGCGGCAGCAGCGGCATGGGTCAGCTCTAGGCAAATTCCCGCTTGGTCGGGGTCGCAGGGGCCGGGAGACAGCAGGATACCGGCGGGGTTCATGGCCATCGCTTCATCCACGCTGAGCGCGTCGTTGCGGTGCACCTGCACATCCGCCCCGAGGCTGCCCAGATAGTGGACCAAGTTATAGGTAAAGCTGTCGTAGTTATCGATGAGCAGCAGCACAGGCAGGCATTTCTTTGTATTAGGACTGGAGAAACCGCGCCGGAGCGCGGTATAGGTTTTCGCATACATGTTCAGGCTTGAACCCCATCGTCAAGAGTTTGGGGCAAGCCAATTGAGGGGAACGCCGGGCTTTCTGGCCATGGCGCAGACAGCAGGAGTAGCGCAGATGGCACGCGGAGTTCTGAGCGGGCTGATTTGGGGTGGTGTGGCAAGCATCGGTGTGGCCGGTGCCGTGTCGCTGATGATGCCTTTGCCGCTGCCGCCGCAGGTGGGCGATGCGCCCGGATCTGGCCCTGCGCCAGCGCGGATCAACGTGACGGATGCAGGCGAGCAGGGGCGCAGCCGCGATAGCGCGCCGGTGTTGAACGCCCCCGCGCCGCGCGCGGATGTGCCGCAGCAAGACAGCCTCGCCGCGCTTGACCCCGACACGCAGACCTCGGCCAGCCTGCCAGAGACTGGCGGTGCCGAAGGGCTCAGCACCCCCGCGGCCCCCGAGGGGCAGACGCCGATGTCGCCCGGCGCGGAAGAGCCTGTCATGCCCAATCCGCAGGCCGCAGCGCCGGATGCCCCGCCTGCGGCGGATGAGCTTTCGATCAGCACCGAACCCGCGCAGCCACCCGCGCCGGATGTGACGGATATCGAAGGGGCCTTTGACGCGCCGCAGGGCATGGCCGCGCCGGAGGTCGAAGAGGAGGAGGCGATCACTCTGCCGGCGGAAGAGGTCGTGGTTGAAGAGCCGGAGGCCGAAGCCGATGCGCTCGAAGACGCGCCTCGCGGTGAGGCGGAGGCCGCTGAAGCTGACCTGTCTTCCCCGGTGCCTGAGCCGGGGAACGTCGAGGGGGCAAGCCCCGCGCCGCTGGAAGAGACGGAGGTTGCCGAAGCCACCCCAGAGCCTGCTGAAACTGAAGCCAACAGCCGTCCGGCCATCGGTACACCAGCAACCAGCCTGACCGACCGAGACACAGGCGTCGTGATCAACCGCCCCGGCGCAGAGGTGGCGGCAGAGCCCGCTGAAGCTGACGCAATCGTGAACGAAGACCCGCGCCCTGTGGTGGTCAACAGCCTCCCGAGCGACCTGCCCGAGGGCAAACCGCTGATGAGCGTGGTGCTGATCGACGATGGCACCTCGGTCACCGCAGGCAGCGCCGGGTTGGCCGCGCTGCGCAGTTTCCCCTATCCGCTGAGCTTTGCCGTCGACAGCACCCTGCCGGATGCCGCCGAGCGGGTGGAAACCTACCGCGAGGCTGGGTTCGAGGTTTTGGCCATGGTCGACCTGCCGCAGGGCGCGCAGCCCAGCGATGCCGAGACCGCATTTGGCGCCACGCTCGACCAGATTGGCCCGGTGGTGGGGGTGTTGGAAGGCACCGAAAGCGGCTTTCAAGGCAGCCGCGCGCTGGCCGATCAGGTGACCGATATCCTCGCGCAATCCGGCCACGGGCTGGTGACGCAGGACAAGGGGCTCAACACCATGCCCAAGCTGGCGCGCAAGGCGGGTGTGCCTGCCGATCCGGTGTTTCGGGATTTTGATAGCAAGGACCAGTCGGCGCGGGTGATCCGGCGTTTTCTGGATCAAGCGGCCTTCAAAGCGGGGCAGGAGGGCGCGGTGATCATGCTGGGACGCCTGCGCCCCGATACCGTCTCCGCCCTGTTGCTCTGGGGGCTGCAAGACCGCGCGAGCGATGTGGCTTTGGTCCCGATCTCGGCGGTGCTGCTGCGCGAGGAGTGACCCCGCGCGGGGCGGGGTTTGACGTTAAATAATCTCGTCCTCGTCGAAGAGCGGGTCTTCCTCCAACTGGCTGGCGAGTTCATCTACCGTCGCCTCCGCCGCGCGGGGGCCGAGTTTGGCAAGGTGAAAGACCGCATCGCCTTCGTTAACGATGGGCAGCATCGCCCGCCCGATGAGAATGCCGGGCGCATCGGCCAGAAGCTCGGCCTCCTCTTTGCCGAAAGGGTCTGAGACGATGGCCAGAAGATCGCCCTCGGCGACGGTTTCCCCCTCGGCCCGGAAGGTGCGCAGCAGGCCGCCTGCGGGGGCGCGCAGCCAATGGGAAGCGGTGCAGATATAGGGCGCGCTGCGAGCGCGGGCGATGCCTTTGGCGGGCAGCATGTCTTGCCCGCGCAACACCCGCAAGATGCCCGCTAGACCCGCCCGCACGGCCATCTCGTCAAAGCGCAGCCCTTCGCCTGCCTCGTAGAGCAGGATCGGCGTGCCTTGTTTCGCGGCGACCGCGCGCAGCGATCCGTCGCGCAGGGGGGAGGTCAGCACCACCGGCGCGCCGAAATCCAGCGCCATTTTCTGGGTCACCTTATCCGCCGGAGAGACGCGCACCTGCGGCAGGTTCGTGCGGTGGATCGCCGCCGAATGCAGATCAATGCCGAAGTCGCAGCGCAGCACCACCTCTTGCAAAAAGATATGCGCCAGTCGCGCGCCGAGGCTGCCGGTGGGCGAGCCGGGGAAGCAGCGATTCAGATCACGGCGGTCGGGCAGGTAGCGCGAGCGGTTCAGGAAACCGAAGGAGTTCACGACAGGCACGACTATGAGCGTGCCGCGCAGCGCGGAAAGTTGCGGCGCGCGCAGCAGGCGGCGCAGGATCTCCACGCCGATCACCTCATCCCCATGCACCGCTGCTGAGACGAACATCGTCGGCCCGGGCCGTTTGCCGTGGAAGATTTCCAGCGACAGATGCGCCGGCGTGTGGTCCGGCAGGATCGAGACGGGCAGATCAACGGCAAGGCTGCTGCCGGGGGCGACGGAATGCCCCGCGATCTGGAAGGGCGCGCGGGGGGCCATGGTCAGCCGTTGCCCTTGCCACCGAACCGCGACGCATCCGCAGCCGCGCGGCGGATCGCGCCGGATTTATGCACCGTTTCCATGAATTCGGCCTCGGGGTCGCTGTCATAGACCACGCCGCCGCCTGCTTGGATATAGAGCGTTTCGTCCTTCACCACGGCGGTGCGCAGGGCAATGCACATGTCCATGTCGCCGCCCGCGCTGAAATAGCCCACGCCGCCGCCATAGACGCCGCGTTTCTCGGGCTCCAACTCGTCAATGATCTCCATCGCGCGAACCTTTGGCGCGCCGGAAACGGTGCCGGCAGGCATGCCCGCAAAAAAGGCGTCGAGTGCATCCTTGCCCTCTTTCAACTCGCCCACCACGTTGGAGACGATGTGCATGACGTGGCTGTAACGCTCGACGATGAACTCTTCCGTCGGGCGCACGCTACCGATCTTTGCGACCCGGCCCACGTCGTTGCGGCCCAAGTCCAGAAGCATCAGGTGTTCCGCCAACTCCTTGGGGTCGCTAAGCAAATCGGCTTCCAGCGCGCGATCCTCCTCCGGCGTAGCACCACGTTTTCGGGTGCCTGCAATGGGTCGGATGGTCACTTCGTTGCCGAATACCCGCACGAGGATTTCGGGGCTGGCACCCACCACATGGAAGCCGCCGAAGTTGAAATAGAACATGAAGGGCGAGGGGTTGGTGCGCCGCAGGCTGCGGTAGAGCGCGAAGGGCGGTTGGGTGAAACCTTGGGCCCACCGCTGGCTTGGCACCACCTGAAAGATATCGCCCGCCTTGATATAGTCGCGCGCCTTTTCCACGGCGGATTTATAGCCCTCGCGGGTGAAATTGCTGACCGGCTCCGGCGCGTCCTCGGCCTCACCCAAATCGCGGGAGGTCTGGGGCATGGCGCGTTCCAGATCGCGCACGGCATCCATCACCCGCTCGGCGGCCTGGGCATAGGCCGCGCGGGCGGTTTGGCCCTCGGACACCCAAGCGGGGGAGACGATGGTCACCTCGCCTTTGACCCCGTCGAGCACAGCGACGACCGAAGGGCGTACCATCACAGCGTCGGGCAAGCCCAGAGGGTCGGGGTTCACATTGGGCAGATGTTCCACCAGCCGGATCATGTCATAGCCGAGGTAGCCGAAAAGCCCGGCGGCGGCTTGCGGCAGATCGTCGGGCAGGGTGATCCGCGATTCCGCGATCACGTCGCGCAGACGGTCCAGCGGGTCACCGGGCATATCCTCAAAGGCATCGGCATCATAGCGCGCCGCACGGTTGAGTGCGGAGCTCTTGCCCCGGCAGCGCCAGATCAGGTCGGGTTTCATGCCGATGATCGAATACCGCCCGCGCACGTCGCCGCCGGTGACGGATTCCAGCACAAAGGCATTCTCCGCCGCGCCGGTGAGTTTCAACATCAAAGACACAGGCGTGTCGAGATCGGCAGCAAGGCGGGTGTAGACGATCTGATTCTCGCCCGCCTCATAGGCGCGGGCGAAACTATCGAAATCCGGGGTCAGGGCCATCAAAATTGCCTATCAGGGAAAGTTCACATGCACGGCATTGATCGCGCCCTGGTCGATCTGGGGATCGGCGTCGCGCATGACGGCATTGCTGTAGATATCGAAAAGACCTTGGGCCAGCGCCTGATCCAACTGCTGCGAGAGACGGTCCATCAGCGCTTGGGTCTGGTCGTCTTCGCCCGCCGGTGTCACGGCATCAAGGCGCAGAACCACGACGCTATCGCCCGCAGGAAGGGCGGCCACACCGCCTTCGTCGAGGTCAAAGACCTGATCCATGAAGTCGTCGGGCGTGCCGTCGACATAGGAGCTGCGGGTCAGGCCTTCGCCAAGCTGAGGCGAAAGACCGGCGGCTTCGAAACCCCCTTCTTCGGCCAGCGTCTCGGTCAGGCTCTCGGCCTTTTCGGTCAGCGCCTCGACGATCTGCGCGTTGCGCCATGCGGTCTCGACCGCATCACGGGCCTCTTCGAAAGGTTCGGGACGCGCCTCTTTGGTCTCATCCAGACGCATGGCAAAGATGCCGCCGTCTTCGAGTTGATCGATCTGCGGGAAGTCATTGGCACTCAGTCCCGCAGCGGCTTCGCGGAAGGCGCCATAGGCGGCGATGCCCTCACTGCTGTCTTGGGTCCAGTCGATGGTGCCAAGACGCATCTTGGTCTCTTGGGCCAAGTCTTCGAGCGTGGCCCCCCCGGCAAGCTGGTCGTCAATCTCTTGCGCGCGGGCTTCGACAGCGCGGGTGGCGCGGGAGATGGCGAGGGTCTCTTCCAGCACGTCACGGGCCTCTTCAAAAGGCACATGCTGCGCGGGAAGGATGGCGTTCACACGGAACAGGGCCGGCCCAAGCGAGCTGGGCAGCGGGCCTACGATGTCACCGCTTTCGGCGGAGAATACTGCATCACCTGCGTCATCGAGATCGGATTTGGCGACATCGCCCAGATCAATGTCCGCCAAAGCAAGGCCGCGCTCTTCGACCAGTGCTTCAAAAGTGGTGCCGTCAACCTCAAGCGCTGCGGCGGCGCGGTCTGCGGCCTCTTGATCGGCAAAGACCAGACGTTCGACCAAACGCCTCTCGGGCTGGTCGTATTCGTCGCTGCGGGCGTCATATTCGGCGCGCAGTTCCTCTTCGGGGACTTCAACCTCGTCCAGCAGGTCTTCGGGAGCGAGCCAAGCGTAGGTGATGCTTTTGCTGGCGGGCAGCATGAAGTCATCGGTGTTGGCGTCGTAATAGGCGCGCAATTCGTCTTCGGTGGCGGCGGGCAGGGGCGCGTCGAGGTCATCCTCGCTCAGCCGGGCCCAAGTGAAGCTGCGCTCTTCGGCGACGTAGTCGACCAGCGTGCGGGCATAGGTGTCGGGCATGGAAACGCCGCCCAGAATGGCGCGTTGGAGCAGGCCACGCGCGGCTTCTTCGCGGATCGAGCGTTCGAACTCGGCCTCGCTCATCCCGCTTTGCTGAAGGGCAAAGCGATAGCCTTCGCGGTCAAAGTTGCCGTCGATCCCTTGGAAGGCCGAGATTGCCACGATCTCATCGCGCAGGGTCGCGTCACCGATGGAGATGCCCATTTCGTCGGCTTCGTGGTCCAGCGCGCGGTTGCGCACGATCCGTTGCAGGACGGCGCGGTCCAGCCCCATCTCTTGGGCGCGGGCGAAGGGCAGGCTTTCCCCCGTTTGCGCTTCGATCGCGCGGATTTCCTGCTGCAACTGGCGGGCATATTGATCGACCGAGATCGACTTGTCGCCCACGGTGCCGATGCTGCGCAGATTGCCGCTGAGGTTGATCGCACCAAAGCCGCCCAGACCCAAGATCAAAAGGGCCATCAAGGCCCAGACGGCGGTTTTCGAAAAGCTGAAGCCCTTTTTGGCCATGACACGGTCCCTCGTTGATTTCGGACCTGTCTATGCGTTGCGTGGCAGGGCTGCAAGCCTGTCGAAAAGCACCTTCAGTCCGGCGGCGTCGAGGTTGGCAAAGGCGATGCGCAGCTGGCTTTCGCCGCGGGCGTCGCCCTCGGGCTGGAACATCGTGCCGGGCAGGCAGAGCACGCCCGCGTCGCGCACCAGATCGCGCGCCAGATCAGCCGAAGAAACGCTGAAAGGGTGGCGCATATAGGCGAAATAGCCACCCAGCCCCAGAAGCTCCCAGCCCAGCGGTTCAAGCCGGGGCATCAGGTCGGCAATGGCGGCGCGGCGGGCGAGGATTTCCTCGCGTTCTTCGGCAAGCCATGCGCTGAGGTTCTGCATCCCCCAAAGCGCGCCGTGCTGGCCGATCTGCGCGGGGCAGATGGCGACGGTGTCGAGGAACTTCTCGACCTCGGCCAACCGTGCGCGGCTGGCGATCAGCGCGCCGACGCGGTGGCCGGTCAGGCGGTAGGCTTTGGAGCAAGAATAGAGGTGAATGAGCGTGTCAT
This sequence comes from Sulfitobacter sp. 1A15258, assembly GCF_043557045.1. Lineage (NCBI taxonomy): Bacteria > Pseudomonadati > Pseudomonadota > Alphaproteobacteria > Rhodobacterales > Roseobacteraceae > Sulfitobacter > Sulfitobacter sp. 1A15258. The sequence goes on along the minus strand of NZ_JBIFFK010000001.1, from coordinate 477,448 downwards.
GCCAATCGGGGTCGCGGAACAGCGCGTGTGGCGCGCCGGGGCGGCTGTGGAAGTCGCGGTAGGTCTCGTCAAGGATCAGCGCGATGCCGTGGCGGCGGGCCAGTTCGAAGAACTCCTGCACCAGTGCCGCGGGATATTCCACGCCGCCGGGATTGTTCGGCGTTACCAGCGCGATGGCGCGGGTGCGCGGGGTGACAGCTGCCGCGGCCTTCTCGGGGTCGGGCAGCATGTCGGCCTCGACGGGCAGTGGCACCGCCGTGACGCCGCTCATGTCAAGCCACATCTTGTGATTGAAGTACCAGGGTGTCGGGATGATGACCTCGTCGCCCTCGCCGCAGAGCGTGGCGATGGCGGCGGCGAAAGCCTGGTTGCAGCCGGAGGTGATGCAGACCTGTTCGTCGGTCACCACGCCCGCGTATTTCTCGGCTGTTTGCCGCGCCAGTTCGGCGCGCAGTTCCGGCAGGCCCAGCACCGGCCCGTAGAGATGCGCCTCATCGTTGTTCAGCGTGACCTCGGCCATCGCCCGGCGCAACCCCTCGGGGGGCGGATCGACGGGCGCGGCTTGGCTGACATTGATCAGCGGTCGGTCGGGCGGGAAGTCGACCCCGTCGAGCCAGCGCCGCGCCTCCATCACCGGGGGGAAGAACGTGGTGGCGGTGCGCGGAAGCGTCATGGGGGTATCCGGTCAGATAGGGGCAGGGCAGGTGGCGCGGGGCCGGTCAGTCCTTGCCGCGGTAGGGTTCGACGTATTGCAGGGCCATGTCCCAAGGGAAGAAAATCCATGTGTCCTGGCTGACGCCAGTGATGAAAGTGTCGACCTGCGGCTCGCCCTCGGGCTTGGCATAGACGGTGGCGAAATGCGCCTGCGGGTAAAGCTCGCGCACCAGTTCGATGGTCTTGCCGCTGTCGACAAGGTCGTCGACGATCAGGATGCCAGTGCCGTCGCCCATCATCTCGGCATCGGGGGATTTCAGCACCTTCGCCTCGCGGCGTTGGTCGGCGGCGCCGCCGCCCGAGTGGTAGGACATGACCGAGATCGTGTCGACGGTGCGGATGTCGAGCTCGCGCGCGACGATCATCGCGGGCGCCATGCCGCCGCGGGTGATCGCCACCACGGCACGCCACGCGCCATCGTCGGGGCCCAGACCGTCCAGCCGCCACGCTAGCGCGCGGCTGTCGCGGTGGATCTGATCCCAAGAGATGTGGAAGCCCTTTTCATGGGGCAGGCGCGAGGCGTCCTTGGATTTGGTCATGGTGGTCCTTTGCAGCAGCTGGCGCGGGCACCCGCGCGAATTGATTTGGGCGGCTTATTCCTTGGACATGTCGGGCGCGTCAACCGCCTTCATGCCGACGACGTGATAGCCCGCGTCGACATGCAGGTTCTCGCCCGTGGTGCCGCTTCCCAGATCCGACAGCAAAAAGAGCGCGGCCTTGCCCACGTCCTCGGTGGTGACGTTGCGGCGCAGGGGCGAGTTGTACTCGTTCCATTTCATGATGTAGCGGAAGTCGCCGATGCCGGAGGCCGCCAGCGTCTTGATCGGCCCCGCCGAGATCGCGTTGACGCGGATACCGTCCTTGCCCAGATCCTCGGCGAGGTATTTAACGCTCGCCTCCAGCGCCGCCTTGGCCACGCCCATGACATTGTAATGCGGCATCACTTTCTCGGCGCCGTAGTAGGTGAGCGTCAGCGCGCTGGCACCGGGCGGCATCATCTTCTCGGCGCGCTGCATCACGGCGGTGAAGGAATAGACCGAGATGTCCATCGACATGGCGAAATTGCCGCGGCTGGTGTCAACATAGCGGCCGCGCAGCTCGCCCTTGTCGGAAAAGCCGATGGCGTGAACGATGAAATCCAACTCACCCCAACGCTCTTTCAGGCTCTCGAAAAGCGCGTCGATAGACGCTTCATCGCCCACGTCGCAGGGCAGAACGATGTCGCTGCCAAGCTGCTCGGCCAGCGGGGCTACGCGTTTCTTCAGCGCTTCGCCTTGGTAGGAAAAAGCAAGCTCCGCCCCCGCATCGGCCAGCGCCTTGGCCACGCCCCATGCGATGGATTTGTCATTCGCCAGCCCCATGATGAGCCCGCGCTTGCCCTGCATCAGTTCGTTTCCCATTCCGCCGCCTTGTCTATGTTCTTGTCTATGTTCCGTTGAGGTTGTCTTGGTCTAGGCTATTGCAGCGCTACCATCAAGACTGCACAGGCGCCTTCACCCCCGAGATTTGCCATAAGATCGGCGGCTAACTGTCGGAAATCGGGTGAGGTTGTCCTTTGAGTTGCCGATTGTTAACAAATGCCATACCGAAGGGATCGGACCCCGGCGAAGAACCGGTGACAGGCAAAGCACTCTGAAGGAGATGCCGAATGGAAACGCGGACTGGTATTTTTGCGGGGGATGATCCCTTTGCAATTGCGCAGCGTTGGCTTTCCGAAGCAGAGGCGACCGAGCCTAATGATCCCAATGCCATCGCGCTCAGCACGGTAGATTCGCAAGGTCTGCCCAACGCCCGCATGGTGCTGCTGAAAGAGATCGAGCCGGAGGCTTTTGTCTTTTATACCAATTACGAAAGCCAGAAGGCGCAGGAACTTGACGGCGCGGGGAAGGCGGCCTTTGTCATGCATTGGAAATCGCTGCGCCGCCAACTGCGGGTGCGCGGTTTGATCAGCCGGGAGGACGGGCCGCAGGCCGATGCCTATTACGCCTCGCGCTCGCTCAAAAGCCGTCTGGGGGCTTGGGCCTCGCGCCAGTCGCAGCCGCTCTCGGGACGCGCTGCGCTGATGGCCGAGGTGGCCAATGTGACGGCGCAGAAGGGGGTGAACCCTGAGCGTCCGCCGTTTTGGGGCGGCTACCGGATCACCCCGCTGGAAATCGAATTCTGGGCCGATGGCGAGTTTCGCTTGCATGATCGTTTCCAGTGGCGGCGCGCAGATGTCGCGGCACCCTGGGCCGTGACCCGGCTCAACCCCTGATCTGACGGCGCGATACCCCATGAAAGATGTGTCTGAAACCCAAGCGGAACCTGCGGCGATAGAGGACCCCCTCGAAGGCGTGGTCAAATGGTTCGATCCGGTCAAGGGCTTCGGCTTTGTCGTCGCGGATGCGGGCGGGGCGGACATCCTGCTGCACGTCAACGTCCTGCGCAATTACGGCCAAAGCTCTGTCGCGGATGGGGCGCGGGTGGCGGTGCGCGTCCAACAGACCGAGCGCGGGGCGCAGGCGGTCGAAGTGCTTTCCGTCGAGGCGCCCAGTGAACTGCCCACCGCCGTGGTGGAATTCGCCGGTTTCGACCCTGAGCAGCTGGCCACCGCCGAATTTGAGCCCGCCCGTGTCAAATGGTTCGACAAGGCCAAGGGATTCGGGTTTGCAAATGTCTTTGGCTGCGCGGAAGATGTGTTTTTGCATATCGACGTGCTGCGCCAATCCGGACTTTGTGATTTGCAACCGGGCGAAGCACTTGCCATGCGTGTGATAGTTGGCGATCGGGGCCATCTGGCGGCGGAGGTAAGCTCATGGGACGCGGTGATAGACGGCTAAAGGTCAGGCGACTGGCAAGGCATATGGGAGGGGCGGCACTGGCAGGCCTGCTGCTGACCGGCGCGGCGGTGGCCGAGGTTTGCCGTATCGATTCCGTGACCATCCGCGGGGAGTGGGGGAAGGCCCGCTTCTCTGTCGAAGTGGCCGATGACACGGCGGAACGCGCTAAGGGGCTGATGCACCGCCGTTCACTGCCGCTGAGCGCGGGCATGCTCTTTATCTACGAAAGACCTCAGCCCCTGAATTTCTGGATGCGCAACACGTTGATCCCACTGGACCTGCTGTTCATCGACGAAAGGGGCGTGGTGCAGAAAATCCACCACTCCGCCAAACCGCTGGACGAAACACCGATCCCGGGCGGCGACGATCTGCTATCGGTGCTGGAAATCAACGGCGGCCTGTCGAAACGCCTCGGCATCACCGAAGGCAGCGAGATCCGCCATCCGGCCTTTGCCAGCAACGCTCCGGCTTGGCCCTGCTAAAGACTTCACGGATTTTCCGATTTTAAGGTCAATCGGGGCTTTTCAATTGGCGGGCTTATGGCTAAAGAAGCCCCAGTCGGAGCGTGGCGCAGCCTGGTAGCGCACCTGTTTTGGGTACAGGGGGTCGGAGGTTCGAATCCTCTCGCTCCGACCACTTTCTTCCAACATCGCTGATGTAGCGCTTCCCGCTTTGGTTGAGGCGCGCCCGTTGTCCTATCCTCATTCTGCACAAGATATAGTAGCTGCCGCCGCCGCATTGGCAGGTTTGCGCCTGCGCGCGCCGAGATCGTGATGATTCTGCCGCGGTTCTTGGCGCGGACGTGGGGCAGGGGACTTGGGCCGGGTGATCGTGGCACATAGCCCACTTTCGGCGGCCTGTCGCCCGGTGGGTGGTCTTGGGCTGTGGATGAATTCATCCAATCTCTCAAACACCTCCGCTAACCCGGCCCCGGCAATGGATTATTTCAAAGCCGCCCACCAATCGGGCTTGCGGGTATCTTTGGGGATATCCTGAGGCTGAATCACTGGGGTAGGGCGCGGGGCAAATCGGGGGGCTTCGGTCAACTCCCGGCCCCGAAATAATTCCGAAAAAAACCGTTGACCAAATAGTGCGATCTACGTCAGTTTGTGGGGGTCAACTAAAGCGCCACAATATGTTGTGGTTAACGCAACGGGGCGCTTCGGCGGCGGGGACAGAGTATAGAGCCAGTGTTTCAATCGGTTTCGGGCCGCTTGCGTCAGCAGGTGGCGCGGGGAAGCTTTGTTCAAACTGCCAGCACATAGGGGTGAGACGGCCTGCCGTGGGCAGGTCGGCTCCAAATTTTGAGAGTTTGAAAAAGGGCAGCGACGATGAAGATTGAACGGAATTTCACCAAGGCCGGGCAGGATGCCTATGCGGATTTGGACTTTGTCACCACGGTGTCAGAGATCCGCAACCCTGACGGTTCGGTGGTGTTCAAGCTCGACAACGTCGAAGTCCCCAAATCCTGGAGCCAGGTCGCCAGCGACGTGATCGCGCAGAAGTATTTCCGCAAGGCAGGCGTGCCCAGCAAGACCCGCAAGGTCAAAGAAAAGGACGTGCCTGAGTTCCTGTGGCGCTCCGAGCCCGCCGAGGGCGCCGAGATGGGCGGTGAGACTTCCTCCAAGCAGGTCTTCGACCGTCTGGCGGGCGCTTGGGCCTATTGGGGCTGGAAGGGCGGCTATTTCACCACCGAGGAAGACGCCCGCGCCTATTACGACGAGATGCGCCACATGCTGGCCAGCCAGCGCGCGGCGCCCAACAGCCCGCAGTGGTTCAACACCGGCCTGCATTGGGCTTACGGCATCGATGGACCGGCGCAGGGGCATTACTACGTCGACTACAAGACCGGCAAACTGACCCGGTCGAAATCCTCTTATGAGCACCCGCAGCCGCATGCCTGCTTTATCCAGTCCGTGGGCGACGATCTGGTGGGCGACGGTGGCATCATGGACCTCTGGGTCCGCGAGGCGCGTCTGTTCAAATACGGCTCGGGCACGGGCACCAACTTTTCATCGCTCCGCGGAGAGGGCGAGAAGCTGTCGGGCGGCGGCAAGTCGTCGGGTTTGATGGGGTTCCTCAAGATCGGGGACCGCGCCGCCGGCGCCATCAAATCCGGCGGCACCACCCGCCGCGCGGCCAAGATGGTGATCGTCGACGCCGACCACCCCGATATCGAGGATTTCATCAACTGGAAGGTGCTCGAAGAGCAGAAGGTGGCGAGCATCGTCGCCGGCTCGAAAATGCACGAGCAGAAACTGAACCTCCTGTTCGACGCGATCAAGGCATGGGACGGCACCGAGGCGGATGCCTATGACCCCGCCAAGAACGCGGCGCTGAAACAGGCGATCCGCGAAGCCAAGAAGGTCGCGATCCCCGAGACTTACGTCAAGCGCGTGCTGGACTACGCAAAGCAGGGACACACCGGTATCGAATTCCCGACCTATGACACCGATTGGGACTCCGAGGCCTATAACTCGGTCTCGGGCCAGAACTCCAACAACTCCATTCGCGTCACCAATGCCTTCCTCAAGGCCGTCGAGAAGGATGCCGATTGGGAGTTGATCAGCCGCACCGAGAACCGGGTGGTGAAGACCGTCCGCGCCCGCGACCTTTGGGATCAGGTCGGCCACGCTGCATGGGCCTGTGCCGATCCGGGCATCCAATACCACGACACCGTGAACGACTGGCACACATGCCTCGAAGATGGCGCGATCCGCGGCTCGAACCCCTGCTCGGAATATATGTTCCTCGACGATACGGCCTGTAACCTCGCCTCGATGAACCTGCTGACCTTCCTCAAGGATGGTGAGTTCCAAGTCGACGATTACATGCACGCCTCGCGCCTCTGGACCGTGACGCTGGAGATCAGCGTGATGATGGCGCAGTTCCCGTCCAAGGAAATCGCCCAGCGGTCCTATGACTTCCGCACGTTGGGGCTGGGCTATGCGAATATCGGCGGGCTCTTGATGAACATGGGCTATTCCTATGACAGCGATGAGGGCCGCGCCCTCGGTGGTGCCCTGACCGCGATCATGACCGGTGTGGCCTATGCGACCTCTGCCGAGATGGCGGGCGAATTGGGCGCCTTCCCGGGCTATGCCAAGAACGCCGAGCATATGCTGCGCGTCATCCGCAACCATCGCACGGCGGCCTATGGCGAGGCCGACGGCTATGAGCAACTCTCGGTCAAACCCGTGCCACTGGATCATGCGAACTGCCCGCAGGCCGGACTGGTCGACATCGCCAAATCCTGCTGGGACGAAGCGCTGAAACTGGGCGAGGCCCACGGCTACCGCAACGCGCAGACCTCCGTCATCGCGCCCACCGGCACCATCGGTCTGGTAATGGACTGCGACACCACGGGGATTGAGCCGGATTTCGCGCTGGTGAAGTTCAAAAAGCTCGCCGGTGGTGGCTACTTCAAGATCATCAACCAATCGGTGCCAGCGGCGCTGGAAAAACTCGGCTACGGCTCGGCGCAGATCGAAGAGATCGTCAGCTACGCGGTGGGCCATGGCACCATCGGCAATGCGCCTGCGATCAACCACACCACGCTGGCGGGCCACGGTTTTGGCGCCAATGAATTGGCCAAGATCGACGCCGCTCTGAAACAGGCATTCGACATCCGCTTTGTGTTCAACCAATGGACGCTGGGCGAGGCTTTCTGCACGCAGGTGCTTGGCATCCCGACCGAAAAGCTGAACGACCCGACCTTCGATCTGCTCCGCTCCCTCGGCTTCAGCAAGGCCGATATCGAAGCGGCCAATGACCACGTCTGCGGGACCATGACGCTGGAGGGCGCGCCGCACCTGCGCGAGGAGCATTACGGCATCTTCGATTGTGCCAACCCCTGCGGCAAGAAGGGCAAGCGTTACCTGTCGGTCAACAGCCACATCCACATGATGGCAGCGGCGCAGAGCTTTATCTCGGGGGCGATCTCTAAAACGATCAACATGCCAAATGACGCGACGATTGAGGATTGCCAGAAGGCTTATGAACTCAGCTGGTCCTTGGGCATCAAGGCCAACGCGCTCTACCGCGATGGCTCGAAGCTGAGCCAGCCCTTGGCCGCCGCACTCGTCGAGGACGACGGTGACGCTGCCGAGACACTGGAAAGCGGCAACGCCCATGAAAAGGCTGCCGTGTTGGCCGAGAAGATCGTCGAGAAGGTGATCGTCAAGGAAATCGTCAAGTCGCACCGCGAGAAGATGCCACAGCGCCGCAAGGGCTATACCCAGAAGGCCAATGTCGGGGGGCACAAGGTCTACCTGCGCACCGGCGAATATGAGGACGGCAAGCTGGGCGAGATCTTCATCGACATGCACAAGGAAGGCGCGGGCTTCCGGGCGATGATGAACAACTTCGCCATCGCGGTCTCGGTCGGTCTGCAATACGGCGTGCCGCTGGAGGAATTCGTCGACGCCTTCACCTTCACCAAGTTCGAACCCGCGGGCATGGTGCAGGGCAACGACAGCATCAAACAGGCGACCTCGATCCTCGACTATGTGTTCCGTGAATTGGCGGTGAGCTACCTCGACCGCACCGATCTGGCGCATGTGAAGCCCGAGGGCGCGACCTTTGACGATCTGGGCCGGGGCGAGGAAGAGAACCTCTCGAACGTCAGCGAGTTGAGCGAGGGGGCCGCGAATAAGTCCTTGGAGGTACTCAAGCAAATCAGCTCCACCGGCTATCTGCGCAACCGGCTGCCGCAAGAGTTGGTGGTGTTGCAAGGCGGGCAGGGCGTCGAGCCGAGCACCGCTTACGCGCCCCAAGTGAGCGGCGGCGACGTGGCGGTCGCGGTGCAACCCTCGACCTCCGTCAGCACTGGCGCGGTCAGCCTTGATGCGCGGGCCAAGGCCAAGATGCAGGGCTATGAGGGCGAAGCCTGCGGTGAATGCGGCAACTACACATTGGTTCGCAACGGCACCTGCATGAAGTGCAACACCTGCGGCGGCACCTCGGGTTGTAGCTGATGAGATGTGCCCCGAAAGGGGCGCGCAGGGGCAGGGCCGCAAGGCCCGCCCCGACGAGGCTGCCGGGGTGCCTCAGCCATACTTGCGCGAAAGGGTTGATTTCCGCGCTGCCATCCAGATTGCGTTAACCAAAATTAAACCAGTCTCTGTCAGATTTCAAAATTTCTTACGAAATTTCGAAATTCGTCGAAAATTGACTGCGGGTTGAGAAGGTGAAAGTGGATCATTTATCAACGCTTTATGTTGGTCAGGAGCAGGAATGAACCTAGTTTTCGACATCGCTGGACAGCTTTGCGCGGCAGATCGCGTGACGATGAAGGGCAACACACTGGAGGCGGAATTCGACCGCAATGTCATCGGGGCGCTGGCCGATGCCTATGACGGTGCTCGCAGCGTGTCCGTGCTTGGTGTGCCGTCTCTGAGCGTGACCTATTCGGTTCAGGATTATCGCGAGGCCGGTGAAGCAGGGTGCAGGGCAGTGTTCTCCGTCAATAGCTCCGCGGGCAGGGTGCTGCACTAAGGGCGCGTAGAAGAGTTTTCAGGAGCGGATGTGTTCGCTCCCGACGCGGATCAGGCCGCAGGCAAATAATCTACCGGGCGGTATCAATAGTGAGCCTGATAAGCGAACCTCAGGGGGGCCAATTGGTCCCCCATTTTTCTTTTGGACAGTGTGGTTGATAGAAATCACGCCGGACACGTGTATAGATTGACGGACCATGGGTTAGAAATTTTGAGATCCGCCATGCCGTCAGTGACTATCGAGCTTCATGATGATGAATTGTTTATCGGTTATCTGAGTAGATATGCGCGCGGACTTGGGCTGAGCGGGGTGTTTGATCTTTTGTTGGACCTTTCCGTCCCGCGCAAAGGCACACTCAATGGTGCCGCTGAGGATATTCAGAAAATCTCTGCGATTTTAGGGGCGGATGTCGATCGTGCGATGCGCCAGACTTTTCAGAAAGGGGCTGGGAAAGATGTGCTGTTTGGTGGCCATCTTTTCCAAGATCAACGCCTCCGTCGCGGCCAGTTCCGCGTTTGCCCGGGCTGTCTTCGGGATGATATCGGTGCTGAGCTTACAGAGAACACCGCGTTGAATGCCTATGCGCGCATGGCCTGGTCCGTCAACAGCTTTCGTGTTTATCCACAACACCATCTGTTTTTGATACATCCGCCGGAGCCTGGGCCACCCCATGAGTTCAATCAAACATGGGAGGCATGGCTCCCCGAAATACTGGATGGCGATCTGGATCAGGAAAGCAAATGTGACGCCTTGTATGAGCGCCACATTACGCGGGTATTGGCAGGAGAAAATTCCGCACTCGGATGGGCTGACGTTTTTCCTCTCGATGCCCTAGGGGCGCTTTGTGAGATTCTTGGCGTGGCAAAAGTTTTTGATCCTAACCGCCAGTTCGCTGATTGCACGCCGGTGGACATAGCGCAGGCGATGGATGAGGGGTTCGCAACATTTTCTGCGGGACGCGACGCTGTGCTCGACCTACTGATGGCTTTGCGGACACGCCCCGGTGAGCCGCAATTGCGGCCGCAGGGGCGTTATGGCCCCGTCCATGATTGGTTAAAGCGCGGTGCTGGATCTGCACCTGAGTTTGCGCCGATGAAAGAGCTTTTGCGCGACCATATTCTCGAGACCTGGGCTCTTGCACCCGGAACTGATGTTTTGGGACAACCTCTACAGAAGAGAAAGTTTCACTCCGCACTGAGTGCTGCGCATGAACACGGTTTGAGGCCGCAACAGGTTATCAATCTACTAAACGATGCGGGTGCTATAGGTGCGCTCGATTTACCTGAAGCTGAAAGGCTTTATTCTGTAGACGTTGTGGAAGTTGTGGTTGGGGCTGTTTCTGGTGCCATCAGTATGTCAAAGGCAGAACGCTTTCTTGGCGTAACGCGTACGCAGATGCAGACCTTGATTGCCGCGGGCTATTTAACTCATTCCATTGGAGGGGATCATGCACGGCCTCGGTTTTCCAAGGCGGACATAGATTGCTTCCTAGAACGACATCTTTGTTTTCCAGTAAAAAAAGATATTCCTGCGCCTTTCCGATGGTATGACATTGCCACTGCCGCCCGAAAATATGGGGTGAGCGTGGCGACTGTCTACGGAGCGGTGCTTTCGGGTAAACTGCCAAATACGACGCGAGCAACTGACTTTACTTTGTTTTCACAGATACGAATTGACCCTCTTGAAGCCGAACAGGTTTTCTCAACGGAAAATCGAGTGGATTGGAAAGCTATTGGAAACGTTTCAAAAGAGATTGGGATCAGTGCGAGTTTTTTGCGGGAATTGTCCGAGCGGGGTTATCTTGAATTACGTGACACAGATGATGAGAGGACACACCAAAGAAAAACGCTTGTGAACTGCGATACGCTGGATGCCTTTGTTGAGACCTATGTTTCCCGGCGTCTTCTTGCACGACGCAACAATGTTCAAGTCCGAGAAGTCCAAAAACGTATGGATGCGGCTGGTATTTTAATCCTAGAATACTCAGCCGACGGTACGGAATGGATTGTCGAGCAGGAACTTATCTCGCATGTTGACGGCTTGAATGGGCGGCGAGGGACGATTTGAATGATTTTAGGTCGGGGCTCTAAGATGCTGCATTGCTGTTTCTCAGAACCGGCCTTTCGTGATGTCGAAGAGCTAAATCGGATGTGCGAAGGTCTGAAGTGCGGTGCGGATTCAACGGATCGCCGCAACCGCTCGATATGTGCCGCATATGCGAGAGGTTTTGCTCGAAGGGCGGAGAGCTGACCTTTGCTGCAAGTGCGATACGGCGACGTCGGTGATCTAATAGCGGACATTCCTGAATTGCCATCGCCGATCTCATTGCGGCCTTCGCGATTCGAGTGATCTGTGACCGGCGGTGCTGGCGCCGCCCGCCCGCGCCAGGGGGTCTGATCCGAATGGCCGACCGAGGCCCTCAGCCCAGGGAGCGTTCCGGCCCGAGAGGCACGATGCCGGTGGGGTTCAGCGCCTTGATCGAGTAGTAGCCGCGCTTGATGTGGTCAATGCTGACCGTATCGCGCACCCCGGGGATAGCGAGGATACGGGCCTGGTAGCGGCTTAGGGCAGGGTAGTCCGCGATGCGGCGCAGGTTACACTTGAAGAGGCCGTGATAAGCCACGTCGAAGCGCACCAGCGTCACGAAGAGTCGCACATCGGCCTCGGTGAAGCGACCTCCCAAAAGGAACCCGCGACCGTCGCCGAGGCGCTCCTCGAGTTCATCGAGCATTGCGAAAACCTCGCAGAATGCTTCCTCGTAGGCGACCTGCGTGGTGGCGAAGCCCGCGCGGTAAACGCCATTGTTCAAGCTCGGATAGATGCGGTCGTTGAGCGCCTCGATGTCCTCGCGGAGGTCCGCCGGATAGAGATCGATGCTATGGTCGGCCAGATCTCCGAAACCGGAGTTCAGCATCCGCAGAATGTCGGCGGACTCGTTGTTCACGATGGTCCCGCGCTTCTTGTCCCAGAGCACCGGCACCGTGGCCCGGCCCGAGATCGTCGGGTCGGCCCGGGTGTAGATTTCGTGCATATAGGACGCGCCCTCGGCCTCGGTCGGATCGCCGAAGTGCCAGCCCTGGTCGGAGAGATCCGGTTCGACGACCGAGACCGAGATCACGTCCTCCAACCCCTTCAGCTTTCGGGCGATCAGCGTCCGCGACGCCCAGGGGCAGATCAGCGCGACATAGAGGTGGTAGCGGCCCGCCTCGGCCTTGAAGCCGCCCTCGCCGGTCGGCCCGGCGCTTCCGTCAGGCGTCACCCAGTGGCGGAAGCTGGAGGTCTGGCGGACGAAGCCACCCTTGTCGTCCTTGGCCTGGACCGGCTGCCAGTCGGCAACCCATTTCCCGTCTCGAAGCATGATCGTCTCCTTAATTCTTGAGCGTGATTGCGGTGCCCCAGGGATCGCGAACGGTCAGGCCGTTGGCATTCTTGATGCTTTCAAGCCCGGCGCTTTCAACCCGGCCAGCGATGGAGGCAATGTCCGCCGCATCACGGACAACAATCTCGATGGCATCGAGACCTGCCATACCCTCGGGGCGTTTGCTAGCCCGGCGGCTGTTCCAGATATTGCCGGCAAGCTGGTGGTGGTAGCCGCCGCTGCCGTAGAAGCTGGCCCCAGGATAGCGCGCCGCGATATCGAGGCCGAGCACGTCGCGGTAGAAGCGGTCGGCTTCGCCCGTGTCGCCCACCTGAAGGTGGACATGGCCGATGCTGCCGTTCTCGGGGAAACCCGACCATTCGGTGCCTGCGGCGCTTTGCAGCAGACCCTGGAGATCCAGCGGGTCGGTGCTCATCCGGATCTCGCCGCCCTCGCCGTGCCAGGCCGAGACCGGGCGGTCCGTATAGACCTCGATGCCGTTGCCCTCGGGATCGGCGAGATAGAGCGCCTCGCTGACGATATGATCCGAGGCACCGTGAAGCGGCACACCCGCCTCGGCGATGTGAGCAACCCAGCGGGCCAGGTCGGATCGGGTCGGCATCAGGAAGGCGGTATGAAAGAGCCCGGCCTGCCGCGGGTCGAGTGGGGAAAGGCCTGGGTCGCCCTGAAGCTCCAGAAACGGCGTGTCGCCGGTGCCGAGGGTGACGCGATGCTCGCTGGTCGCGACCGGGCTGAGCCCCAGCGCCATCTGGTAGAAAGTGGAGACCGCATCGAGGTCTCGCACCTTGAGCCGGACCGCCCCGATACGCATCGGCGCGGTCGTCATGTCGAAGAAGTGGTCGACGGTGGTCATTGCAGGTCTCCTTGTGAAAGAGTGCGGCCGCGGGAGGTGACCCGCGGCCAGCAAGGGAGGTCAGGCGAACTGGCCGAGGCGTTGGTCGAGTTGCGGCACGCGCAGCGCGAAGGCTCCGCGTCCCAGGACGGCGACGACGCCTTGCACGACCGCCCAGAACAGCGGGTATTCCCAGCCGCCGCCTTCGTTCGAGAAGCTCCAGCCGAAACCGGAATGCGCCCATGTCGCGCCCAGGAGGACAGGGATCAGCGCGATCGAGACGGGGCGTGTGCCGAGACCGAGGATCAGGGCGATACCGCCCGCCAGCTCTGCGAAGATCGTGAAGTAGGCGAGCACGCCGGGCAGGCCGAGGCCTTCGAAGAAGGCGACGGTGCCGGGGATGGTAAAGGCGCTCACCTTCATCCAGCCATGGGCGAGGAACAGGACGCCGGTCGAGATGCGAAGGGCGGCGGCGGCGTAGTCGGTATGGGTCTGCGTGGTCATGTCAGATGCTCCGTGGGGTTGGGGATGTCAGGAAAACTGCCAGCGCGGCGCGATCCCGGTGCCGTGACCGAAGACGTAGCCGAACTGTATGTTGAGGAAGCCGATGGGCTCGAGGTAGCGGGCGTTGGCGAGCGGGCCGGCATCGACCGGCTCGAGGCCGATCTCGGCGGCCAGCGCCTTGACCGTCTCGCGCGCGGCCTCGTCATCGCCAGCGACGAAGGTCTGGATGGGCTGGCCATTGACCTTGGGGCCCGTGCCGTAGTTCTGGGCGAAGACCGTGTTGAACGCCTTCACCACCGTCGCGCCGGACAGGCTGGAGGCGATCTCTTCGGCCGCCGAGGTCTTGTGCCCGACTTGAAGGCCGGAGAAGTCCTCGGTCACCGGGTTCGAGACGTCGATGACGGTCTTGCCGCTGAAGTCGGCCTTGCCGGCAAGATCCGCGATGGCCCCGTAGGGCGTGGCGACGACTACCACCTCCGCCTTGGCGACGGCGGTAGAGAGAGCGTCGTTGCGGCCGATGGTTGTCACTTCGTGGCCGGCCTCGCCCAGAATCCGCGAGAGCCCTGAGCCGACATTTCCGTTGCCGATAACTGCGATACGCATGGCATTCTCCTTCGCTTTGCCGCCCTGCGGCGGCCTGTTGATCACTAAAGCGAAAGTAAGGCTTTCCCATATTCCATAAAATAACGATGTTATGGAGTGACTATCGCGAATTTATTCTCAAAAGGGCGCTCATGGATATTGTCGACGAACTCAAGGCTTTCGTGGCCACCGCACGGACCGGCTCCTTCACCGCAGGGGCCGAGCAACTGGGGGTCTCGAACCGCCTGACCTCGAAATACGTGGCCGAACTGGAGGCGCGCCTCGGCGCGCGGCTGCTCCAGAGAACGACCCGGAAGGTGGGGCTGACGCCAGCCGGCGAGGATCTCCTCGCGCGGGCGCCAGCCGTCCTCGATGAGCTCGATGCTCTGCTGGGGACTGTGTCAGAGGGGTCGCGCGGCCTGAGCGGGATCATCCGGGTCTCGGCGCCTGTGACCTTCGGCGAAGTCTACGTGGCCGGCATGTTGGCCCGGTTCGCCGAAGCGCACCCGGATCTGACTTTCGACCTCAGGTTGGACGATCGCTACGTCGACTTGGCCGCCGACGGCATCGATCTGGCGTTCCGGATGGGTGTGTCGGAGACGCTGTCACTCAAGACGCGCAAGCTCGGCACGTTTCACAGCTCACTGGTCGCACATCCAGACTACGTGAATGAGCACGGCTACCCGCGAGCACCAGATGATCTCTCTCGGCACGCCTGCATTGTCGATACCAACCGGCGCCAACCTCATAGGTGGACGTTCAGTAAGGACGGCACCGAGGTCGTCGCCCAGGTGCGGGGCCGGTTCCATGTGAACTCGGCCCGCGCGGCAATCGAGTTGGCCTCGGCCGGCATGGGGATTGCCTATGCGCCGCGGTTCGCGATCGCCGACATGCTGGACACTGGCCGCCTCGTCCCACTGCTCGAGGATTTCGACACGGATGGGGGACCGGTTACCGTCGTCTATCTCGAAGGTCGGACCTTACCTCGGAAGATACGAACCCTCATCGACTTTGCTGCTGAGGATGTTCACGCCATGCCTAGACGTGCCAAGAGAGGCAATTTTGGTCGGGTCAACAGCACCGACATGAATGGCACCTTCGGGTAAGTTGCGACGCAGCGATAACCTCCCTGACGAACGTCTGGTCCGGGCCGGTCACGACAAGCCCGCCCATGTTGCCACTGCGAAGCCTCCTACTACCAGCGCGGTCAGTTTGTGCTTAAAGCAGAAGTTCGCTGCGGCCTGGATGAACGACAGCGATGCATAGAAACCTAACGCCGAAACCGGTAACTAAAGCAAGCACAGGGCAGTTAGTGCATCTAAAGTTGACGAAGTCTGACCTAGTACTTCTCGAGATGCAGGTGTG
Source organism: Sulfitobacter sp. 1A15258 (assembly GCF_043557045.1). NCBI lineage: Bacteria > Pseudomonadati > Pseudomonadota > Alphaproteobacteria > Rhodobacterales > Roseobacteraceae > Sulfitobacter > Sulfitobacter sp. 1A15258. Next base: position 461,757 of record NZ_JBIFFK010000001.1, on the reverse strand, counting down.
GGAAGGACGGTTTAAGCCGCTTCGTTCAAGGCGCTTGCCTGCTAGGCCGCCACATTGAACTCTAGAGGCACGGCGGCTTATCAGGCAACCATGAGGACAGCCTTTGGCAAATGATGGGCGTGAAGAACCGTTCCTACGAACTGCAAAGAAGCGATAAGCCCGATAGGCGACTTCGACAGCCCAAGAAATAATGCCGACATTTCGAGTAATCTAGTGGTATGATCGGCCGCCTCCGATAAGCTGAAGCACCGACCTGCAAGCTTTCATTGTATTAATTGGCTAGGCTGTCGTCTGAACTTCTTGCCGCGCGCCCGGGCGACGACGAGGCTAGGTTTCTCGCGTTCGATAAAGGAGGCGCACTGGAACTGCACGATCGCAGCGAGCATGGTGGCCATCATGCGCCCGTGCGTGTGTCGAGTTCGACCTTTTGCCACTCAGCCCCGGCGAAGAAAGAGGTTAAACCAGTCCCGTATCTCTGGTGTTCTGGCAGGGGCATCATCGATTTTCTGACCTACGGCTTAACACCGCCCAGATATGCGCTGATAGCATTTCTGCAATGCAGCATGGGTGATTGTCTGGCTTGCTCGTCCTCTTTAGACCCCGGTGTTTCACGTATTGAAAGGGTTCGGAGTGAGACTTGGTTATCTTTTCACCGTTTTGATCGCTTCGCATATTGTCGGCGCGATCTATCTGCTCTGCGGTCCAGAAGGACTTGAGGGAATTGGCAATAGCATCAATGTGCAACTCACCGCTCTCTTTGGAAACTGAAGCGAAAATACTGCGGCCTGCTGACCTGGGGTAAACATTGTTGTGGAGATCAATAATAACTAGCGTCGAAATAGAGAGCTTAAGGACAAAGTGTTCGCTATGAAGTCTGCATATCTCACTGGTATAATTAGTCTTTTGTTCGCATTGTTTCTTTATCTGCTTTTCAGCGGGGTGGACGGCTACGAAGAGCTTGAGGCAGCGCTGCATAGCGTGCCTACCTGGCTTTTCGGAGAGGACTGAACTTACAAATGCTGCTCGTGCAGAGTATCAGCATATCTCTCGACCACACCTAGCTTGCATTCTGATCATGCGTGTTACCGGTCGCCGGATACGCAAGTACTGCTTCGATTGATGTCCCATTTTATTTGAGGGTCGTCTATCCGTTGAGCAGTACCGAAGTTAACCAACCATCTTCGGGAGACACGACGCAAGGCTGAGATGGCAATCTTCAAATACGTAAACGGCTTTCACAGTCCGCGCCGCCAACACTCAGCATTGGGTTGGAAAAGACCGGTCGCACTCGAACGAAAGGTGGCTCAAACGAGCACTTGGGGCGGCACAAAAGCGCTGCAGGTCCGGACTTAGCAGCCTCAATTATCAAGTTCCTGGTAACTTAAGAGAAGTTACGCGAGATCGAAGTAACTTGTGGTAACTTTAATCTTTTGGTTGTTTTACTATCCCTCCGGTAACTTATTGGTTGTGGGGCGCCGGCTTCTGAGGTGGTCACGGAAAAAGTACCGTCGGACTTGATCAGATCAATTTCATATTCATCGTGCGTTAACCTCTTTCTTCGAACTTTCCGGGCCGGCCTTGCGTTGGAAGCTGTGCTATGACCCTAAAACGTCGGCTTCCATGAAGGGCGATAGCAAACACGAAAGACTTCCGAGAGCGCTCGGCTCACATAGCTCATTAGAAGAATTTTGCCCCCACAGCTTCAATGTACGTAACGACTTGATGTGCTTTGCTCGCCTGTACGAGTTGCATCGCAGTTTGGTCATCAAAGCCCGCCAGTGGTTCGGGTCTGTACCACTGATAAGCCATGACCAGGGTCGCGAACTGGGGCCCCACTTTGTTCAGTACATCCACAAGGTTGTCTAATCGGTTCTGCGTCTCATCCACATCATCTGCGGGCCTTGCAATTCCCCCAGGTCGACCCCGGCTGCTACGGATAAGTCAGTGACGGAGGTCCGCAAGATGAACGCGACTTTTCGTGCATCAGCTTGCCCGTGGTGGTTGAAATAATCGATTGAGTGCATCGCAATCACCATTTCGACTAGGACGTTTCTACAGCCTTGTGTCCTTTCTCTCTTCATCTTCGTCTTCGACTTGGGAAACGCCCTGGTTCTCAGGCGTTTGAATTTCGGCAAGTCGTTCCAGGGGCGCCGACTCGACGAACCGTCTCACGAGCTCCATATCGGGGCCAGTGCTCTTTGCCGATAGGTGATAGGCGCGCCAGGATACGAATAGAGCTGCCCCGCTGGCGACTATGACCGTGATTGAAAAAATTGCTTGGGGGCTCAGGAAGGTATGGGCTTGATCTGCACTGTAAACCAAACAGTCTTCGATGTGACCTTTCAAGTACCGACTACGGCTAAGCATCGCAGAGCCCCGCGGAAACTTGATCTGCCTTGATGCAAGCCTGGACCTCGGACGGGGTGAGTCTAAGGGCGTCTCCGAGACCAACCCTGCCATGGAACATTGCGCCCAGTTCTTGCTGGTTTGCACGATCGCCCAAACGGTACCATCGGGTCGACGTGCGGGCCCAAGCATCCTCTTTGTCCAACCCACAAAGCCGAGACGTATTGATGAACTTACCCCGTAGAGTTGGGTGCCCATCCTGCGCGCCAACTAGGATCGCGCCCCCGTATTCTGTATCAAGGATGGCAGACCATTGGGAGAGGGTTGGCGCTTGATTAAGTTCGGCGGGAGACGGTCCCACCTTGCCGAGCTCGAGGGACCGCCGCGTCATGCGCGTCATGAGCTCGACTATCAGTTTTTCACTGCACGATACCCAATTCTCTATTGGAAGGCTCAGCTTTTTGCCCACGTCTACATACGTCACCTCTGGGGTGATTTGCTCAAGCGCAACGTGAATTTCGGGCGGTATGGATTCGGTTACGGCATAGGCAGCGCCATCAGTATCAGTGATTACAAATGGTGCGCACCGTCTTATAGTCTCAAGAAATTTGAGGTCAGCCGAGTTAGGATCCATCGTGGCTCACCCAAAGACCTGCTTCTAACAAATATTCACTCTCTGTTCGAGAGAACTCCCGACAATATCCCACGCTCACGTTCCGAACGTCGGTTTGTCCAACCATGGCGCGTAGCCGGCGATGTGAATGGCCAAAGAACCATGCTGATGGGGCAAGCCTCGCAATGAGGTCTGTTAAATCAGAGTGAAATGCGGGTGTAAGGCCATCCACTGGTCCTGCGACCGACAGATGGGGCCCATGATGGGTCACAACGACCGTGCGACCTGCCTTTCCACAAGGGTGGGGGGACATCAACTTGTCCTCAAGCCAAGCGCGGTGGTCGCGGTGAACGCGAAGCGTATCAGCTGGCTCTATTTCGGTCGCTGAAGGTTGCCACGATATCCCGTCCCCGTAATCTGAACCTGCGGGGGGGCCAACCCGTATACGGGAGTAGTCCCGCATGACGCTTCCAGCGATGCTCATCGCCGTTTCAGCGTCCGCCAACAGATCGAAGTCTGTCCAAAGCGTGCAACATATGAACCGCGTATCGCCGTGAAGTAATTCTTCTTTCTGCACATAATGTGCGCCGACGGACTGAGCGTGTTCAGCGAGTAGATGGTCATCCGAAAGTGTGCCGCCATAATAGTCATGGTTTCCGGGCATCACATAGATGCGTTCTGGCGGGACGTGCAGCGTCAATTGAGCGAGCCCCTGGACCCATCTGGGGGCGGGCCCGTCCGTAAGGTCGCCAGCGATGATAAGCCCATCAAGAGTGTCGTTTACGACGGCATGAAGTCCCGGCGAAGCAATCGGATCAGTGCCTCTGTGCTCGTATGTATTGGCATGCAAGTCCGAAAGAATGGCGATCCGGCCGCTGTGGAATGGAATTGTGAGTGTCATGTCGGAAGCCCTCACCAGTGGGAAGCTGATTTTCCTTCCATCTGACACTTTGCTAAGACTCGAGTCAAGCAACTGTTTTTAAAAGATTTTATAAGAATATGCCTAGTTCGTTATTAGCAAGATTTCAGAATTCAGTATATGTAGCCAAATATGGATATTCAGAGGGTGTTTCTGCTGTTTTTCGCAGAACTGACGCTTCTGAATACAGTCGTGGTTTCAAATTTCGCAAAAGAGCAAGGGCCAGTGAAAGCCAGATAAACCTATGTTGGGAATATTGCTGTTGTAGCGAAGCCCAACCTTGAAAGGAAAAAGCAAAAGCTCTACGCAGACTTCCGGTTCCAGATAGCTCTAGCGTCTAACCTTGACCTACAGGACCCTTGGCTCGACGGGTCCGTCGCATGTGTTGAAGCATTGATGACAAGTAGAGGATCAGCGCTGCCCAGATCATCGGGAAGGCGATCATCCGCGCGCGGCCAAACTTTTCGCCGAATACGAATACTGCGACGATGAAGACCATGGTCGGCGCGATGTATTGCAGAATTCCGATGGTCGAGAGCCGCAAGAGTTTCGCACCGTTGGCATAGACCAGCAAAGGCACCGCGGTAACCGCGCCCCAGCCGAGCAAGAGCCAGGTGTCAACCGGCGCCCCGGTGAGGAAGTTCCCCTGGCTGACGCATCTAAGGGCCTCCACCGGCTCAGGGCGAAGCAGGCTGTGGGTGTCGGATATGACGCCGATACGCTCACCAAGAGGGCGCGGGGCAGTCGCTGTGGGTCCATCGCAAATCCGCTAAGGTACAGGTCTTTTCGTCTACCTGAATTGAATTTCACCAGATGATTGGCACCAAGAGGGTGAGATACCACCCCATTTTTTCGATTCTTGCGCGTTCCAGGTGCGCTTCCGCCCGCATTGGCGGGTGCTTGCTGGCCTGCCGGCAAGGCGGAACGCAGAACTTTTGCGGAGAGTTGCTCTCTGGGGAAGAGCAAAGTTTCTCTCTCTTAAGAGAGGCGCTGCTGGTGAGCAGATTCACCGCCGCTTTGCACAACACAAAGAAGGAAGGACCGACATGGACACCCCATTAGAAATCGCGTGGCAAAGTGTCGAAAAATCAGAAGCGCTTGAAGAGCGCATTCGGGAGCGCGTGAGCAAACTGCACCGGTATTTTAGTCGGATCAACAGTTGCCATATCGTTGTGGAACGGCCGCATCGCAGCCAATATCAGGGCTAAGAGTTCCACCTTCGGATCGAGGTGCGCGTGCCAGAGCGTGAACTTATTATCAGCAATGATCCCGGCGACCGGAAAGACCATTTTGACCCTAATATCGCAATCCGGGACGCTTTTGACGCGATGGAAAGACGGCTCGAAACATATTCGCAGAATATCCGTGGTGATATTAAAACTGTCTCCAAGCCACCCCACGGTGTGGTTGTGAGGATGTTTGATGGCTATGGCTTTGTTCGGATGAGTGATGGACAAGAGATCTATTTTGCGCCCAATGCTGTGCTGAACGAAGGATTTGAAGGGCTTGAGGTTGGATCTCCTGTGGAGTTGACCGTGGCCGAAGGCGAGGGGGCAATGGGCCCCCAAGCTTCGATGGTCCGGCCCATCAGTGACGTGAGCCTTGAATCGGAACGCCGCGCGGACGTCTGACCTGACTTGTTTCACAAAGTCGGAGAATCCCGGCTTGTTCTTGGCCCGTGACCCCCGATCCTAATAACTGGGCGGTGATCCGGCAGTGGGCCAGAACCTTCGGAAGCGGGGGGAAGAGGAGATATCGACCGTGATCAGGAAACTGCAGCAGCAGGTTCTGAACATGGCTTCGCTTCACGAGAGTGCTTGGTCCTTAAGTCTTTGAGCGACGTCCTGTGTCCGAACTCCACGGCGTGGGGGGCGGGGCAAGTTTTGCCCCGTTGGAAAGTGGCCCATGAACGAATAAACCATCATCCCCGACATGCCGCGGGGTTCGGAGTCAGACCTATGCGTCAGGCGCATCCCCAATGTCCAGTACCACGCCTTCTCTCAGCTTTCCGTGCCTCCCATCTCTGTCATTAGATCGGAGGCCACATGAAAACCGCAGCCCCAGATACAGTATCTATTCCGGTTCCGCATCTGCAGCAGACCCTGTTCGAGCACTACCGCCGCCTCAGCCCAGCGTCGCGGCAGCTCCGCTTCATGGGCAGCTTCGATGAGGCGGCGCTCCAGCGGCAGGCGATTACATCATCTCCCAGACTTGCCCTCGGCATAGACTGCGACGGCGCGCCGCGCGCGGTGGTGGAACTCTATCTTGTTGACCAGACCCATGCGAAAATCGGGCTCTCAGTCGAGGACGCCTATCAGGGCCGCGGCTACGGCAGAGCGCTTTTCCTGCGCGGTCTGAGAGAAGCTCGTGCGCGGAATATCGAGAAGGTCGAAGTGAATTTCCGAAATGGCAATCTTGCGATCAGGAAGCTTTGTATCGAAGAGGGCGGAACGGTCTGCTGCCGCGGGCCCGACTTTATGTTACACCTATCGCTCAAGCAAAAAAAATCGGATTGCACCCCTGAGTTCCCAGCGCAGCATCTTTCAGTGTAGGTGTTACTAAGGTTCTCGAAACAGTTTTACGTACCCATACAAATATTAACGGGCCCTTTTCATCACTTTTCAAAAACTCAACAAATGCAGCTCAGAGCGAGAGCTGCCATTCGCTGCGCCAACCACCGAGGTCTGCAATGCGGACTTTTCCGACTTCCAATTTATCAGTATGAATGGCCGCTTTCGGTATTGCTCACCAGATTGACAGTTTTCATGATAAGATGATGAAACCAATCGAAGTGATACTTGCGCCGTATCATGGCGGCGTGCGAGGGGTCCGCGTAGGTGGTGGGCCAGTCCGCCTAATGGAGTTGGGCCTGACTGAAGATTTGGAACGCGCGGGCATCGAAGTCAGCGTATCCGACTTGGGCCAGATTCCCGAATGCGAAGGTGAGCTGGGACGCGCATTCGAGATCAAGAGACGTGTCGCATGCATCGTATCCGAGGCAATCCGCGCGGGGCGCTTTCCGCTGGTGCTGTCGGGAAATTGCAACGCAGAGGTTGGCACATATGCTGGACTTGGAAGCCCTGATGTCCCTGTGGTCTGGTTCGATGGCCACACTGACTTCTACACCCCAGATGACATCGATCAAGGTTACTTCGATAGTATGGGAGCTGCCACCTTGACGGGGCAGTGTTGGAAGCGATTGGCAAACACCGTCCCGGGATTTGTTCCATTGGCCCCACATCGCCTGATCTATTGCGGCTCCCGCCATCTGGAGGTTAGGCTTTTGCAACGCCTCTCTGCGGCTGGTGTCTCAATGGTCGAGGGCGGGACTCGCAGTTCACAATCTTTCGCCGAGAGACTTGGGAATTTACTTCCAAGAACCTCGGAAGAGGCGCTAATTCATCTTGATATGGATTGTGTTGATACATCTGTGGGGATGGCGAACGAGTATTCCGAACCGGGCGGGCTTTTGCGAGAAGACTTACTGGCCTGTCTTGATCAAATTGTCGCCCGCTGTGAACCGCTTGCATTAACCGTAGCTTCTTACGATCCGGGTCAGCCTGGAAGCGACCAGATCGGCGAACTCGCAATCGCAGCAATCAAACGGGTTATCGGACTTCACAAGTAAGACCATCGCTCAGCAAAGCAGCCATTCACAAGAAGTGCAGCATCCGGCAGATTAGGCTCGTTCCTGCCATTAGCTGCATCGAGCACTGAGGCCGGCTTTGCAGGACGAATCGGGCATGGCAGCATTGCATTCTTGTCGCTTGTATTCGGTTCAGCTCCACATATGTAAAAGACAGCACGGTCCTGCAAACTGGAGTATTCACCAATGAAAAAGATCGATGTAAAAAAGGACTACAACCGGACAAAGTTTCTGATCATTGCCATGGTGGCACAGATTGTCGTGGTGTGGATTGTCATGGCAATCTATCTGGCGTGGTTGAACTGACTACCAAATCGTGAACCGGGCTGTGCAAGTTGGTTTCCTTAGAACCGCGATGGCGGGAAATTGGAAAGGCGTGACACCTCGAATGCACAAACTGATGCCCGCAACCCGTACAACTCCTTGAATTTATCGATTGGCAACAGCTAATATTCATTGCTGAAGCCGTCGCTGGTGAATCGCGCAACATCAGGCGCTTTGGGCTGATTGTGTAGAAAAACCCTCCTGCAGCGCGCTGAAGCCGATTTCGGCAAAGCAAAATTCCAAAGTATGGAAATTTCAACGTCACACCGGGTCTCTATTGGCTCATCGGAGAACAGCTCCCCACATTTTAGAAGTTTGCAGTTGCAGCAAATAGTTTTTCAACGGAATGGGCTCACTGCCGACCTTCGCTGCACTTGCAAACGAAATCAGCGTCAAACCGGAGGGCGAGCGGCGGCACTGCGGACCTTCCTGCCGTTTGCTGCTGTTGCTCGCTCAGTGCTGCGACTGCGAAGGCCGCCGGAAAGAAGGGCGGAGAGCTGTCGTTGATCTCAACCGCGAAAAGATCGCTTTACAGAGGAAGAAGCGGCCATTCACAGCCGTTTGATCATGTAATATAATCTGGGGTCTGCATTAAGTTTAGCTGAGCGCAGAAAGCGAACTTTGCGACTTCTTGTTCATTTTCCAACGCCGGGCATTGATGAAGGGAGCTGCGGACTCTGGTTCTGAACCGCAGGCTCAGTCGGCGTCCTTCAGATCACTCATTGCATCGCGGATTATCATCCACGAGGAATGAAGGAACAGACCAGCGATGGCGAATGCAACAATCAGATCAGGCCAAGCACTCCCAAGCCATGCTACCATGCCGGCGGCGATCACCACAGCGAGATTGCCGATTGCGTCGTTGCGAGAGAACAGCCAGACGGCCCGCATGTTGGCGTCGCCTTTGCGATGTTTCAAGAGCGGCAGCACTGCAAGGATATTCACGACCAACGCGCCGAATGCGAAGGCTCCCATCAGTCCAGCGTCTGGTGTTGCCTGGTTGAGAACGCGCCAGATCGTGCTGCCAACCACCCCAAGCCCCAAGAGCCCAAGAAAGACGCCTTGGACCATCGCCGAACGCGCACGCCAAGTCAGGCTCCATCCGATGGCCAGAAGACCCAAGAAGGTAATTGCGCCATCCCCCAAGAAATCGAGTGCGTCGGCTTTCAGCGCCTGCGACCCCGACAGAAATCCACCGAACATCTCGAGCACGCCGTAGCCGAGATTGAGCAGAACCACGATCCAAAGAGCATGGCGATAGCTTGGGTCCTTGTATGCCGGGTCGGTTGATGTGTCGCCATCCTCGATCTTCTCGAAGCCATATCCCGTAGCATCCAAGGCCGGTTGCACCTTGGGCAGGTCGCCCTCCGCAATCCGCAGGGTAATGACGTGGGTGGCGGTAGATACCTTTACATCGCCCTCGGCCACCCCCGCAGATCGAGCCGCACGTTCAATCTCGGCCGCATCCTTGGCGCAGTCCATGCCCTGCACACGCATCTTGATCAGCGAAGATGCTGTGGGCAACGTGTTGTTATCAGTCTGACACATGTGCGATCCTACTGGGAATGGCGAACTATACGGTCGCCGCCGACGTATCAGTGGATAATGATGTGACTGAGCAAGAACTTCAAGACGATCTTTCGGCATCAGATACTCTGGCGCTGAGGGCAAAGCTCTTCCGGGGCCTTGGTGATCCAAGTCGTCTGGCGATCCTGGATGCGCTGTTGTCAGACGAACGCAACGTGCAGGAAATCGTCGCTAATACAGGGTTGGGGCAACCCAATGTTTCAAATCATCTACGCTGTCTGCTCGAGTGTGGGCTGGTCAGCCGCCGCAGCGAAGGTCGGTTCGCTCGGTATCGTCTCGCGGACAGCCGAGTTGTCGACCTCATCCGGGATGCCGATGCGCTACTGGCTTTAACTGCCTTTCGTGTTGATGCTTGCCGAAGCTATTGAGGCTAACCATTTCGTTTTAGCGGCGACATCATTGGCAGACCCGTTAACGGAACAGACAGAGTGCTGTGCCGATGCAAGTCACTTGGTGCCCAAGCTGGCCGCAATGCTCGCGTTCGCGAGACAGCACTATTCGCCCCTCTGGGAACAGCCCTTCCCAGACTTACTCCATCCACGAGAGGATGTGTTGCGGCTATCCGAGACCGAAAACGCACATGTCTCTAATAGAAATATCATTGCCGCTATGGCCAGACTTGAGTTTGTTCTGAAGTCAGATGATGTAGCGATCCCAAGTCCCGTAGTGTTCCGAACTTCGCTTGCCGCGCGGCAAGCTCAGTGCAAGTAGAGCGAGGCCTGAAGAGACCCCGACGAGACTGCCCGCCAAAGTGCCCCCGCCAAGCAGCCAAGGTGCCAGGATGAGCCACAGACCAAAACCTAAATTGAGGAACCGCAGCGGCCGTGCGACCTCAGCCCAAGCTATGACAGCTGTGGTAAGCACCAAGGCACCGACGAGGTGATCGCTCCCCGCCAATGGCATCTCATTGTCAAAGATACCCCGGGACAGCATGAGGAATACTCCAATGGCGGCGCTCACTCCCAACGTCCACGGCACCGTGACACCGCGAGCGGCCTGCCGAGCAATCTCGCTTGGCCGCTCATCAAAAGACATGCCACCGCCCTTTGTTGAACCCGGCAATGCGTCTCCCCGAAAAAATGCCCGCCAAAAAGGGCGGCCACGACGGGTATTCCAGACCATGAATTGCACCATGGCCACAATCTCATCCAGCGAAAACGGGATCATGATCAGCATCGCAGCTGCGGCGAGCAGGCAGATCGTGCAATAGGTCCCAATGGCGATTGGCTGGTTGATGATGAAGTAAATGCTGATCACTCCCAGCGGCCCAACCACAATCCCGAAGAGCGCCACCATCCATGGCATCGTGCGCCACCGCATCCGGCTGCCCATTACACCCATCAAAATTTCAAACATATAGCTCATCGCGCCTAACCCGCCGTCGGCGATTGGCCAGGCTTTGGAAACATCGGAAGTGACAATGTATTCGCTGCCGTTCAGGTTCGATGGCGACGAAAAGAACGGCTCCCAGATCCCGTCGATATGACCGAGTTGATAAGCCGAAAGGATGCGAGAAAGTAGAAAGCCGACCACCCCGAGCGCAATGATCGGAAGACGCTGCACATAGGTCGACGGGCAATAGGTCCAACCCGGAGGGATGTCCCCGTCATCCATCATACCTTCTCGCGACATGCCGGGCATCATTGGTATCAGAATGGTTAATGCGACTACCAGCGCGCCAATCAGCGTATCATTGGCATAAACTGCCGGATCTGGGGTCCAGAACACCAGTGGCGCGGCGAGCAACCATACGCCGAGCGCCGCATTTGCCCATTGCGCCCAACCGTTGCCGGGCTTCATGGAGAAGAAGGCAAGCGCTGTGATTGCCAATCCCGTGAACACGTTGTTCCACGCCGTGAGCCAGCTGCGCATCGAGGCCGCCCAAAGCCCGCGATCTTCAGTAACGCGCTGCACCGCTGCGCTGAATTCAATTTGGTCAAAGGTGCCGAAGACTGACGGTGCAGTGGCAAGCCAAAGCCCCAATGCTGCAACCAACCAATGCACCCATAGCATCTGAAAATGCATCATCTGCATATTTTTGTCGTGTTCGCGCACCGCGCTTTCCCGATCGGCGGCAGTGTCGTTCTCCACTTCAGAGGCATTATCTTCGGCCGCCTGCTCGACTTTGGACGCTGACACACGCGCGGCGTTCACGCCGTTATCCTCATACCAGCGATAAGGGTCGTCCTTCAGCCCTCGCAGCATCTCAGGCATGTCTTCGCGCAGGCTGTGTTTTGGGGTCCAGTCCAGATGTTCATTGGCCTGCGATAGATCAAGTTCGTAGTGATCGCTTGAAATATCCACCATCCACGCGCGAATGAAGGCATCCTCGCCGAATATACGGTTTTCTACCCATGCCCCGAGTTTGGCCGCTTTGGGTGGAATGTTCCAGGTCACCCAATCCTCGCCGTGCAGTTCACGTCCGATTAAACGTTGCAAGTCGCCGAAGGGGATCGGTTCCGCCTCGCCAAGCAGAACCGGGAAGACATCGGGCAAGTTTTCACGGCGGTCGACGATACGTTCGATGGCGTCAAGCAAATCGTCGCGATGTAAAAACGCCTGTCCGCGGGACAGATCACCGGGATACACCTTTCCGCTCAGGCGTTTCTCATAAATGCGTGCAATCTGGTGGGCAAGGAAGGTCGAATGCCCCTCATTGTCGTAAATCCCGGCCGGCCGGAGGAGAACAAGCTTCTCACTTCCCTTTTCCTCATGCAGCATCGCTTCGGTTCGAATTTTCGAGGCGCGGTAGGGCAGTTTGGGGTCCAACGGCGCACCTTCATCTATCGGCACGCCGGGCGTGGTCGGCGCATGGGCCAGCATCGTGGAGGTGAATACGAACTGTTCAAGGTCGAAGTCTTGAAGCCCTTTGAGAAGGCGCTTGCTCCCCTCGACAGTCACCGCGTCATAAGCAGGGTGATCCTCCCCGCTTAAATCAAAGAAAGCTGCCAGATGAATGCACGCGGCGATGCGATCGCCATAGGCCAGTCGCAATCTGGCCAAAGCTTTATCGACGCTGGCCTGGTCAGTAATATCAAAGCAAATACACTCGGCCTGATGCGGGGGATGAGGCGGTGAATGGCGGTCCAGTCCAACGACACGGTATTTTTCGTGCAATCGTTTGACGACCGCCGCCCCGAGGTATCCGCTTGAACCGGTGACGACGATGACTGGCTTGTCGGACTCCTTCATTGCCAGTCTCCTGCTTTACTTGCGCAGATACTTAACCAACGCTGCGATCACCAAAATGAGGATCACGATGATCAAAAGCCAGCCGATCCCCATCCCAAACATCATCCCGCCGCCCATCATATCACCGTCCATCATCTTACTTCCCTATCTATGCTGGTAAAAACTAACCCTATAAGAGGACAATCACTTTCCAACCCTGGAGGGTTCCAAATAAAATTCAGCCGATCTGTCCCAGCATCGGGAAGGTTTCCAGGAGCCACCAAGAGAAAGCGCTCAGCTGTCCGGTCATCATAGTGAGACCCATAACGATCATAATCCCCCCCGCCACCTGATGGAGCCGTCGCCCGACAGAGCTGATGGCACGCAGACGGGCCGCAACCTGATCCGTAAAGGCCGCAACGATGAGGAATGGCACTCCAAGGCCAGCGGAGTAGACACTCAACAATCCGATCCCTTCAGATACTGTGGCGCTGGCAGCACTTGCTGTCAGGATCGCACCCAGGATCGGTCCGATACACGGGGTCCATCCAAAGCCGAAAGCAAGACCCAGAACGTAGGATGCCACCGGCTGCCCGCCGGGAAGGTCAATGTCGAAACGCATGTCACGTTCCATGGCCTGAATGCGCGCGGCCCCGAGCATGAACAGCCCAAAAAGGATTACGATTGCGCCGCCAATCAGGTTTAACTCGAACCGCCAACGCAGGAGCACTTGCCCCAGAGCTGTTGCCGAAGCCCCGAGCCCTATGAAAATCGTCGAAAACCCCAATACGAAGCAGAAGCTTAACCAAACCGCTTGTTTGCGGCTGCGATGCGCCCCAGTAACCCCAGTTCGTCCCGCGATATAGGAGACATAGCCCGGCACCAAAGGTAAGACGCAAGGTGACACAAAGGAGATTATCCCGGCGAGCAAAGCCGCTATGAGCCCGAGAGAGGAGACATCAAGCATCAGGCACGCCCACCTTGCGGGAGGAATGCCTAACCGCGCCGAAGTAGGCCGCGAGGGGAACGAAGATCCATTGCAACATGGGGGTTAGCCCGGCGTCGATGATCGGAATGACCGGCATGATCTCGCGGTAGGCCCATGCTTCGCGCACTTCGATATTTCGCCATTCGCTGAAAACCGTGTAGCCAAGCCCCACCACCAACATTGCGCCTAAAACAGGATATACCCGCCTCTGCGGCCAAGAGCCGGTGCCAAAGAAGAACAGGGCAAGCAATAGGCTGCTCATGGCGATCAGTAGATCGCCTCCGGTGCAATGCACCGCAGCAAAGATAATCTCACCCCACGTCCCCTCAACCCAGATGGTGTAAAGTGGAATATGTCCTGCCTCCCAAATGAGATGCCCCAGGAAGGTGATTACGGCAAAAAGCCGAAGTGCGGAAAGCCAATGGGGTCCCGTGATCGTGCTGTAAGATTTCATAAGAACCATCCAGTCATTCGCTGCCAGAAGCTGGGTTCAGCATGAGGATGGGTGTTGGTCAGCCCATTGATATAGAGCAAGAGGTTAAGCGGCTCAAAATCAGCGCCGTGAAAAATGCCGACCTGCTGGCCTGCGCGGTTCAGCAGATGGACCTGAGGGGTTAGGTCTTTCCGTTCGCTTACCCCAGCGAGAGCAGCGTTTGCATGACTAAGTTTTTCAGGGTCTGGCGTCCGCGCGAATATCCTGTTCTGCGTAGCGGGACCGCTTTGCGGCTCGTCGCTAAGGGTAACAAAGACCACCATATCGCGCATCGCGCTGGAGTTGAGCGCAGTGAGCGTTTCGGTGAGCGTAGCTTGTTGTGCCTCACAAGGATCGCCACAACCTTCGGGCACAAAGCTCAGAACCACGATCTTTCCCCTCAAAGCATTGAGGGATGTGCTTTCATGCGCCGCCCCTATCCAAGCGAGGTCTGGTGCGTCGCCGGGCAAGATCGGTTCGAAGGCGGCTTCCTTGGCAGCCATCACCTGATTAAGGTTCTCACCCGGATGATCGGCAAAAACCGGTGAGGCCAAAAGTAGGCTGGCAACAAGTAAGAGGGCGCTGCGCCATGTGGTGGGGGTGTATTTTTGGGTCATTGGGTCCGTTTCTCTTTCGCGATACGCATGGAGATTTGTTCGGCCATCTCCTCAGCTGGTTGCGCGCTTTCAAGAAAAACAGCGTCAAACTCACCCTTGCGGTTCATCAGGTAAATATGGCCGGCGTGGGCCATCATGTATCCGTGGGGCGCCGTTTCTGCGGGAATTTTCTCGTTGTAAACCTTGAAGGCCTCGGTCGCCTCGGCGATTTGGTCCTCGCTTCCGGTCAACCCGATCAGATTCGGGTGAAAATTCGCGACATACTCCTTCAGAACCGAAGGCGTATCGCGCTCTGGATCGACCGTCACGAAGAGCGGAGCAATCTCATCAGCTTCAGGGCCCAGCAGTTCCAGCACGTTACCCATATATGCCAAGGTGGTTGGACAGATATCTGGGCAGTGGGTGAAGCCAAAAAACACAAGCTGCCAGCGGCCTGCGTAGTCCTTTTGGCTAACGACCTGACCGTTGTGGTCGAGCAACGAGAATTCTGAACGGATGTCAGCGTCGCCGCGATAGACTGCTTGGCCGGCAGGAACGTGGTCCGGGCGCAGCAGGGCAAGGCCCGCAACAAGCACGGCGGCAGCGATAGCACTCGCCCACAGGGCAATGCTTAGCCGACGACGGGCCGGCGTAATCTTAGTCATGATACTTCTTTCAATAGAATGATCCGCCCGCCAGTCAGACGGGCGGACCGAGGTTCAGCCCTTTTGATCTTCGCCATGCGCAGAATTCATGTGGTCGGTCATGGACTGCATCATCTCTGTGCAGGCTTCCATCATCGGCCCCATATCAGACATCATTTTCATCATGGGCATCATGGCTTCCATACCCTTCATGCCTTCCATGTTTTTCATGCCGGACATCTCGCCGTTCATGCTGTGACCTTCGGCCATCGGCATATCGCCCGCTTCTGGTTTTGCATCTTGTGCCTGAGCGATGGGAGCGGCCAACATCATGCCGGTCAGGGCAGCAGCGGTGATTTTCATTTTGTAAGTCATGTCAGTTCCTTCTTGGGTTGAGAATTAGTCTGTCGTGGTGTCCGGCTTGGTTGTCGGATCGTTTTTGGCGCAGCCGGCAGAGCCGCCGCGCATGCAAAGCCCCAGAGCGCACATAGCGGCACAAGGAGCGAGGCTAAGGATCAAAGGTGCCGCACCAACAGCAGTCAGCCAGTCCCAGTTGAGCGCAGCGCCGCCACTGATAGCGGCAAAGCCAGTCAGCATGAGGGTCTGTCGCCGCGAAGGCACGGGGATCGCACTTGCTGACCTATCGTTGTTTGAAATTTGGGTCACTGTTGGGTTCATCCTTTTGAAATGACGTGCTTGATTTGAGAGATTACCGCCGGGCTGTCCCAATCGGCCGGTCCCACTTTGCGGGCGACTTCGCGGCCTTCGGCGCTAACAAGAAGTGTCGTCGGTAAGCCGACCACGCCAAGAGCCATCATCGCCCTCAATTGATCCGAGGCGTAGAGAGCAAGATGCTGAATGCCGATGTCGGAATAGAATGCGCGGACGGTGTCGAAACCACCCCGGTCGATCGACAAGGCGAGCACATGAAACTCTGGCCCGCCAAGCTTTGCCTGTAGTCTGTCGAGGGTTGGCATCTCATCACGACAAGGGGCGCACCATGTCGCCCAGATGTTGAGCAACACCGTGCGTCCCCGGAAATCTGCCAAAGTCAGGTCCCGGCCCCTCCCGTCGGTGATCGGCGGCGAGAGCATTGGTAAGGGCGCGTTGTGCTCGGCCATGACCGGACGCGCCGCAGCCGGCGTGGCCCCGAGCGCCAGTGCGCCGCCAAGAAAACCGCGCCGCTTCATGCCCCCTGCTCCTGTTGCAAACGCCGCACCACTGGAAGAATGTCGTTTTCCAGAGAGTGCCGGTTGAAGGGGCCAACATGTTTGTAAGCAATGCGCCCTTTTGAATCGACCACAAAGGTTTCCGGCACTCCGTAAACGCCCCAGTCAATAGAGGCCCGGCCAGAGCTATCCGCACCGATCCGGTCATAGGGATCGCCGAGTTCTGCGAGAAACCTGCGTGCAGCGGCTGGCTTGTCCTTTAGATTGATGCCGTGGATTGACACGCTGCCGGTCTGAGAAAGCTCCACCAGCAGCGGCATCTCGACCCGGCATGGCACGCACCAGGAGGCCCAGACATTTACGAGTGAAACTTCGCCGCGGAGATCTGATGTCGACAAGCCGTTTTCGCGTCCTTCGATTGGAGGCAAATCAAACTCTGGGATGTCCCGGCCGATCATGGTGCTCGGAAGGCTGTCTTCATTGTTAAACAGTCCCCATAGGAAAGCCGCCGCGATGGCCGCGAAGACCGCCGCAGGAAGCGCGGCGATCAGAAGGGACCATCGCCACTTGGGCGCAGCTTGATCTTGGTTGCTCATGATCCTTCCTCGTTCTTCGAGGTGATCTCGGCCTGATAATTGCGTTCACGCTCGGGCCATGTGCTCTTGATATAGCCAAGGATCGCTGTGATTTCCGCGTCACTCAGAATGCCCTCGAACACGGGCATGTCGCTTTCATAACCCGGCACGACCGAGGCCAGCCCGTTCTTGGTAATGTCGAAAAGCTGCTGATCGGCATGGTGCCATGTATGGCCCGTTTCATCATGCGGCGGCGCAGGAATGCGACCATTGTCGAGCCGCCTGCGCCAGTCCGGTTGGCCCTCGAGGTCTGCGCCGTGGCAGGAGGCACAGTTCTCCGCATAGAGGTCAGCGCCCTGATCGAGCATTTCCGCATCCACAGGCACGCCAAGCACGGTGAGCGCCGGGGGGGCGTCTTCCTTCCCCCCGGCCCAGACAGCAACCGCAGCGGCGCCCGTGATGCCAACCACAGCGGCTACGATCAACGCTCTCATGCCGAGCGACTCAGGTATTTGACCAGAGCCAACACGCCCAGAACCAGCACCGCCAGCACCAAAAGGAACAACAGGCCGCAGCCGATCATCATTCCGGCCGACATCGGCCCATTCATCATAGATCCGTTCATCATTTCCATCATTCCATCCTCACTCATTTGAATACACGGCCACGCCGTCCTCGCCGAAGGCATAGGTCTTGAGGGTGCCACTCTTGCCCGCCATGCCGGGTGCGTTGCTGGGCATACCCGGCAGCGTAATGCCGGTGATCTCGGGGCGTTCAGACGTTAGGCGTTGAATGACCTCCACAGGGACCACACCACTGATGTAATAGCCATCGACCTCAGCGAGGTGGCAACCGAGCCCCTGTTCTGGCACGCCAACTTCGACAGAACGCTTGTCAAAATCGCGGTCGTCAATGCGGGTGACATGATAACCGTTTTCTTCTGCATAATCGGCATAGGCGTCACAGCAGCCACAGGACGGATCGCGCCAAATGGTCATCTGGCGGTCAGCCGGAACGGTGATCGCAGCGGTATCCGTGTCAGGCGCTCTGTCGCTTTCGGCCATGCCGAAGGTGGCAAAACCAATGATGCCGGCGGCTGTGATTGCGGCAACCGTGCCGAGGGTGAATTTACTGTTCAATTCTTGTCTCCTTCAAAGATGTCGAGAGTGTCGAACGTCAGGCCGCCATCGCGGCTGACAGAAAGATTGCCGTCGCGAACGACGGTCAGACGCTGAGGATCGGCAGGATCGACAGCCAGTGCGTCGATTTTTCCATCAGCAACCAGCGACCAATTCACCCCTGCGTCTGCCGAAGCCCAAAGGCCACTGTCGAGGCCCACGTAGAGTTGCTCCGGTGCTTTGGGCGAGAGCGCGAGATGTGGGACAGGCTGCCCTACAGGCAGCGGTGTCGTGGGCGGCAGCGCTTTACCCTCGACCAGAGCATCCATGGCATTACCCGCCGTCACATCCTGCCAGCGACAAAAGCAATCGGGCACGCGGGTCAGTCCTGCCTCAGTTCCGGCATATAGCCAGATGCCGCCCATGCCAGTCGGATTTCCCACAGAAACGAGCGTGAGCACCTCCTGCTCGGCTCCGTTCAGATAGGGCCGGTCCATCACGAACTCCCAGCTTTCCCCGGCGTCTTCGCTGCGCCAGAGCCCGTCACCCGCAAGCGCAGCATAGAGCAAATCTGGCTCAAGGGCCGCTTGGGTCAGAGCAGTAACCCGGACTGGAGGCAAACCTGCACCTGCGTTGGTCCACGTGCGCCCGCCGTCGCTGCTGCGCAAGAGACCGGTTGGCTCGACCGCCGCAAAGAGACTGCCCGAAGCCTCGGGGTGGCTGGCGATCGCGGTGACTGTCTGATCAAGTGGCCGTTCGCTTATTTGATTTGCGGTGGAGACGCGCCAGAGAGCATGCTCAGACGCGACGATCAATAAGTTGCCGTCGTATCCGAGGGCCCGGATCGAAGCCCCCTGAGTGGTTGCATATGACACATGAGGTAGGGTCAGCGCCGCACCCATGGCGGCGAGTCCGCTGGACAGCATGCGTCTACGCGAAATATCGCGCGATTGATAAAGTGACATGAAGGTCGTTCCCGAAAGTGACGGATAAGGTCGATCGCTCTGCCATCGCTTGGCAGCAGACAACGCGAGACCGGGCCGTCACGCTTCGGTGCGGCCGGTCAACTCAGGAAGGTGGTTCTTGGTGGGAAAGGATCAGACCCGGGATTAAGCCCGGCAAGGCTGAGATCCGCAGGCGCAGGCATGAAGAAGCGCTGAATGCTCTCTATGGGTGACTGATGCATCTGCGAAAAGATAAAGACAGGTGCCGTGCAATCGATGTCGCAGACAACCTCGCTCTGCTCCCCCGGCAAACAAGCTGCGCAGGCTTCTTCCTCATCACTTGTCGAGGATGCGGTCATGCCGGACATCTCCATCGACATGTTCGCCGCCGCCAGATCATGCGCCAACACACCCGTTAGCAGAACGAGTGATAGGCAGAACGTGGCAAGGCGAAGCAGAATGCGCATGACGGTGATATAGGAGCACGTCGTTGAAATGTCGATCCTTGGTCGAAAAAGGAAAGCGGAAGAATGGCGGAATGCGCTCATATGGGCGGGACGCTGCTCAAGGCGGCGCGCAGCCTTCGCGAGTTCGGCTGCCGCTCAATCTGTGCCGGTTCCTTCGCCTTTACTCTTTCGCCGATCCGCATGACCGAACAGTGATGCATTCTCATGCGCATTGCCGAGGGTTTCAAACTCAAGGCTTGAATGGGTGATGCCAAAGTCGTCTGCCAATATTCCTTTGAGGGTATCTTTTGCAGATTCAAGGTCCTCGAGACCTGTTCCCTCCAAAACCACATGACAATCGAGTGCGACCTCATGTTCCTGCATTTGCCATAGGTGAACGTGATGCACATCGCGCACACCCTCGACGTTCGTCATCGCTTCAACCACCGCACCCGCATCCATGTCAGGCGGGCTGCCCAGCATCAGCATACGTATAGGATCGCCGATCTCAGTTAGAGCGAGGTATAGGATATAAAGGGCAATGCCGATGGTGATGGCCGGATCAACCCACCGAAGATCGTAAAGGATGATCAGGATGCCGCCGATGATTACGGCAACTGAAGCCAAAGCATCCGATAAATTGTGCAGGAACAGCGCTCTGATGTTCACGCTGCCCTTTTGCATTGAGTAGGTCAGCAGCGCCGTAAGAATGTCGACTACAAGCGCGACCCCGCCCAAAATCACGACAGTCCAACCCGCCACTTGCGGCGGGTCAATCATGCGCATCCCGCCTTCATAGATCAGGTAAAGCCCGACAAGGATAAGCGTGGTGTAGTTGATCAGGGCGGCAACGACTTCGATCCGGCCATAGCCGAAGGTCATGCGTTCATCCGCTGGACGTCGCGCGATTTTTCGGGCGACGAAGGCGATAACCAATGAGGCCATGTCAGAAAAGTTATGCAGCGCATCAGCAATAAGCGCCAGCGAACCGGCGAAAATCCCGCCGACGATCTGTGCCGCCGTAAGCAGTGCGTTCGCCCAAATCGCAATGGATACCCTGCGATCACCATTCTCGGGATCAATATGGGCGTGATCGTGAGCCATCGGCCGCGCCTCTTTCTGTTGGCCTGATTAGAACGCGGTCCAACACCGCGTTCTAATCTTTTCCATTGGCAAAAACGGAAAGCCCTTATCCGGATGAACCGTTGGGCTCATTGAGCTGTCAGCAGCAGCCCGATTTCTCCTTGGGTTGCGAAACTTCTTCCACCAACTCCGCGGTCTCCGCCCCGCTGGCCTCTCGGGCGACGTCCGCTTGGGCGACGACGCCACAGCATTTACCACTTTCGTCGGTGACCACACTACGCCGAACCTGTTTTTCTTCCATCTTGTTGCAACAGCTTTCAACGTCGTCGTCAGCAGACACGGTCAGAAGGTCGTTCGACATGATTTCTGAAACCGGCGTCTCGACCGTCTTGCCCTGCGCAACGGCACCACAGCAGATATCGCGGTCCGTCACGATGCCAACGGGCTCACCGGCATCATTAAGCACCGGAATGGAGCCGACAGACTTTTCAGCCATAAGGGTTGCCGCTTCCTGAATCGAAGTGTCGGGGCCGCAGCAGGTGGGATTGCTTGTCATGATGTCCTGAACTTGCATCATCTTACTCCTTGCTTTGGTTGACAAAGTGCAAACCAAAAGACGGACGCTGAGGTTCCTGTCACCTTTTTTTTCAGCAAGTTCCAGCGCAGTGTCCTCACGCGGGGTCGTAATGTGAAAACACTTTTGTGCTGCCGTCCCGGGAGATTAGAAAGACCTCATAGGCTTCGCGTTCATCTTCTGGCCCCATACCTGGTGAGCCATAGGGCATCCCCGGCACGGCAAGGCCGGTGGCATCGGGGCGCTCGGCCAGCAGTTTGCGGATGTCGGCGGGGGGGACGTGACCTTCGATCATATAGCCTTGGATCTCGTCGGTGTGACAGGAGGTCATATTCTGCGGGATGCCGCTGTCCAACTTGTGCCGGGTCAACAGCGTCCCAAAGCTGCGTTCAGTGGTTACGTCAAAACCGTCTTTTTCCAAGATGTCGATCCAAGCCGAACAGCAACCGCAATTAGGATCTTTCATCACGTGGATGGTGGGCTTTTCTTCAGCCCGAACCGCAAATGGCGCAGCGACGAAAAAGCTCGCGGAATAGGCCAGCAGGCGGCGGCGTGTGAGGGTCATGTGAAGTCCTTCCAAGGAAACAAACTCTGGTAGCGTAGAGTGTGCAGTATGTATCGCGGCGAGTTGGTTCGACCAGCTCCTCCGCGCAGCACGGCCGAAAAAGAGCAGGCGCAGGATGTCGAGTGTCACTTCACTTTCGCGCCTGTATCACGGTGCTGCGGCAAACGGGAGCAAGGTCCGCTGAATGGATCATGGGAGCCGATCATGCTGGGCAACGCATCAGTGTCTGCTTTAGGTAAGCTGCGAAGCAGCATGTAGATGGAGTGCGGACGGCAGGTTTGGGCCATCCTTTTCGGATCACCTTATGCTGAAACTGCGATGGCCTCCGACCCTTGCGCGGTCAGTTTGGGCTCACTGCGGACCTCGGAGGCAGCGCAGCATCATGTGATATGATGTCTTGTCAACGTCGGGTTGTCGATGTGGGAGGGCGTGGTGGATGGGAGGATCCATCATGGAAACATCAAACTTACCGGCCATCCGCGCCTTGCGCCCAGCCTGGAACAAAGGCCGGATCGTCGGCCAGAAAAGGCCGCTCAAGCCCAAACACGTCTGGGCGATCAGGGTGCGGCTGGAATTGGCCGAGAACCACCGTGATCTGGCCCTCTTCAATCTTGCCATCGACAGCAAGCTGCGCGGCTGCGATCTGGTGAAAATGAGGGTGGTCGATGTTATGGCATCCGGCCAAATCAAGGAACGCGCGTCGGTTCTTCAGAGCAAGACCCAGAAACCTGTGCGCTTCGAAATCTCCGAAGGCACCCGTGCATCGCTGGTAAGATGGATGCGGGAACCGCTGATGGTCGGATCCGAATACCTCTGGCCTGGGCGTTTTCACGAACGGCTTCACATCTCTACCCGCCAGTACGCGCGCATTGTGCGTGACTGGGTGACATCCATTGGTCTGGAGGCAAGCGCCTATGGCACGCACTCGATGCGGCGAACGAAAGTTACGCAGATTTACAAGAAAACAGGCAACCTGAGGGCGGTCCAACTGCTGTTGGGTCACACCAAGATGGACAGCACTGTCAGGTACCTCGGCGTCGAGCTTGAAGATGCGCTGGTGATCGCCGAAGCTATCGAAATCTGAAGGCTTGGGCCGTCGTCACGGACGGCCCAGTGCCGCCATTCGCACCTGGTGCGGCGGACGGCCGGAACGAGCCCAAACCGTCTATCACAGATGGTTATGGCTTGCCCTCGAATGCCAGAGCATTTGATTTCAGATCGTCCGGCGTAAACCTGAAAATCGTCATCTCGTCTACGCTATAGGCGCCAAGGCTTCTGTAGAATTCGATGGTGGGTTTGTTCCAGTCCAGAACCCCCCATTCCATCATCTCGCAGTTTCTCTCGAGGGCAAGAGAGCAAAGATACCCCATAATGATCTTGCCAAGACCCTGATGGCGGACTTTCGTATCCACGAAGAATCCATCGATATAGATTCCTGACCGTCCAGTAAATGCAGATGACTTCTGGCAAAAATAGGCAAAGCCCGCAATTTCGCCCTTGTAGTATCCAAACAGCGCCTCGCCCAGTTTTTCATTCAGAAGCCGTTTGATCTGAGGCTCAGTTGCCGTGATCTTGTTCGACATCTTTTGATAGGCGCCCAGTTTTTTCATGTATTCGACAACAAGCCCCGCATCATCCGGAGAAGCGTGTTGGATCATGAAATTCGGATTGGATGTCGCTATTTTCTGCACAGTTTCATTCTCCCATACCTGTGTTTGCGAAGGTAAATGTCCTGCTAGTCATAGCAAGTCAGAAGATGTCTGCTTTGTCCGCACTGCCGACCTTCAGTCTCCGAAAATGCTGCAAGTGGCACGAATGGCCGCTTAGACGGGCCGCAACGCAGCGTACCGAATGACTGACGAACGGCAGCTAAGGGCCGAAAGCACCAATAAGTGCCAACTCAAAAGTTGCTGCGATTCCCGTTGCTAAGGGTTTTGATAGATTGATTGACCCGATTTACTCCGGTTTTTTTACGCACTTAGACTTTAATCCTTTCAAGACTCTTCAGCACTGCATGCACGGCAAGGCCTGTTTCAGTCAGCCCATAGGTCACCTTGGGCGGAATGGTATTCTCCTGTTCGCGCCAAACCAGCCCATCGGCTTCCAACTCCCGCAGGCGGGTGGTCAGCACCTTGGGAGAGATGCCGGTGATCTGGCGTCGCAACACACCGAAGCGGCAGGCACGCTGATCGCCTAACACGTAGATCACATGGGTTTTCCATTGTCCCCAGAGCTTGCGCAGCAGCGTGTCCGCCGCGCAGGGGATATCAACTGCGTCCCGGTCCCCGGGGCCGGGTGCCTTTTTCTGGGTGGTTTCCATTTGGTAACGACTTTCACTTGGTAACTCTCGCCTTACATAAGTTCCCAACCGACCGACACAATAAGCCGGAAGCGCTTCGCGCCGCTGGCATCGAAAGGAGAGCACCATGTCCCAAGGCACTTCCCGAGCCATCCCCGGCCTGCACCACGTCACCGCTATCTCCGGCCCGCCGCAGGACAACCTTGACTTCTGGGTGCGCACCCTCGGGCAGCGGCTGGTCAAACGCACCGTGAACTTCGACGATCCCGGCACCTATCACCTTTACTACGGGGATAAGGACGCGGCGCCCGGGTCGATCATGACATTCTTTCCATTCGTAGATGCAGGCCCGGGGCGCGCGGGGCCCGGCATGACGTCGGCGGTGGCCTATGCGATCCCCGACTTGGACCGGCGCATGGGGGAACTGGCGGAGGCCACCATCGACTTCGAAGGACCTTTCGATCGCTTCGGCGAACGCGCCATCGCGCTGCGTGACCCCGACGGGCTGCGGGTCGAGGTGATCGAAGGCGGCGCGCGGGACGAGGGGTTTCACAGCGTGACCCTTTGGCTTGAAGAGGTCGCGGCCACCGCCGCTGTGCTTGAGGCAATGGGCTACGTGCGCGAGGGCGAGGAGGCCGCCGCCACGGGCGGCACCGGCGGGACGGAGACCCGTATTCGCTACCGCTCGACCGAACCCGAGCGTGGTTCGGCCGTGGACCTAATGACCTCGGACGTTCGTTCAATCGGGCGCTCAGGCGCAGGCACTATCCACCATGTCGCCTTCCGTGCGCGCAACGAGGAAGAGCAGCTGGCATGGCGGGCGCGGCTCTCTGCCGCGGGCCAACAGGTCACCCCGGTCATCGACCGGCAGTATTTCGACGCGATCTATTTCCGCACGTCCGGCGGCGTATTGTTTGAGATCGCCACCGATCCACCGGGATTTGCCGTGGACGAAGACCCGGCTCACTTGGGTGAGGCGCTGAAACTGCCCGAGAAATTTGAGCCTCACCGCGCTCAGATCGAGCAGGTGCTGCCGCAGATCCGGGTCCCGTCGTGAGCGGCCTCGGGGCGGTGACGCGCGGCACCGGTCCGCACGCGGGACAAAGGCTGGTCAGCGCTGGTGCTCCGGTGGAACGCGCACGGCTGGCTCTGGTGATGATCCACGGCCGCGGCGGCGCGCCGGAGGATATGTTCGGTCTGGCCAAACACTTTGCCCTGCAGGATCTCGCCGTGCTGGCCCCGCAGGCGGCCGGGCAGTCTTGGTGGCCGGACAGTTTCCTGGCGCCGCTCACGGCCAATGAGCCGGGGCTCGGCAGCGGGCTGAGCGTCATCTCCTCGCTGCTGGATGACCTGTCTGAGCAGGGTTTCGATCCAACACGCGTGGCGCTGATCGGCTTTTCGCAGGGGGCTTGTCTGGCGTTGGAGGCGGCGGCGCGGCTGGCCTGTCCGTTCCGCGCTGTGGCCGCGCTCTCCGGGGGGCTGGTCGGCACGGGCGAGGCGGGCGGCGTTCCGCGGGCCGACCTCTACGACCGTCCGGCCAAGACCTTCGACTATGCGGGCCGGCTGGCCGATGTGCCGGTGCTGCTCGGTTGTCACGAACGCGATCCGCATATTCCGCTGGCGCGGGTGCAGAAGAGCGCCGATGTGCTGCAGAACATGGGGGCCAAGGTCGAGACGCTGATCCTGCCCGGCGCCGGACATGGTATCGTCGCCGAAGAGGCCGACTGGCTGCGCAGGCAGCTGAACACCGAAATGTAAGGAGAGCACCCATGGACAGCGAGATCGAGATTACCCGCGAAGAGGGCGACAGCAAGGGCCGCTACCTGGCGGTGGTCGACGGCTACGAGGCCGAGATGACCTACTCCCGCCTCGGCGCCCGCGCGATCATCATCGACCATACCGGCGTGCCGGAGGCCCTGCGGGGCCGCGGCGTCGGCGAAGCGATGGTACGCCGCGGCGTAGAGGACGCCCGCGCCGAGGGCCGCAAGATCGTGCCGCTTTGCCTCTTCGCCAAGGCACAGATCGACCGTCACCCCGAATGGCAGGACGTCCTGCAACGAAAAAGCTGAAAGGAGACACGTCATGAGCTGGAGCCCCTGTCCCGACCCAATCCCCGGGGACGCGAAGAGCGTCGATGCGGTGGAGACGTTGATCGTCCCGCGCGCCGTCGATATCGGCGAAATGGAAGTCCGCCGCGCGCTGCCTTCGGACAAGCGCCAGATGGTCGGCCCGTTCATCTTCTTCGACCAGATGGGGCCGGCGGAATTCCTGACCGATCAGGGCATCGACGTGCGCCCGCATCCGCATATCAACCTCGCTACGCTGACCTATCTCTTTGAGGGACAGGTCCATCACCGCGACAGCCTCGGCACCGATCTGGCGATCGAACCCGGCGCGGTAAACTGGATGAAGGCGGGCAGGGGAATAGTCCATTCCGAGCGCACCGCGCCCGAGCGCCGCAAGACCGGCCAGCGCTTGTTCGGCCTGCAAACATGGATGGCGCTGCCCGAGGCGGAGGAGGAAAGCGACCCCGCCTTCCTGCACTACGGCAAGACCGACCTGCCCACGGTTGAGGTCGAGGGACTGACCGCCCGGCTGATCGCCGGATCAGCCTTCGGCGTCGCCTCACCGCTCAAGACGGCCTCGGACACGCTTTACGTCGACGTGACCCTTGCGCCGGGGGCGAAGGCACCGATCGTGGCGAATACCGAGGAACGCGCCCTCTATACCATCCACGGCGGGATCGACGTGGCTGGGGATACCTTCGCGCCGGGGCAGCTACTGGTCCTCCGCCCCGGGGACGAGGTCACCGTAACGGGCGTCGATGACGGCACCGGCGCCCATGCGCGCTTCATGCTCTTCGGCGGCGCGCCGATGGAGGGGCCGCGCTACATCTGGTGGAATTTCGTCTCCTCGCGCCGCGAGCGCATCGAAGAGGCGCGCGAGGAATGGCGGCAGGGTAAGTTCTCGACGGTGCCGGGGGACGAGGCCGATTTCATCCCGGCGCCGGAGGGCAAGCCCAAGATCAAACGGGCGCAGGGAGGCGTCTTCTACCCATGACGTTGCCTCCTGCACCGGCGGTCGACGTTCACGAACAAGGACTTGCATGTCTATCATGACCGAATTTTCTAATCAGCCACTGGATCAACTCAGCCTCGACGAGGCTGCCCGCCCGACAGCGCCGCCGGTGCCGGAGGCGACGGATAGGCACCGTGCTCAGGGGCGACAGCTGGCGGCCATTCATCGGCACTATCTGATGGAGATGGCCCAAATCGGAGCGGTTCTGGCGCGGATCGAAGCGGGGGACAGCCCGCCCGATGACCTCAAGCGGATCGTGCTTTCGCTCGATATGGCAGAGAATTTCCGCGCCTTCGGTTCGCTTTGCGGACGCGAATGCCAAATTCTGAAGTTCCACCACGACATCGAGAGCACCGACATGTTCCCTCGGATCGAGGCGGCGGGTAAAGGCAAGTTCCGTGAGGTCGTCGCCAAATTGAAGGCGGAGCACGCGGTGGTGCATGAGTTGATCCTCCGCCTCGACCGCGCGGCGGACGTATTGACGGAAGATCCGAACGATGCGAATTTCCTTCATGCCGCCACCGCCTTCAGAAAGTTGGAGGAGGTCGTGCGATCTCATTTCAGATACGAGGAAACTGAACTGGCAGAGGCCATCGGTTATTATCTCGGATCGGTCTAACTATTCCTAATGGCCATCACTGCATTATTGAGATCGAAAAGCCTTTCGACAACTTGGAAGGGGCAAGCAATCTTCAATTCAAAAAGACCCTTCGTTTCGCAGCGAACGGCGGCTCCTAATCTACACCAAGGGCGGAGAGCCGCCGTTCGCCGCAAAACGCGCGAACGGCAGCTATGCGAACAAAGCTGAGTCAAGCACTCGTCCCATGCACGTTTGCTTCAGTTGACCATTTCCGCCCTGCTAACTCGTGCTAAGCGCAAGATGCTGCGCCCGACCTTCAGGTAAACATCTTGGCCAACATCACGATGGCCATGCCCATCATCATTAGATTTTCGGACAGGCTCACAAATCCGAGAGGCACGTTCGAATTGCCGCCAACGCAGGCGCATTTTAACTCGCGCTTGTCGATGTAGACGGCCTTGAACACGCTTGCTGCGCCAACCGTGGCTATGAAGAGTGCGGCTGGGGCGGCAATTGAGGTTAGCAACATCCCGGTCATCAATACGCCCGCCCCGGTTTCAACCCATGGATAAACGTAGGCATATGGCACCCATTTGCGTGCCAGCAGGTCGTAGTTGAGGAACATCGTAGTGAAGCTTTCGATATCACGCAGCTTCTGCATCCCCAGTAGGATCATTGAGACCGAAATGAACCAACCGAGCGTCTGCCACGTGATCGCGCCGAGAAAGCCGATGGACAGAGCAAGCGCTGTCGCCGCAGCCACGGCAAAGAGATAGATCACCGGTTTGTAAGTGGTCGCCGCAGGTTCATAGTCGGTAAGTTCCTGGCGCAGAGCGTCATAGCCGCCGATGCGTCTCCCTTCGATCCAAACTTGTGGCGTTGTGGGAACATCGTATTGCGCCTTGAACGCGTCGACTTCGGACCGCGCGCGGAATAGGCGGTCATCGACCTCGTAGCCTTTGCGCTCCAAAAGCCATCGCGCCTTCTGCCCTGACGGGCACAGGTGGTTTGGCAGGGCCATGCGGTATAGCACGGCGGTTTTCCCTGTCGCGGATGCGGCTGGGTCAGCTGTTACGTCTGCGACATCGCGGGTGTCACATGGCATGATATGCTCCTTTATCTTAGGGTTTGGTGCGGGGCGTGCCAGGCGCTGCATCCCCGTTCGCTTCGATGTCTTCGATATAGAGCTTCATCTCTTCGATCTCGCTGCGCTGTGCCTCGATGATCGCGTCGGCCAACTCGCGCACGCGCGGATCGGACAGGTTTGCGCGTTCGCTGGTCAGGATCGCGATGGAATGGTGAGGGATCATGGCTTTCATCCAAGCGGTGTCGCCTACCGTATCTTGCGACCGGACCAAGTAGACGCCGGCCGCAAAGGCGATGGCAGCCCCAGTGAAGATCGCAAAATTCGTCTTTCGATTGGAATACATGCCGAGCATGAAGGCGAGCATGATGATTGCCATTACCCCGCCCATATAGAGCGCCATCCACATCCGAGTCTGCGAGAAGAAGACATGGTCAAGGGCATAAGTGTTAAGATACATCAGGCCATACATCACGACCGTCGAGGTGCCGATCATCGCAAAGAACCGACCATAGCCGCTGCTTGTTCTATCGTCGTGCTTATTCTTTGAATCCATTGTATTGTCCTCCTAAATTGCCAATGTGTGCCTTCGTTTTATACCCATATGGGGTATATTATCCGGTTGGCAACAAATCTCAAATGGAGCGCCGCCTCATGAAGGCTAACAAGGAAAAGACGCTGGACCGCCTATCACGGCTCGAAGGACAAGTGCGCGGCATCGCGAAAATGGTTGAGGGCGACCGCTACTGCATGGACATCTTAGCACAGACTGCGGCCATCCGATCCGCCGTTCTGGGGGTCGAAAAGCTTGTGTTGGAGAACCACGCCCAGCATTGCGTCGAGGCTGCGATTGCCAGCGGCGACCCGAAAGAACAACGCGCCAAATTTGACGAGTTGATCGGCCTTTTGCAGAAGGCGTCGAAGTAGGCGTTTCGGACCGAATGCCCATCGCGCTCTGGCACCGGAGCCAGCGCCTCTGGCCTCCACTTTGGGTCAGAACGTCAATCCGCTGCCCCGCACTTTAGGCCGTTTTCCGCCAGAAAACCGCAATCCTTCCAGCGCTGGACGCGTTGACAGGCTCTGCGACTTACGACACTGATAACACCTATGCGTGCTCTGGCAAACATATCCAACCTTTGTCGCGTCCTTCTCGGCGTGGTTTTGGCCTGTGGTCTGTTGCTGCTCCCGCCCTCTTCGATTCACGCACAAAGCGGGATGCATGAGAGCGCGCAGGCAGCGCATCACGCGGGCCACCAGATGGCCGCAGCGTCCGAACTGCATCAGGGCGCAGCGGCCATGCTGGACCAGACAGAAACACCAGACAGTTTCGAAGGCGAGCCTTGCTGTGGTGGTATCTGCCTGACGGCGGCGCTGACCACCTCGCAGGACGCGAAAATGACGGCTGCGCGATCCGTTGAATACACCAGCGTGTCCCATTCTGTCGCCTCTGGCCAACCCGCTGGTCAATTGCGTCCGCCTCGAGCCTGAGTTGATCCCGGCCGACTAACGGCCTTTGCATCCGCGGCGTCTGGCTGCGGGTAAGATCACCTTATTCTCAGGCAAAAAACCAATGAAATTACCACTGATTGCAGGGGCGATGTCCCTGACCCTTGGGGCTTGCGCCACGACGCTCCCCCCATTTCCAGACGTCACTGCCGCCTATGTGCAGCAGCCCACGCCTCTGCCCGAAGTCGCCGCGATGACCGCCGCCGACAACAGCACGCGCGGCAGTGCCACGACCGCCGAAGAGCAACCCTTTGCAGGCTACCGGCGTCGCGGCGTGGTGGAGCCGCTCGATTGGCGACGGTTGAACGCTGAACAGGCACCTATGCAAGGGATGGATATGCAGGGGATGAACCACTGATGCGTTGGAAATTGAAAACCGCCGCCGTCATTACACCACTGATCTTGGGCGCCTGCACGGCAACGGACCTGCCGGTGAGTTTCTCGGCCCGTGATGCTGGCTTTGCCACCGTGGAGGCACGCACCTCCAAGGCCATCGGCAAGCGCACCGTCTGGGCGCAGTCGCAGGCCGAGACCGTCGCGGCCTCCAAACAGGTCCGCGCCATGGTGCAGGGTAAAACGATCAGTGCCGAAACCGCTGTGCAGGTCGCGCTTTTGAACAACAAGGGGCTTCAGGCGTCCTATGCGCAGATCGGCCTCTCGGCGGCCGAAGCATGGCAGCAGTCCACGCCAGAAAACCCCGTCGTCTCCATCGGCTTGCTGGGCATCGGCGCGCCCGAGGTCGGGCTTTACCGTGCCTTGGAAAGCATGATCGCCGTGAACCTGCTGGACGCTCGCACCCGCAAACAGCGCATCGCCGCTGCCGAGGCGGAATTCCAGCACGCGCAGATGCAGGCGGTGAGCGACACGCTGGCACTGGCCAATGAAACGCGCGAGGCATGGATCAACGCGGTCGCCGCCTTTGAGGCGGTGGGCTACCTTAAACGTGCTGCCGTCACCACCGATGCGGCGGCGGAACTGGCGCAGCAGCTGGGCAAGACCGGCGCGCTCAACAAGGCCGCACAGGCCCGCGAGCAGGCGTTCAATGCCGAGATGGCCGGACAGCTGGCGCAGGCGCGGCTGGATGCGCAATTGGCTAAGGAACAGCTGACCCGGCTCATGGGGCTCTGGGGGCAGGACGTGGCCTATTATGTGCCCGATGCTCTGCCCCGCGTGCCCAATACGGTCAGCAGCCACAAGGGCATCGAACGGCTGGCGCTCGCCAATCGTGTTGATTTGGAAGTCGCCCGGCTGGGGTTGGCAGCAACGGCCAAGGCCTATGGTCTGACCGATGCCACCCGCACCCTGACCGACCTCGAAGTCATCGCTGGTGCCGAGATCGAGCGTGAGGAAGAGGACGGGGAAGTCGAGACCAGTATCTCACCTCAGGTCGAGTTCGAGTTCGTCATCCCAATTTTCGACAGCGGCAAGGCGCGAATGCGCAAGGCCGAGCTTAGCTATCTTCAAGCCGCCAATGTGCTGGCCGAACGGGCGGTGAACGTCCGCTCCGAAGCCCGGGCGGCGGCCACGGCCTACCGCTCAAGCCACCAGATCGCACGGCACTACTCAGACGTGGTGCTGCCTTTGCGCCGCACCATCGATGAAGAGGCTCTGCTCAGCAACAACGGCATGATCACCAGCACCTTCGATCTGTTGAACGATGCCCGCGAAAAGATCGGAAGCCAGCTTGAGGCAGCCAATGCCAAGCGTGAGTTCTGGCTGGCCTCTGCCGGTCTGACCGCCGCGATCTACGGCGGTGGCAGCGGCGGCGGCGGTGCCGGCGGAGAGACACAGATCGCCGCCAGTGGCGGCGCAGGACATTGAGACAAGGAAGCAACCAGATGATTAACAGACGTCAACTGCTGGGGGCCGGCGCTGCGGGTGCAACGCTCGTGTCCTCCAAAGCATGGGGCCAGACCATGAATATGGGCCTGCCCGAGGCCGCCGAGATGGATTCGGCCCTCACCCAAGCGCCGACCCGTCCCACCAGTGGGCCGGACTATAACCCCGTGGTCACGCTTAACGGCTGGACCCTGCCGCACCGGATGAACAATGGCGTGAAGGAATTTCACCTCGTTGCCGAGCCGGTCGAGCGTGAACTTGCTGATGGTATGGTCGCGCGCCTCTGGGGCTACAACGGTCAGTCCACCGGTCCGACCATCGAAGCCGTCGAGGGCGACCGGGTGCGCATCTATGTTACCAACCGCCTGCCGGAACATACGACGGTGCATTGGCACGGGCTGATCCTGCCCTCGGGCATGGACGGTGTCGGCGGGCTGAGCCATCCGGGCATCCCGCCGGGCAAGACATTTATCTACGAGTTCGACCTGACCAAATCCGGCACCTTCATGTATCACCCGCATGGGGATGAGATGGTGCAGATGGCGATGGGCATGATGGGCATGTTCGTGGTCCATCCCAAAGACCCCGATTTCATGCGCGTTGATCGGGATTTCCTGATTATGCTGAACGCTTTCGACATCGATCCGGGCAGCTACATCCCGAAAATCATGACGATGACGGATTTTAACCTCTGGACATGGAACAGCCGCATCTTCCCGGACATTGACCCCCTGGTCGTCAACCATGGCGACAAGGTTCGCGTGCGCGTCGGCAATCTCACGATGACCAACCACCCGATCCACATGCATGGCTATGACTTCAAGGTCACCTGCACGGATGGCGGCTGGGTGCCGGAATCGGCGCAGTGGCCCGAGGTCTCCATCGACATTCCCGTCGGCGCCATGCGCGCCTATGAGTTCGTGGCCGAGCATCTGGGCGACTGGGCGATCCACTGTCACAAGTCGCACCACACGATGAACGCTATGGGTCACGACGTGCCCACGCTAATCGGCACCAACAGTTCCAACATGACACGTCAGGTCCGCCGCGTGCAGCCTGAGTTCATGCCCATGGGCACGGCGGGCATGGCGGATATGGGCGAAATGTCGATGCCGCTGCCCGACAACACCGTGCCGATGATGGCCGGCTGGGGGCCGCATGGACCCCTTGAAATGGGCGGCATGTTTTCGGTCGTGAAGGTGCGCGAAGGCATCGACGCGGACGACTACGAAGATCCCGGCTGGTATGAAAACCCGCCGGGCACCGAAGCGTATGAATGGACAGGCGAGCTGCCAGACTTCGCGCAGAACCTCAGCCCGGAAACCCAGATTACGCCAAAACCAATCTCCAAGGGCTAAGCGGCCTTTGGACCATAATCACCTCTAAAAACATACAGGAAAAACAATGAACAAACTTCTTCTCTCGACCGCCCTCAACCTTCTCATCACGGCTCCGGCCTTTGCCGCGGGCACCCACGGCGGCAGTCACGGCGATGACGGCCACGGCGATATGCACAAGGAAATGGCCGCAGGCATGCCCGGCAAGGCCGAGGCGGTTGACCGCACCATCGAGGTGACCATGCGCGAAACCGACGACGGCGAGATGATCTTTGAACCCGCCGAGTTCGACATCAAAAAAGGCGATACCATCCGCTTTGCTGTCACCAATAAAGGCGAGATCGAGCATGAGTTCGTCATCGACACGATGGATGGCAATGCTGAGCACAAAGAAGCGATGGCCAAGATGGACATGGAGCATGATGACCCGAACTCCGTTCGCCTTGATCCCGGCATGGAGGGCGAGGTGATCTGGACCTTCGCCAATGAAGGCAGCTTCGAGTTCGCCTGCCTGATCCCCGGCCACTACGAATCCGGCATGCACGGTCCGATCACCGTCGCTCAGTCTAATGAGGCTCCCGAGGCACCTGCCGTCTACTCGACCGGGAAGATCAAGAAGGTCGACGCTAAGGGCAATAAGGTCACCATCATCCACGGCCCACTCGAAAACCTCGATATGCCGTCGATGACTATGGTGTTCAAAGCCGATGAAGCGCTGATTGCTAAAATGAAAGAAGGCCAAGACATCGAATTCGTGGCGGACCGTGTCAAAGGCAAATTGACTGTGACTGAGATGAAGTAAGCGCCAATCGCAGGGCCGGCTGACCGGGCCGGCCCTGTGCTTTCCACAAATATAAGGCACTTCGAGCTATGAAAACGCGTGGAACCATTGCCCTTTGGGCCATTGCAACACTACAGGCCATTGTGGCGATCTTCTTTACCGTCTGCTTCTTGTTGGACGCTATGGGAATGGAATCTGAGTTTCTGATCTGGCAGAGCCATGAGTATCAGCAAACGATCTTGGCCATCGGGTTGAACCTCGGCGTGGCGCTTGGCTGGATCGCCCTCAGGACAAGTCTGCAACGTGCGCGGCTCGCCGAAGAGAAGATGCGCCGATGCACCTCGGAGTTTTCGATGGTGATGACGCAGCATTTCACCGACTGGCGTCTGACGCCCGCAGAGCGGGATGTCGCCGTCTTTCTGGTCAAAGGCCTGAGCACCCGCGACATTGCGGAACTGCGCGGCACCTCTGAAGGAACGATCAAAGCGCAGACAAACGCGATTTATCGCAAGGCTGCCGTCACCGGGCGCACCCAGTTGCTCAGCACCTTCATTGAGGATTTGATGGATGACGCATTGATGCCTGCGGAGGCCCTGCAAACTGCAACTGTGAAGGGCTCAGCGATAGGCCCTGCAACCAGATCAAACGCCGCCCCGGCGTAATCGCTTGAGGAAAAGCCCCCCACAAAGCAGGTTGCCCCGTCATGGTCCAAGCAATGCTTCTATCCGTTCTGGTCGTCAGCATCTGCACGGCGATCCACTATCTCGTGCTCAAACGGGTTTCCGATACCATCGCGCAGCGCAAAAGTGCTGCGCATGGCCAGAACCTTGGCTTGGCCGTCGGCGCAATCACACTCGCGCATGTCATCGAGGCTTTCATCTATACGCTGTTCTTCCTCTGGGCCGAGCAGGGTTTGCAAATCGGCGCGCTGAACGGATCCGGCCCGGCGGGCAAGCCCACCACGATGATGGATTATTTCTATTTCTCGCTGGTCAACTTCACCACCTTGGGGCGCGGCGATTTGACCCCCGTGGGGCACCTGCGCTTCATCACCGGGATAGAGGCATTTCACGGCTTTCTCATGATTACGGCGTCAGGAAGCTTCGTGCTGCAGGTCATGGCGGGACGCGCCCCCTTGTCAGAGAAGGGATGACCCAAGTGGTTCGACATATTCTCTTTCCCGATAGAGAGCGCATAGGCGGTCCACCTCCAACCCGTCATCGACAGTTGGAATTGGCCCCTGCAGGACATACCAACACGCCTCGGACATCAGCGCGCCCTGTGCCCCGTGGCAGCATCAATCGCAATTCATCCCGATAAGGCATGACATGAACAGAAGACAATTCCTCGCCAGTGTTTCCGCCGCTGCGGTTCTGCCCCTTCCAAGCTTTGCTGGCGTCACGCCATTGAAGTTGAAGGCCGAAACAGTAAGCCAGCAGATCCTTCCCGAAGGCGAAGGCACCACCGCAATGCTGGGGTTCAACGGCTCAATGCCGGGGCCTGAGATCAGGCTTAAACGGGGTGCGCGGGCATCGATTGAGGTCAAGAATTCCCTGCAAGAGGGCACCGCCGTTCACTGGCACGGCATCCGGCTGGAAAACCGGATGGACGGCGTTCCGGTGCTGACGCAAGACCTGATCAACCCCGGTGACAGCAAGACCTACAGCTTCGTGCCGCCCGACGCGGGGACCTATTGGTATCATTCGCATTATATCTCGCAAGAGCAGGTGGCGCGCGGCTTGATGGGGCCGCTGATCGTCGAAGACGACGCCCCCCTCGATCTGGATCACGACATCACCCTGATCTTGTCCGATTGGATCATCGACGAAGATGGCAGCCTTGTTGATGAATTCACCGACATGCATAGCGTTGCCCATGCGGGCTATATGGGCAATTTTGCCCGCGGCTTCCTCTCGCGAAGCGAGGTGCGGCAAGGTGATCGCATCCGCCTGCGGCTGATCAATGCGGCGACCAATCGTATTTTCCCCCTGAGCATCTCTGGTGT
This sequence comes from Sulfitobacter sp. 1A15258, assembly GCF_043557045.1. Taxonomy (NCBI): domain Bacteria; kingdom Pseudomonadati; phylum Pseudomonadota; class Alphaproteobacteria; order Rhodobacterales; family Roseobacteraceae; genus Sulfitobacter; species Sulfitobacter sp. 1A15258. The sequence continues at coordinate 425,468 of NZ_JBIFFK010000001.1, read as the reverse complement.
CTCTGGTTCGGTCGTCGCCTTGGATGGCATGGCACTCAGCCAACCCCGCGCGGCCTCTGACCTCGTTCTGGCGCCGGCCCAGCGGGCCGATCTGATCGTCGATGTCACCGGCCCGGTCACCTTTGACATGCCCACGCGGCAGGAGCCTTACCGTCTCGCCGAATTGTCCATCTCTGGTGAGAATACGGATAGGCAATCGGGGCCTCTGCCGACCTTGGCGGCACCGGACCTCCCGGCACCGGGCGCCCCCTCCCAGCACCTGACGCTGACCATGATGGGCGGTGCCATGGGCGGTCGGCACGGCGGTGCCAATGTCTGGTCCTTCAACGACGTCTCGGACCTGCAACAGGACCCCTTTGCCGCCATCGAACGCGGCGAAACGGTGCGGATCACCTTGGTTAATGATACCGCATTCCCGCACGGCATTCATTTGCATGGACATCACTTCTATGAGGTGGCCCCTGACGGCAGCCTCGGCGATCTCCGGGATACAACCTTGGTCGTTGCTGGCGAAAGCCGCGATGTTCTCTGCGTCTTCGACAATCCGGGGCGCTGGTTGATCCATTGTCATATGTTGAGCCACTCGATCGGAGGGATGCGCACATGGGTAGAAGTTGCATGAAACGGGCTGCTTTGATTTTCTGTGCGGCCGCATCGGCAGCGCAGGCCGATCACGAACTCGAAGGCCGCAATCTCGTCGCGGGGCGCTCGCTCTACGCCGAGCGCTGCGCCGCCTGTCATGGTGCAGACCTCGAAGGACAGCCCGATTGGCGAACCCCAGACGAAGATGGTGTGCTGCCCGCGCCGCCGCATGATGCAACGGGACATACTTGGCACCATGATAATACGCTGCTGTTCGACTACACCAAACTCGGGGGCGAGGTTGCGCTGGCGGCCCGGGGGGTGAAGGGTTTCAACAGCGGCATGCCCGCCTTCGGTGAGGTAATCTCTGACGAAGAAATTTGGACCATACTTGCCTATATCAGGTCGACCTGGCCACCGCGCTCAAAGGCTGCTCAGGCCAGCCGAAATCGACCACATTGAGAGCCGGCAGCTTTGCTGGGGCTCGGCCCCCAAACTGACACCGATAAGCCGTAGGGGCTAAGATGTGCCACTTAAATGAACAGAAAATGCGAACATTCGTCTAAGCCTCGGCACCGGGCGATAGAGGGCGTTTCAGTCATTCGCTGAAACTTGATCTAAGGTCAGCTATGGGCCGGTCTGAGGGTCCGCCTCAGCTTATTCAGGGCCGCCATTCAGGAAGGATATGACTGCGTTAGAGACGTCCTGGTGGATCGCCCGGCGTGCGTCCGAAGATCCACCACAGATCGATGCATCACCTTCTTCCTCCATCAGGATCTTCGGTCCGGCGACCGTGCAAACGGCGAAAGCATCGGATGCCGTCGCTTGGGGCATGACAAAGGACGGAGCCGGCTGACCATCAGCCGATGTGTGCGCGAGCCGGCCGAGGGAAATCGATAGCGCCCGAACATCCGCCGGCACTGAACCCAGGTCTTCCGAGTATTCCGGGTTTATGGCAATCACCGAAGTCACGCGGGGGTCTCGCGCCATACCGGCCAGGCCGTCCAGGTTGGTGGCCGACATGTCCACCCCTTGGGCCGCAAACCATCCGCAATCCGGTCCGGGCTGCTCTCTGTCCGGCGCGCAAGAGTGAAGGTAGCTGGCGACATCCAGCTCCGCTCCGACGACAGACAGGGCCGCGGTCGCGCCAAGTGCAAATCCCGCGACTGACACCGTGGTTTCATCAATTCGCAGCCCCCAAGTCGAGTTGGCCAGCACCAAGTCAATCGCGCGGCTTATATACTGGGGTCTTTGCCAGATTTCGTTCACAGCAGCTTCGGCGTTGTCCGGGCGCGGCGCATTGACTTCGACCACAACAAAGCCTGCCCGTGCGATGGAGGAACTGAGCCAGGCACCTGAGTCAGTCGCGGATCGCAGGCCGCCATGTGATATGACCACCAGCGGAAGCGGGCTTTGCGTGAACTCCGCATCAGGTGCTGCTGCAAGCCCCTCGAACACAGGATTTCCACCGACAGTGCCCGATGCTTTTTCCTCAGACGGATACCAGATCGACATGGACAGAGGACGCGCGTCGTCGGATGTGTCCCGGAGATGGGCAAGTCCCGGAACGGTTTGAGCAAGAGAAGGCACTGCGACCAGGATCAGAGCCAACGACAGACCAAATTTCATTCCGGAACTCCCCGTGCGGGCCAAAAGACCATGTACTTTATCATGGGCTTACTGAAAAAGGGCAATGACCGCTCTGCCCAGGGAGCTGACCTTGACGTGCCAGATCTTGCTGCTGGATGCCACCGATGTCCTGGGTGGATTTGTGGTTTGGGAACCTGCTGATACCTGATCGGCGCAGGTGGCTCGGTCCGGTTCTGCACGGAGCAGCCAGCGTGGGTTGATGATCTGTGACAGGCCGGTCATGCGGCCTGCTCCCGTGGTGGCGCGCGTGACATCGGTTTCTGCCCGCGACGAAAAATTTCGATGATGCGCATGGGTCCCCCGCAGCATGGGCATGGTTCACGCAGCGTGAGCGGGGTGACGTCTGGCTCAGCGTCTTGGACATCTGCCTGATCTGGTGGTTGGACGCAGAGCAGTTTGCGGATCTTTGTGAGATTAGCTTTGCGAGCGCTGCTGGCCAGCAGGCCGTAGTGGCGGATCCGGTGGAACCCGTCAGGAAGGACGTGGATCAAAAAGCGTCGGATGAACTCAGGCGTGGCTAAGCGCATGATCTTCTGGCGGTCCCCATTTTTGAGGCGGTAGTCTTTCCAACGGAAGGCGACGGTGTCGGCATCAGCGCTGACCAAGCGGTGGTTTGAGATGGCGACGCGGTGAGTATAGCGGCTCAGGTAGGCAAGCATGGCCTCTAGGCCGCCAAAGGGCGGCTTGGAATAGACCACCCATTCGGATTTAAGGAAAGGGGTGAGCCAGGTGGTGAAGGCGTCCGTCAGCGCCAGCCGCTCCAAGTCCCCATAGAAAGCCAGGTCTCCGGCTTGGTGCAGCGCCACGAGCCCGTCCAGAAAGAGGCGGCGGAACAGGCGCGACAGCACGCGCACATGCAAGAAGAACCAAGGCTTGCTGGCGACCCATTTGGTGCTGTCCGGCGACAGGCCGCCGCCGGGGACGATCATATGGATATGCGGATGATGGGTCAGTGCCGATCCCCATGTGTGCAGCACGCTGGTCATGCCCACTCGCACGCCCATGCGCTTGCGGTCGGCCGCGATGGTCATGACGGTCTTGGCCGACGCCTTGAACAGCAAGCCATAGATCGCCTTCTTGTTCCAATAGGCGATCTGCGCGATCTCAGCTGGCAGGGTGAAGACGACGTGGAAATATTCCACGGGCAGCAGATCTTCGGCCCGTGCCTCCATCCAGTCGCGCGCGGCCGGTCCCTGGCACTTCGGGCAGTGCCGGTTCTTAAAGGAGTTATAAGCGATGTGATGGTGGCCGCATGTGGCACAGCCAGCCACATGCCCGCCAAGAGCCTCAGTCCGGCAGGCCTCGATAGCCGACATCACTTTTAACTGGGAGAGGCTGACATGCCCCGCATTGGCCAGCCGCCACGCAGGACCATGGGCGCGGAAGATATCAGCAATCTCCAGTTCGGTCCGGGGCACCCCGGCGTCCGGTCACTCCAGACTTCGCTTCACCGTCTGATCCTGCAATTTGGCCAGCATCTCGTAGGGGCTGACAGTGTCGCGGATCGTCTTGGTGGCCTCATGAGTGTATCGCGCAGTGGTCGTCAGCTTGGCTTGGCCGAGCAGCACCTGAATAACCCGCACGTCGGTGTTTGCCTCCAAAAGGTGGGTGGCAAAACTGTGTCGAAACGTGTGCAATGTCGCCGGCTTCTTGACCCCTGGCATATGCTTGGCTGAGGTGAAAGCGCGGCTCAACTGACACGGCGAAATCGGGTTGATCTTCGGCTTGCCGGGAAACAGCCAGCCTTCGGGACGTGCCTCGCGCCACCAGGCCCTTAGCAAATCCAGCAAGCCGGGTGACAGCATCACCTTCCGGTCCTTCTGACCCTTGCCCAACTCGACATGGATCAGCATCGGGTCGCTGTCGATATCGCTGATCTTTAGGTTGCAGACCTCGGACGCCCGAAGTCCTGCGCCGTAAGAGATGCTGAGCGCGGCCCGATACTTCAGCCCCGGTCCGGGTGCTGCCATCAGGATGTAGGACACCTCCTCGACGCTGAAAACCACGGGCAGCTTGCGCGGTTCGGTGCGGATTTGCATGTAGCGCTTCATCTCCTCGCGCCCGCAGGTCATGCTGAAGAAGAACCGCAGCGCGACGATCCGCACGTTGAACGTCGACGGGGTCACCACGCTGTCTGTCATATGCAGCTGATACGCGCGGAGATTTTCCGGTGTCGCCGTGTCGGGTGGCCGCCCAAGAAAGGCCGCGAAGTCCTTGATCGCCCGGATGTGGGACTTCTGCGCCTTCTCGCCCATCCCACGGATGCGCATGTCTTCGATCATCCGCTGGCGCAGCGGGGTTACTATCTCCTCTGTCATGGGAACCTCCTGTCGGTTGATTGAGAAGGCCCCAATCGTCAGACAAGTCAGTCAGATCGCAAAATGCGGGCTGTTACGGAGGACGCAATCCATCAGCCGCAAGCGCCATTGCCGCGGAGCGGCTTAGTCCTTGGGCCGAGAGCCTCTTCCGCCATATCCTTCATTTCAGACATCAAAGACGCATCCATGCCGCCAAACTTTGCCCGCCATTTGTAGAAACTCGCACTGCTCATTCCGTGCTCGCGGCACAGTTCAGAAACCGGAACACCGCCCTCCGCATGCTTCAGGATCGCCATGATCTGTGCGTCGCTGTATCGTCCATTCTTCATCGTAAATCTCCTCAAATATCTTGCCGAGAAAATTCTACTTTTGAACACCACTAATTTGCGGGGGGATTACCACTGAACCGGCCGCGATGGGTTCGTGTTTCGACGACGAGCACGCCATCCTCGATCCCGGCCCGACGGATGGGTGCTTTGGTCAGGGCGATGCCCAGCGGTCGGCCGGCCTCCGTCAACACCCGCACACCCTTGTTCTCGACCAGCAAGACCAAGCCCTCCTCTACCAGCAGGTCGCATTTGGTCGTGTAGTCCGGTGATGCGCCTCCTGTCTCTTTCGCAAAACCACAGGGCAGCAGATTTTCCAGATGGCAGGCTAGACGTTTCCACCAGAGGGAATGCGAAAAACTGTGTTGTTGCAGCTTTCCAACGTGATAGCTCTTTTCACATTAGAAGCGAATACTCACGGACCTATAGATGTTACGGCTTGAAGACGAGATTGACCTTGCTCATTGGCGGACACTGAGTTCGGGTCTGCCGTCGCAACGTGTGTCTGCCGAGTTTCCGACTGAGAAAGACTGCGAAGATTGGTTTTCTCTTAATACATGGCCAGAGGGCTGTACCTGTCCGAAATGTGGCGTGCGTCGTGTTTGGTTCTTAGAGACGCGAAATTTGATCCAATGCTCCGGCTGTGACCATCATTTTTCTGCGCGATCTGTATCCCGTCTCCGCGGTAGGCGCGTTTCACTTCGTTCCTGTTTCTTAGGTGCAGAGTTCATTATTGAAACCACGGCGGCTGGAAAGCACCATATTCAAACAATTGAGAGATTTCAGAAGATAGTTGACCTGTCTTATCGTCCAGCAAGGTCACTTCGGATTGAAATGTTTGAGGAGCTCAAGAAGCCTTTGGGTGGCTTCTGGGGAGGACTCGTCTGCATAAATGAAATGGACGAAACTCATTATATCGAGAACCGCCTTGATGAGCTTTTAGAATACCACGGGTTCGGCGACATCGAGTAGTTCAGCATTTTTGTCGATTGCTTCAGTTGCGAAAGCCAATGCGTTGATTGAATTCGCTGGCCCAGGGTCTGCGAAAACGGTCTGTGTTGCCTCTTGATTGAACAACCTGAGTGTTTCCGGTTTTGAACACCAATTTCCACAAAATCGTCCCTTAACCCGAGTTAAGTGAATAAATATAGCCCCTCAACCTGACCTAAGTGCATAATATTGAGATGTTTTTGTCTTCCAAGGCAGAAACTTGCGCCTAGGTAGGAAGGTGAAGCGACATTGCGAAAACTATGAGGAGCAAGAAATCACTATTGAAGAGAGCGATTTTGACATCTGACTGCTTGCGAGAAACGTAAAGGTTTATCTTTTAAGTCACTGTAATGAAAGAAAGATTCGACTCTTTGCTTGAGCTGTGAGATGCCTCTGCGCCGAAATGGAATCATCAAAGAAGGGAGAAGAAATATCTGCTTGGAATAAAAAAAGGAGAGACGTCGTTGGCGCGACTGATCTCTCCTCTGGTCGGACTGACGCCCAACCTTTCACAGAACAAAGATAGCCGCTTTAGCGCCTTCGTTCAACGGTTTCAGCCCATCGCCCAGATCCAGACCAAGCTCATTTAGAAGATCACCTGCGATAGCCTGGTCGGCTTGCAAGCTGACTATCCCAATACCCTGACACCAACAATGCGCCCGTTTTGGCGCAAACGGAGAAGCTATGCCCGAAACTGAATTTTCGACCGCCTTCACGAAGTCTGTCGCCGAGACGACACTCATGAAGCTGCCGACTGGTCCCGTGGATAAAGCCTATGTCGAGCGACTGTTCGTGTCGCTGTCCAAATCGCTTGAACATTCGATGGGGTGGAAGAAATGACACTTCTCGAAGACGTTCGCGAGACAGCGCGTAAAACGACACATAGGACGAAAGCGCGGAAGGAAGCGGCAAAACGTAAGCCTCGGATTACGATCGGTGACATCGATGGGGTGATTGGCTGGGGCCAGCGGCGCAATCCTTTGTCCCGCAGCAATCGTTCTTATAAATCGGGTATGACCATCCGTACCCGCATGAACAGCATGCAACCGTCTTTGGTCTTGAATGATTCTGAGATCGAAGAGGCATTCAAAATTGATGCTTTGTTGCAGCCGAACGTTGTGGGGGTCGAGTGTCAGCCTCTGACCATTCCCTTGCCGTCGAAGACGGGGAAGAAGTCTCGGCGCTCGCATACCTTTGACGTCCGGATCACGCTTGAAGATGGCAAGGTCTATCTCGCCTACGTTAAAGCGCAACAATCTTTGCGTTCGAGCTCGAGTGTTCCGACGATCTCCGAGATCGTTGCCAATACGCCAGAAAATCTCTGCCATCGTATCGTCGTAATCTCGGATGTGTCTTTTTCCCGCAACTACCGTGACAACAATCGTCGCATCCTTATGTGCCATGAGATGCCGAATGCAGAGGCTGACCGGCGCATCTGTGAACTGATCAACGCGGAGGCATCGCCACTGCGTATTTCCTCTCTCATCGAAAAATCGCGGCTCGCAAAGAGTGACGCTTGGCAAGCCATTTTGCGCATGATCGGCGCAGGAATGGTTGGGACAGAGCGCGATGCCGTGATCGATTATCCTTCCCTCATTTGGAGACCTGAACAATGACGAAACATAACCCGCCCAAGTTCCCTGTGGGGACCGTTGTGACCGAGGGCAACAAAAGCTCGCGCATTATTGCAATCCTCGATGATATGGCGGTCATGCGGCCGACAACGGCCGATGCAAACGACCACCTCGATTTCTTCATGCCGGTTGAAGATCTGACGTCGAAGCTGAACGCTGTCGATTTCGAGATCGATCTGCCGCCATTGAAGTCTCTCTATGGGTCTACCGCTTTGCCGAAAACCGGGCCGGATTTTATCGATCTCGATGATGAGGAACAGCTCAAAGTCCTCTTCGAACTTTGCGCCATGTTGGTTCTGCAAGAGTATCAGAGCAATGGACTCAACAAAGTGACGGAGGCTTGGATCAACGATCATCATGAGGCTATTGAAGGGAAAGTAAAAAAACGCTTTCGTCAGCTGATTGGTCAGACGCAGCGCAAGTCCAAGTCGACGATTTCGTTTGATTTGCCGGCAGGTAAGAAGCTTGCACATCAGTTCAAGGACTATCAGTCCGAGTTTTTCGACCCGAGTGATTTCTCAACCAATCATTGTCGCGCAGGGCGCCCCGAGAAGGAGTTTCCTGACTGGGTTAATAAGCTCATCGACGAGAGCGCGGCGGACTATTGCGAGGGTCGTGAGAAGACAGTGAAGCGCGGCTATACTTTGCTCGAAGGTCGGCTTCTGGAGGAAAACGCGCGACGGGCAAAAACTGACCCTGGCCATGTTGATATCAAGGTTTCGGAGACAAAATACCGTAAGATCGTCAAGGCGATGCCGAAGACTGCGGTCATGGCGACGCGGAAGGGGCGTGCAGAGATGATCCGGAATATGCGCTCGGGCATCGGGGAAACAATTGCGCGCATGGTTGGCGAAGTCATCCAGATCGATGAATGCGAGCTTCCGCTTTGGGTGTTCCTGGAGAAAACCGGCCTTCATCATGTTGTGGGCGAACGCACGATGAAACAGCTTCGCAAAGAAGCTGAAAATGAGACTGTTGGCAAAGTGTGGATCCTTGTCGCTTACGATGTTGCGACGGGCACGCCGCTCGCGTTTAATATTGCGCGCTCTCAGAATGCCAACGATACGCTGGAGCTGATCCGTCGCCTGGTTTCTGACAAGACAAAGCTGGCACGCGAAGCCGGGTGTCAGCATGCTCCTCCGCCAGCAATTCGTCCGTTTCAGATCGTGATGGATACGGGCTCCGGACTTTGGAACCAGCACGTTCCGACGGCAATTCTCTCTCTCGGAGCAATGTTCCGGTTCGGTCGTACGAAATCTCCGACGGACAAAGCTTTTATCGAACGTTTCTTCGCGACTCTTAGCATCGATATCGTTCGGTCTCTTCATGGCCATAGTGGGAACGGTCCTGGGGCTGAGGCCGATTATGATGGGAAGGAGATGACCGCTCTTACGATCGCACAGCTTGAGAAATACATCTGGTGGTATTTCACCGATTGTCTTCCCTTCAAAAAGACACAGCGAAAAGGCGGCTGGGGTATCCAGCAAAAGCAGCTCTTTGATCAGACTGTCGAATACTATGGTTGTCTGCCGCAACTGTCCCGTCGCAAGGTCCGGCGCGCCCTCGGCCTGAAGGTGTGCCGCGTTGTGACAAAGATGGGTATCGAGGCATTCCGTATGCCCTTTCAGGGCGACGAGAATTTCCGGAAATGGGCTTTGGACAATATTGGGGCTGAGGTCACGGTGTACGTGGACCCGCACGCTATCGAGGAAGTCACTGTTAAGGCTGACAAGGGCGAGATTTTCCATTTGCGGGCATCGCTGTCCCAATTCCGCGACTTCACTTTGCAGGAGTGGGTGCATTTTCTCGAGGAATGGCGTGCGTCTGACGCGGTCAGCAAAGAGATTTCGGCCGTGGCTCTGTACCGTTTTTACAAGCGCATTGATGCCGAGACGGAAAAACTCCTCGATTTCTACGGAAAAGAGCACAAGGTCATCACCTTGGATGAGGCACAGTTGCTCTGTGATGAATTGGCCGGCGGCGATTTGACGATCCTTGCGCCAGATGAAGGGAGCAAAGCGGCCGCACCAATGGATGTCTATCTTGGGGGCGATGAAGGGGAGGGCATCTTCGTCCCCGGCGCTGATATTGAAGATACCGAAATCATCGAAGAGACGCTGCCTAAGACACCTGAAAAATCGAAGGCGCCGAAGACATTTACCGGCGTAGCTAAGGGGAAAGGGGAACTGAAATAAACGCTCTTATCGACCCGCAAGCTCATGCTGAAGCCTTCACCACCTACCTGACTCAGTTCAAGAAAAACAACTATGTCTTGCCGCGCTATGCTGGGCTGGAAACTGGGTTCAACAGTGTTCTGGCGCAATTCGTGTCTTCTCGGATGGCTGACGTTCATTTCGAGGGGCGTGGGTTGGTCCTGACTGCCGGCACGCGGTCCGGCAAAACACATGACCTCAAAGAACTTCTTAAGTCGTTCTCGGATGATCCGTCAGAATTGGGCGGTGGCTTTGAGCGCAAGAGCGTCCGTGTGTCGCTTCGGGCCACGACGTCGTGGAAACATCTTGGGTCTGCTCTCTTGAAGGCAACAGGGTACTTTTCCGATCTCGATCATCGCAGCGCTGATTTGATCTGGCGGCGTACCGAGAGCCAATTGATGCGCAAAAGGGTCTTTGTGGTTCATGTCGACGAGGCTCAGCATCTGTTCTACGAAAAAAAATCGGAACAGATCAAAACGATCTTGGCAGGTCTCAAAGACTTGATGAAGCGCGCGGATTGGCCGGTGCTTCTGATCCTGTCTGGCGTGCCGACGCTCCTTGAGTTTCTCAATGGCTCTGATGAGTTGGTGGCACTGCTTGAACCGATTTCGTACGAGGATATTGCCTACAATTCTGAGAGCTTGGAAGAGGTTGATGCGATCCTCTGTGCTTTCGCCGAGGTGGCAGAAATCGACGTATCCACTCTTCGGAACGAAGAGGTCTATAACCGGATGATCCATGCAACAGCGAGACGCTGGGGGCGGCTCATCGAATTGGTGATCCAGTCCCTAGCTTATGCAAAAGCGTCCGGCAAAGGTGAGCTTTCCAATGCTGATCTTGCGGATACTTTTCGTCGGTGGACCGGCGCTGCAGATGGCGCGAATGTGTTTCTGGTAGAGAACCCTTACCGGATCAAGGCGCATATACTTTTTCCGTCATAGATCGGTTTTTCCGAGACCGGCAGTTATGGAACCCGCGATGAATTCATCGCGGGTTTTTTGCATTGGGTATGTCGAAAACTGCGTAATTTCGAAATTCTAGGGAGGGGTTTCAAAGTTTCGAAATTAAAGCATTGAAATCATAAGATTTTGTTTTGTTTTGGTTGGTTTTTCGTAAGAAATTTCGAATTTCTACACTTAGGCGTGGTTGCGCGAAAGGGTTAATCTTTGCGCTGCCATCCGGCTCGCGTTAACCAAAATTAAACCAGTCTCTCCCTATCAAGGTCGTGAAAGGGAGAATTTGATGAAACGTCTTATTATATCGGGCTTTCTTGCCAGCACACTGGCGGGCTGTGTGGAGCCTCCGGCCTCACCGATGGAGGCTGCGGCGCGCAGAGCGGCGGCGGCAGAATTGACGGCGAAACAATGTGCGGGCTTTGCGGGCGGCTATGAAAGCGTGCGCAAACTGCGGCATGATGCGAACCAAAACATCGCCACCGCGCGACGGCTTGGGGCGACGGATGCCACCATCGCCAAAGCGCGGGCGGATGTGCGCATGGCTTTCGATATGCAGGTCGCTTTCTCGACCCCGCAGCAGGCCTGCAACATGATGGTGGGCGAATTGGCTTGGGCCACGGGCTGAGGGCGTCTAGCGATGCGCCACGTCAAGCCAGATCGGCAAATGGTCCGAGGCGCGGCGGGTCCGGGGCGTTTCGACCACGCCGCCTTGGCGCACGGTAAGATGTTGATCCAAGGCGATGCGATCTAGAAAGGCCACGGGCATCCGCGCGTGATAGCTTTTGCCCGGCGCATGAATGGTGAACCGTTTCGCCAAACGCCCCAGCCCGACCTTTTGCGACCATTCGTTCAGATCGCCCGCAATCAAGGTCGGGCAGGCGGCACAGGCGTCGAGATGGGCGATCATGGCGCTCAACTGCTCCTTGCGCGACGGGCGCAGCAGGCCCAGATGCGAGGCGATCACGCGCAACTGGCGCGCCCCGATATGCAGGTCTGCCACCATCGCGCCGCGCGGCTCCACTCCCGGCAGGGTCAGATGTGCCACCCGGTCGATCTTGGCCGAGGGCCGGACCAGAACGGCATTGCCATGCCAGCCGATGCTTACATCGCTTGGCGTGGGCACAGGGCGCAGACCCGTCACCTTTTCGACCCGGTCGAGCGGCAGGGCCGAAGGGCGCGGGGCGCGGCGGCGGTCGGCCTCCTGCAGCACCACAACATCGGCATGCAGGCTGCGGATGATCCGCATGATCCGCTCGGGATCGCGCCGCCGGTCGGTGCCCATGGCCTTGCGGATGTTGTAGCTGACGATACGCAGCGATTGCGGGGCGACGGCGGGGATCATAGAACGGGCGCTCCCAGACGAAACAGCCCTTCGGCCACTTTGCGGAACATCCCGCTCGGCGGTCTTTCCATCGCGCAATGCTCTGAGAGATGTTCGAACCAATCATGCAGCTTCGCGACCGAGCCCGCGTCATAGACAAAAAGCGTGACCTCGAAATTCAGCAACATGCTGCGCACGTCGAAATTGGCGGTGCCCACCAGCCCCATATCGTCGATTATCCCGGCTTTGGCATGGATCATCCCGGGCTGGTAATAGAGCACATGACCGCCTGCCTCATGCAGCTCGCGCAGATAGGCACCCCGCGCAAAGTCCGCCAGCCGTTGGTTTGAGCGCTCAGGGACCAAGACCCGCACATCCACGCCGCGCCGGGCCGCTGTGGTCAAGGCCGCGCCAAGGGCTTCGGTCGGCACGAAATAGGGCGTCACCAGCCAAATCCGCGCCTCGGCCAGATGGATCGCGCGGATCAGCCCATCATGCAGCGGGTCTTCGGCGATATCGGGGCCGGAGGGCACGAGTTGCACCGTTGCCGACCCGCCCGTATGGGCCGCGACCGAGGGGGCGGGGTCCAATGCCTCGCCGCTGGCCACGCTCCAATCCGAGCGGAACACATCGCCGAAACTCTGTACCGCGCGTCCTTCGAGCAGAAAGGCCAGATCGGTCCAGCCGTCCTCCAGCGCCGTGGGTCCGAGGTAATGCGCCCCGATATTCATGCCGCCGGAAAAGACCCGCGCGTCATCGGCGATGATCATCTTGCGGTGGTTGCGCAGGTTCAGATGGCCTGAGCCCGGCAGTTGCAACAAAGGAGAGTAAAAGCGCACGTCGCCGCCCGCCTCGCGCAGATGGCGCAGGGCCGCGGCAGGGCCACGCAGGGTGCCCAAACGGTCCATCAGCAGCCGAACCTTCACGCCCGCCTTGGCACGTTCGGTCAGTGCGTCGACAAAAATGCGCCCGGTTTCGTCATTGGCAACGATGTAGAAAAGCGCGTCAATCCGCTCCTCGGCCCCTTGGATCAGCGCCATCACCGCCTCATGCGCCGCGGTCGGATCGCCCAAGAGCCGCAGGTCTTGGCCATGGGCGGCGGCGGGCAGGCCGAAATACTGCATCGTCGCGTCGAGCGTATGGACAGGGCGGGGCGGGGGGCCGCCGGTATCGCCTTTCAGAAAATGCACCGGCGTGTAGCGCGAGGATTGTTTGCGAAAGCCCAGCCCCAGAAACACCGGCACCGCGACCCAAGGCAGCACGATGATAAAGAGCAGCCATGCGGCAGTCGATTGCGGCGTGCGGCGTTGTTGCAAGATCACGATCGCCGCCAGCAGCGTCAGGATCACGATAATGACGACTTCCAGATGGGTTGTGATCCATGACATGGGGTGGGGCCTGCTCCTTCTTACTGACAATACAAGCAGATAACGCGTTCAGGGGCGACAGCAAGCCTCGGACGGGGTCTACCGTGAGGGCATGGTGCGGGGCCGGGGGCGTTTTAGTGGTTTTCGATCGGGGAGCCTCTTTTGCGCAGTTGTCTCTGGGCCATTTCATCGGCGGAACTTTCGCTGCGGTGAGGGTAAACATGGTTGGGAATCGTGTTGCGGGATCAACCGACTGATTTCACATAATAAAACACGTCTGAGCGACGACCAATTTGACACATGATACATAACTTAAGCGGCCACTAGCCGAGGGTATGTTGCAAATGTGCGACAATCAGCGCATCGCAATTCTGTGATGTGAAAAACCTGAAACCCAACCCTAAATGGGGCGTTGCGTGAGTGACCCTGCGGCGAGGATCGCGGGGTCACCTGTATTTAAGGAGCAGAACATGAAACGCACGACAACAATCGCCAGCATCGCCCTGATCGCATCCAGCGCCTTCGCGGGTGCAGCAGCAGCCGGTTCGCTGGAAGACACCACCGTTGAAGCACCGGTTTTCACACCGGCGGCGACACCCGTGGCCGTTGATGGCGACTGGACAGGCTTCTACACCGGTCTTCAGGTCGGCCAGACCGACGTCGACAGCGACAGCGGCAACCTTGACGGCGACGACACGTCCTACGGTTTCCACGCGGGTTACGACTATGACTTTGGCAAATTCGTTCTGGGTGGTGAACTCGACTACGACAAGACCGACATCGATCTGGGCAACGGCGCAGGCGATGTGGACTCCGTGGCACGCGCCAAGGTCAAGGCTGGCTACGACTTCGGCAAGACACTGGTTTATGCAACAGCCGGTGCGGCCCGTGCCGACACAAGCGTTGGCGATGAAACTGGTCCCTTCGCCGGTCTGGGCGTCACCTATAAAGTGACCGACCGCTACACCGTCGGTGGTGAAGTGCTGCAGCACAAATTCGATGACGTAGGCGGCACAGGCGAAGATCTGGACGCGACCACGATCTCCCTGCGCGGTTCCATGCGCTTCTGATCTGTCTTGGCGGGATGACCCGCTTCGATGAAGGGCCGGCTTCCGTAAGGAGGCCGGTCTTTTTTGTTTACGCGGCGCGGCTGGCGCGCCCTTCGGCAAAGCGGCAGAGGTCGCGGAGGGCCGCCTCAAACGCGCTGTCTTCGATCGTCATGGCCACGCGCACATGGCCCGCCGCCGCCGCGCCGAAACTTTCACCCGGCATCACCGCAATATGCTGGTCTTCCAGCAGGGCATCGGCAAATTCACTGCCGCTGAGGCCCGTGGCGCGGATATCCAGCATCAGATACATCGCCCCTTGCGAGGGCACCGAACGCACCACGTTCTGAGTGCTCAAGATCCGCTGCGCCAGCGCGCGGCGGCGGGCGAAGGGGGCGCTAATTTCCTCTTCGAAAGCGGCGCCCTGGGCGAGGGCATAGTCGCTCGCATCCTGAATGAACCCCGGTACGCCGTAGTTGGTATGGGTGGCAAGGTCGATCAGGTCGGCAATGATGTTTTTAGGCCCGATGATCCAGCCACAGCGGCTGCCTGTCATCGCGTGGGATTTCGACATGGAGCCGATGACCAGCGTCCGCTCCTCCATGCCGGGCAGGGCGCGGGGGCTGAGATGCGTGCCCTCCCAAATCTGCGTGTCATAGACCTCATCCGAGACGAGCCAAAGGTCGTGATCTTGGCAGACCTGTGCGATCTCTTCCAAGGTTTCGCGGCCATAGATCACGCCGGTCGGGTTGTTGGGCGTGTTGATCAACAGCGCTTTTGCGCCCCCGGCGGCTGCCGCCAGATCCGCCCTGCGGGGCAGGAACCCGTGATCGGCCCGCGCTTCGACCGCCACGGCCCGTGCCCCGGCAGCACGCAGGGTGCCGGGGTAGGTGGCATAATAAGGGTCGATGTAGAGCGCCGCATCGCCGGGGTCGCAGACGGCCATGAACGCCGCGAATAGCCCCGCTTGCCCGCCCGGGGTGACCACCACATTGTCGCGCGTCGTTGGCACGCCGGTCCGCTCTTCGGCGCGTTTTGCAATCCGGTCGCGCAGGGCATCGGTGCCCGGCACGGCGGCATAGCCGGTATGGCCACCGAGGGCGCTGCGGTGCATCTCTTGCAGGATCGGGGCTGCGGTGCGGATGTCATGCTCGCCGATGGTAAGCTCGGTCACCGGCACCCCCGCCGCGATCATCGCACGCGATTTGTGAAACACTTCCCAGCCGTCGGACCCTCCGGCCAGAACCCCTTTGATGCGCGATGATCTATCCATGATGCCTCCGAAAATTTCCGCACAAGGGGGCAGAGCCTTGGGGCTTTGTCAATCCGCGCAGGCAAGGCAGAGGGCAGGGTTGCATAAAACTTAACCGGACAAGGGGCTTGGCGCAGGGCGGCGCGCTTGCTACAACCCGGTCATGAACACCGCAACGCTCATTATTTGCTGCATTACCCGCTGAGACATCCTCGCGGGCCGCTGTTCACGTCATTCCCATTCTGACAAAACTATGCCAAGCCCGCGTCACACCCGCGCAAGGACGCCTGCCCATGACCCGTGACCTGACGATCAAGCTGCACAACACCGCCACCCGGAAGAAAGAGGATTTCACGCCGATCGATGCGCAGAATGTGCGGATGTATGTCTGCGGCCCCACCGTCTATGACCGGGCGCACCTGGGCAACGCACGGCCCGTGATCGTTTTCGATGTGCTCTACCGCTTGCTGCGCCATGTCTATGGGCCGGCGCAGGTGACCTATGTGCGCAATTTTACCGACGTGGATGACAAGATCAACGCCCGCGCCGCTGAGAGCGGGCGCAGCATTGGAGAGATCACCGCCGAGACGACGCAGTGGTATCTGGATGACATGGCCGCCGTGGGCGCCTTGGAGCCCGATCACATGCCGCGTGCCACGCAGTATATCCCCCAAATGGTCGCGATGATCCGTGGGCTGATGGATGAGGGCTATGCCTATGAGGCCGAGGGCCATGTGCTGTTCCGGGTGCGTAAATATGCCGAATATGGCGCGCTTTCGGGCCGGTCGGTCGATGATATGATCGCAGGCGCACGGGTCGAGGTGGCACCGTACAAAGAAGACCCGATGGATTTCGTGCTCTGGAAGCCCTCGGACGAAGACACCCCCGGCTGGGATTCCCCATGGGGTGAGGGGCGTCCGGGCTGGCATATCGAATGCTCCGCCATGGCGCATGACCTGTTGGGTGAGCGGTTCGACATCCACGGCGGCGGCATCGACCTGCAATTCCCGCATCATGAGAATGAGATCGCCCAGTCGAAATGCGCGGGCCACGGGTTCGCCAACTACTGGCTGCACAATGAGATGTTGCAGGTCGAGGGCAAGAAGATGTCCAAGTCCTTGGGCAACTTCTTTACCGTCCGCGATTTGCTGGACCAAGGCGTGCCGGGGGAGGTCATCCGTTTCGTGATGCTCTCGACCCATTACCGCAAGCCGATGGACTGGACCGAAAAGAAGCGCGAGGAGGCCGAAAAGACCCTGCGCAAATGGTATCTTCAGGCGGCGGAGGCCGAGGCCGCGACGCCCGGGCCTGAACTGGTGGCGCTTTTGGCCGATGATCTCAACACCCACGGTGCGTTGACCGAATGCCACCGGCTGTCCAACGCGGGCGACACGGCAGGCCTGCGCGGGGCGCTGTCGCTTTTGGGGCTGCTGGATGATCTGATCCCCGAATGGGCCGCGGTTCAGGCGCTGGATCTGACCGATATCGAAGCCTTCCTCAGCGATGCCCGCGCCACTGCGATGGAGACCAAGGATTTCGCCGAGGTGGACCGGATCAAGAAAGCGCTGACCTCTGTCGGGATCGAAGTACAGATGAGCAAGGACGGCGTGAAGCTGACCCCACCGCCCGGCTTTGATCGGAGCCAGTTGGAGGGGCTGTTGTGACCATAGCCCCAACCGCCCCCCGGCGCGCATGCGCCATGCCCGACCTCCCCCCCGGGAGGGCATATCACAACATTCGCCACGCGCGCTGTGATCAGAAAGTGTCAAAGCGCCGGTTGTTCTATTCGGCACGGCCCTCCCGAGGTCGGGCATGGCGCCTGCGCACCTCTGCTGAGGTTCGTGGCAGGAGGGCTACCTCATGACCCGCGCGCGCCTTACCCTCTACGACACCACGCTCCGCGATGGGCAGCAGACCCAAGGCGTTCAATTCTCCACCGACGAAAAACGCCAGATTGCCGAAGCGCTCAACGCGCTCGGCGTGGATTACATCGAAGGCGGCTGGCCCGGGGCCAACCCGACCGACAGCGCCTTCTTCGACGCCGCGCCGCCGACGCAGGCAAAGCTCACTGCCTTTGGCATGACCAAACGCGCGGGCATGTCGGCTGAGAATGACGACGTGCTGGCCGCCGTGCTCAACGCGGGCACCAAATCCGTCTGCATCGTCGGCAAGACCCATGACTTCCACGTCAAAACCGCCCTCGGCATCACGCTGGCGGAAAACACCGACAACATCGCCAAATCTGTTGCCCATCTTGTCGCCCAAGGGCGCGAGGCGCTCTTCGACGCCGAGCATTTCTTTGACGGTTACAAGGCCAATCCAGACTACGCGCTGGAAGCGATCCGCGCGGCCTATGACGCGGGCGCGCGCTGGATCGTGCTTTGCGACACCAATGGCGGCACGCTGCCCGATGAGATTGGCCGCATCACCCACGACGTGATCGCGGCTGGCATCCCGGGGGATCATCTGGGCATTCACACCCATGACGACACCGAAAACGCCGTCGCCTGCACGCTGGCCGCCGTTGACGCGGGCGCGCGGCAGATCCAAGGCACGCTCAACGGGCTGGGGGAGCGTTGTGGCAACGCCAACCTCACCACCCTGATCCCGATCCTGCTGCTGAAAGAACCCTATGCCAGCCGCTATAAGATCGGGGTGAGCCCTGAGGCGCTGCGCGGGCTCACGCGCACCAGCCGCATGTTGGATGAGATTCTCAACCGCGTGCCGATGAAACAGGCGGGCTTCGTCGGGTCTTCGGCCTTTGCGCATAAGGCGGGGCTGCATGCCAGTGCCATCGCCAAAGACCCCAGCACCTATGAGCATATTGACCCCGCACTGGTCGGCAATACGCGCGTCATTCCGATGTCGAACCAAGCCGGGCAATCCAACCTGCGCAAACGGCTGAGCGATGCGGGCCTCTCGGTCGCCAAGGGCGACCCGGCGCTTGGCCGGATCTTGGAGGTGGTCAAGGACCGCGAGGCGCAGGGCTATGCCTATGACACCGCGCAGGCGAGCTTTGAGCTGCTGGCCCGCGACGTGATGGGCCAGTTGCCGCATCTGTTCGAGGTCGAGCGCTACCGCGTCACCGTCGAACGCCGCCGCAATGCCGAAGGCCGGATGGTCAGCCTCTCCGAAGCGGTCGTGGTCATTAATGTGGACGGGGAAAAACGGCTCTCGGTCTCGGAATCGCTGGACGAGGATGGCGCAGACCGTGGCCCGGTCAACGCGCTGTCCAAGGCGCTGGCCAAGGACTTGGGCAAATACAGCAGCCTTCTGGAGGACATGCGTCTGGTTGACTTCAAGGTGCGCATCACCCAAGGCGGCACCGAAGCCACCACCCGCGTCATCATCGACAGCGAAGACGGGCAGGGGCGGCGCTGGTCCACTGTCGGCGTCAGCGCCAACATACTCGACGCCTCATTCGAAGCACTGCTTGATGCGATACGTTGGAAATTGATCCGGGACCGCGCCCAATGACAGACGATATGACCGCCTTTTTCACTCTCCATCGCGATCTGCCGCGCGAGGGGCCGGGGGAGCCTGCGGATGTGAGCTGGGCCGTGGAGCAGGTCGATCTGCCCGCGCGGGCCGAGATTGCCGATGTGGCCTGCGGCCCTGGCAGCGACATCGGCGCCCTGCGCGCGGCGATCCCGCAGGGCCATGTGACGGCCCTCGATCAAACTGCGCATTTCGTCGACACCGCGCGGGGCCGTTTTGTGGCCGATGGCAATGTCACCCTGCTGCGCGCCGATATGGCCGCCATCGCCAATGAATATGATCTCATTTGGTGCGCCGGTGCGGTCTATTTCCTTGGTGTGACCGAGGCGCTGACCCGTTGGCGCAAATCGCTGCGCGCGGGCGGGGTGGTGGCCTTCTCCGAACCCTGCTGGCTGACGGATAGCCAGTCGGAAGAGGCCCGCGCGCAATGGGCGGACTACCCCGCGATGAGCGACGCAAACGGCATTGCCGAGCGGGTCCGCGCGGCGGGCTATGAGGTCGTGGCGACCCGTGTCCTGTCGGATGAAGCTTGGGAGAATTACTACACCCCCTTGGAGGCGCGGATTGAAAAGCTGCGCCCCGGCGCGGATGATGATTTGGCCCAAGTGCTCGACGCCGCCGAGGCGGAGATCGCCTGCTGGCGCGCGCATCGGGATGAGTTCGGCTATCTTCTGACGGTGGCGCGCCCCACATGACCTTTGACGCCGATCTGAACGCCTGCGCCGCCATGGTAGAGCGCGCCGACCCGTGGCGCTTTCGCGCCGCCATGGCCGCCCCCGTCGAGGCGCGCAAGCTGCTCTTCCCGCTCTATGCCTTTAACGTCGAGGTGGCCCGCGCCCCATGGGTCACGCAGGAGGCGATGATCGCCGAAATGCGCCTGCAATGGTGGCGCGACGCGCTGGAGGAGATCGCCAAGGGCGGCCCCGTCAGGCGGCATGAGGTAACCACGCCGCTGGCCCGTGCGATTGCGCCAGAGGATGCCGAACTGCTTGATGAACTCGTCGCCGCTCGGCGGTGGGACATCTACAAAGACACATTTGAGGACGCCGCGCATTTCGAGCGCTACATCGACCAGACCGCAGGCCATCTGATGTGGGTCGCCGCCCGCCGCCTCGGGGCGACGGATGAAGCAGTGGTGCGGGATGCGGCCTATGCCACCGGCATCGCCGCATGGCTCTGCGCCATTCCGAATTTGGAAGAGGCGGGCCGCGTGCCGCTGCTGGATGGTACGGCGGAGGGAGTCTCGGCCCTTGCCAAGGGGGCGCTCGACCGGCTGAAATCGGCGCGTGCCAATCGAGGCAGGATCCCCAAAGCCGCGCGCGCGGCGCTGCTGCCTGCCGCCCATGCGGGTCCGGTGTTGCGGGCCGCGGTGGATGCGCCGGAAAAGGTCTCGCAAGCCGCACTGCCTGACCCGCGGCGTCATTTCGCGCTGCGGGCCATGGCGTCGCGCTGGTAGGCGCTTAGCTCAGCTGCGTCTCCTTGCGGCTGCGCAGCACCAGCCAGATCAGCGATCCGCCCGCAAGCACCAAGAAGGGCACCATCGCAAGGTTCACCGCCGCCCAGCCTTCCTGCGCCGTGCCGCCCGAACAGTTCATCAGCCCGCCCGAGGCCAGCGAGGCCACGGTCACGCCGCCGAACACCAGCAGGTCGTTCAGGCCCTGCATCCGCCCGCGCTCATGCGGCTCATGCGCGCCGGCGAGCATGGTGGTGGCCCCGATGAAGCCAAAGTTCCAGCCCAGCCCCAAAAGGATCAGCGCGACAAAGAAGTTGCCCAGTTCCACCCCCTGAAGCGCCACCACCCCGGCGGCGGCAAGGATCGCGATGCCAAGGCCCATGATCCGCTCAACCCCGAAACGGTTGATCAGATGGCCGGTAAAGAACGAAGGCGCGAACATCGCCAGCACATGGCCGGTGACCACATAGCCCGCGCTGTCTTGGCTATAGCCGCAGCCGACGACCGCCAGAGGGGTCGAGGTCATCACGAGGTTCATCAAGGCATAGGACACCATGGCACAGATCACTGCGACCGCGATGCGCGGCGTGGTCAAAAGCTCCCACCGGCTGCGGCCCTTGGGCGCGTCATGGGCCGGGATCGGTGGCTTCGGAATGTCGATGAAGAGAAACAGCAGCGCCCCGATCAAGTTCACCGCCACCACGGCCATATAGGTGCCGAGGAAGGGAACGACGAGGCTCATCGACGTGGCCGTGGCAAGCTGCGGCCCGATGATGGCCGAGACAAGACCGCCCGCCATGACATAGGAAATCGCCTTGGGCCGGAAGTCATCTGACGCGGTATCGGCGGCGGCGAAGCGATAAAACCCCTGCGCCGACATGTAGATGCCCGTCAGCAGCGACCCCAGCAGGAAGATCGGGAAAGACGCGAGATAAAGCCCGTAGGCCGCGACCGCGCCGCCCAAGGCACCGCCCGCCGCACCCAAAAAGAACCCCGCGCGGCGGCCATAGCGCTGCATGATGGCCGAGACCGGCGTGGCCGAGAGCATGGAGCCCAGAACGATCATCGAGATCGGCAGGGTGGCAAGACAGACATTGGTCGCAAGCGACTGCCCGGCGAGACCTCCGACAAGGAAAATCATCGGCATCTGCGCCCCGAGAAAGGCCTGTGCTGCCACCAGCACCGCTACGTTGCGCCGCGCGCGTCTGTCGTCGATCATGTTTGAATTCCTCACTTCCCGCCAAGGGGTAGCCTTGCCGTCGGGTAAGGGCAAGTCCGGCATCGGTTTTTGCGACTGCGATGTCGCTTGCGCCCGGCGGCAAGCTCGCCGATGATCGCGCCGATGACCGCGCTTGACCGCCCTTCGCTGAACCTCCTGCTGCTCGCTGGCACCGCCGAAGCGCGGCAGCTTGCACGCCCCTTGACGCAGGCCGGGCACCGGGTCACCGCTTGGCTGACGGAGCCGCCGCGCGGCAACAATCCGATGCCGCTGACCTTTGAGATGCGCGATGCCGGGGATGCTGCGGCGCTGCGGCGCGATATGGCGGGCTTTGATGCGGTGCTCGATCTCAGCCACGGGTTCGATGCGGGGCTGAGCCACGCAGGCTATGCCGCCGCCACGTCTTTGGGCAGACCCTTCGTCAGCTTTTCGCGGCCCCTCTGGCCGCTGGACAACCCGCTGCTCCATTCAGTGCCGGATGTCGCGGCCGCCGCCCGTGCCGTGCCGCCCGCTGCCCGCGTCTTTGCCGCGACTGGTTGGGCCAGCCTGTCAGCGTTCCAACCGTTCAAGGGCGCGCGCCTCATGCTACGACAGACGAGCCGCCATGAACGCGCCGCACCCTATGACTTTGTCGACCTCATCTTTGGCAATCCGCCATTCACTGTGGAGAGCGAAACGGCACTGTTCCGCGACCTTGGCGTTGACCTGCTGATTTGCCGCAACCTCGGCGGGCAGGCCAGCCGCCCGAAGGTCGACGCCGCCCTGACGCTCGGCCTACCGGTGATCCTGATCGATAGACCACCGCTGCCAGAGGGCGCGCCCTGTCTGGCCGATCTCGACGCGATGCTCGATTGGGTGGCACAGCTATGAGCCTCGCGCCCCCGATCACCTGCGACGCCGATGTGGCCGAAGGCGCGGCATGGCTGGCCGAACGGGAGCCGCGTTTCGCCATGGCGCTGGCCCAGACCGGCCCGCTGCCTCTGCGCCTGCGCCCGCCCGGTTTCGCGGGGCTGCTCGACATCATTGTGGGGCAGCAGGTGAGCGTGGCCTCGGCCCGGGCGATCTATGCGCGGCTGGTTGCGGCGGGGTTGGATCGGCCCGAAAACGTCCTGCGCGCCGGAGACGACGGCCTGCGCGCTGCGGGGCTGAGCCGCCCCAAGGCGCGCTATGTGTTGGCCTTGGCGGAACGCGATTTCGACTTCGACGCGCTGGACGGGTTGCCCGATGACGCGGCCATCGCCGCGCTGGTCGACATGCCGGGGATCGGGCCATGGACAGCGCAGATCTATGTGATGTTCTGCCTTGGCCGCCGCGATATCTTTCCCAGCGGCGACCTTGCGCTGCAAGAGGCGGCGCGGGGGCTTTTCGATCTGCCTGCCCGTCCCAGCCCGAAAGACCTCTCCGCCATGGCCGCCGCATGGACACCTTGGCGGTCGGTTGCGGCGCGGCTGCTCTTTGCCTACTACCGGGTGTTGAAACAAAAGGAAGGATTGTCATGACACGGGTTTTGAACGCCGAGCGCCGCGCGCCGGTCTCTGGCACCACACGGTCGGTGGTGGTGTTCCTGCATGGCTATGGCGCGAATGGCGCTGACTTGCTGGGCCTTGCCGATCCGCTGAGCGAGCATTTGCCCGACACGCTTTTCGTCGCACCCGACGCGCCCGAGGCCTGCGCCGGTGCGCCGATGGGCTATCAGTGGTTCCCGATCCCTTGGATCGACGGATCGTCCGAAGAGGAATCGATGCGCGGCATGATGAGCGCGGTCGAAGACCTCGACGCCTTCCTCGATGCGCTGATGGTCGACGAAGACGTGCTCCCCGAACAGGTCGTGCTCTTCGGCTTTTCCCAAGGCACGATGATGTCGCTGCATGTGGCCCCACGGCGCGAAGATGCGGTGGCGGGGATCGTGGCCTTCTCGGGCCGTCTGCTCAACCCCGAAGCGCTGGCCGAAGAGGCGCAGGTCAAACCGCCGGTGCTGCTGGTTCATGGCGATGCCGATGACGTGGTGCCGCCGCAATCCCTGCCGCAGGCCGCCGAAGCGCTGCAAGAGGCGGGGTGGCAAGACGTTTACGCCCATGTGATGAAGGGCACCGGCCATGGCATCGCGCCCGATGGGCTGAGCGTTGCGCTCGCCTTCATGCGCGACAAACTAGGGCTTTAACCCTTCATCTCGTCCCAGAGCCAGGGTTCGGCGAACTCGACCGAATTGCCAGCGGGGTCGCGCACATAGAGCGAGCGCGCCCCGTTGGGCCAATCAAAACTGGTGTCGAGCTCGACCCCGGCGGCCCGCAGCCGCGTCTCCATCGCGGCGATCTCATCGCGTTTCATCGCAAAGCAGACATGCCCCGGGCCGCGCGCGCCATGGGGCGGCACAGGCATTTTCGGATTGCCGGGCGGCTGTGCCGTGGCGGTGGGGTTGAAGACCAGCAAGACCGAAGGGCCGAGCGCGAAGAACATATGCCGACCCGGCACCTCCTGAAACAGTTTCAGCCCCAGAATGTCGCGGTAAAACGCGCGTGCCGCGTCCAGATCATCGGCATAGACGGCGGCTTCGAGCAGGGATTGCGGGGCGGGCGCATCGGGCAGGGGGCTTTTCGACATGCCACAAGGTTAACAAACTCTGCCCATCTGTCACGCCTCTGTCGTAATCTTTGGGCAAAACCGGCGACATCTAGTGGTTCACCTTTGTCTTGCCAGAGAGAAACCGCGAGATATAGTGACTAAAACGGGCAGAGGACGCGACCAGATGGACGGCGATTTCAGGACCGAATTTACCCGCCACCCGGCGGCGCTCAAACACCACCCCGCGCTGGTGCTCAATGCGGATTACCGACCTTTATCCTATTACCCGCTGTCGCTTTGGCCATGGCAGGAGGCGGTAAAGGCCAAATGGCTCGACCGGGTCGAGATCGTCGCCGAATATGACGAGGTGGTGCGCAGCCCCTCTACGGTGATCAGGATCCCGTCGGTTGTCGTTCTAAAAGACTATGTGAAACCTCAAAAGCGCGTGGCCTTCACGCGCTTTAATTTATTTCTGAGGGATGAGTTCCGCTGCCAATACTGCGGGGCGAAGGGCGATTTGACCTTTGACCATGTGGTACCGCGCGCTGCCGGTGGGGTGACAAGCTGGCAAAACGTGGTCGCCGCCTGTAGCCCTTGCAACCTGCGCAAAGGCTCGCGGCCCCTGCACCGCACGGGGCTTGCCCTGCGCAAACCGCCGCGGCAACCCGCCGCCGAAGAGCTGCGCAACATGGGCCGCAAATTCCCGCCCGGCCATCTGCATGAAAGCTGGATGGATTTCCTCTATTGGGATGCCGAACTGGAGGCCTGACGTCAGATGTCCAGTTCGACCCAGATGGGCACGTGATCCGACGGCTTGTCGCGCCCGCGCACGTCGCGGTCGATCTGGCAATCGCGCAGCCGGTCAGCCACGGTGGGGGACAGGAGGAAGTGGTCGATGCGGATGCCGTTGTTGCGGTTCCACGCCCCGGCCTGATAATCCCAAAAGGAGTAATGCCCCGGCCCTTGGGTACGCGCCCGGAAGGCATCCGTAAGGCCAAGGTTCTCCAGCCGCCGCCATGCGGCGCGGGATTCGGGTCGGAAGAGCGCATCTTCGCGCCAGCTATCAGGTTTGGCGGCATCCTCGGCCTGCGGGATGATGTTGTAATCTCCCGCCATGAGGAAGGGCGTTTCCTCGGCCAGAAGCGCTTCGGCACGGGCTTGCAGCCGCGCCATCCATGCGAGTTTATAGTCATATTTCGGCCCCGGCGCCGGGTTGCCATTGGGCAGGTAGAGCCCGCAGACCCGCAGCGCCATATCGTCGCCCACAACCGTCGCTTCGATCCAACGTGCCTGATCATCGGCATCGTCACCCGGCAGGCCGCGGGTCACATCCTCAAGCGGGAGTTTCGACAGGATCGCCACGCCGTTAAAGGACTTCTGCCCGTGGGTTTCGACGTTATAGCCGCGCTCTTCGAGCATTTCGCGGGGGAAAGCCTCATCCACCGACTTGATCTCTTGCAGCACGACAACGTCCGGCTGCGCCTCGTCTAGCCAATCGGGAAGGGCCGCCGCGCGGGCCTTGATACCGTTGATGTTGAAACTCGCGATCTTCATATCCGGCCCTCTTTCGACGTCCGACTGCTATCGCGCAATTGGCGTCGCGGAGCAAGGGGAAGGCTTGCGCGCTTAAGGTGATTCTTGGGTCAGATTTCTCGCTATTATAGAAAGTCCGCGAGGCGGTTGCCCGTATTGTCTCGATCCTGCCCTGTGGGCGGCATTTCTTTTTCTCCACAGGGCGCAAGAGAAATTGAGAATTAAGGCGAAACTGTGGCGCGACGTTAATGTGGATAAGTGTTTCAGTACAATGCGTTAGCTGGAAAATGCTTGGATTGACACGCTTAACGTGCGTCAGTCGAAGAACTACATCTTTAAATTGCAAAACCCTTTGAAAGGACCTTACGATGACCGCTATTTTTGCACGCGACTTTGCCCCCGTATCAGCCCCTCAGACAGAGGACAATCCCATGGCGCTTGGCGCCGGTGTCGGCCTTTTCACCACCGGCCTCAACCGTGGGGGCGGTGACATGCTGTTGGGCGAGGGGGTCGAGATGTTCACCACTGGGCTACAGCAGGACGGCAGCAGCATCACGCAAGGCGGCGGGGTCGGCCTGTTCACCACTGGCCTCGTCCCGGCTGAGGTGCTGCCCTTCAGCGGCTGAAGCCCTTTCAAGCGGGCGGCTTTGTTGCCCGCCGTTCCCCCTGTCGGAGGCCATGCGATGACCAATGTTGTTCTGCTCAGACCTGACGAAAGCCAAGACCCGGCCGCGCAAACGGCCCGGCTGATCCAAGCCTTCGCAGAGGGGCGTCGCACGCAGGGGGATGTCTTTTGGCTGAAGGAAAACGCCGAACTGCTCGGGGCGCTGGCGAGCACGGGGGCCACGCTCGACACCGCGGCGCTTCAGCCGCTCGCGGCCTTCCATCGGGGCTGCCGGAACCTGCTGCGCGATTTTCCGCAGTATTACCGTTTCATCCTGTCGATCTGCCTCGATCTCGAAGACCTCGGACTGCCACAGCACCACGGCGCGGCCCTTTGCGCCAAGGTTGCGCGGGCAGGGTTGGAGGGGGCGGAACTGTCGGATCTACAACGGGCCGAGGCGCGTCGTCTGCTGCGCCGTCGAGGTGTCGGGCCACAGGTTGAGGACGGGGCGCTCGGCCAACGGTTGCGCGATTTTATCGCCCGCAGTGCCACCTTCGCGATGCCCAATCGGAAGGCGGCCTATGAGTTGACCCATATCGTTTTCTACCTGTCGGACTATGGCCGCCGGAGCCCCGACCTGCCTAAGGCGGCGCTGAGAAGCTTGCATTTCACGGGGCTGCTGGCTTTTCTCGATCAAGATATGGACCTGCTGGCCGAGGTCTGCGCCGCCCTGCGTTTTGCCGGGCAGGCCCCCAGGCCCCTGTGGGAGGATGCCCTTGCCGCCAGCCACCGTACCATGAGGGTCTACGCCGACGTAGGCGCGCCTTTGCAGGATGATTACCACGAATGGCTCGTCACTGGCTGGGCCATGCAAATTGCGGGCCGCCCGATGCGATCTACCGATATCCCAAAAGGCGCATTGCGTTTTCACAAAGGCCGAAAGGGGGCAGGGGCCCTGCGCCCCTTGGCGGCTTGCCTCAACGACATGGGCGCGAACCGCCGGGCTGACTGGGGGCAGATGCGCCCGCATGTGCTGTCGTATCTTTGCCCGGAAAGCCACGCGACCCTGCTGCGCGCCGAACGCGCCGGGCCTTATTTCGACGAATTCTTCGAGGGGTTCGCCCGGGCGCGCGGTTAAACGCGCCCGAAAACTTACATCGAAAAGGACGTGCCGCAGCCGCAGGCCGCCGTCGCATTGGGGTTCTCGATGGTGAAGCGCGCGCCGATCAGCTCTTCGGTGAAATCGATCACGGCGTCGGCCAGAAACGGCAGGGAGACGCTATCGACCACCACCTTCTGACCGCTGCCTTCGAGAATGAGATCATCTTCGGCGGGCTCGTCCAGCGCGATGTCGTATTGAAAGCCCGAGCAGCCGCCGCCTTCGACAGCGATGCGCAGGGCCTTGCCTTCGTCTGCGGCCCCGATCTCGGCAAGGCGTTCAAAGGCGCGGGGGGTGACTTTGGGGGGCAGGTTCATCTGCGGGCTCCGATGCATCGGTTTTCTTTCGCGTTCCTCTAACATATAGAAAGCACAAGGACAGGTCACAAGGACCGCGAGAGAGGACCAGCCGCGATGCGCGCAGAATTCGCCTCTGATCCGGACACCGCCAAGGGACGGTTGGTGCCGGAAGAGGAAAGCACTTTTCGCTCCTGTTATCAGCGGGATCGGGACCGGATCATTCATGCTTCCGCCTTTCGGCGGCTCAAACATAAGACGCAGGTCTTTGTGGAGCATGAGGGCGACTATTTCCGCACCCGTCTGACCCATTCCATCGAAGTGGCGCAGGTCGCGCGGACTATCGCAGGCGCGCTGCGTCTGAATGGCGAGCTGACCGAGGCGGTGGCACTGGCCCATGATCTGGGCCACACGCCCTTTGGCCACACCGGCGAAGATGCGCTGCACAAGCTGATGGAACCCTACGGCGGCTTCGATCACAACGCGCAGGCGATCAAGATCGTCACCACGCTGGAGCGGCACTATGCCGAATTCGATGGGCTGAACCTGACGTGGGACACGCTGGAAGGCATCGCGAAACACAACGGGCCGGTGACGGGCGAGGTGCCCCATGCGCTGGCCGATTACAACGCGCGGCACGATCTTGAACTGCACACCCATGCCAGCGCCGAGGCGCAGGTCGCCGCGCTCTCCGATGATATCGCCTATAACAACCACGATCTGCACGACGGTCTGCGCGCAGGGCTGTTCACCGAAAGTGAGATTGCCGAACTGCCCATGGTCGGCCCCGCCTACGCCGAGGTTGACCGGCTCTACCCCGAGACCGACAGCTACCGCCGCCGTCACGAGGCGCTGCGGCGGGTCTTTGGGGTGATGGTCGGCGATGTGATCGAAACCTCGGCCAAACTGCTGAAGGACTCGGGGGCGAAATCCCCTGACGACATCCGCCATCTGGGCCGCCCGGTGATCCGTTTCTCCGACCCCGTCTGGCAAGACCTGCGCGAGATCCGCAAGTTTCTTTTCACCCGCATGTATCGCGCCCCCTCGGTGATGGAGAATCGCGAGAAGGTGACCAAGGTGGTCGAGGACCTGTTCCCGCTGTTCCTGTCCCAGCCCAACCTCTTGCCGCGCCATTGGGCGGCGGCGATTGAGGCGGCAGAGGATGAAACCACGCTGGCGCGGATGGTGTCTGATTACATTGCGGGCATGACCGACCGTTTCGCCCTGCAAGAACACGCCCGTCTCTTCGACAGTGACCTGCGCAGCTTCCGCTAGTCTTCGCGGCATGGTAGTCTTCTTTTGATGATCCATAGGTGAGATGACATGATACAAACCCCCGTTCTGCCGGAAAGTCTGGCCGGTGACGCGACATTCGCGATCCTCTCGGCGGGGCAAGCGCCGGGGCCTGCGGTGGCCAAACGCGCGGCGGATCTGGGGGCGGAAGTCGTGGCGATGGACCGCGATCCCACGGTGCTGGCGCGGTTGATGAGCCAATCGGCAGAACGTGTCGAAGCGCTGGCGCTGGCCGGCGATCTTGTCGCGCGGTTTGAGCCGTTGCACCGCAATTGGGGCGGCACGCCGCTGCATATGGTGCTGAACCTGATGCCGCTCGACCCCGACGATTACTGCAAAGGCACGGATGCGCAGATCCGCGGGCTTTCGGCCATGATGCGTGCCTTGGGGCGGGGTCTGGTGGCCGGGCAGGGGGCGGTGGTGACCGTTCTGCCGCAGCCAAGCCAACCATTGGCGCTGGCCGGGCATGCCATGATCGGTGCGTTCGAAGCGGCCAATGCCGCGCTCGACAAGGTGTTCGGGCCGCGGGGGGTGCATTTCCACCTGATCACCGTGCGAGAGGGGCAGGCAGAGCTTGCAGCGGAAAGCGCGCTGTTCCTCGGCTCCGAAGCGGGGCGACGGCTCCGATCTGGGCGTTTGGACCTCGGCTGAGCACGCCGTTTCAAACGCCACTCCCCAACTTGGGCCGCGACGGCCCGACGCTTGATTGACTGCACCCCCGCACATGATAAACGGGCGGGGAACAAGGATACCCGACATGAACCTATTTGCCGAAATTCGCCATCTCATCATTGCGACGCTGGAACAGATGGTCGCGCAGGAAGCCCTGCCTGCGACCCTGAACTTTGACCCGATCACCGCTGAGCCGCCGCGTGACGCGGCCCATGGCGACATGGCCACCAATGCCGCGATGGTGCTGGCCAAACCTGCGGGCATGAAGCCGCGCGACATCGCCGAAGCACTGGCCGCGCAGTTGCAAAACGATCCGCGCATCACCTCTGCCGAAGTGGCGGGGCCGGGCTTCATCAACCTGCGTCTGGCACCTTCGGTCTGGCAAAACGTGGCCCGTCAGGTGCTGAACCAAGGCACCGACTTTGGCCGCGCGATCCTTGGCGCCGGTCAGCGGGTGAACGTTGAATATGTCTCGGCCAACCCGACGGGGCCGCTGCATGTGGGCCACACCCGCGGGGCGGTCTTTGGCGACGCGCTCGCCAGCCTGCTTGATTTCGCGGGCTATGACGTGACGCGCGAATATTACATCAACGATGGCGGAGCGCAGGTCGATGTGCTCGCACGTTCGGTCTATCTGCGCTACCTCGAAGCCAATGGCAAAGAGGTGGCCTTCCCCGATGGCACATACCCCGGCGACTACCTGATCCCGCTGGGCGAAGCGCTTGCCAAGATGTATGGCGACAAGCTGGTCGACCAGCCGGAAAGCGAATGGTTGGATGACATCCGTGAATTCGCCACCGATGCGATGATGAATCTGATCCGCGACGATCTGGCGGCACTGGGTGTCGAGATGGACGTCTTCTATAGCGAAAAATCGCTCTATGGCACGGGTCAGATCGAAGCGGCCATCGCCTCGCTCGAAGCCAAAGGGTTGATCTACGAAGGCGTGTTGGAGCCGCCGAAGGGTAAGAAGCCCGACGATTGGGAACCGCGCGAACAGACCCTGTTCAAATCCACCGAACATGGCGACGATGTCGACCGCCCGGTCAAGAAGTCCGACGGGTCTTGGACCTATTTCGCCCCCGACATCGCTTATCACTATGACAAGGTCAGCCGTGATTTCGACATGCTGATCGATGTCTTTGGCGCGGATCATGGCGGCTACGTCAAACGGATGAAAGCGGCGGTTTCGGCGCTGAGCGACGGGCATGTGCCGCTCGACATCAAGCTGACGCAACTGGTGAAGCTTTTCAAAAACGGCGAGCCGTTCAAAATGTCCAAACGGGCAGGGACTTTCGTGACCCTGCGCGATGTGGTGGATCAGGTCGGCCCGGATGTGACGCGCTTTGTCATGTTGACGCGTAAGAACGACGCGATGCTCGACTTCGATTTCGACAAGGTGTTGGAGCAAAGCCGCGAGAACCCGGTCTTTTATGTGCAATACGCCCATGCCCGGGTCGCGTCGATCCTGCGCAAAGCCGAAGAGGCGGGGATCGAGGTGGCGGATGCCACGCTGCTGGACGCGGACCTGTCCAAGCTCGACCATGAGGCCGAGATCGGCCTGCTGCGCAAGCTTGCCGAATGGCCCCGTTTGGTCGAGACCGCCGCGCGCAGCAATGAGCCGCACCGGGTGGCCTTCTACCTCTATGAATTGGCCTCCGACTTCCACAGCCTCTACCACTTGGGCCGGTCTGAGGATGGCTTGCGCGCCTTGCAAGAAGGGGACGCGGCCACCTCGCAGGCAAAAATCGCGCTGTCGCGTGCCGTTGCGATTGTAATTGCGGCGGGTCTTGGTATTCTCGGGGTCACACCGGCGCAGGAGATGCGGTAACCGCACCAGCGCGCCGAAAACAGGCAACCCCATGACCAGACCCGCGTGGCGATGTATCACGCCGGGCAAAGAGGCAGAGATGGCAGATTTCACGTCTTCCCCGACGACGGCGGGCTATGCGCCCGATTCCGCGCATAGCTACGCAGTGGGCAGCGCGCCCAAGACCCTGACAACGCTCACCAATATCGCGGGCGCCGTGGTGTCCTTGGCGCTGGTGGCGGGCATCGGTGTATGGGGATACAAACTGCTTGTGCGTGACGTGACCGGCATCCCGGTGGTCCGCGCGATCGAAGGTGAGATGCGCGTGCGCCCTGAAGAGCCGGGAGGCGAATTGGCCCGTCATCAGGGGCTTTCGGTCAATGTCGTCGCCGCCGAAGGCAGCGCCGGGCGCCCGGCGGATGAGCTGCGTCTCGCGCCGCGCCAGATCGAATTGCAAGACGAAGACCAGCCCGTCAAAGCGGCAATGGTTGCCGCAAAGACACAAGGCAACGTGACGCCAGCCGTGGCGCTCGAGGATGACGGCGACCTGATCGACGCCTCCGAAGCGATCCGCTCGGGCAATGTCCAAGACCTCGTGGCGCAATCGACCAATGGCGTGGCACCGCTCACCGGTGAGGAGGCCGCCGCTGGCGATCCTGTCGATGCCGCGGTGGCGATGGCGCTGGCCGATACATCCGTGCAGCCAAAAGTAGTCAAGGCCGTGCTGAACGCGCCGGGCGTGCGCAACTCCCTGCGCCCGCGCCGCCGTCCTGCGGGCGGTGCCGTGGTGACACCCGCCGCCGTGCAACCTAATCCAGTGGCCGCGGCCACCCAAGAAGTCGATCCCGCATCGCTGCCCGCTGGCACCCGCATGGCCCAGCTTGGCGCCTTTGACAGCCCCGAGGTCGCGCGCGAACAATGGGACCGTTTGCAGGGCCGTTTCGGTGCCTATCTCGAAGGCAAGAGCCGCGTCGTGCAAAAGGCCACCAGCGGCGGGCGGGTCTTCTACCGCCTGCGTGCCATGGGCTTTAACGACATCGCCGACGCACGCCGCTTCTGCTCCGCCCTCGTGGCCGAAAACGCGGATTGCATCCCGGTGGTGATGCGCTGATGCCCCCCTTCGGGGCCACGATCCTCGACGCGACGGGCCATCGGCTCAGCGTCGAGGAAAAGGCGTTCTTTCGGGACGTGCGGCCCTTTGGCTTTATTCTCTTCGCCCGCAACATCGACAGCCCCGAGCAGCTCCGCGCGCTCTGCGAAGAGATGCGCGAGGCGGCGGGGCATGAGGCCGTCATCACCATCGACCAAGAGGGCGGCCGCGTGCAGCGCATGCGCGCGCCCCACTGGCGCGATTGGCTGCCGCCGATGGACCTCGCCGCCCGCGCGGGGGATCAAGCGCGCCACGCCTTTTACCTGATGTACCGGATCATCGCCCATGAGCTGCACAGCGTCGGGATCGACAGCAACTGCGCCCCGCTGATCGATGTGGCCGGGCCGGACACCCACCGTTTTCTGCGCAACCGCTGTTACGGCGAAACGCCGGGGCAGGTGGCCGAGATTGGCCGCGCCGTGGCGGATGCGCTGCTGGCCGGAGGGGTCTTGCCGGTGATGAAGCACATGCCCGGCCATGGCCGCGCGACGCTTGACAGCCACCACGATCTGCCCCGGGTAGCGGCCCGCCGGATCGATCTGGAGGCGGTCGATTTCGCCCCCTTCCGCAGCCTCCGCGGCCTGCCGATGGGGATGACCGCGCATCTGGTCTATGACGCGCTGGACAATGCCCCGGCGACCCTGTCGCCCGAGGTGATGCGGCTGATCCGCGAAGAGATCGGCTTCGACAACCTCGTGATGACCGACGACATTTCGATGAAAGCGCTGCAAATGACCCCAGCGGAAAGCACCTGCGCCGCCATCGCGGCGGGCTGTGACGTGGCACTTTTCTGCAACGGGCCGCTCGAAGAGCGCCGCGCCGTGGCCGAAGCCGCGGGTGAGATGACCCCCGCCGCCCAAACCCGCGCCCTGCGCGCGATGGATGCGCGGCAAACCCCCGATGACGTTGACATCGACGCCCTCAGCGCCCAGCTTGAGACGCTTCTGGGCGGGACATTGCATGGCTGACACGACATTTCAGGAAGACCGGGGCGGGGCGGGCAGCACCGTGGCCGACCGGCTGGCCGCCGAAGCCTTCATCATCGATGTCGAAGGCTATGAAGGGCCGCTCGACCTGCTGCTGTCGCTGAGCCGCACGCAAAAGGTCGATCTGCGCAAGATCTCGGTGCTGCAACTGGCGCGGCAGTATCTGGCCTTTGTCGAACGGGCCAAGGAGTTGCGGCTGGAACTGGCGGCGGATTACCTCGTCATGGCCGCTTGGTTGGCGTTCCTCAAGTCGCGCCTGCTGCTGCCCCCGGACCCTACCGAAGAGGGGCCGTCGGGCGCGGAAATGGCCGCGCATCTGGCCTTCCAACTGGAACGTTTGCAAGCCATGCGCGACGCCGCCGCGCGTCTGATGGCGCGGGATCAGCTTGGCCGGGAATTCTTTGCCCGCGGCCAGACCCAAGAAATCGTCAGCGTCAAAAAGGTCACCTATACCGCGACGCTACTGGACCTGATGCAGGGCTATGCGCGCACCCGCACGCGCGAGGATTTCCGCCCTTTCGTGATGGACCGCGACAAGGTCTTCACCATGGAAGAAGCGCTGGACCGCATGCGCGGGCTGATCGGCTATGCGGGCGATTGGGGCGATCTGAACAGCTACCTGCCCGAGGGTTGGGAAAGCGACCCGGAACGCCGCCGCTCGGCCACGGCGGCGACCTTTGCCGCCTCTTTGCAACTGGTCAAAGAGGGGCATATGGAGATCCGGCAGAAAGAGATTTTCGCCCCCATCCAACTGCGCAAGAAGGATTGATGCGTGTCGGAAGAGATTGAAACCAAAGAAAAGAAACTGTTCGACGCGCCCTCGCTCGCCGAGCAGGAGCGTATGATCGAAGCCGTGCTTTTCGCCAGTTCCGAGCCGATCACCCTGCGCGAACTCGAAGAGCGTTTGCCGCGCGGCTCAGACGTGGGCGAGGCGATGGCCTTCCTGCGGCACCGGTATCAGGGGCGCGGCGTGCAGGTGATGAAAGTCGGCGATGCCTATGCCTTTCGCACCGCGCCGGACCTTGGTTTCCTGATGCATAAGGAAACGGTCGAGACCCGCAAGCTCAGCCGCGCCGCCATCGAGACTTTGGCGATCATCGCTTATCACCAGCCCGTCACCCGCGCCGAGATCGAAGAGATTCGCGGCGTATCGGTGTCGCGGGGCACGGTGGACCAGTTGCTTGAGATGGAGTGGATCCGTTTTGGCCGCCGCAAGATGACTCCGGGCCGTCCGGTGACTTTTGTCGTCACGCAGGAGTTTCTGGATCACTTCGGTCTGGAAAGCGCGCGGGACCTGCCGGGGCTGAAAGAGCTGCGCTCTGCCGGGTTGTTGGAGAACCGTCCGCCCGCCGGTCTGCTGCCCACCGTCGGCGATGGCGAAGACGAGCCGGAAGCGACCGAAGGGCAGAGCGAGCTGTTCGAGGATTGACCGGCGCCGCGTCTTTACGCGGAGCGGAAATGTTTCGACAGTTTCAGGCCCTGACCTTGGTAGTTCGACGCGATGTCGGCGCCGTAAAGCTGGCTGGGGATCTGCGCCATATGCTCATAGACCAAACGGCCCACGACTTGCCCATGCTCCAGCACAAAGGGCGCCTCGTGACAGCGCACTTCCAGCACCCCGCGTGAGCCTGCGCCGCCTGCCTCGGCATGGCCGAAGCCCGGATCGAAGAAGCCCGCGTAATGCACGCGGAACTCTCCGACCATCGCCAAATAGGGTGCCATTTCAGCGGCATAGGCAGGCGGGATCGTCACTGCTTCGCGACTGACGAGGATGTAAAAGGCGCCGGGGTCGAGGATGATCTGACCGTTGGTGCTGTGCACCTCTTCCCAATAGGCGGCGGGATCGTAGTGGCCAATCTTGTCGAGGTCGATCACCCCGGTATGCGGCTTCGCGCGGTAGCCGACGAGGCTGGTGCCGGGCAGCCGCAGATCGACGGAGAAGCCCAGCCCCTCATCGATCACGGCGGTGCCATCCACCAGCGGCGTCTTGACATGCAGCGCGCGCAGCGCGTCGTCGTCGAGGGTCGCATCCCCGCTGCCGAAACGAATCTGATTGAGCCGCATCCCGGGCCGCACCAGCACCGAGAAAGAGCGCGGGCAGATCTCGGCATAAAGCGGCCCGGTATAGCCCGGCGCGATGCGGTCGAATTCGGCGCCACCATCGGTGATGGTGCGGGTCAGCAGGTCAAGCCGCCCGGTGGAGCTTTTCGCATTCGCCACGGCCGAAACGCCTTCGGGCAGCGCCAATTGCTCCATCAGCGGCACCACATAGACACAGCCTTTCTCCAGCACGGCCCCTTCGCTGAGGTCGACGCGGTGCATCTCGAACTCCGCCAAACGATCCGAGACCTTGGCCCCATGCCCGGCAAGGAAAGACGCGCGGACGCGATAGGCGACGCTGCCGAGGCGGAGGTCAAGACTGGCGGGCTGGATCTGGGCAGAGGTGACCGCGGGATCGGCGGCAATGGCGCCGCTTTCGATCATCGCTGTAATCTTCTGGTTGGGGAGCACCCCGTTCATCGCATTGGGCATCGGGCGCGGCCTTCTTAAATGACAAACGCCCGCGCGTTACCGGCGCGGGCGTTTTGTTGTAGTCGGTTGGTCGGGCTAGCAGGACTCGAACCTGCGACCTTCCGTCCCCCAGACGGACGCGCTACCAGGCTGCGCCATAGCCCGACTACGTGGGCTTCATAACCGATCTCGCAGGGGGTGCAAGAGGGAATTGCCAATCTTTTCATCGGGATTAGAAATTTGTTTCCGCGCCGGCTTCTGCGGCCATGCGCGCGCGCAATTCAGCCAAATCCAACAACAGACCGGCGACTTGCGGTTGCACGTCACGGGGCAGGCGATGGACACGCGCCCCCACGCTGAGCAGCCCCGGACGGGCGGGGAAATCGGCTTCCGGAGTGAAATCGGGCAGGTCAATGATCGCGGGTTTTGGCGTGTGGTCCTCGGGGTCTTCCGCCTCGGCTTCAGCGGGGGCGGGCGAAACCTCAGCGGTCTCCTCCGGCTCAGCCGCCAGCGGGCGCTTGAGGAACTCGGGCAGGCCGGTCTCTGGTGTAGGTTCCGGCGCGGGTTCCTCTTCGGGCTCCAATTCGGACGCAGGGAGTTGCGGCGCATCGGGCGTGCTGCTGTCAGAGGGGGCCAGCGGATCGGGCGTGACGCGTGGATGATCGTCGGCGGGCGGCATGGGCGAGGGACGTTGTGCTACGGCAGGGGCAGGCTCTTCTACCTCCGCCGTGTTCTCCTGCCGCGTGTCTACCGTCTCAGCGCTCACCTCATCCCCGCGCGCTTCCGTCTTTGCGCCGAAGTTCAGAACCACACCGGTCTCTGGGCGGATAATGTCCGGCTTCGGCGCAGGGCGCGGCTCCACGAAATCCAACTCATCAAGCGGGGCGGAAAGGGAGGAGACATGCGTCATCCCTTCCTCACGTAGTATTTTCTGAACGCCTTTGATGGTCAGCCCATCGTCGTGCAGCAGTTTCTTGATCCCACCAAGCAACAGCATATCGGCCGGGCGGTAATACCGCCGCCCCCCCGCCCGTTTGATGGGTTTCACTTGGGTGAACTTACTCTCCCAAAACCGCAGAACATGGGCTTGGAT
The DNA here is from genome assembly GCF_043557045.1 of Sulfitobacter sp. 1A15258. Classification (NCBI taxonomy): domain Bacteria; kingdom Pseudomonadati; phylum Pseudomonadota; class Alphaproteobacteria; order Rhodobacterales; family Roseobacteraceae; genus Sulfitobacter; species Sulfitobacter sp. 1A15258. The sequence continues at coordinate 387,974 of NZ_JBIFFK010000001.1, read as the reverse complement.
ACCGAGCCAGTCAGCGACTTCGGAGATGGTACGAAAAGCGTCCGGCGATTTGACCATGGGTCAGGACTTGTTGCCTTCGGCAACGCGGTCTTTCATCAGATGTGAAGGGCGGAAGGTCAGCACCCGGCGCGGGTTGATCGGAACCTCCTCGCCGGTTTTCGGATTGCGGCCCACTCGCGCGGTCTTGTCGCGCACCGAAAAAGTGCCGAAAGAGGAAATCTTGACCTGTTCCCCGTCGACCAGAGCGTCGGACATATGCTCAAGCACGGCTTCGACCAGTTGAGCACTCTCATTGCGAGAAAGACCGACCTCACGAAATACAGCTTCGCTTAAATCCATGCGCGTCAATGTCTTGTTCGGCATTATATCCCCCATGCTTTCCAATAGCATATGCTGCTCAGATTTTTAGAGTCAACATCAATGCCCGGATCGAGCACGATTCGGCAGAGATTTTCCGCGTTAGCTCAGGGACTTACCAGCGCAGGACAACAGAGCCCCAAGCCAGACCGCCGCCAATGGCTTCGGTGACGATCAGATCGCCCCTGTTGATCTGACCACGCTCACGGCCCACCGACAGCGCCAGCGGGATCGAGGCGGCAGAGGTGTTGCCGTGGTCCTGCACGGTCACGACAATGCGCTCCATCGGCAGGTTCAATTTCTTCGCGGTGCCTTGGATGATACGGATGTTGGCCTGATGCGGCACGATCCAATCCACATCTTCGGCGCTGACGCCGGCGCGGTCCATGGCGGTATTGGCCGTGGCGGCGAGTTTTTCGACCGCGTGGCGGAACACCTGATTTCCCTGCATCCGCAGATAGCCGGTGGTGCCGGTGCTGACGCCACCATCGACGTAGAGCAACTCGCGGTAGCGCCCGTCGGAATTCAGGTCAGTCGCGAGGATCCCGCGATCCTCGGGCGTGCCTTGTCCATCCTGCGCCTCAAGCAGCAGCGCGCCTGCGCCGTCGCCGAAAAGCACACAGGTCGACCGGTCGGTCCAGTCCATGATGCGGCTGAACGTCTCGGCCCCGATCACCAGCACATTGCGCGCCTGACCGGAAACGATAAGCGCATTGGCGTTCGCCAGCGCATAGACAAAACCCGCGCAAACCGCCTGCACGTCAAAGGCAAAACCATTGGTCATGCCCAATTCGGCCTGCACCATGGTCGCGGCCGACGGGAAGGTCAGGTCGGGTGTGGAGGTGGCCACGACGATCGCGTCAACATCAGAGACATTGCGCCCTGCGTCTTCGAGCGCCTTGCGTGCGGCGGCGCTGGCCATGGAAGAGGTCGTTTCACCTTCGGCGGCGAAGTGGCGGCGTTCGATGCCCGAGCGCGAGCGGATCCATTCGTCATTCGTGTCGAGGGTCGCTTCAAATTCGGCATTTTCCACGACACGGGCGGGCAGGTAGTGGCCACAACCAGTGACAACGGCGCGCAGGCTCATTTGACGGACTCCTCAGCTGGCAGCGTCGCAGCGACGCGAGCGGCTAGCTTGTCATTGAATTTATTCTGCGACAACTGCGCGGCGAGTTTGATCGCAGCGGAGATGCCAGTCGCATCGGCGGAGCCGTGCGATTTCACCACCGTGCCGTTCAGACCCAGAAAGACGCCGCCGTTCACACGGCGCGGGTCGATCTTTTTGCTGAGACGGCGCAGAGAGGTATAGGCCAGCAGCGAGGCGAGCCGCGACAGGGGCGAGTATTTGAACGCTTCGCGCAGCCTGTCGCCGATCATGCTGGCCGTGCCTTCGCCGGTCTTGATCGCGACATTGCCGGTGAACCCATCGGTCACGATGACATCGGCGCGGTTGCCCGAGATATCGCCGCCCTCAACGAAACCGACGAATTCAAACCCGGTGGCATCGCCTTGGGCGCGAATCAAATCATAGGCTTCTTTGAGTTCGGTGCGGCCCTTATGCTCTTCGGTGCCGACATTCAGCAGCCCCACGCGGGGGCGCTGCAAATCCATACCGTTGCGGGCGTAGGAGGTGCCCATCAGCGCGAAACGCAACAGATCATCGGCGTCGGCGCGCACATCGGCGCCCACGTCGAGCATCACGTTGAAACCCTGCGGGTTGGAAGAGGGGTAGAGCACCGCAATCGCAGGGCGATTCACGCCCGGCAATTTTCGCAGCCGTATCATCGACATCGCCATCAGCGCGCCGGTATTGCCGCAAGAGACAGCCACAGCCGCCTCTCCGCTGCGCACGGATTCGATGGCAGACCACATGGAACTGTCTTTGCCGGTGCGCACGACTTGGCTGGGCTTGTCGTCCATCGTGACCACATCCGTGGCGTGACGTATCTCGCAACGGTCCGACAACTCACCACGTTTGGCGATCAAAGGCTCCAACTGATCACGGGGACCATGCAGGATAAAACCGATATCGGGATTTGCTGTCGCAGAAAGCGCACACCCGGCAACAACTGCTGCCGGGCCTTCGTCACCCCCCATCGCGTCGACCGAGATCAGGGTGTGTCCGGCTTTCGCGTTGGGGTGATCGGGCTGGGCCGTCATCAGTGCGAATGCCTCACTGCCTAAGAGAAAACCTTAAAAACTACCGCAGCTTATGCTGCGTCGTCTTCCAGGTCCACTTCTTCGGTCAGGGCGACAACTTCGGCGTCGTCATAGTGACCGCAAGCCGCGCAGATGTGGTGGGGGCGCTTCAGCTCACCGCAGTTCGAACATTCGTTCGGGTTCGCCGCAGAAAGCGAATCGTGGGCGCGGCGGTTGTTGCGGCGGGATTTGGATACTTTATTCTGTTGGACAGCCATGTCTGGTGCCTTTGCCTTCGGGGTTGCTGACTTGTCAAAGCAGGCCGCAACCGTGTTTCAATTCGGACCCCGTTTCGGGCGTGACGACGCTTTAGGGCCGCAGCCGCGCAATGTCCAACCTTAATTCGGGTGAGGGCGGCAAAATAACGCGAAACCGGCGCGATGCAAGCGCGAATTTCCGCGCTTTTCCGCCTGTTTCTTTAGGTTTCGTCTTTCTTCAGCGCATCGCGCAGCGCGCCCAAGCCCGCGAAGGGCCGTGCGTCTTCGTCCGTCATCGGCTTTTGCCCCGGTTCGGCATGGACCATCTGGCCCAGTTCGGCATCGCCCTTGCGGGGATATTCCGGCACCTCCAGCGCCAGCGCCTCGATCATGACCTGCGCGGGGTCGATCCATTGGCCCAGAGGCTCTGTCGTATCGTCCTCGGGCATTTCGACCTCCTCTTCGTCGGGGAGTTCGAAATCATGGATGAAGCGGCGGGTAATATCGGCGTCGATCCGCGTGGTCACTGGCTCAAGCGTGACGACGCAGGGCTGCACCACGGTCGCGCCCAGTTTCCCGTCCAGCTGCCAGTCCTGTTTGCCGAGCGGTTTGATGCTGCCCGAAAAGCTAAGTTTGCGCAGGGCCGAGAGATCGAGTTCCTCGGCGATCTGCGCCAGCGCTTCCGCCTCAGGGCGCAGCGCGAACGCGTTTGGCTCCGTCTGGGACAGGTCCGCGACCCGAAGAGCGGTTGGCGTAGGTGATTTGCGCGACATGAGATCCGACTTTCGTTTCTTGTACACTTGGGGTGCCTTGGTGTATGCGAAATAAAAGCCATAATCCGTCAGGGCAAGAGGGCAGACCAAATGCGCAAAACCAAACAGACCGGCAAGACGCACCTCCGGATCGCGGGTATGGGCCTTGCACTGCTTCTGACCGCCTGTAGCCCGCAGTATGAGAACCACGGCTATGTGCCACCGCAAGACCAGCTTGAGCAGGTCGTTGTGGGCAGCGATACCAAAGAAAGCGTCGCGCAGAAGATCGGTGTGCCCACGGTTTCGGGTGTTTTGAGCGATGATAGTTACTATTACGTTAAGATGCGCAAACGCGCTCTTGGCTTCATGGCCCCGAAAGAGATCGAGCGTGAGGTGGTGACCGTCAGTTTCAACGAAGCCGGTGTGGTGTCGAATGTCGAACGCTTCGGGCTTGAACGCGGGCAGGTCGTGCCGCTGTCGCGCCGCGTGACGACATCGCCTGTGGCCGACAACACCTTCCTGCGCCAGCTTCTGGGCAACCTTGGCCGCTTTAGCCCGTCGGCCTTCGGCAGCTAAGTTCCCCTTGGCATGTCCCCGCAGAGGGGCAGGGCCGCGGATAAGCGAAGGCGACCTCGCAGATGACCCAAGCGCCCCCGGGCCGATATCTGACGCGCGAAGCCCTCACGTCCGGGGACATCACCCGGGCGCACACGCTGCGGACGCAGTGTTTTCAGACCGGAACCGCCGACCGTGATGCATTCGACGCGGCAGCACGGCATTTTCTGATCGAGGATCGCGACAGCGGCACATTGGTCTGCTGCTTTCGCCTGACCCGGTTTCAGGGCGCGGAGCTGGCCCAGAGCTATGCCGCGCAGTTTTACGATCTGAGCCGTTTGGAGCGCATGAAAGGCGCCATGCTGGAACTGGGCCGCTTTTGTATCCACCCAGAATGGCAAGACCCCGATATTCAGCGCCTCGCTTGGGGGCAATTGGCGCGGGAAGTCGATGACAGCGGGGCGGCGCTTTTGTTTGGCTGTTCCTCTTTCACGGGCACCGATCCGACCCGCTACCGCGATGCCTTTGCCCTATTGAAACAGCAGCATCTTGCCCCCGCGGAATGGCGCCCCCGCGTCAGGGCGGCTGAGGTCCACCCCTATGCCCGCGACCGCCACAGCCCCGATCCGCGGCGCGCGCGCCAGCAAATCCCGCCGCTGCTGCGCAGCTATCTGGCGATGGGGGGCTGGGTCAGCGATCACGCCGTGATCGATCGGCAAATGGGCACGCTGCATGTCTTCACCGGGCTGGAGATCGCCGGGATCCCGCCCAACCGCGCGCGGCTTTTGCGGGCGCTGGCCTGAAGCCGCACCGCCTTTGGACATTGACCTTGCCCGCGCCGAAAGATAGCTGGCAGGCATGGCACGCGCACCCCTTTTACAACTCACCGACATTTCGCTGACCTTTGGTGGCGATCCTGTTTTCGAAGACCTCTCCCTCGTGGTTCAGACCGGCGATCGGTTGGCCTTGGTGGGCCGCAACGGCTCGGGCAAATCGACGCTGATGAAGGTCATGGCCGGGCTGGTAGAGCCCGACAGCGGGGCGGTTGTGGCCGGGCCCGGCGTCTCGGTCGGCTATATGGAGCAGGAGCCGGACCTCTCGGGCTTTGAGACGCTTGGCGACTTCGCGGCCCATGGGCTGGATCCGGGTGAGATGTATAAGGTGGAACGGGCAGGCGAGGGGTTGAAGTTTGACCCCGCACGCCCTGTGGCCACCGCATCAGGCGGGGAGCGTCGCCGCGCGGCACTGGCGCGGCTGATGGCCGAAGAGCCGGAGCTGATGCTGCTGGACGAGCCGACCAACCACCTGGACATCGAAGCCATCGCATGGCTCGAATCCGAGCTAAAGGGCACCCGCACCGCCTTTGTCATTATCAGCCACGACCGCGCCTTCCTGCGCGAACTGACCCGCGCGACTCTCTGGGTCGACCGCGGCACCGTGCGCCGCCAGGACATCGGCTTTGAAGGGTTCGAGGCATGGCGCGATCAGGTCTGGGAAGAAGAGGACATGCAGCGCCACAAGCTGAACCGCAAGATCAAGGCCGAGGCGCGTTGGGCGGTCGAGGGGATCTCGGCCCGGCGCAAGCGCAATCAGGGCCGGGTGCGCGCGCTTCAAGAGTTGCGCGCTGAACGCTCGGCGCAGATCAAACGGCAGGGCACGGCAGCCATGGCGCTGGAGGCCGGGCCGAAGTCAGGCCGCAAGGTGATCGAAGCGAGCGGTATCGCCAAGAAATTCGGCGACAAACAGATCCTGCGCGACTTTTCGATCACTGTGCAGCGCGGCGACCGGATCGCGCTGGTGGGGCCAAACGGCGTGGGCAAGACCACGTTGTTGAACATGCTGATCGGCAAAGAACAGCCCGACGCGGGCGAGATCAAACTGGGCACCAATCTGGAACTCGCGCTGTTCGATCAGGCGCGCGCACAGCTTGATGGGGACATGACCCTTTGGGACAGCCTCACCGGCGATCCCGAGATGCGCGTCTCGGGCAAGGCCGATCAGGTGCTGGTGCGGGGTCAGCCGAAACATGTGGTCGGATACCTCAAGGAATTCCTTTTCGATGAAGCTCAGGCCCGCGCGCCGGTCCGCTCGCTTTCGGGGGGCGAAAAGGCGCGGCTGCTCTTGGCCAAGATCATGGCGCGCTCCTCGAACCTTTTGGTGCTCGACGAACCGACGAATGATCTCGACGTTGAGACGCTGGACCTGATGCAGGAACTCTTGGGCACCTATGACGGCACCGTGCTGCTGGTCAGCCACGACCGTGACTTCCTCGACCGGGTGGCGGCGACCACCATCGCGATGGAAGGCGATGGCCGCGCCACGGTCTATGCGGGCGGCTGGTCCGATTATCTGGCACAGCGCGGGCAGGATGATTTCGCCCAAAGCGTGGTTAAACCCAAGCCGAGCAAACCCGAGCCGAAGGCGGAGAAAAAGCAATCCGCGGGCGGGCTCAGCTTTACCGAAAAACACCGGCTCGAAGCCTTGCCTGCTGAGATCGAGCGATTGGAGGCCGAGATTGGCAAGCTCGAAGAACTGCTTAGCGATGCGGAGCTTTTCACCCGCGAGCCGGTGAAGTTTCAGAAAGCCACCGATGCGCTGGTGCAGCGGCATGAAAAGCTCTCTAACGCCGAAGAAGAGTGGATGGCGCTTGAGGAGAAGGCGCAGGGTTAACCCCGCGCTTCTGCCAAGGCGATCTGCGGGCCGTAGCCGTTGCGGAATGCCGCGACGATGCTCGGCGGGGTGAGGAGGGTAACGCGGCCCTGCGGGCGTCGCTGCGCAGCCCCGTAGCCCTCCGGCGCATAGGGGTGAAGGGCATCGCCGAGAAGCACGCCGCTCTGGCCGTCGTGATCCAAGACGAAACTGCCGTCGGGCAGATCGGCCGCTTCTACATCCCCATGGCGGCGCTGACGAAAAACGCGCGGCACGGCGCGTTCTGCGTGCAACTGACGGTCCAGATCCGCGGCGGGGCCGGGGAGGTCGCAACACGCGCGAAACCGTCGATAATCCGCAGCCCGGCATTCCGCGCAGGGGCGGTGACCGGCGGCAAAGGCCACGGCCTCATCAAGAAAGAACAGCTCGGTATAGTGGCGGGGGGCCATCAGCTTGCGACGGCGCCCCTTGAATCTGAGCCGACAGCAGACCCAATTCTGATGCGCCCAACGGCGTTTGGGGTGCAGGCCGTTTTCGTCATGCAGGATGCCACGGTTGCCCATGAAGCTGCCCCGCGCCGGGTGGGCGATGATCTCCCCATCAGGTTGCACGCGGTTTTGCAGCGGCATCAGCGCATCCTGAGCGCGCCGTCGAGGCGGATCACCTCACCATTGAGATAGCCCATTTCGACGATGAACCCGGCCAGCCGTCCGTATTCCGCCGGATCACCCAGGCGCGGCGGGTTGGGCACATCCTTGGCTAATTCGGCCTGCACCTCTTCCGGCAGCCCGGCCAACATCGGCGTTTTGAAAATCCCAGGCGCGATGGTCATCACGCGAATCCCTTCCTTGGCCAGATCCCGCGCCATCGGTAGGGTCATGCCCGCGATCCCGCCTTTGGAGGCAGCATAGGCGGCTTGGCCCTTCTGCCCGTCGAAGGCGGCGATGGAGGCGGTGTTGATGATCACCCCGCGCGCGCCGTCGTCTTCGGGGGTGTTCTTGGCCATGGCCACCGCCGCCAGCCGCGCCACGTTAAAGCTGCCGACGAGGTTGATGTCGATGGTGCGTTGAAAGGCGTCGAGCGGATGCGGCCCGTCGCGGCCCGTGGTTTTGATCCCAAGTGCGATGCCCGCGCAATTCACCGCCGCGGTGATCCAGCCCATCTTTTCTTGGGCATAGTCCACCGCTTCCTGCACCGAGGTCTCATCCGTCACATCGGTCAAGACGTAGTGGCCGCCGATCTCTTTCGCGATGGCTTCGCCCCGGGCAGCGTCACGGTCCAACAGGGTGACCTGCGCGCCCTGCGACGCAAAATAGCGCGCCGTGGCTTCGCCAAGCCCCGAGGCACCCCCGGTGATGATGGCGGCTGTACTGTCTAGTTTCATGATGGCTCCCCCCCCCGATATGAACACTTGTTCAGTTCAGCACGAAGTCTCACCCCATGCAAGAGATGCCGTTGCGGCGGCTTTAGGGCGGCGGGAGTGGGGAAGACGGGGCAGACCGAAGCCCGCCCCGTGAGAGATCAGCCGACCTGCACCAGCGCATGGCGCTTCTTGCCCGCGCTGAGTTTGACCGGAGAGGACAGCGCGCCCGCATCCAGCATCAGGCCCGCATCGGTCAGCGGCTTGTCGTCGATCCGTGCGCCGTTCTCAGCGATCAGGCGCTTGGCTTCTTTGCCAGAACCGGCAAGGCCCGATTTCACCAGCAATTGCACAATGGAAACCCCATCGCCCACATCAGCCGCCGACAGGGTCAGGGTGGGCAGGTCATCGCCCACACCGCCTTTTTCAAAGACTTCGCGCGCGGTGGCTTCGGCGTTGCGGGCGGCCTCTTCCCCGTGGAGGAGACCCGTGACCTCATTGGCCAGACGCACCTTTGCCTCGTTGATCTCGGACCCGGCGAGCGCGCCCAGACGGTCGCATTCATCGACCGGCAGCTCGGTGTAGAGCTTGAGGAAACGACCCACATCGGCATCGGTGCAATTGCGCCAGAACTGCCAGAACTCATAAGGGCTCAGCATATCGCCATTGAGCCAGACCGCACCGCCCGCCGATTTGCCCATCTTCTTGCCGTCGCTGGTGGTCAAGAGCGGTGACGTCAGGCCGTAAACCTCCCCATCGATCACCCGGCGCGTCAGGTCGATGCCGTTGACGATATTGCCCCATTGATCCGACCCGCCCATCTGGAGAATGCAACCATAGCGGCGGTGCAGCTCCATAAAGTCATAGGCTTGGAGAATCATGTAGTTGAACTCAAGGAAAGACAGCGACTGCTCGCGGTCCAGACGGGATTTCACGCTCTCAAAGCTCAGCATCCGGTTAATCGAGAAATGCCGCCCGATGTCGCGCAGGAAGTCGAGGTAGTTCAACCCGTCGAGCCATTCCGCGTTGTTCAGCATCAGGGCACCAGTCTCGCCCTCGCCGTAATCAAGGTATTGCGCAAAGACCTGACGGATGCCTTCGATATTGTCGTCGATCGCCTCGGGCGTCAGCAGCGGGCGTTCGTCCGAGCGGAAGGAGGGATCGCCCACCTTGGTCGTGCCGCCACCCATCAGGGTGATCGGCTTGCCGCCACATTTCTGCAGCCAGCGCAGCATCATGATATTGACCAGATGCCCCACATGCAGAGACTTGGCCGTGGCGTCATAGCCCACATAGGCCGGGGCCGCGCCTTTCAGCAGGGCTTCGTCCAACCCCTGATAATCGGTGCAATCGGCCAGAAAGCCGCGCTGCATCATCGTGTGGATGAACTCCGATTTGGGATGGTATGTCATGGTGACTTGCCTCAAAACTGTATTGCGGGGCAATCTATATGCGCACGAGCGGCAAAGGAAAAGGCCATGAATAGGGCCATGCACAGGCAAGATGCCGGAACCGAAGTGGTGACGGCTTTGGGAATGATGTCGGGCACCTCTCTGGATGGGGTGGACGCCGCTATTTTGCGCACCGATGGGCAGGGCATCGCCAGCTTTGGCCGCAGCGCCTACCGCAGCTATGCCGCCGAAGAGCGGCGCGTGATCGCCGCGGGCTTCGGCAAGTGGCACGGGGCCGAGGTTGAGGAAGCCGCCAAGGCGGTGGAGGCCGCGCATCTGGCGCTCTTGGCCGACCTGCTGAAGGATGAGGCCGAAGTCGAACTCATAGGGTTCCACGGCCAGACGTTGGCCCACGCCCCGCGCCTGCAGGGCACATTGCAGGTCGGTGACGGCGCGCTGTTGGCGCGTGAGATTGGCCTGCCCGTGGTCTGGGATTTCCGCAGCGCCGATGTTGAACTGGGCGGCGAGGGCGCTCCGCTGGCGCCGTTCTTTCACCATGCCTGCGCGCGTTATGCCGGGCGAACCGGGCCGGTGGCTTTCTTGAACCTTGGCGGCGTCGGCAACCTCACTTGGGTCGACCCGCGCGTCGCCCGCCCCGAAGAAGAGGGCGCGCTGCTGGCCTTTGACACCGGCCCCGCCAATGCGCCGATCAACGATTTGATGCAGACCCGCCTTGGCCAAGACTATGACGAAGGCGGCAAGCTAGCCGCGCGGGGCAGGGTGGAGCAGGGCGCCTTGGAGCTGTTTCTGGCCGAGCCTTATTTCGCGCGCATGCCGCCCAAATCCCTCGACCGAAATGATTTTGCCGAGATGGTGGCCCTTGTGGGTGAGCTCTCCGATGCCGATGCCTGCGCGACCCTCACTGCCATGTGCGCGGCTGGCGTGGCCGAGGCGATGCAGCATTGCCCAGCCCCGCCCGAACGCGTCTATGTGACGGGCGGCGGGCGGCATAACCCGGTGCTGATGCGAATGTTGGATGTCAGCCTCGATTGCCCCGTCACCCCGGTGGAGGAGATCGGCCTCGATGGCGACATGCTGGAGGCGCAGGCCTTTGCCTATCTGGCAGTACGCGTGGCGCGCGGGCTGCCAACCTCGTGCCCCGGCACGACAGGCGTCCGCGCTGCCGTTGGCGGGGGCACCGTCAGCCGGGAGTGAGGTGAGCGGGGCGTTCCCTCACTTTGACGGAAATGTGCCGAAGAAGGATTTTAAGGCCCCAGCGTGCAGCCGCTATGCCGTCATATCGGCAAGAACGCCAATTTGCTACCAAAGTTGCGAAAAATATACCTATAGCGCAATTTTCTTGAAACGCAATCGCGACTTCCCGCGTAGGTTCCCTGTGGGGGCTAAGGGTCGAAGGCATTCGACCGGCTTTGAGAAGGAGATTCGCTATGACTATCTTTCACACAGGTGCTTTCAAAAACAGCCTCGCCGCTACGGCAGTGACGCTCACGCTCGCGCCCGCGGCGCAGGCCGAAATCGGCCTCGGGGTTGGGGTCAGCGTCGGGGGCCATGGCGACCATGGCGGCGCGGATGTCGGTGTCGGTGCTTCGGTTGGCGGCAGTGACGGCATCGGGGCCGGAGTTGGCGCTTCGGTCGGCGGGGGCGACGGTGTGAACGCAGGCGTCGGCGCTTCGGTGGGCGGCGGTGACGGTCTGGGGGCCGGGGCTGGCGTCTCGGTCGGCGGGGGCAGCGGCCACAGCGGGACGGATGACCCCGATAACACCCCCACGGCGACCGCAGGCCGGGCAATCACCGGCGGCGACAACAGTGCCACCACCCCAAGGCCGATCAACATCGCGACCCTCATCGGCGCGCCGGTCTGGAGCAAAGACAGTGTCTTGGTAGGCATGATCGAAGAGGTCGCCCCGGGGCCAAACGGCAAGGTGGACGCGGTGCTGCGCCTCAACGCAGCCCTTGATACCGATCGGGACATCATCCGCATGCGCATCGCGCCGCGCCTGTCGGACCGTGGGGCGCTGAAGCTGGGGTATTCGAAGCAGAAGTTCCTACAGCTCTTCGCTGGGTAAACCGCGCGGCTATAAAAAACGGGGCGGCAATCTGGCCGCCCCGCTTGCGTTAGTCGGCTGGCGCAGCCACGTCCCTCAGCGGCATCTCGAAGAAACAGATCGCATCCCGCGTGAAATCCGGCATCGGTTGATAGGGCCCGCGCTCAACAAACCCAAGCGAGCGATAAAGCGCGCGGGCAGGGGCGAAGCCCACGGAGGTATCAAGATAGACCTTCTCGAACCCGTCCTCCCGTGCTTGATCGACAAGGCGCTGACAGATCGCCCGACCCGCCCCCGTGCCACGGGCCGCATCGGTGACGAAGACGCGTTTGATCTCGCTCTCCGTCTCGGTCAGTGCATGGGACATGCCGCAGCCTAGGGGGATGCCATCCCGCTCGGCCAATAGGATGATGCCGCGTGGGCGGGCGTGTTCCTCGGGCAAGCGCGCCATCAGGGCGCTGTATTTGTCTTGGGGGTAAAAAGTCTCGACGATCCGTTGTTCGGTTGGGCCGAAGTGGTAGAGAAAGTCACGATAGGCCCAGCAGAGGTCCACCACCGCCGCGAGGTCCGCGGCGGTGGTGACAGGGCGGATGGTGAGCGCCGACATCAGCCGCGCAGGATCGAGCAGCCCGCGTATTGAGCGGTCTCGCCCAGCATTTCTTCGATACGGATCAACTGGTTGTACTTCGCCAGTCTGTCAGAACGCGCCAGCGAGCCGGTTTTGATCTGGCCGCAGTTGGTGGCGACTGCAAGGTCGGCAATCGTGGCGTCTTCGGTCTCGCCCGAGCGGTGCGACATGACATTGGTGTAGCCCGCGCGATGCGCGATATCCACGGCTTTGAGGGTCTCGGTCAGGGTGCCGATCTGGTTGACCTTGACCAGCATGGAGTTCGCCGCGCCGCGCTGGATGCCATCGCTCAGACGGGCAGGGTTGGTGACGAAAAGGTCATCGCCCACCAGTTGGACCTTGCCGCCCAGAAGGTCGGTCAGCGCCTTCCAACCGTCCCAATCGTCTTCGGCCATGCCGTCTTCGATGGAGATGATCGGGTAGTCGTTCACGAGCGCCGCGAGGTAGTCGGCGTTCTCTGCGCTCGACAGGGTTTTGCCTTCGCCGGAGAGGACATATTTGCCGTCTTTGTAGTATTCCGTCGCCGCGCAATCGAGGGCGAGATACATGTCTTCGCCCGGTTTGTAGCCTGCTTTTTCGATCGACTTCAGAATGAAATCAAGCGCATCGCGCGAGGAGTTGATGTTCGGGGCAAAGCCGCCTTCGTCGCCGATCCCGGTCGACAGACCCGCGGCAGAAAGCTCTTTCTTCAGCGTGTGGAAGACCTCGGCCCCCATGCGCACGGCTTCGCGGATATTTTCCGCGGCGACCGGCATGATCATGAATTCCTGAATGTCGATCGGGTTGTCGGCATGTTCGCCGCCGTTGATGATGTTCATCATCGGCACCGGCAGAACGCGGGCGGTGGTGCCACCGACGTAGCGGTAGAGCGGCTGCGCGCAGTAGTCCGCCGCCGCCTTGGCCGCGGCCATCGACACGCCCAAGATCGCATTGGCGCCGAGGCGGGATTTATTGTCGGTCCCGTCGAGTTCGATCATCATCTCGTCGATCTCGACCTGTTCCGTCGCCTCGACCCCCACGAGCGCCTCGGCAATCTCGCCATTAACGGCGGCGCAGGCTTCGAGCACGCCTTTGCCCAGATAGCGCGACATGTCGCCATCGCGCCGCTCGTTCGCCTCATAGGCGCCGGTCGAGGCACCGGAGGGGACAGCGGCGCGGCCCATGGTGCCGTCTTCGAGGATAACGTCGACTTCGACCGTCGGGTTGCCCCGGCTGTCGAGGATTTCGCGGGCGTGGATGTCGATGATCGTGCTCATGGGCTTTGTCCTCATGTTCGGGTTTGTGGCGGTTTACCCCGGCAGGCCCGGCTTGGAAAGACCGCGGCGGGGCCGGGGGGTGATTTTGCGTTCGCGCAGCAGGGTATAGACCCCCGAGGCGATGATGATCCCGGCCCCAACCAGCGTCAGGCTGTCGGGGGATTCGTCGAAAACCACGATCCCCGCCACCAGCGCAAAGAGCATGCGTGTATAGCGAAAGGGGGTGACAAAGCTCACCTCGCCCACACGCATGGCGGCGACGATGGCGTAATAGGCCAGCACCCCGATCACCATCGCTCCGGCGAGATAGAGCACCTCGGCCCCGCCGGGCATGGCGGCGGGCGTGCCTGCGGCCAGCATCAGGATCAGCCCTGCGGGGACCAAGACGATAAAGGCCAGAAAGCTAAGCTGCATGGAACTGATGCTTTTGGGAACTTTGCGCGTCGCCAAGTCGCGCAAAGCGAGGCCGATGACACCGGCCACGGCGAAAAGCGACAGCGCGTTGAACCCCTCCAGCCCCGGGCGCACGATCAAGAGCACGCCAAGGAAGCCCACGATGATCGCGCTCCAGCGCCGCCAGCCGACTGGCTCGCCAAGGAACAGCGCCGCACCGAGGGTGACGGCCAGAGGGGTCGCCTGCAAAATAGCCGAGGCCGAAGAGAGCGGCGTCAGCACGATGGCGGTAACGAAACAAAGCGTGCCCAGCACTTCGCCCACGGCACGCAGCAGGATAGGCTGGGTCAGCATATCGGCAGAGAAGAGGCGCTTTCCCTGAATGCGCAGGATCACGGCGAAGATCGCCCCGCCGCCCGCGCCCAAAAGCGCGATGATCTGACCGACGGGAAGCGCATCGCTCGTCAGTTTGACGAACATGTCCTCGACCGCGAAACCGGCCATGGCCAGCACCATCAGCATCGCGCCGCGCAGATTGTCCATGATCACGCCCCTTCATCCCGTGGTATTGCCAGTCGCCCATGAACCTTTTGCGACGAAAGGGCAAGGGCGCGCGATGCGCGTCATGCGTGTGGCGCTGGCGCAGGCTCTACCGGAGTGCTAGCCCTACCGCATGAGATGGCCGATCCCCTCGCTCGCCCCGCGCGACACAGTGCTGACCCTTGCGGCCGGGGCCTTTGGGGCGCTGCTGTTCTGGTGGCTGAATGCGCCGGTCTATATGCTGCTTGGCCCGGTGATCGCGGTGAGTGTCTTAGGCCTGATGGGGGTGCGCACGGCGGTCGATCCGCGGCTGCGGGATGCCTGTTTCGTCGTGCTGGGCATCGCCGTGGGGGCAGGGTTCAACCAAGATGCGGTGAACGCCATGCTGCGCTGGCCACTGGCCTTTGTCTTTATGACCGGGGTGATTTGGGGGATCATGGCGCTGTGCCGTTGGATGCTGGCGCGGTATTTTGGCTTTGACCCACGTTCCGCGCTTCTGGCCTCGGCCCCCGGACATCTGAGTTTCGTCATGGCGATTGCCAGCGACAGCGGGTCGGACGTGCCGCGCATTTCGATCACGCAGTCGGTCCGGCTTTTGGCGCTGACCATCGTCGTGCCTTTCGCGGCTTTGCTGATGGGCGTCGACATGACCGGCAATATCGCCCCTGCGGGCGCGGGGATGAGCCTGCTGTCGATCCTCGTGATGGTCTCCGTCTCCGTTGTTGTGGGGATGATCTTCGCCCGTCTTTCGGTGCCCGCGCCGCTTCTGATGGGGGCGATGGTGGTCTCGGCCCTCGCGCATTTGACAGGGCTGGAAACCGGTGTGCTGCCGGGTTGGCTGACCCTTGTCGCCTATCTCGTGCTCGGCAGCCTCATCGGTACGCGGTTTTCCGGCATCACGCCTGCGCGTCTGGCAAGCGGGCTTGGCGCGGGGCTGGCGATTACCGGCGTGGCGGTGGGTCTGGCGGGCCTTGGCGCGGTGCCGGTGGCCTGGGTGCTTGGGATGCCGCTGGGGCATGTGCTGGTGGCCTTCGCGCCCGGCGGGCTGGAGACGATGATCGCCCTCGGCGCGGTGCTGGCTGTGGTGCCGGGCTTTGTCGCCGCCTGCCACATCATGCGTCTGGTGGTGCTGAGCGTACTGCTGCCCGCCATGCTTTCCCGCGTGGCGAAGCAAGAGCAGAGCGCCGCCGAGTGATCCGGCGTTAGCTTTTCAGGCGGACCATCAAGCGGTTGCCGTCTTTGCGCGTTTCCAAGGCTTTGAGGTCGGCGGCCAAGGCGCTCAGCTTGCCATGGCCATAGGTGCGGCTGTCGAAGTCGGGATGCGCTGCCTGAATGGTCTGGCCGATCTGGCCGAGGTTGTACCAATCGTCTTCGGTGTCGATCTTGTCCATCGCGGCTTTGAACAGGGGCAGGGCATCGCCCACCTTGGCCTTGGCCCGCGAGGGGGTGTCGGGCTCTACCTCGTCGAGGTTTTCGATCAGGATGAAGCGGTTGTAGACATTGCGCAGCGAATCGTGGGTCTTCTTCTCGCCAATGCCGATAACGGTCACCCCATCTTCGCGCAGGCGGTTCACCAGCGCGGTGAAATCGCTGTCGGAGGAAACGATCACGATAATATCGAAGCGGCGGCTGTGCAGGATGTCCATCGCCTGAATGACCAGCCCGATGTCGCTGGCGTTCTTGCCCTTGGTGTTCGCCGTCTCCTGATGCGCCACCAAACCCAACTCGCGGATCGGTGCTTTCCAGCCCTTGAGGTGATCGTTGGACCAATCGCCATAGACCCGGCGCAGGGCGGGCTCTCCAATCGTCGTGACCTCCCGCATGATGGCTGCGGCATGTTTTGCGGGCACGTTGTCGGCGTCGATCAACACGGCCAGCAAAGGGCGGTCACGTTCTGTCATGGGTCATCCTTCTTGATCGGCACACCGTAGAGTTCCATCCGGTGGCCCTGTAATTTGTAACCCAGTTTGCGCGCGATGCGTTCCTGAAGCTCTTCGATTTCCGCATCGACGAATTCGATGACCTCGCCTGAGTTCACGTCGATGAGGTGATCGTGATGCGCCCGCTGCGCGTCTTCATAGCGCGCCCGGCCATCGCCGAACTCCAACTTGTCGAGGATGCCCGCTTCCTCAAACAGCTTCACCGTGCGGTAGACCGTGGCGATGGAGATGCCGCTGTCGATCACGCTGGCGCGGGTCAGGATCTCTTCGGCATCGGGGTGGTCTTCGCTGTCGTGAATCACCTGTGCGATGACCCGGCGTTGACCTGTCATGCGCAGGCCCATCGCCTCGCAGCGTTTGATGATCGGGTTGCGCATCGTCTCGCCCTTCGTCCGTCGGACTACGGTCCTAGCATTTTAGCACCGCCGGACGCCACCGGAATTGACCACGCAGGTTGACTTTTGCGCCCGCGCCGCCCATGTGGGGATCAAGCGAAGCCTTCTGCCGCGTGAGCAGTATCAGCGCCAAGCCCCATGAGGGGCCTCTGGGACGCTGACGACAAGGCCCGCCGATGTTCCCAAAATCACGCGTGGGGCCAAGCGCGACAGACGGGTGTGAGGCATGTGGCCTGCGCCCGCGATCTGGCTTGCGCGACCCCGTGGCGCCTGTTGAGTGGCGCGGCGAAAGAACATGGCGCGCGTTTTCGCGGGCCGGAAAGTGAACGAATGAGCGATTTTGACATGATGGGCCTGCCTGCCAAACTGGTGGCCCGATTGAAAGAGATGGGGCTGAACGAGCCGACCCCGATCCAGAAACAGG
This sequence comes from Sulfitobacter sp. 1A15258, assembly GCF_043557045.1. NCBI lineage: Bacteria > Pseudomonadati > Pseudomonadota > Alphaproteobacteria > Rhodobacterales > Roseobacteraceae > Sulfitobacter > Sulfitobacter sp. 1A15258. Next base: position 370,872 of record NZ_JBIFFK010000001.1, on the reverse strand, counting down.
CGATCCCCCATGCGCTGAACGGGCGCGACGTGATGGGCCTTGCCCAGACCGGCACCGGCAAGACCGCCGCCTTTGGCGTGCCGCTGCTGGCCCAGATGATGGAGATCGAGGGCCGCCCCGCAGCGCGTTCCGTGCGCGGGCTCGTGCTGGCCCCTACGCGCGAGCTGGCGCAGCAGATCGCCGTGAACCTGCGCGGCTATGCCGAAGGCACGCCGATCAAAGTGGCGATGGTGGTTGGCGGCCAGTCGATCAACACCCAGATCAAACGTCTGGAACGGGGTGTCGATCTGCTGATTGCCACACCGGGCCGTCTGCTGGACTTGCTCGACCGCCGCGCGGTCAAGCTCGACGCAACGACCTTCCTCGTGCTGGATGAGGCCGACCAGATGCTCGACATGGGGTTCATCCATGATCTGCGCAAAATCTCGAACATGATCCCGAAAGAGCGGCAGACGATGCTCTTCTCGGCGACCATGCCCAAGCTGATGAACGAGATCGCCAACAGCTATCTCAACAGCCCAATCCGCATCGAAGTCTCGCCTCCGGGCAAGGCGGCAGACAAGGTCACGCAAGAGGTGCATTTCATCGCCAAGGCTGAGAAGACCGAACTGCTGAAAGAACTTCTGGCCAAACACAAGGGCGAACGCGCGTTGGTCTTTGGCCGCACGAAACACGGCTCGGAAAAGCTGATGAAGACGCTGGTGAAGGCCGGCTTCGATGCCGCTTCGATCCATGGCAACAAAAGCCAAGGTCAGCGGGATCGCGCGATTGCGGGGTTCAAGAATGGCGACATCACCGTGTTGGTGGCCACCGATGTGGCGGCGCGGGGCTTGGACATTCCGGATGTGAAACACGTCTATAACTTCGACCTGCCGAATGTGCCGGACAACTATGTCCACCGCATTGGCCGGACCGCGCGGGCGGGCAAAGATGGGGCCGCCGTGGCCTTCTGCGCCCCCGATGAAATGGGCGAACTGAAGGCGATCCAAAAGACCATGGGTATTTCGATCCCCGTGGCCTCGGGCCGTCCTTGGGAAGTGATCGATGAGCCTGCGAAACCCAAGGGCCGGGGCCGCAGACGCGGTGGCCGCCCCGGTGGTGGTGGCGGTCGTCCCGGTGGCGGCGGCGGCGGTGGTGAAGGCGCGGGCAAGCCGAGCGGCGGGCGCCGTCGCAGGCGTGGCGGCGGCGGCAAGTCGGGCGGCCAGCAGGCGGCCTGAGCCGAGGCACATCACTGAGACAGCGAAATGGCGCGCCCGGAAAACCGCGGCGCGCCATTGACTTATCTGATCCGGGCAGCGCTTTTGTCAGGATGGAACGCAAATCACATATCGACACATTTGGCGCCGTGGCGCTGGTGCTCTTCGCGCTGAACCTCGGTTTTAACCAAGTCGTCATCAAGGTCAGTACTGGCGGCTTCAACCCGGTCTTTCTGGCCGGGCTGCGCTCTCTCGGGGCGGTGTTTTTGCTGCTGATCTGGATGCGGTTGCGGGGCGTCAGCCTGTCGATCCCGCGTGCTGCGCTATGGGGCGGTGTGGCCGCGGGGCTTTTCTTTACGCTTGAGTTTGTCTGCCTGTTCCTCGCGCTCGATCTGACTACGGTCAGCCGCGCGTCGATCCTGCTTTACTCCATGCCGGTCTGGCTTGGCATTGCCGCGCATCTGTGGCTACCGGGAGAGCGGCTAAGCGGGGCGCGGCTCATCGGCATGGGGCTTGCTATGGGCGGCGTGGTGCTGGCGCTAAGCGATGGTGGAACTGCAGGGGCGCATTGGCTGGGCGATCTTCTGGCGCTTTTCGCCGCCCTCTGCTGGGCGGGGATCGCGCTTTGCGTTCGTGTCACGCCGCTGGCCAAAGTGCCGCCCGCGCAGCAACTGATGATGCAACTGGTGGTCTCCATCCCGATCCTTCTGCTGCTTGCGCCGCTTTTTGGCCCGCTGCTGCGCGAGGTGGCCCCTGTGCATCTGGCGGGGCTTGCCTATCAGATCATCGCGGTGGCGAGCTTTGGTTTTCTGGCGTGGTTCTGGCTGCTGACGATCTATCCCGCAGCCTCCGTCGCCTCGTTTAGCTTCCTGTCGCCGGTCTTTGCCGTGCTTCTGGGCTGGCGGTTCCTCTCGGAAGAGGTGGGGCTGAGCATCTGGGCCGCATTGCTGCTGGTGGCGGCCGGGATTTACCTGATCAACCGTAAACCCCGCGGCCACTAAGCTCAGGTGCCGCAGAATGTGGCGGGCACGATCTCGTCCTCGGTCGGCGGGCGCTGAAGCTCGGGGTCCGTCTCGTCAAAGGGGGTGGCCAGCGCTCTCATCAGCCGCTCAAAAGGGGCCATGTCGCCCGCGACGGCGGCCTCGATCATCTCTTCGATCCGGTGGTTGCGGGGGATCACGGCGGGGTTCGCCGCATTCATCACCGCTTGCGGATGGGGCTCCCCTTCGATCCGCGCGCGCCAGCCCTCGGCCCATTTGTCAAAGGCGTCGCGGTCGGTGAACTGATCGCGGGCTTGATCTGTGGGAAGCGCGCGGAAGGCATTGGTGAAGTCCGCACCATCCTTTTGCATCAGCCCCAGCAATTCGTTGATCAAGTCGACATCCTCGGCCCGCGGTGTCGAGATGCCGATCTTCGCCGCGAAACGGCGCAGCCATGCGGCTTCGATCAAGTCGGGCATGTCGTGGACGATCTCGGTGGCCTCTTCGACAGCGCTCTCCTTGTCCTCCATCTGCTGCAAGAGCGAGGTCGCCAGCTGCGCCATGTTCCAGACCACGATCTGCGGCTGGTTTCCATAGGCATAGCGCCCCTGCCGGTCGATGGAGCTAAAGACCCGGCCCTGATGGAAGGCATCCATAAAAGCGCAGGGGCCATAGTCGATCGTTTCGCCCGAGATGCTGCAATTGTCGGTGTTCATCACGCCGTGGATAAAGCCCACCGACATCCATTGCGCCACGAGTTCCGCCTGCGCGGCACAGACCGCGCGCAGAAGGCCAAGCGGGCCGTCGGCCTCGGGGTAATGCCGTGCAATGGCGTAGTCGGTGAGGGTCTTGAGCCCCTCCGTCTCCCCGCGATGGGCGAAGACCTGAAAGGTACCGACGCGCAGATGGCTGGCTGCTACACGGGTCACGATGGCACCGGGCAACGGGCCGCTTTCGCGCAGGATTGGCTCTCCGGTAGCGATGGCGGCCAAGGCGCGTGTGGTCGGCACGCCGAGGGAATGCATCGCTTCGCTTATCAAATATTCGCGCAGCACCGGGCCAACCCATGCCCGGCCATCACCCATCCGCGAATAGGGCGTGGGGCCTGAGCCTTTGAGCTGAATGTCACGGCGCTTGCTGCCCTGATCGACGACTTCCCCCAGCAAAATCGCCCGGCCATCGCCTAGTTGCGGGTTGAAGTTGCCGAATTGATGCCCGGCGTAAAGCTGCGCCAAGGGGTCCGCGCCCTCGGGTACTTCGTTCCCTGCGAAAACCTGCGTAATCTGCGCGGGTTGAGCCCCTTCGATACCCAGTTCTGCCGCCAATGCCGCATTCCACGCCAAAAGCTTGGGCGCTTTTACAGGCGTCGGGCCCAGCCGGGTAAAGAACCCGTCGGGCAGGGCAGCATAGCTGTTATCGAAAGGAATACGCATCACAGGGTCCGGGACATAAGCATGTAATCCTCGCGCGGGCGAAAGCCCGCACGGGTATAGAGTTTCATCGCCGCGGCATTGTTGCGATCCACCTCAAGATGGACGGCCCGCAGCCCGCCCGCCGCCAGCGCACGGGGCAACGCGATCAGCGCTTCCGAGGCGATGCCGCGACCCCGCACGCCGGGACGGACGTAAATTTCATCAATGATGGCGTCCAAGCCGCCGAATTCAACCGACCAACCGAAACAGATCACCACATAGCCGATGGGCGCGCGGGGCGGGCCGATCAGATAGGCGGCGCCATGGGGGATGCCATCCAACAGCGGGGCCAGCCCGCGGCGACGCTGTTCATCGCTCATCTCGATCCCCGCTTCGGCGTGGAATGCCGCGACAAGCGCTACAAGCTTGTCGAGATGCTCAGGCGCGCCGAGGGTGAGATGGGCGCTCATAGGCGGGCCAGCCTTTCGGTGAGCAGGGAAAAGAACCCGTCGGCATCAAGATCGCCTACGAAGAGCGCGTTGGGCGCCCGGTCGGTCACGCGCCACCAGTCGGCGACGGTCATGCCCATGGTCAGTTCCGACTGGGTCTCGATCTCGACATTGATATGACGGCCTTGGAAAAGATCGGGGTTGATCAAATAGGCGGTGACGCAAGGATCATGCAGCGGCGCGCCTTCCGAGCCGTATTTCTCTTTGTCGAACCGCTCGAAGAAATCGGTCATCTCGGCCACCGCGACGCCGACCTTGGTGCCAAGTGCGCGGAAGGCATCGTTGCGCGGTTTGGTGACCAGCGCCTTATGGGTGACATCAAGCGGCATGACGACGATCGGAATGCCGGATTTGAAAACGATATCAGCGGCATGGGGGTCGACGTAAATGTTGAATTCCGCCGTGGGCGTGATGTTGCCCCCCTCGAAATAGCCGCCGCCCATCAGCACGATCTCTTGCACCTTCTTGGCGATGTCGGGCGCTTTTTGCAGGGCGGTCGCGATATTGGTCAACGGCCCCAAGGGGCAAAGGGTTACGCTACCTGCGGGATGGGCGCGGACCTGTTCGATGATGAAATCCACCCCATGCCCCTCGGCCAGCGGCATGGTTGGATCGGGCAGGTCGGGGCCGTCGAGGCCGGTCTTGCCATGCACATGTTCCGCCGTCACCAGATCACGCCCCAGCGGGCGGTCGCAACCGGCAAAGACTTTCACATCATCCCGCCCCGCCAATTCGCAAACGATCCGGGCGTTTTTCGAAGTCAGATCCAGCGGCACGTTGCCCGCGACACAGGTGATGCCCAGAACCTCGATCTCTCGCGGGCTGGCAAGGGCAAGGAGGATCGCCACGGCGTCGTCCTGTCCGGGGTCGGTGTCGATGATGATTTTGCGCGGGGTCATGGGCTTACTTTCGTCAAATTGCTTGGGGCAGAGCCTTGCCGGAGGGGCGGGTCTTTGTCCAGCCGCAGACCCGGCGATTAGCCGCGTTCCGCCAGTTTCACCGCATCCCACAGCGCGTCCATCTCGGCCAGATCACTGTCTTGCGGGGTTTTGCCCATGGCGGCAAGCCGGGCCTCGACCCCTTCGAACCGGCGGGTGAATTTGGCATTCGCGGCGCGCAGAGCGGCTTCTGGGTCCAGCCCCAGATGGCGGCCCAGATTGGCCATGACGAAGAGCAGATCGCCGTATTCTTCCTCGACCTCCGCTTGGCTCAGCTGGTCCTTGGCCTCGACCAATTCGGCGGCCTCTTCGGTGATCTTGTCGAGCACCTGCGTCGTCTCGGGCCAGTCGAAGCCCACACGCGCCGCGCGTTTCTGAAGCTTCATCGCCCGCAACAGCGCAGGCAGGCCGATCGCCACCCCGTCCAAGGTGCCCCCCTGTGCCTTGCCCGCACGTTCGGCGGCTTTGATCTTTTCCCAATCGGCGGTCTGCTGTTCGGCGCTCTTGTCGCGGGATTCGTCGCCAAAGACATGCGGGTGCCGCGCTACCATCTTATCGCTGATGTTGCGCACCACGGATTGAAAGGTGAAATGCCCCGCTTCTTCACCCATCGCCGTGTGATAGACCGATTGCAGCAGCAGATCGCCCAACTCCCCCTCAAGCTCGCCCCAATCACGCCGGACGATGGCATCGGCGACTTCATAAGCCTCTTCAATGGTATAGGGGGCGATGCTGTCGAAATCCTGCTCGATATCCCAGGGGCAGCCCGTCCCAGGGTCGCGCAGGCGGCGCATGATTTCGAGCAACCGTTCGATCCCGGCATCTGAATCGTGAATGAGATCGGCTTTTGTGTTGTCCGGCATTGCAGGCCCCGTATGTCTGGTGTCAGATGCACCCTGACCAAACCAAACCCAAGGAGTCCAGCCCATGTCCGTGGTGAACCGCATCAATGCCTTTGCGGAGGATATGACAGCATGGCGGCGCCATTTGCACGGGATTCCCGAATTGGCGTTTGACTGCCATGAGACGGCGGCTTTCGTGGCCGAGCGGCTGCGCGCGTTTGGTGTGGATGAGCTGCACGAGGGCATCGCGACGACCGGTATCGTGGCGATCATCGAAGGGCAGGGCGAAGGCCCGACCATCGGCCTGCGCGCCGATATGGATGCGCTGCCGATCCAAGAGGCAACGGACAAGGAATATGCCAGCACGCGAGAGGGCAAGATGCACGCCTGCGGCCATGACGGGCACACCACCATGCTTCTCGGCGCGGCGCGATATCTGGCCGAGACACGCAATTTCGCAGGCCGGGTGGCGCTGATCTTTCAACCCGCCGAAGAGGCGGGCGGCGGCGCGGGCGTGATGGTCGAAGAGGGCATCATGGAGCGGTTCGAGATCGCGCAGGTTTACGGCATCCACAACGTGCCGGGCTTTGACGAAGGCGCATTCTATACTACGCCGGGGCCAATCATGGCGGCGGTGGATGAATTCCACATTCATATCAAGGGCAAAGGCGGCCATGGCGCGATGCCCCATGAGAGCCGCGACCCCGTTGTGGCGGCCTGCGGCATCGCCACGGCCATTCAGACCATCGTCAGCCGCAACCATGTCGCGGCGCAGGATTTGGTCGTCTCAGTCACGCAGATCCACACCGGCACCGCCGATAACATCATCCCCGAAACCGCCTATATCAACGGTACCGTGCGCACCTTTGACCGTGAGGTGCAGGCCATGGTGATGCGCCGGATGCAGCAGATCGTGGACGGGCAGGCGGCGAGTTATGACGTCACCGCCGAGTTGGACTATGAGGTCGGCTATCCCGCCACGGTCAATGATCCCGCCAAGGCCGAGGCCGCCATTGCGGCAGCGACAGAGGTGGTGGGCGCGGCTCAAGTGCACGGCGATTATGGCCGCGAGATGGGTGCGGAGGATTTCAGCTTCATGCTTGAAAAACGCCCCGGCGCCTATCTCTTCCTCGGGGCCGGGGAAGGCGCGGGTCTGCACCATCCGGAATACGACTTCAACGACGAGATCGCGCCGCTTGGCGCATCCTTTTTCGCCCGTATCGTTGAGCGGGCACAGCCAGCAGGAGGCAACTAATGGCATTGGAAGACGCGGCCAAACAGATGGATATGGCCTTTACCCGCGAGGACCTCAAAGGGCCGAGCTATGAGTTGACCTTTGGCGGGGCGACCTCCTTCTTGCGACGGAAATACACCAAGGATCTGACCGGCGTCGACATCGCTGTGACCGGCGTGCCCTTCGACCAAGCGGTGACAAATCGCCCCGGCACCCGCCTTGGCCCCCGCGCCATCCGCGAGGCCAGCGCGCTGCAAGCCCCCGACGCGCCCTATGGCTGGGATTTCGATGTGCTGAGCGAATTCGCCATCGCGGACTATGGCGATCTGGCCTTCGACTATGGCCATGTCAGCCAGTTTCCCGCTGCCCTGACCGCGCATATCAAAACCATTCTGGATGCCGGTGCGGCCTCGGTCGTGCTGGGCGGGGATCACTATGTCTCATTCCCGATCCTCAAGGCCTATGCGGAAAAATACGGGCCTATCAGCCTGTTACAGTTCGATGCGCATACGGACACTTGGCAAGATGACGACATGGACCGGATCGATCACGGGACGATGTTCTACAAGGCCGTGAAGTCCGGCATCGTCGACCCGTCTACCAGCGTTCAGGTCGGCATCCGCACCACCAATGAGGACACGATGGGCGTCAATATCATCGACGCGCGTGAGGTGCATGAGAAGGGCCCGCAGGCCACCGTTGCCAAGATCAAGGAGATCCTCGGCGATCATCCCTGCTATCTGACCTTTGACATCGACGCGCTGGACCCGGCCTTTGCCCCCGGCACCGGCACCCCGGTGTGGGGCGGGCTGACCTCGGCGCAGGCGTCGATCATGCTGCGCGATCTTGCGGGGATCAACATCATGGGGGGTGACGTCGTCGAAGTCTCGCCCCCCTTCGACACCACCGGCGCCACGGCGGTGGCGGGTGCCCATGTCGCGACCGAGATTCTGTCGCTGTTGGGTCACCGCATGAGAACCGCGTGAGCGAAAGCCACGACATCACGCGCCGGTCCGCTGAAAGGCGGGCCGGCTTGCTTACTGCGACCTCCGTCGCCCCTGACCGCCGAGTTTTGAAAGGTGTTTAAAATGCTGTTCTGGATCATCGTGATCGCCCTCGTCGCCTTGGTGGCCTATATCCGCCTTGCGCCCATCGACACCGCGCGTTGGCATGTGCAGGCAGACGGGCAGAAGATGGGCAAGACCCAAGGCACCAACAGCTATGTCTGGCGCGCCCCGGTCGAGGGCGACGGGGCCGAGGCTTTGGCCCAGCTTGACCGGGTGATCCTGCAAACCCCGCGCACCGAAGTCGTCGCCGGATCGCTCGCCCAGGGGCAGATCACCTATGTCACCCGCACCAAATTGATGGGCTATCCCGATTTCACCACCATCGGCATCTACGGTGACAACCCGCGCTATGTCGAAGTCTATGGCCGCTCGCGTTTTGGCCGGTCAGATCTGGGGGTCAACGCCAAGCGGGTCAACGGATGGCTTGATCAGATCGAGGCGCGATGACAGGCAGCCTTGCTGCACTTCCCGCCACATTGGCACATTGAGCGACATCTGACATTGCGCCATGAACATGCGCCCATCCACTTGTAGGCAAATCGTCTCACCCAGTTCCACCCGGGCGCCGCTGCTGTTGGTGCAATAGCAATCAATCGTCTTGCCGCCCGGCGCTTTGACATCCGCAAGGGCAGGGTGCAGGGCCGTCAGGCCCATAAGGCAGATGAGCGGCATAAGACGTGTCATAGCCCATGATAGCACAAGCCGCCTCTTGACCAAAGCATTTGCATAAGCGACAGGAACCCCATGATCCCGATGCACCGCCTCGCGCAAATCTCGCAACGCTTCCAGTTTCTGGAGGCCAGCATGTCTGCGGGCTCCGATGGGGCCGATTTTGCAGCCCTCGCGAAAGAATACAGCGATCTCAAGCCCGTGGTCGATCAGATCGACCTCTACCAGCAGCTCCAGCGCGACCTTGAAGAGGCCGAAGAGATGCTGAAAGACCCCGAGATGGCTGAGCTTGCGCGGGATGAACTGCCGCGCCTGCGCGCCCGCCTGCCGGAGGTCGAGGAGGGGTTGCAACTTGCACTTCTTCCGCGCGATGCGGCAGATGCGAAACCCGCCATGTTGGAGATCCGCCCCGGCACGGGCGGCGATGAGGCGGCGCTTTTCGCCGGTGACCTTCTGCGCATGTACCAACGCTATGCCGAGGCACAGGGCTGGGGGTTTGACCTGATCGAAAGCCAGATGACCGAACTCGGCGGCGTGAAAGAGGTCGTGGCCCATATCACCGGTCAGAATGTCTTTGCCCGGCTCAAGTTCGAAAGCGGTGTGCACCGCGTACAGCGCGTGCCCACCACCGAAAGCGGCGGGCGTATCCATACTTCGGCGGCGACCGTGGCGGTCCTGCCCGAAGCCGAAGATGTGGATATCGAGATTAACGCAAATGACCTGCGGATCGACACGATGCGCTCTTCGGGCGCCGGTGGCCAGCACGTCAACACCACCGATTCCGCCGTGCGGATCACCCATATTCCGACCGGGATCGTCGTTACCTCGTCGGAGAAGTCCCAGCACCGCAACCGCGACAAGGCGATGCAGGTGCTCAAAGCGCGGCTCTATGATATGGAGCGCAGCCGGATGGACAGCGAGCGCTCTGCCGACCGGGCGGCGCAGGTGGGATCCGGTGACCGCTCTGAGCGGATCCGCACCTATAATTTCCCCCAAGGTCGTATGACGGACCATCGGATCAACCTGACGCTATACCGGCTCGAAGCGGTGATGCAGGGCGATCTGGATGAGATCGTCGATGCCCTGACTGCCGACGCCCAAGCGCGGCAATTGGCGGAGATGGAGGGGTGAGCCCCCAAACCGCCGCCCAAGCCATGGCCGCCGCCGCCGGACGGCTGCGTGCCGCCGGTGTGCCCGATCCGGCGCGGGATGCGCGGCTGTTGCTCGCCCATGCCGCCGCTGTCGATGCCGCCCGCGTGACCCTCATCGCGCCCGAGGAAATCGCCCCCGAGGTTGCCGAACGCTTTGACCAGCTCATCTCCCTGCGCGCCGTGCGCGTGCCTGTCTCGCAACTCATTGGCCGGCGAGCCTTTTATGGCCGCGATTTCGCGATCAGCCGCGATGTGCTTGACCCGCGGCCCGAGACGGAGACCCTGATCGACCTTGCCCTCGGCGAGGATTTCACCCGCATTCTGGACCTCGGCACCGGCTCGGGCTGTATCCTCGTCACCCTGCTGGCCGAACGGGCTGCGGCGACGGGGCTGGGGGTGGACCTCTCGGAAGCCGCCTGCCTTCAGGCCAGCGCCAATGCGGTGCAGCACGGGGTGGCCGACCGCGCCGATATCCGGCAGTCCGATTGGTTCAGCGCCGTTGAGGGGCGGTTTGACCTGATCCTGTCGAACCCGCCCTATTTGGCCGCTGAGGAAATGGCCGATGTCTCACCGGAATTGCGCCAGCATGAGCCGGAAATGGCGCTGACCGACGGCCAAGACGGGCTGAGCATCTACCGCATCATCGCCGCCGAGGCGCAGGGCTACCTCACGGCTCAAGGCCGCGTTATGGTCGAAATCGGCTGGCAACAGGGCGAAGCGGTGCAGGAAATCTTTACCGCGGCGGGCTGGGGCCGGGTCACGCTGGCGCATGATCTCGATGGGCGGCCAAGGGTCGTTTCAGCCGATAAACCGGCGTGAAATCGCGAAAAAACCGCCATTTGGCGGGCTAAGTGGCAGTTTCTTCTTGCCCAAGCCTTTCTGGCATGGTTAGTCAGGGGTGTTGCAGCGGTGGATGCCACAGGCGGTCCCGCGCGGCACTATGCCCAACATATCGCTTAGGCCGGGTTCAAGACGTGCTTTGCACCCCCGGTGAACGACACACAGCACACAAGGCTGACATCATTCCATGAATTCTCCCAGATCACGCTCCCGGTCGAAGAATAACCGCAAACGCTCGTCGCAAGGTGGCGGCGGCAATGTCGTCAACCGTGTTTTCGACAGCTCCGGCCCCGAGGGCAAGGTGCGCGGCACGCCGCAGCAGGTTATCGAGAAATACAACCAACTGGCCCGCGATGCCCAGTTGAGCAATGACCGTGTGGCCGCCGAGAACTTTCAACAGCACGCCGAACACTACCTGCGTCTGCTGAGCGAGGCACAGCGCGAAGTGGACCAGCGCCGCGAGGAGCAAGAGCGCCAGAACCGTGAGCGACAAGCCGAGCGGGATCGCGAGCGGGCCGAGCGTCAGGAGCGTGAGGCACAGCAGGGCGGCCAGTCGCAGGGCGAGCAGCCGAAAGCCGACAAACAGCCAGAGCAGCAAGAGCCCGCGCAGCAGCAGGCCGAGGCCGAGACGAACAGCGAAGAGAGCACGCTGGTCGACACGCCCGAGAGCAAGCCCAAGCCGAAACGCGCCCCGCGCCGCAAGCCCAAGCCGAAAGCGGCAGAGGCGCAGCCGCAGGACAATAGCAGCGCCGGCAACAACGACACCGCCAAAGCCGCAGAATAAGAAAAGCCCCGCAATTTGCGGGGCTTTTTCGTGGGTGGTGATGGTCGGCAGGGCAGGCAGATTTACCCTTCCATCCCCGCCTGCACATATCTGATCCGCCCGTTGCGCCGCAACACCTCTTCGCGCGGCGCCCAGTCATACCGCGGGTCGCTGGTGACCGGCGACCAGAACAGCTCACCCCCGCGCCGCCAAGGGTCAAGGACAAGCCCCGCCTGCATCGGTGCCCCGGCGGCCGAGATGATGGCGGTGGAATGGTCCAGCAGGATCCGCGAGTCGCCATTGGCGATGGCGCGGTGCAGGTCGAGTGTCGCGAACCCCTCGGCCTTCAGCCGTTTCTCCAAATCCTCTGCCCAATGCCAACACAGGCCGCGCGGCTTGCTGCCGTTGTTGACCTTCACGTTATGGATCAGCGGCGGGTCGGTGATCTGATAGGCGATCGCCAGTTCATGGGTATGCCGGTAAGCGATCCGCGCGGCACGGGCGGCCTCTTCGGGATTTACCTGCGGGGAGAGGTTTTCGATAGCGCGGGCGAGTTCCGTGATCTCGGGCTCGGTGCCCAGAGGTGGTGGGCCGTTGCGCGGCAGGGCGCAGGCGGAAAGCCCCAGCAACAGGGCAAAGACGAGCAATAGTCGGTAGAACATGGTTACCCCTTGGCAATCTCGCGGGCGAGGGCGCAGAACCCCTCAAGCGGCACCTGTTCGGCGCGGTCAGTGGGTTTTAGCCCCGCGGCGGTCAAACGGTCCTCGATATCCGGCGCGGCACCTTTGAGCGCCGAGCGCAGCATCTTGCGCCGCTGGTTGAAGGCCATCGCGACCACATGGCTCAGCACCTTCGGATCGGCAGGGAAGCGCGGCTCGGGCAGGGCGGTCAGATGCACCACGCTCGACGAGACCTTGGGCGGCGGGGTGAAAGCGCCCGGCGGCAACTGCATCACGATCCGCGCATCGCTGCGCCACTGCGCCAGCACGGCCAGCCGCCCATAGGCTTTCGCCCCCGGCTGCGCCACGATCCGCTCCGCCACCTCGCGCTGGAACATCAGCGTGAGGCTTTGCCAAAACGGCGGCCACTCGGGCGGGGTGAGCCAGCGGACCAGCAGTTCGGTCCCGACGTTATAGGGCAGGTTGGCGGCCACCCGGATGGGCGGGGTCAGATGGCTCAGCGGGTCGATCTCAAGCGCATCGCCTTCGATCACGGTCAGGCGACCGGGGTAATGTTCCGCCACCTCGGCCAGCGCGGGCAGGCAGCGGCGGTCCTTCTCAATCGCCAGAACATGACGCGCGCCTTCGGCCAGCAGACCGCGGGTCAGGCCACCGGGGCCGGGGCCGATCTCAAGCACATCGCAATCGGCCATATCCCCGGCCTGCCGCGCGATCTTGGCCGTGAGGTTCAGATCCAGCAGAAAGTTCTGGCCGAGGGACTTGCGCGCCGCCAATTCGTGGGTGTTGATCACCTCGCGCAGCGGCGGGAGATTGTCGATTGCACTCATGTCTTCTGGCCCATCTGCCATGCCAATTTGATCGCTTCGATCATGCTGGTCGGGTTGGCGCGCCCTTGGCCCGCGATGTCAAAGGCGGTGCCGTGATCGGGCGAGGTGCGCACGAAGGGCAGCCCCAACGTCACATTCACGCCCCGGTCGAAATCCAAGGTCTTGATCGGGATCAGCGCTTGGTCGTGATACATCGCCACCGCCGCGTCATAGCCTTCGCGGGCGCGGGCGTGGAACATCGTATCGGCAGGCAACGGCCCGGTCAGCGCAAAGCCTTCGCCCTGCATCTCAAGGATCAGCGGCGCGATCCAGTCAATCTCTTGCCGGCCCATGCTGCCGCCTTCGCCCGCGTGCGGGTTCAGCCCAGCGACGGCAATCCGGGGGCGGGCGATGCCAAAGCGGTTTTCCAATTCCTGCGCGGTGATCTCAATCGTGCGGCGCAGGCCCGAAGGGGTCAGCGCCTGCGGCACCTGATCGAGCGCGATATGGATCGTGGCAGGCACGACGCGCAATTGATCAGAGGCGAGCATCATCACCACGTCGTCGACGCCTGCAAGTGCGGCGAGGTATTCGGTATGGCCCGGATAGGCGAAACCGGCCCCGTCTTGCAGCGCCTTCTTGTGGATCGGCGCGGTGCAGACGCCGCAGGCGGCGCCAGTCTGCACCAGATCGACCGCCCGGGCGATCACATCGATCACCCCCTGCGCATGGCCAGGCTGCGGCACGCCGGGCAGGGCGGCGCTGTCGAAGGGATGGGGGAGCACGGGCAGCGCATCGGCACTGGGCGCGCGCAGGTCATCCGGGCTGTCGATCAGGCGGTGCGGGACATCTTGCGGCAGATGACGCGGGTCGCCGATCCAGACCATTGGGATGTCCTTCGAGAGCGCCGCCCAAGCGCGGGCGGCGATCTCGGGGCCGATCCCGGCGGGTTCACCGCAGGTGATGGCCACCGGCCGGGACGGGCGGCTCATTGGCGGGTGATACGGGCTTCGGCGCGGGCCTGTTCCAGCAGCTGAGTGGCATAGCCCTCAAGCTTGCGCTGCCGGATCGAACTGACCACCGCCTCGCGGTTCACATCGGCATTGGCCGCCGTGGTGCGGTTGCAGAGCATCAGGAAGACCAAAGTCTCCCCATTGGCACGGGTCAGCGCGGTGGAGACTTCGCCGGGGTCGAGTTTCGCCAGTTCAATGGCCACGTCCTGCGGAATCTCTGCCGGGGCCTTGGTGCCGCGGTCGAGCACATTGGCAGGCTGGCCCTTGGCCACGCCATAGAGATCGTCACATTGATCTACCTGACCGCGCAGCTGTGCCGCGCGCGACAGGGCAGCCTCGGAACGGCCGCCGGGGATGTAATAGGCGGCATAATCGATCTCGGAATACTCGACGCTCGGCTTGCCGGTCTCTTCGATGCCGCGCAGTTGGAACAGGGCCACGGCATTGGGGATCGGCAGCGGCGCTGTCACCTCACCCGGGGCGAGGGCCAAGAGGATGGGCCGCAGGCTGGCGGGCAGTTTTTCAAGCGGTGTCCAAGGCATCCGACCGCCGCGCCCGCGCGAGGCGGTGGCGGAATGCTTGCTGGCATAGGACGAGAATTCGGCTTCCGAGCGGCTTTCCGAAATGCGTTCGGCCAGCGCGTTCACCTGATCGGCATTCTGCGGCGGGGCGGGAATGATGATCTCTGACAACAGCACGCGCAGGCCGTTGTTGCCCCGGCTGCTGCCAAGGGCGCGGTCGACCTCTTCGTCGGTGATGTTGACCCGGCCATTATAGCGCGCGCGAATAAGGTCACGCCAGGCGGCGCTGATCACGATGAAATCGCGAAAGGTCTCTTCGGAAATCTGGGCTTGGCCCAGCACTTTCAGAAACTCCTCGGTCGTCAGATCCGCGCGGCTGGCAAATTCCGCCATGCCGGATCGAATGCCCTCGGGGGTGACTTCAAGCCCGGCTTGATCAAGGATCTGCCCACGCAGGCGGTCGTCGATCAGACTGTCGATCACGCTGTCGGTATCGGCCCCGGGCGCGCCGATCAGCTGCATGAAACGCTGGCGCTGCTGCACTTCGTAGCCGGTGATCACCTCGTCATTGACACGGGCCACAGGCGCAAAGAGGTTCTGCGCCGCTGCGGATTGGCCGATGACCAGAGCAAGGGCGAGTGCCGCAGTCCCACGGATCCCGGCGCGGACGGTCTGTTTCGTTACTTCCCACATGAGCGTACGTATCTTTCTGTTCCGGTGTTTGCGGCAAAGCCCCTGAGGCCGATGTTAAAACCGATATCCGTTGAGGGCTCAACACTTGTTGAGGATGAATAGCTGCGGTTCACCGAAAGGTCGACCTGCACGCATTCATTGTTGTAGCTCAGGCCAAGACCCGCCGTCGCCGCGCGTTCGTCAGCAAGATCGAACCGCCATTCGGCGGAGGCCTGCCACTGGCTGTTGATCGAATAGCTGCCGTCGAAGGTGATCTCAGACACGTCTTCGTTGCGGTCCTCGGCGGCGTCTTCGTGCAGCCAGACATAGCTGCCCGAGATCTGCCCGCGTTTGAAATCCCAGACCCCGCGCAGCTCGGCCTTGGCGACCTCGAAGTCATCATCGACCAGCCCGCGCCCGATGAGCGCAAGACCGTTGTCGCTGCGCAATTGCCCGGCCAGCAGGAAATCGGAATAGGTGCCTTGCAGGCCAGAGCTAAAGCTAAAGGCATCATCCGCATCGGCGCGGATCACCTGACCGAAAGACAGGCTGGCATCCATGCCATTGGGATCGAGCCGCGCCCAATTCACCCCGATGGCCGCCACGGCACCCCGTTCGCGCCGGTCGGGCCGGGGGAAGCGGCTGAGCGACAGAAGGTTGCCCTCATCATACTCCACCAGCGTGCTTTCCTCATTCGGAATGTCGAGCCGATCACCGCCAGTCCAGCCCAATTGCACCAGCGGTTCAAGCTGTTGCACCACGCCCGCGGCGTCGCGGCGCTGCATGGGGTAGCGCATGGTGACGGCGGCATGGGGCACAAGGTCGGAGTAGCGCCCGTCATAGACGGCATCCTGCGCGATGTTGAACAGACCAAAGCTCGCCCCCGCCTCAACATCGGTCACCAGACCGTTGCCGAAGGTGAAGCGGCGCAGCCACGCGGCCTCCCCGTTGAGCCGCGACACATCGCGCCCGTCGGCTTCGCCATCCCCGTTACCATCGGTGCTGAGGTCCGACGACCGACGGTGGCTATGGGCCTCAAGCGTCAGGTGGAGTTCGCCGCCCACGGAAGTCGGGAAATAGCGCCGCTCAAATTCACCATCCAAGACCAGATTGGGCAGCAGATCATTGTCTTCACCATCGCGGAGCGATTGGTAGTTCAGCAGGGTTGCCCGCATATACTCATCGCGCCGCGCGCGGCTGACGGTCAATTCGCTGGTCAGACGGTCTTTGCCCGAATAGCCGTAGTCGCTGAGATAGGAACTGTCGCTCGTGGTCTCGATATCAAAATACAGTTTGTAGTCGCGCCGCAGATCGAAACTGCCGGTGCCGAAAAGGTAGCCACGGGTCTTGCCGGGGTCCAACTCATCATCGGTGATCGCCCCCTCGAACTCGATCCGCCCCGAAACGAAAGCCTGACGGTAGCGGAACTCAAGCGTGCGGGTCTCGGCGGAAAGATAGGGCGTCAGCGTCAGATCGCGGTGGTCGCCGATCTTGATGAAATAGGGCAGTTTCAGCCCGACACCCAATTGCGAGGTCGAGCGGATCGTGGGCGCCAGAAACCCGGTCGCGCGGTCCAATGTGGGGTCTGGCAGGCGCAGGCGGGGCAGATAGGCGATGGGCACGTTCTTGATGCGGAACTGCGCCTCGTCAAAGTAAAGCTGCTGCGCCAGCTGATCATGCACCACCCGTTTTGCGCGGATCTGCCAAAGCGGCGTTTCGCCGTCTTCGCAGACTTTGCAAGAGGTTACGGCGGCTTTGTAAAGTTGGCTATAACGCCCTTCGACCCGGTTGATCTGCACGGCGGCAAGCTGCAACTGCTGCTCAAGGATCATCCGCGCGCCGCGCAAAAGGCCGGACTGCAAACCCGTATCAAGTGAGGCCGCATCGGCGAGGATCGTGGTATTCTCCCCCTCAGACAGCACGATCGGCCCTTCGATGCTAAGCGCGCCCGTGGCTTGATCATAGCGGATCGCCGTGGCGCGCAGCCGCGTCTCCCCTTGGAAGGCTTCGACATTTCCTCGCGCGACCAAGACCTTATCGCGTGTAATGAAGACCTGATCGGCCACCAGAACGGCGGGGCGGTCGCTGGCAGGCGCGGTCTGGGCGGCAAGGCTCAGAGGCGCGAATGAAAGGGCAAGTCCAACAAGGGCCGCGCGCATGTCAGCCGTCCTCCGCATGCAGTAGCAGGCCTAGCGCCAGAAAGATCGCCGCCACGGGCGGCGCCCAAGCGGCAAGGATCACGGGGATCTGGCCATTCTCGCCAAGGATCTGTGCGAAACTGCGAATGAAATACAAACCGAACCCCAGCAAAATCGAGGCCAGCACAGCGACGCCGGTCCCCCCAAAGCGGGTATGGCGCATGGTGAATGCGCTCGCAACCAGAACCATGGCCACTAGAAAGAAGGGCCGCGCAAGCTCGGCCTGAAGCCAGACCTCATGCTGGCGCGTGCTGAACCCGGCCTGTTCCAATTGCCGGATGAACTCGGGCAGTTCATAGATCGAGACGGCAGCGACACGGCCAATGCTTTCGCGGATACGCTCGACGGTGAGGGAAGAGGGGATCGTCAGGGTCTCATGCACCTCCGCCGCGCCTTCGGCGTTCACCCCGGCCGCCAGCGGCCAAATCTTCGCCCCGGTGAGCTCCCAGTCGCCGCTGCTAAGTTGTGCGCTTTCGGCTTCAATGCGCCGGATCGGACCCTTCTCGGCGTCATAGCTGATGATCGTGACGTTATAGAGGACGGAGGCGTCGGCGTTGGTGCGCCATGCGCGAATGACCGATTGGCCTTCCTCCGTGCCTTGCCGCAGCCACAGCCCCTCGTCACTGACCGAGAGCGCCGCGCGGCCATTGGACCGGTACTCTTGGGTCAATTGCTCGGCCCGCTCACTTGTCGCCGCGACGATGGGGTTGAGCATGGCCACGGCCAGCGTGCCGATGATCAAGGCCACCACCACCGGGGCCACCAGCGCGCGCAGGGCCGAGCGGCCCGCGGCCCGGGTCACCACCAATTCAGAAGACCGGGCAAGCCCAATGAAAAGCGCCACCGTGGCGAGGATCATGATCAGCGGCAGGATCATGTTGATGGTCTGGGGCATGTGCAGCAGCGTCATGCCCAGCACCTGATCCCAGCCCACATCGTCATCGGCGAAACGCCGGGCCTGATCGACACCGTCGACCAGCATCACCAGCGCGGCCAGCACCCCGGTGATGACGAGAAAGCTCATGAAAAAGCGGCGGGCGAAATAGAAATGCAGGATCATGTGGCGGCCTTCTTGCCACGCAGACGCCGCCTTATCCAGCGCGGATGTGCGGCTTGCCAAAGCATCGCCAGCGTCAGCATGGCCCCGATGAGCGAGGGCAGATAGGCCAGCGGCCAGAGCGCCGCCGCCTCGCGGATTTGCACGACCATCGTGCCCCGCAGCCCGTCGATTGCGATGAGCAGGCCAAAAGCGATCACCGCCTCGCGCCAGACGCCAAAGCGGGAGAAACCGCCGAGGATCAAAGTCGCAAAGCCAATCATCGCGGCGACGAGACAGAACAGCGGCTGCGCGAAGCGGCCATGCAGCTCTTCGGCCACCACGCCCGGCGAGGTGTCGGTCGCCGCCGCGACCCCGTCCCAATCCCAAAGCAGATAAGGCGTGACCATTGCGCTGACCGACAGGTCGATCGCGTCTCCGCTGCTGACCAGCGGGGAAATATCGAACGAAAAGTCGCGGAATTTGGCCGTGGCCAAGCGGTTGGTCTCGGTGTCCAGCCGTTGCGCCATGCCGTTGAGCATGATCAGCGTCGTGTCGTCGCCGTTGCGGGCGAGGTAGGCTTCGGCGGCGGTGTAGATCACGCCCTCGTCGGCCTTGCGCCGATCCGACAGGAAAACATCGCGCAGCACGCCGTCACTGTCGATGGCGCGGGTATAAAAGGTGACATCGTCGGAGGGATGCAGAAAAGTCCCCTCCGTCAGCAGCCGCGCAGTGAGGTTGCGCGAGATTTCGGCCTCGCGCTGTTTCAACTGGCCCTGCGCCATGGGGACCAGAAAGTGGCTCAGCACCGTCATCATGGCCGCCACGCACAGGCCAAAGACGAAGACGGGCCGCGCCAGCCGCCACGGGCCGGAGCCTGCGGCTTGGAGCACCGTCAACTCGGATTCGCCCGACATGCGGTTGGTCACATAGACCGAGGCGGCAAAGGTCGCGATGGGCAGGACGGTGACGATGAGTTTCGGCAGGCCGAGGGCCGTAAACTCCAAAAACACCAAGGCGGACTGGCCGTCGCCGATCAAACGGTCGAACAGGACAACCGCGCGGTTGATCCAGAAAAGCGCCACCAGCACCAAAGCGAAAAAGCCGAACATAACCAGAAGTTGCGACAGCATGTAGCGGTCAATTCTTGCCACTCTGATCCCCCGAGATGCTCTGACGGCCTTTGCGCAGATCTTAGAGCAATTCGCGGGGCGGGAAAACTGCTATCTGGCCATGCGCCGCGCGGCGCGCTAGGTCTGGGGCAAAATCAACCATGAGGCATGCCATGACCGATCTGACCCCCATCACCTTCGCCGAGACCGACATCGACCGTATCGCGGGGCATTCCGGGCGGATCGCGGTGTTTCTGGAGCCAGAGGGTCGTTTGGATGCCGGGGCGCGGCGGGTGAACCGTCTGACCAAAGGCGCTTTGCAGCGGCTGGTAGAGAGTGAGCGTTTCGCGGCGCTGAAACCCGGTGACGTGTTCAGCATGGGATATCCTGCGGGCATGGCAGCAGAGGCAGTCGACGTGGTTCATATGCCGCGCCGGGCCGAGGTGATGACCGCGCGCAAGGCTGGGGCGGCGCTGGCCAAACGCCGGGGTGACAGCGATCTGCTGATGCTCGCCGCCGCGACACGCCGGGTGGCCGATGTGGCCTTTGGTCTGGCAATGCGGGACTACGGCTTTGAAGATCACAAATCCGCGCCCAAGGCGCGCAAAGGCACGGTCGAGGTCATGTGTTCCAAACCCGATGACGCGCGTGAGGCCGCCGCACCGCTTATGGCCGTGGCCGAGGGGGCCTTCATGACCCGCGATCTGACCAACGCGCCCGCCAATATCCTGACCACCACCAATTTTGCCGAACGACTGGCCGAGATGGAGAGCTTGGGCCTGAAGGTTGAAGTTCTGGATGAGGAAGAGCTTGCAACGCTCGGAATGCGCACGCTTTTGTCTGTGGGCCAAGGGTCGGACAGCCCGTCGAAAGTGGTCGTGATGCGGTGGGAAGGCGGCGCCGATGACTCAGCCCCTCTGGCGCTGGTCGGCAAGGGTGTGGTCTTTGACACCGGCGGCATCAGCCTTAAACCCGGGGCTGGCATGGAAGACATGACCATGGACATGGGCGGCGCGGGCGTCGTCTCGGGCGTGATGCGCACACTTGCACTGCGCAAGGCCAAGGCGAATGTCGTGGGGCTTGTGGGTATCGTTGAAAACATGCCCTCGGGCAATGCCACCCGCCCGGGCGATGTGATCACCACGATGAAGGGAGACACGGTAGAGGTCATCAACACCGACGCCGAGGGGCGTTTGGTGCTCTGCGATGTCATGTGGTACGCGCAAGACCGTTTCAAACCCGCGGCGATGATTGATTTGGCCACGCTGACCGGGGCCATCATCATCGGGCTGGGCCATGAGAACGCCGGGGTCTTTTCGAATGACGACGGGCTGTGCAACGATTTCCTGAAAGCCGCTGAGAGCGAAGGCGAAGGCGCGTGGCGGATGCCGCTGGGGCAGGGCTATGACGACCTGCTGAAAAGCCGCGTCGCCGACATGAAAAATATCGGCGGGCGTCCGGCGGGGTCGATCACTGCGGCGCAGTTCCTCAAGCGGTTCGTCAAGGATGAGACACCTTGGATTCACCTCGATATTGCCGGCGTCGCCTCGTTGAAATCCGAAAGCACGCTGGCGCCTGCGGGCGCGACGGGCTGGGGCGTGGCGGCGTTGAACCGTCTCGTCGCCGATCGTTTCGAGAAGGGCTGAGCGACTGATGGGGGCGGCTTACTTCTATCACCTGACCCAGCGACCTCTGGTCGAGACGCTGACGATGCTGCTGGAAAAGTCGCTCGCCAATGGCTGGCGCGTGGCTCTGCGCGGGACGGATCGGGCGGGGCTACATGCGCTGGACCGGGCACTTTGGACCTATTCAGAGGATAGCTTTCTGCCCCACGGCATGGCAGGCGGGCCGCAGGACGCGGATCAGCCCGTGCTGCTGACGCTGGAGGATGGCGCCCCCAATCGGGCGGATTGTCTGATGACGGTGCATGGGGCCGATGTCACCGCTGCGGAAGTGGCAGCGCACCAGCGGGTCTGTGTGTTGTTCGACGGACATGATCCCGTCGCGTTGGATCAGGCACGCGGCCTGTGGAAGCGGCTGAAATCCGACGGCGCCTCGGCCCAATATTGGTCCGAGGAAAGCGGTCGCTGGGAAAAGAAGGCCGAGACTTAAAGGACGGCAGTGCAGGGGCAGGGGCCGAAAGCCCGCCGCCCCTGAACGCGGATCAGGCTGCTTTGTCGAGCGCGGGTTTCGCGGCAGCGGCGGATTTGGTCGCCTCGGCCTCCGGTGCTGCGGGTTCGACCTTGCTGACATAGGATTTGGCCGCTTCGACCGCGCTGTTGTTCACGGGCGCGATCGTGTCCAGCAGGGCGCGGGTGCGCTGGCTATCGACGCTGCGCTGTGCTGCGGCGCGGACAAAGGCTTCGTCATCCGCGCTCGTGGCCTTTTGAGCCGTCTCGACCGGCTTTGCCTGTGCCACAGCTTGCACCGTTTCGACCTTGGCAGGCGCTTGCACGGCTTGAGGTTTGGATGCCTCCTGCGCCGCCGCGCTGTTCTGCGCGTTCTGCCCGTCATTGGCGGGTTTCGCCTGCAACTGGGATGGCTTGTCCTTGGCCTTTTCGGCCTCTTGCGGCTTTTCAGCCTTCTCCGCCTTAGCGGGTTTGTTGCTTTGTTGGTAGGAGGATGACCCACCAAAAATGTTCATCAGCATAGCAGCACTTTCTCCAAAATTGGGTACAGTTGTGCCCTGCAGATATCCGCTCAAAAGGGCGGGAACCTGTTCAATTTACGGCGAATGCGGCGTCATTTTACGGCGTGTTTGATGTCTTGCCCCGTATTTCCGGCAAGGTCTTGCCCTATTCCGTCAGCGGCTCAGGCGCAGTTCACCGCCGCTGATCTCAATCCGGCCCCAGCGTTGCAGGTAGCCCATGCCGAGCAGTGATTGCGACATGATCCCGTCATTCACTACCGCGGGGACGTTGTGATCGACCGCATGGCCCACCACCACCTCGTCGAGACGCACGAAGGCGGTGCGCGTTTCGCCATTGGCGGTGCCCGCGCGGCCAAGGTAATCCAGCCCCTCGGGGTCGATGCCGATGCGCGCCGCGTCGGATTTGGTCAGCACGATATCGGATGCGCCCGTATCGACGACAAAGCGCACCGGCGCGCCGTTGATCTGGGCCGTCAGGTAGTAATGCCCATCGCGCCCGCGGGGCAGGACGATGTCACCCTCTTCGCTGATGGTGAGATGTTGGCGGGCGCTGTCGCGGGTGATGTCTTGCCACAGGCCGACCCCCGCCGCGGCGCCGGTAAAGATCAGCCCCCAGACCGCCGCCTGTTGCAGGGTCTTGTTCATATTCGGGCGGCTGTGCATGAAAAACCAGCCCGCCACCATCGCCAGGAGAACGATGAGATAGATCAGATGTGCTGTGTCGATTTCGGCCATGAACGCGCCCCCTTAGATCTCATATAGGAAGGCCGCGCGGAAATGTCAGCCGGACGTGGGGCCGGGGCCAAAGCCAAAGGCCGCCAAGCCGTCGAGCACGAATTGCACCGAGAGCGCCGCCAGCAACATGCCAAGCAGACGGGTCACGATGTTGATGCCCGTCTTGCCCATCGCCCGCTCCAGCGCGCCGCTGACCTGCATGGTCAGCGCCATGACCACCAGTGTCAGCGCGGTGATCACGATAATGGTCAACAGCCCTTCGCCGCCCGGTTTTTCCCCCGTCAGCAGGATGACCGAGGCGATGGAGCCGGGGCCCGCAATCAAAGGAATGGCCATGGGGAAGACGGAAGGGTCGTCGTGGTCATCCTCATCTGCGCGGTCTTCGCGCCGCTTGGTGCGGCGGTCAAAAAGCATGTCGAGGGCGGTGATGAACAACAGAATGCCGCCCGCGACGCGGAAGGCGGGCATCGAGATGCCGATGAAACCCAGCACTGCCTCGCCGAAGGCTGCGAAGATCAGCAGCACCAACCCGGCCACGCCTACCGCGCGCCATGCGATCTTGCGCCGCTCTGCGTTGCTCATCCCGCGGGTAAGCGCGAGGAAGACCGGCGCGATGGCGATGGGGTCGATCACCACGAACATCGTGACGAGGGCGGTGATCATATAGGCGGTGTCGAGGGTCATGGGGTTTCCTTGGCGCGGGGCTTCTTGCCAGAATGCACGAGGGCCGCCCCTTAGGCGACCCCTGCGATGTGATAAAGTGAACGCTTCCGGGTCAGGCCGTGGCCTTCTCCAGCTTTTCCTGTGCGCCCATCCAAAGCGATTCCGCGCGGTCCAGCGCCTCCATCACCTCGGCGTATTTCTTGTTCCAGACCTCAAGCTCACCGGTTTTGGCGTCTTCATAGAGCGCGGGATCGGCGAGTTTCTTGGCGAGCTTGTCGCGCATCTCGTTGATCTTTTCCATCCGCGCTTCGGCCTTGCGGACCTCGCTGCGCAGGGCCAACACCTCATCGCGGCTTGCGCGTTTGGGCTTGGGCGCTTCTTTCGGCTTGGTGGGGTTCTTGCTAACCGGCTTTTCCGGCGTCAGCAGCATTTTACGATAGGCTTCGAGATCTTCCTCATAGGGTTTGACCGTGCCTTTCGACACCAGCCACAGCCGGTCGGCCACCAGCGACAGCAGGTGCATGTCGTGGCTGACGAGGATCACCGCGCCCGAGTAGCGCGTCAGCGCCTCCACCAGCGCCTCACGGCTTTCGATGTCGAGGTGGTTGGTCGGCTCGTCGAGGATCAGCAGATGCGGGGCGTGCAGCGTTGCCAAGAGCAGCGACAGCCGCGCCTTCTGCCCGCCCGAAAGCCGCCCGACCTCGGTCTCGGCCTGTTCGGGGCCAAGGCCGAAGCCCGCAAGCTGCGCGCGCAGCTTGGATTGCAGCACGCCGGGGCGGGCGGCGATCATGTGTTGCAGCGGGGTTTCCTCAACAATCAATTCGTCCACCTGATGCTGGGCGAAGAAACCCACGCGCAGCTTGGAGGAATTGACCTGCCGCCCGGCCATCAGGGGCAGGCGGTCCGACAGCAGTTTCGCCAGCGTCGATTTGCCCTGACCGTTCTTGCCCAGAAGGGCGATCCGGTCGTCTTGGTCGATGCGCAGGTTCAGGCGCGTGAGCACCGGGTTGTCGTCGCTATAACCGACTGCGCCGTTCTCGATGTTGATGATCGGCGGCGAGAGTTCCTCGGGCTCGGGGAAGGTGAAGACCTTGCGCGCCGCCTCCTCGGGCGCGGTGATCATGTCCATCTTCTCGATCATCTTGAGGCGCGATTGCGCCTGCTTGGCCTTGCTGGCCTTGGCCTTGAAACGGTCGACAAAGGCCTGCATGTGATCGCGCCGGGCCTGTTGCTTCTTGGCCATCGCCGCCTGCAACGCGCGTTTCTCGGCGCGCTGGCGGGCGAATTGGTCGTAGGGGCCTTGGTAATAGGTCAGCTTGCGATCTTCGAGATGCAGGATGCCGCCCACGGCGCGGTTCAACAGGCCGCGGTCGTGGCTGATGATCAACACCGTATGGGGGTATTTCGCCAGATAGCTTTCCAGCCAGAGCGCCCCTTCAAGGTCGAGGTAGTTGGTCGGCTCGTCCAAAAGCAGCAGGTCGGGCTGGGCAAAAAGCACGGCGGCCAGCGCCACGCGCATCCGCCAGCCACCGGAGAAGGCGGAGCAGGGCATCTGCTGCTCTTCGTCGTCGAAACCAAGCCCCTTGAGGATCGACGCCGCGCGGCCTTCGGCGGACCAAGCGTCGATATCGGCCAAACGGGTCTGGATGTCAGCGATGCGGGCGGGGTCCTCGGCGGTCTCGCTCTCTTTCATCAACCGGGCACGTTCAATGTCGGCCTCCAGCACCGTGTCGATGAGCGAGGTCTCTGACGAGGGCACCTCTTGTGCCACACCGCCGATCTTGGCGCGGGAGGGCAAAGAGATATCGCCGCTGTCGAGTAACAGCTCACCACGGATGATTTTGAACAGCGTCGTCTTGCCCGCGCCGTTGCGCCCGACGATGCCGACCTTATGCCCCTCGGGGATCACGGCGGAGGCTTCCTCGAACAGGGGGCGGCCTTCGACGGAGTAGTTGATTTCTGAAATGCGTAACATGAAAGCCGTTTGGAGCAAGCGGGGCCGAAGGTCAATCACGGCTTTTCATGGGCCAGACCCCATGCTAGGGAGCGCGCAAATCAACACCCGCTATGGAGTACAGCCAATGGCCCTCGAACGCACATTCTCGATCATCAAGCCCGACGCAACCCGCCGCAACCTGACCGGCGCCATCGTCAAGAAATTCGAAGACGCGGGCCTGCGCGTTGTCGCACAAAAGCGCATCCACCTGACCAAAGCGCAGGCGGGCGAGTTCTACAAAGTGCACGCCGAGCGTCCCTTCTACGACGAACTGTGCGAGTTCATGGCCTCCGCGCCGATCGTGGCCCAGGTTCTGGAAGGTGAAAACGCCATCGCGAAAAACCGCGAAGTGATGGGCGCGACCAACCCTGCCGATGCGGCAGAGGGCACCATCCGCGCAGAATTTGCTGAAAGCGTTGGCGAAAACTCCGTCCACGGTTCCGACGCACCGGAAACCGCAGCGGTTGAGATCGCTTACTTCTTCTCCGGTCTGGAACTGGTCGGCTAAGCCACCCATTCTTCGGAAAGACTGAAAGGGTCGCCTTCGGGCGGCCCTTTTTCTTTGGTGATCAGTTGTTGAGCGTCGGGTGGTGCGAGGACATGCGCCCTTCGACATTGCCCAGCGGCGGGGCTTTAGCCGCCTGGTCTTTTAGGTGACGCTCCAGCAAGTCGACGTTGCGCAGTTTCGACTTCCAACCGATATCGAAGAGGTCACCGACAAGCGGGACGGAGCCGATCACATAGTCGACCCCGGTGTTCACCAGCATTTTTGCCAGTACGCTTTTCGGCGCGCCCATGCGGTGCGATTCTTTCAGGATGTAGGCCGCGGGCAGAAGGGCGAGCGTATCGCCCACCACCGGCACGAGGCCCAGAATCGAATCCCATCCCATCCGAACGCCGACGATCGGCAGCTTATAGGCGCTGTCCATGCTGACGGCCAAACGGCGCAGACGGGCGAGGTCAGCTTCGTGAGAGGGGGTATGGGGTTTCATATCTGTCCTTGCGTGTTGCTCTAGGCGGCAAACGCATGGTCCGGCCCCAAAGTTCCCCCCATCCACCAGCCCCATCCGGTGCGCGGGGAGCGCCGTTCAAAGACTGGCGTAGTCGGTGATCAGCGGCGTGGGGCGCTGCGGTGGTTGGGCCGAGGTGCCGTTCGGCTTCGGCGCAGGCTTTGGTTTTTGCGGTTGCGGCGTTCTGTCTAGTCGGGCCATCGGGTAGCTCCTTTGCTGCTCGCTGGGGTTTGATGTCTCTCACCCCCGCAACCAGCTTGGGCGTGGTTCGGGTCCATAAAGGGGCCAGATTGCGCCCAGAATGGGGCGTTTGTTGCGATTTTGCGACGGAAAGGCCCGCATTCCCCTATGAGTTGAGAGT
The DNA here is from genome assembly GCF_043557045.1 of Sulfitobacter sp. 1A15258. NCBI lineage: Bacteria > Pseudomonadati > Pseudomonadota > Alphaproteobacteria > Rhodobacterales > Roseobacteraceae > Sulfitobacter > Sulfitobacter sp. 1A15258. The sequence goes on along the minus strand of NZ_JBIFFK010000001.1, from coordinate 343,818 downwards.
GAAACGCGCCTCTGCCTGCAAGGTGCCCTCTGGGGCAACACGCCCACGGCCTGTCAGATCGACCAGATGTGCGAGCACGTTTCGCGTGGCCGCCCCCAAGAGCGCGGCAGGCGTTTCGGTATAGATGGCGCGAGCGAGGTCCTCTGCCGTCGCGGGCCCGGCAGCCAGCGCGTCGAGGATCGACACCTCCCGCGCGCGACGATGCGCCACCAACCAGTCGAGCCGCGCGTTGGGGTCGCTCACCGGTGCGCCGTGACCGGGGTAGAACACCCGCCATTGCCGCGCGCCCAGCTTCTCGCAGGAGGCCATGAAATCAGTCAGGTCCCCATCAGGGGGCGAGACGAGGGAGGTCGCCCAGCCCATGACGTGATCCGCTGTCAGACAGGCATCGCCCCAAGCGAGGCTAACGTGATTGCCTATATGGCCTGGCGTGTGCAGCACCTCCAGCGTCCAGCCGTCCCCCTTCAGTACATCCCCATCGGCCAAAGTGTGATCAGGGCGAAACCCGTGGTCCACACCTTCGCCGCCGCCCATCAACCCCGCCTCAGCAAGCCCCTGCATCACCGTCGAACGGCCCTCCGTGGCCTCACCGAAGGCCCATACCTCGGCCCCCGTACGCGCGGCCAGCGGGCGGGCGAGCGGCGAGTGATCCAGATGCGTATGGGTCACGATGATATGGCTGATCCGCTGCCCGGGCTGGATTGCGGCGAGGATCGCCTCAAGATGCGCGGGGCTGTCGGGGCCGGGGTCGATCACCGCCACGCCGGTCTCGCCCAAGAGATAGGTATTGGTGCCGCGATAGGTCATCGGTGAGGGGTTGGGCGCCACGATCCGCCGCAGCCCGGGTTCCAGGGTTTCGGCAAGGCCAATCTCGGGGTCGAAGTTGTCGGGCGGCAGCATGGTTTCACCTTTCGCTGGGGCAGGGGGCTGGCTAAGGTCTAGCCATGAATTTTGCCTGGCTCAAACGATATGTGCCGCGCGGCATCTACGGACGTGCCGCGCTGATCCTTCTGTTACCAGTGGTGTTTTTGCAGTTGGTCGTCGTGGTGATCTTTGCGCAGAGGCATTTCGAAGGTGTCACCGGCCAGATGACCGATACGGTTCTGCGGGAACTGGAACTGGTCATGCTGGCGGTCGGAACGGCCCCCGATGCGCAATCCGTGCCCACGGCGGTTGAGGCGCGGGCGGGTCCGCTTGATTTCGTGGTGACGCCCGCCAACCGTCCGCTGCCCGAAGAAGACAGCATGCTGTGGTACGACTATTCGGGCCGCGTGCTGATCCCGCGCTTGCGCAGCAAGATGGACGGGATCGAAGCGGTGGACCTCAGCGATGACGATTTCGTCGTGCTCTATATCGAGAGCGTGCACGGGCCGCTGCGCATCCAGTTCGAGCGGCGGCGCATATCGGCCTCGAACCCGCATCAGCTTTTCGTCTACACCGTGTTTTTCGGCGTGCTTTTGAGCTATATCGCCACGATCTATCTGCGCAATCAGCTGCGCCCCATCAAACGTCTGGCCCGCGCGGCGGAGGCCTTTGGCCGGGGGCGGCATGAGCCTTATACTCCCACCGGCGCCATCGAAGTCCGCGCGGCGGGCAACGCCTTTGTCGACATGCGCGCCCGGATCGAGCGGCAGATCGAGCAACGCACGCTGATGCTTTCGGGGGTGAGCCACGACCTGCGCACGCCGCTGACCCGGATGCGCCTCGGCCTGTCGATGATCGACGAAGAGGATGCAGCCCCGCTGCTGGCCGATGTGGATGACATGCAACGGATGCTGGACGAATTCCTGAACTTCGCCAAGGGCGCCGCTGAGGGTGAGCCTGAAGAGGTTGCCCCGCATGGGTTCGTCAGCGCCATTGTCGAAGACGCGCAGCGGGCCGGGCGCAGGGTCACGCTGCTGCCCCCCGAAGGCGCGGGCGAGGGGATCGTAAAACTGCGCCGGGTGGCGATGCGCCGGGCGGTCGACAACCTGATCTCAAACGCCGTGCGTTATGGCACGCAGGCCGAAGTCTCGGTCATGCTGAGCGATCGCACCCTGCGGATCCGGGTCGAAGACGACGGCCCCGGCATTCCAGAAGCGCGGCGGGACGAGGCGACGCGGCCCTTCTCGCGGCTCGATCCTGCACGCAATCAGGACAAGGGCGGCGGCGTGGGCCTTGGCCTTGCCATCGCCTCCGACATCGCCCGCGCCCATGGCGGGGTGCTGCGGCTTGGGGAATCGGACCGCCTAGGCGGGCTGCGCGCCGATATCGTCATCGCGCGGTGACCCGGCGGCATGATTGTGCGACGCGTCCGGCTTTGCCACAGTGAGGGGACCCTAATACGGAGCGCAGCGATGACCCCCTATGACATGATCAAAGCCCATCTCGACACGGCCGTGCCCTTTGCCGCCCATGTCGGGGTGAAACTGCTTGAGATCGGAGACGGCACCGCCGGCGCCGAATTGGTGCAGCGGCATGAGACGTCGAACCACATCGGCACGCAGCACGCCGGCGCGATGTTCACGCTGGGCGAAGCCGCCTCGGGGGCTGCCATGGCGGGGGCTATTGCGCCGGTGATCATGGACATGCGCCCCGTGGCGGCCATGGGGCAGATCACCTTCAAGAAGATCGCCGAAGGCACGCTGACCGCCTTTGCCAAAACCTCGCGCCCCGGGGGTGACCTGCTGAGCGCGCTGCAAGAAGACGGCAAAGTCGCCTTTGACGTGGCGGTCGACATTCAGAACGAGGCGGGTGAGACGGTGGTCGAGATGCAGGTGAACTGGCACGTCAGCGCCAAACGGTGACGGCCACGAAAGGCGGGGGCGGAAGTATGGTAGGCCCGGCAGGACTTGAACCCGCAACCAAAGCGTTATGAGCGCTCTGCTCTAACCAATTGAGCTACAGGCCCGCCATGAGCGTTTGGGTATGACGCCGCAGGCCGAGCGTCAAGACATTAGCTGCACCAAATGATTGCAGTGGGCCGCGCAATACTCTAACCCCGCGCGCAAGGGAAAATGCGCGCCGGGGGCCATGACCATGACAAAATCCGACAACGGAATCACCTATGCCGAAGCAGGCGTGGATATTGACGCAGGCAACGCGCTTGTAGAGCGGATCAAGCCGGCGGCGAAATCCACCGCGCGGCCCGGCGTCATGTCTGGCCTTGGCGGCTTTGGCGCGCTGTTCGATCTGAAAGGCGCAGGGTTCACGGACCCGGTGCTGGTCGCCGCGACCGATGGCGTGGGCACCAAGTTGCGCATTGCCATCGACACCGGTAATGTCGACAGCATCGGCATTGATCTGGTGGCCATGTGCGTCAACGATCTGGTCTGCCAAGGGGCGGAGCCGCTTTTCTTCCTCGACTATTTCGCGACCGGCAAACTGGAGCTCGACAGCGCCGCGCGGATCATCGAAGGCATCGCCAAGGGCTGCGCCGATTCCGGTTGTGCCTTGATCGGGGGCGAGACGGCTGAAATGCCGGGCATGTATCACGCGGGCGACTTCGATCTCGCTGGTTTCTCGGTCGGCGCGATGGAGCGGGGAACCGAGCTGCCGCGCGACGTGAAAGAGGGCGACGTGCTCTTGGGCCTGCGGAGCGACGGGGTCCATTCCAACGGCTACAGCCTTGTGCGGAAGATCGTTGAACGGAGCGGTCTGGGCTGGAGTGACGATTGCCCATGGGGTGAAGGTGATCTCGGCAATGCGCTGCTCACACCCACGAAACTCTACGTCAAAGGCGCCGTCGCGGCTCTGCGCGCGGATGCCGTCTCGGCTCTGGCGCATATCACGGGCGGTGGCCTGACCGAGAACCTGCCGCGTGTCCTGCCCGTGGGGCTGGCTGCTGAGATCGACCTCCATGCATGGGAACTCCCGCCGGTGTTCAAATGGCTGGCCGCCGAAGGGGGCATGGCCGAGGCCGAGATGCTCAAGACCTTCAACGCCGGGATCGGCATGGTCGCCGTGGTTTCCGCCGACAAGGTCGAGGCCGCCAAGGCCGCCTTTGGCGAGGATGGCCATAGCGCGATTGAGATCGGGCGCATCACCACCGGCAATGGCGTCACCTATTCCGGTGCGCTGCTTTGACCAAGCGGGTTGCGATTTTCGTCTCGGGCGGCGGCTCCAACATGCGGGCGCTGGTCGAGGATATGACCGGCGACCATGCAGGCCGCCCCTGTCTGGTGCTGTCGAACAACGCGGATGCGGGGGGGATCGCTTGGGCGCAGGGGCAGGGGATCGCGACCGAAGTGGTCGATCACCGCCCCTTCGGCAAGGACCGCCCGGCCTTTGAGGCGGCGCTCAGCGCCGCGCTTAAGGCCCATGCGCCTGACATCATCTGCCTTGCTGGTTTCATGCGCAAACTGACCGAAGGGTTTACCGATGCCTGGGCCGGGCGGATGATCAACATCCACCCTTCGCTATTGCCGAAATACCGCGGGCTGCACACCCATGCCCGCGCGCTGGACGCTGGCGATACCGAACATGGCTGCACCGTGCATGAGGTGACCGCCGCACTTGATGACGGTCCGATCCTTGGTCAGGCGCGCATCCCCGTCCTGCCCGGCGACACGACCGAGAGTTTGGCCGAGCGGGTGCTGGTGCAGGAACACCGCCTCTACCCCGCCGTGCTGCGCCGTTTCGCCGCTGGTGGGCGAGAGCCGGTCCTTCTCACGGGCTGACGCTGGTCAAACCCTCTCGCGTGATGTACCTCTTTGGCAAAGCCCGATGACCGGGCGTGCAACATGTCAAAGAGCATATATGAAAACCATCACCACGACCGCCGACCTCGCGCAATTCTGTGAAGAGGCTGCGCGCCATGATTACGTGACCGTCGACACGGAATTCCTGCGTGAGCGGACTTATTACTCCAAACTCTGCCTTGTTCAGCTTGCCATGCCCGGCACCGATGACAGCAACGCCGTGTTGGTCGACCCTTTGGCCGATGGCATCTCGCTTGAGCCGCTGTACGATCTGTTCCGCGACACGTCGGTGGTCAAGGTCTTCCACGCCGCGCGGCAGGATCTCGAGATCTTCTATGTCGATGCCAAGGTCTTTCCCAAGCCGCTGTTCGACACGCAAGTCGCCGCGATGGTCTGCGGCTTTGGGGAACAGGTGGGCTATGAGACCTTGGTGCGCAAAATCGCGCATCAGTCGCTCGACAAGACCTCGCGCTTTACCGATTGGTCGCGCCGCCCGCTGACCGAGGCGCAGAAGACCTATGCGCTGGCCGACGTGACCCATCTGCGCCAAATCTACGAATTTCTCGCCCACAAGCTTGAACAGACCGGGCGTGCGCGGTGGGTGGCCGAAGAGCTTGAAACGCTGCTCAGCCCCGACACCTATGTCACCCAACCGCAGGATGCGTGGAAACGGGTCAAGACCCGGACCAATTCGCCCAAGTTTCTGGCGATCGTCCGCGAGTTGGCGGCCTTCCGTGAGGATTACGCCCGCAGCCGCAACATCCCGCGCAACCGGGTGTTCAAAGATGACGCGCTGGTCGAATTGGCGAGCCTCAAGCCGTCGAATGGCGAAGAGTTGAACCGCGCCCGGTTGCTGCTGCGTGAAGCCCGCAAGGGTGAAATCGCCGAAGGCATCCTGAAAGCCGTGGCCGCAGGCGTGGCCTGCAAACCCGCCGACATGCCGCAGCCCGACCGCAAACGCGACAAGCTCCAAGTGAACCCGGCGCTAGCCGATCTTCTGCGCGTGCTGCTCAAGGCCAAGACCGAGAGCGCGGGCGTTGCCGCCAAGCTCATCGCCTCGGCCAGCGATCTCGACATGCTCTCGGCGGGGGAGCGTGACGTGCAGGCGCTGCGCGGCTGGCGACATGAAGTCTTTGGCGCCGATGCGCTACTGCTCTGCGAGGGCAAGATCGCCTTGGCCGCTGATGGCAATGACGTGAAAGCCGTCAAAGTCTGAAACGAAAAGAGCCGCCCGATCAGAGGCGGCTCTTTCTCAATAGAGGGCATGCGGCGTCTTAGCGGCGAGAGACCAGCGCGTTTAGCTGCCCTTCGACGCGAATCTCACGCACGCCGGCCAGCATCTGATCGGTCAGGCGACGCCCGGCAATCACTTCGCGCGTGGGGCGGCTGCCTTGCGGGGTGGCCTTGTCGGGCCGGACCCCTTCCAAACGATAGGTCAGAACACCGTGTACGGGCGTCTCATCCGGGGTCGCGGGGGTCAGGCGCACTTTGTAGATGCCTTGGCGTGCCGCCAGCCCGGTGGCGCGCAGAATCGCACCGCCCGGCACCGGCTCAATGGTCAGATCGGTGATCTGCTCGAACGGGCGCCCCTCATAGGTGTCGACCTCAACCGCGCGCCGCGCGAACAGCCCGCTGCGCTGCGGGATCAGGGGGTTCGTGCTCTCCGCCGGGGCGGCCTCCACCGAACGGGCGGGGCCGAACCAATTCAACGGATTGATGCGACTGTCACGGACCGTGCCGCAGGCGGATACCAAAAGGGTCGAAGCCAAAAGAGCGAGGATTGTCTTGCGCATGGGAACCGCCGTTAAGTTTACTTGCCTTGTGCTACCCCATCCCGCCAGCCTTGGGAAGGGGGTGGACCTTTGCCCATCGGCATCCTACCTGTCACGCAATGGAATTCACCCAAAGAGAGTGCACAGATGGCGACGCCTGCCTTTGAAGAACTGGTCGAGGATTTCGAGTTTCTGGACGATTGGGAAGACCGTTATCGTCATGTGATCGACCTTGGCAAAGCGATGGAGCCATTGCCCGAGCCGCTGCGCGTGCCCGCGACCAAGGTCGATGGCTGTGCCTCTCAGGTTTGGCTGCACGCGCAGTTCGAGGGCGGCAAGCTGCATTTTGACGGGGCCAGCGATGCGATGATCGTTTCGGGGCTGATCGCGGTTTTGCGCAAACTTTACAACGACTTGTCGCCCGCCGAAGTGGGCGGCGTCGACGCCAAAGCGGAACTGGCGCGGCTGGGTTTGAACGATCACCTCTCGGCGCAGCGGTCCAACGGATTGCGCGCGATGATCGAGCGGGTGCGCGAGACGGCCGCTCAGGAAGCGTAGCGATCAAAGGGCGCGCAATGCGCTCTCCAAATCACCGTAACCCGTGAAGCGCCGCTCGAACGCAAGGCCGAGCCGCGCGGCGCAGTCTTGGGCCTTTTCGGTCAGCGCCGGGTCATCCGTCTGCGCCTGATAGACCAGTTTTTCGTAATTTCCGAAATACATGTCGCGCAGCTCGGGATGCCGGTCGAGGCCCATGGGTTTGATGATGAAAGCGTCGAACTGCCGGACCAGAAAATCGGTGAGGTAGAAGGTGGTGATCTCATCTTCGGCGGTTTTGGCGAAGCTATCGTTGCCTTGGAAAAAGCTGTAGCAATGCGGCCCGGCGACCATTTGCACGCCGAGTTCTGCGCAGGCGCGTTCCAGCCCGCCGCCCGTGCCGCAATCGGCGTAGACAACAAAGAAATCGTCGTAATCCGCACGGTGTTTGGCGACCGTATCACGCACCGCCTGCGTAATCTTTGCCGGGTAGAGGTGATATTTCGCGGGCAGGCAGGTCAGGTCCAGATGGGTCCAACCGTTGGCGGCTTTCAGATCCAAAATCTCACGCGCCAGTGCCCCGCAGGCGATCAGCAAGATACGGCCCGCGCGGGTGGGCGCGAGCCCGTCTTGGGTCAGGGTTCGGTCATCTGGGAGCGGGGTGTCATCCATGCCGATACCATCGCATGTCACCGCGCCCCAAGCCAAGCGGGCAGGGGCGAGAGGCTCAGGCGTTGGCCGAATTATGTCGACGGCCCATCCAGTCTTTCGCGGTTTCAACCGCCACGGCAGCGTCGCGGCAATAGGCATCGGCACCGATGGCCTTGCCGAATTCCTCGTTCAGCGGCGCGCCACCGACAAGCACGATATAGTCATCGCGCTTGCCCTGTTCGACCAGCGTGTCGATCACCACTTTCATATAGGGCATGGTCGTGGTCAGCAGGGCGGACATGCCAAGGATATCGGCCTTTTCCGCTTCGAGCGCTTCGAGATAGGCTTCGACCGCGTTGTTGATGCCCAGATCGACAACCTCGAAACCCGCGCCTTCCATCATCATGCCGACGAGGTTCTTGCCGATGTCGTGAATGTCGCCTTTGACGGTGCCGATCACCATCTTGCCCACGCGCGGCGCGCCAGTTTCCGCAAGCAGCGGTTTGAGGATGGCCATGCCGCCCTTCATCGCATTGGCGGCCAGCAGCACTTCGGGCACGAAAAGGATACCGTCGCGGAAATCCGCGCCGACGATGGTCATCCCGCCGACAAGCGCCTTGGTCAGGATCTCATAGGGTTCCCACCCGCGGTCGAGCAGGATTTGCACCCCTTCTTCGATCTCTTCCTTGAGACCGTCATAGAGGTCATCGAACATCTGCTGGACCAGTTCTTCGTCGTCCAACTCGGCCAGGATGATATCGTCTTCTTCCGACATGGTGTTTCCTTCTGCTGGGCGTGCAGGTGCATGACACTTGAGCCCTTGTCTCACGGAATGTTGGCGCCGGGGTCGCGGTTTGCGACATCGGCCGCGCCTTGCGCGACGCATTGGGGGCAAACTACTGCTTTTTGCGGTGTAAGGACAAGGGTTTGCACGAGGTTACTTGCCGATGTTCGCGCAATGTTCTAACCTTCTTTCATGGATAGGGAAGACCAGCGATTCCGCGTGCTTGGCCGCGCGGCAGGCAGCAATGATGCGGGCCGGTTTGAGCGTCATAGCCGCGTCGCCGAAGATGACGGTTGGGCGCGTGACGAGGTGCTTCCGGTGCTGCGCACCCAGACCAGTATCGAAGTGCCGCGCCGGGTGATCACCTACAACCGCTCGCCGGATTTGCCTTTCGACCGCTCGATCAACCCCTATCGCGGCTGTGAACACGGCTGCGTTTATTGTTTCGCGCGGCCCAGCCATGCCTACCTCGGCCTGTCGCCGGGCTTGGATTTCGAAACCCAGTTGATCGCCCGCCCCGAAGCGCCGGACGTTCTGGCGCGGGAGCTGCGGTCGAAGCGCTATCAAGTCGCGCCCATCGCCATCGGCACAAACACCGATCCCTATCAGCCGATCGAAAAGACCCATGGCATCATGCGAGAGTGCCTTGAGGTGTTATCGGCGTTCAATCACCCGGTGGCGATCGTCACAAAGGGCAGCCTGATCGAACGCGACATCGACATCTTGGGCGACATGGCAGGGCGCGGATTGGCGGCGGTCGGCATTTCGGTGACCACGCTGGACGCAAAGCTGAGCCGCTTGATGGAGCCGCGCGCGCCCGCGCCGCAGCGGCGGTTGCAGGTGATCCGAAAACTGTCGGAAGCAGGGATCCCGGTGCGGATCATGGCATCGCCGATGATCCCGGCGCTGACGGACCCGGAGTTGGAGGCGATCCTCACCGGCGGACGCGACGCCGGCGCGCGGCATGCAAGCTGGATCATGCTGCGCCTGCCGCAAGAGGTGTCGCCGTTGGTGCAGGACTGGCTGGCCACCCATTACCCCGACCGGGCCGAGCGGATCATGGCGCGGTTACGCGATATGCATGGCGGAAAGGAATATGACGCGGGCTGGCATAAGCGGATGCGGGGCGAGGGGCCATATGCGCAGATGGTGGCGCAACGTTTCGATCTGGCGGTGAAACGTTTGGGGCTGGCCCGTTCCGGCGTGCCGCTGCGCTGTGATCTGTTTCGACCGCCCTCCGAAAAGGGCGATCAATTGAGCTTGTTCTGAGCCTCAGCCCCGGCGACGCCCGCGGCGCGGCGCGCGGGTGGGGCCTTGGCCATCGGTGCCATCGCTTTCGGAAGAGAAATCACCGATCTCTTCACGGATCTGCTCCAACGTCGGGGCCGGGCCTTTTTCGGTGCTGTCGAGCGCCTCGCGCATGGCGACCAGATGCTCGGGCAGGGTGCCGCAGCAACCGCCGATGATGCTTGCGCCTGCGTTGCGGGCCATCACCGCATAGCGCGCCATCAACTCGGGCGTGCCGTCATAGTGGATGTGGCCTTCGACGTATTTCGGGATGCCTGCGTTGCCTTTCGAAATGATCGGTAGCGTGCCGTTCTTCGCGGCAAAGCCAAGCACGGTGCGCAGCAGGTCAGAGGCGCCGGTGCCGCAGTTGGCACCATAGGCCAGCGGCATGTTGTCGAGCCCATGCACCAAGTCGACCATCCCTTCGGAAGTCAGCCCCATCATCGTGCGGCCCGCGGTGTCAAAGCTCATCGTGCCACACCACGGCAGACCGGCAAGCTGGAACCCCTCGGCAGCGGCACGGTATTCTTCGGGGGCGCTGATCGTCTCTAGCCAGCCGATATCGGCACCGCCTGCCTTGAGCCCATCGGCGGTCTCGTGGAACATCTCAACGGCGAGGGAATGCGACAGGGTGCCCACAGGCTCCATGATCTCACCCGTGGGGCCGACAGAGCCTGCAACGATCACCTTACGCTCGGCAGTATCGGCCACTTCGCGCGCCAGTTCGGCGGAGACGCGGCTCAACTCATGCACGCGGTTCTGCGCGTCGTGCAGCTTGAGACGGGCGGCATTGGCACCGAAGGAATTGGTCAGGAACAGATCGCTGCCCGAATCCACCGCGAAACGGTAAAGCTTGGTGATCTTGGCAGGCTCGTCGGTGTTCCACAATTCGGGCGCATCGCCCGACATCAGCCCCATGTTGAACAGATTGGTGCCCGTGGCCCCATCGGCGAGCAAACTGCCCTTTTCAGCGAGAAGATCGGTGAATGCGTTGCTCATGGGGGCTCCTGTTGGGTCTGGGAATTTCGCCTGATGTCATGGCGGCCACTTGGGGGCAATCTCATAATATTCATCTTCATTATGAGGGCAGGCGGGAAGGCTGCACCGCGGTGCTAAGACCGGGGCGCAGGGGGGGGGTCAGCTTGTCTCGCTCAGCAATTGCGCCTTGGCCTCGGCCATCAGGCTTTGCATCTTGCCGCGGATCGTCGCCTCATCCGCGCGGTCGCCCAGATCGCCCGAGACTTTGCGATAAACGTCTTCGTCGCCCGCCTCTTCGAAATCAGATTTCACGACCTCTTTGGCATAGTCCTCGGCGTCGCTGCCGGATTTGCCCAAAAGTTCAGCAGCCCAGAGGCCCAGAAGCTTGTTGCGCCGCGCCTCGGCGCGGAATTGCATGTCCGCGTCGTGGGCGAACTTGCTTTCAAAGGCATTTGCGCGGTCGTCAAAATTGCTCATGGCAGGTCTCCGATTGCTGTTGTTACCCGTTTGATATGCGAACGCCTGCCCGTTCTCGCAAGTGGCGGGGCAAAGGTGGCGGGCCATGCTTGCAGCAGCGGGGTGCTTGCACTAAGAGAAGCGCAAGCGGCGGGGATGTTCCCGGCCCCCTGTTGGAAAGGATGCCCATGGCCCGGCGCAACAAGATCTACGAAGGCAAGGCAAAGATCCTCTATGAAGGTCCCGAGCCCGGTACGATCGTTCAATATTTCAAAGACGATGCCACGGCCTTTAACGCCGAGAAGAAAGCCACGATCGAAGGCAAGGGCGTGTTGAACAACCGCCTGTCCGAGTTCTTTATGACTGGCCTGAACAGCATCGGCGTGCCGACGCATTTCATCAAACGCCTGAACATGCGCGAACAGCTCGTGCGGCAGGTTGAGATCATTCCGCTGGAAGTAATCGTGCGCAACTATGCCGCCGGTTCCATGTCCAAGCGCCTTGGCATCGAAGAAGGCACACAGCTGCCGCGCCCGATTGTCGAATATTGCTACAAGGACGACTCGCTCGGCGATCCGCTGGTGACAGAAGAGCATATCGCCGCATTCGGCTGGGCCAGCCAGCAAGACATGGACGATATTCTGAGCCTTGCGTTGCGGGTCAATGACTTCATGTCGGGCGTGATGATGGCCGTGGGCATCAAGCTGGTGGACTTCAAGATCGAGATTGGCCGCGTTTACGACGGTGATTTCCAGCGTCTGATCGTTGCCGATGAGATCAGCCCCGACAGCTGCCGCCTGTGGGACATCGAAACGGGCCAGAAGCTCGATAAAGACGTGTTCCGCCGCGATCTGGGTTCGCTCACCGATGCCTATACCGAAGTGGCCAAACGCCTTGGCGTCATGCCCAAGAACAACGCGCCGGTGACCAAGCCGACGCTGATCAACTAACGCGGCTTCGCCGTTCAATTTGCAGATGTTACAAAGGGGTGTCGCGCCATGAAAGCACGGGTGCATGTGATGCTGAAGAACGGGGTGCTCGACCCTCAGGGCGAAGCGGTTCGCCACGCGCTCGGAGCCTTGGGCTTTGACGGGGTGAACGGTGTGCGTCAGGGCAAGGTGATCGAACTTGACCTCGCCGAAGGCACCTCCGAGGCTGATGTGAACGCCATGTGCGAAAAGCTCTTGGCCAATACGGTGATCGAATCCTATTCGGTGGAGCTGGCCTGATGCACGCAGCGGTGGTTGTCTTTCCCGGGTCCAATTGCGATCGCGACCTTGCCGTGGCTTTCAAAGCCGCGGGCGCCAAGGTCTCCATGGTCTGGCACAAGGACAGCGAACTGCCGCAAGGCGTTGATATCGTGGGGATCCCCGGCGGGTTCTCCTATGGCGATTACCTGCGCTGCGGGGCCATCGCCGCGAATTCGCCGATCTGCCGCACAGTGGCAGCCCATGCGGAACGGGGCGGCTATGTGCTGGGGATCTGCAACGGTTTTCAGGTGCTGACCGAAACCGGCCTGCTGCCGGGCGCGTTGCTGCGGAACGCAGGGCTAAAGTACATTTGCAAGACTGTCGGCCTCAAGGTTGAGACCACGGCGAGCGATTACACCTCTGGCTACACCGCTGGTCAGGTCATCGACATTCCGATCGCCCACCACGACGGCAACTATTTCGCGGATGACGAGACGATTGCGAAACTGCGCGGCGAAGATCGCGTGGCCTTTAGCTATGCCGAGAACCCGAATGGCGCGCGCGATGACATCGCGGGCATCCTGTCGGAAAACCGCCGGGTGCTGGGCATGATGCCGCACCCTGAGCGGGCGGCGGAAGCGGCGCATGGCAATACGGATGGGGCGGCGCTCTTCCGCGCATTGACCGGTGCTTTGCAAACCGCCTGACTTGAGTGCGGCGCGCGGAGCGCGTAGGTTGCCGCGATGAGTGATACATCCGGTTCCGAAGGCAATAGCATGGCCGTATCCTGGCGGGTGCGGTTCGCCATCGCGGCGCTGATGATCCTCGCCGTGGTGACCATTTCGATCACCAACAAACTGCTGACCGACCGTTTTACCGAAAGCACCCGCAACCGCGCCGAACTGCGCATCGCGCTTTATAGCGGCAACCTGCTGGCGGAACTGCGCCAGAATGCCATCGTGCCGCAGCTTTTGGCCCGCGACCCCACCTTGATCGGGGCGCTACAAACGGCGGATTATTCCCTGTCGACGCAACGGCTTATCTCCTTCGTGGAAGAGATTGGCGCGGCCTCCTTGATGCTTTATGACATCGACGGGCGCACGGTGGCGGCGACCGACCGCAACCGTTTGGGATCTGCGCATAAATCCGAGCCTTATTTCGTCGACGCCATCCGCTCCAACGCGACGATCTTTTCGACGATTGAGCGGGAGCAGGGCGGCTATCGTTTCCTCTATTCGCGGCGGATGCAGTCGGGCGGCACGACCCTTGGCGTGATCGCGGTCGAGGTCGACTTGCAGAAGTTCGAGCGCGCATGGGCCGGGATTTCCGATGCGGTGATCGTCATGGACAGCACCGGGCAGATCATCCTCGCCACCGAGCCGCGCTGGCGTGGCCTGACCGAACCCGAAGCCCTAGCCAATCACACGCCGCAAAGCGCCATCGAGCGCGCCATCCAAGCCACCACCGATTGGACCGCGTTGCCGCCCGACGCCTATTTGCAGGGCGAAGCGGTGATGCGTCTGGAAAACCGGATCCCGTTCCGGGGCTGGCGGATGAGCAGCTACACCACCTATGCCTCGGTCCGCGAGAAGGTGAACGGCGTGCTGGCGCTTGAGGTGATGGGTTTTGCGATCCTGCTGGCCTTGGCGTTCTACTTCCTTAGCCGTCGCACGGCCGGAAGGCTGGCGATCTTCCAACGGGAATCGGCAAAACTGCGGGCGCTGAACCTTGCCCTGCAACGTGAGATTGCCGAACGAAAGCGCGTGCAACAGACCCTCGCCGTAGCCGAGCAAACCCTTGAACAGTCATCGAAACTCGCCGCCTTGGGCGAGATGTCTGCCGCCGTCAGCCATGAGTTGAACCAACCGCTTGCCGCGATGAAGACCTATCTGGCGGGCGCGCGGTTGTTGCTCAATCGCAACCGGCAAGATGAGGCGCTATCGTCCTTTGGGCGGATCGACGATCTGATCGAACGGATGGGCGCGATCACCCGGCAGCTGAAATCCTATGCCCGCAAGGGGCAGGAGGCTTTCTCTCCGGTCGACATGGGCGCGGCGCTGGCATCGTCCCTGTCGATGATGGAGCCACAATTGCGCCAACGACAGGTCCAGATCAGCCGGATTCTACCCGATAATCCAGTCATGGTGATGGGAGACCGTATGCGGATCGAGCAAGTTATGGTAAACCTGTTAAGAAACGCATTAGACGCAACAAAATCGGAACGAAACCCTCAGGTGGACATTATACTATCAGCGGGGGAGACGGCGACATTGACCGTGCGCGACAATGGCCCGGGGATCGAAGACTTGGACGCGCTGTTCGAACCTTTCTACACGACCAAACAGCCCGGCGATGGCGTTGGGCTGGGTCTTGCCATTTCATCGGGGATCGTGAACGACCTCGGCGGAAGGCTAACAGCGCGCAACGGACAGAACGGTGGCGCTGTTTTTGAAATGCAACTGCCCATATTGGCAGATGAAACGAAGATAGAAGCGGCGGAGTGAACGCATGGCTCAGGCAATGAAAATCGCGATTGTAGATGACGAACAGGACATGCGGCAGTCGATCAGCCAGTGGCTTGCCCTTTCGGGCTATGACACGGAAACCTTCGGCAGTGCCGAGGATGCGCTCAAGACATTGGGGCCCGATTATCCGGGCATCGTCATTTCCGACATCAAGATGCCGGGCATGGACGGGATGCAGTTTTTGAAAAAACTCATGGGCAGCGACTCGGCCCTGCCGGTCATTATGATCACCGGCCATGGCGATGTGCCGATGGCGGTTGAGGCGATGCGGGTGGGCGCGTTCGATTTCCTCGAAAAGCCCTTCAACCCCGACCGGATGAGCGAGTTGGCCAAGAAAGCCACCAACGCGCGGCGGCTGGTCATGGACAACCGCGCGCTGCGGCGTGAACTGTCCGACGGCGGCCAGTTAATGAAAAAGCTGATCGGCCAATCCCCGGTGATGGAACGCCTGCGCGAAGATATTCTTGATCTGGGGCAGGCCGATGGGCATGTGCTGATCGACGGGGAAACCGGGACGGGCAAGACTTTGGTCGCCCATGCGCTGCACGCCGTAGGCTCGCGGGCAGGCAAGAAATTCGTGCTCGTCTCTTGCGGCGCCTTGGAGGAAGAAGCGCTGGCCAAGCGCCTATTCGGCCCGATGCAGCCCGAAGACGCGCAACTGCCCGCCATCGAAGAAGCCCGCGGCGGCACTTTGGTTTTGGAGGATATCGAAGCGCTGTCCGAGCAGCTCCAAGCCCGGCTGCTAAGCGCGATCAACGAGCAGGGCACCCCGGCGGAGACGCGGATCGTCGCCATCTCGAACCTGCAAGAGGCAGGGCGCACCTCGGAAGACGCGCTGCGCTCGGACCTGTTTTATCGTCTGGCGGCCCTGCGCATCACCGTGCCCCCGCTGCGCCAACGGGGCGAGGATATTCTGACGCTCTTTACTCGGTTGAGCGATCAATTCGCGGATGAATACGGTTGCGAGGCGCCTCAGGTTAGCGCGCAAGAGGCGGCACAGCTGTTGCAGGCGCCTTGGCCCGGCAACGTGCGTCAACTCATCAACGTCGCCGAACGCGCCGTGCTGCAATCGCGCCGCGGCTCGGGCACCATTGCCTCGCTGTTGATGAGTGACCATGACGAAATGCAGCCGGTGATGACCACCGAGGGCAAGCCGCTGAAAGAATATGTCGAAGCCTTTGAGCGTATGTTGATCGACAACACCATGCGCCGCCACAAGGGCTCGATCGCCAGCGTCATGGACGAGCTCTGCCTGCCGCGCCGGACATTAAATGAGAAGATGGCGAAATACGGGTTGCAGCGGTCAGATTACCTCTGACCGCGCCCCACAAGCAGCGCGGCTTAACCGTTGCGCTGCTCCGCGATCTCGACCGCTTTGCCATTCGGATCGGTGATGCAAGACCAGCTCGCCGCGCCGGGCACATCGACGATATGGCGGTAAAGCTCAACGACCGGACAGGTGGTATTGATCGCAACCCCCGCCGCTCCGGTTTGCTGGGCCACCGCAGAGACACAGCTTTTCTGCCCGCGCAATTCCGCCAGCGCTGCGGGGTCGTCGGCCACGGCGATCTCATCACAGGCGGTGAGGCCCAGAAGGGTCAGACAAAGCGCGGGGCGCAGAAATTTAGGCATGAGAGCGGTCCTTTGAAACTCTGGGCCGCATCGGCGGCAAGGCAATTCAATAGCGTCGACCGGCGACAGCCGCTGCGACAGTCTGAATGTTTCCAAGCCCATGCGCCTTGTCAACCGACCGGGGATAAAGCGCATTTGACTGTTGCTCATTCGATTGACCATTGTGTTTCACCCCGTAAAGCCCTTAACTAGCCGGATAAGTCCCGTAACGCCCGACCGGCGTGGGGTGACTTTTGACAGTTTCGCTGCCGTGCCCGCCCGACACCGGGGGGCCAGCAGACCGATTGGGCCGGAAACGGCCGAAGAACCGCTGATATTCGCGAGGGTTAGCCCGACCGAAGCACAGCTAATTAATGGATGGGAGAGGCCGCAGAGCCCTCGCATCGGAGAAGAACCGCGATGACGCGCGCAGATGCTCAGAGCAGACAGTCGGGGGCCATTCGTGGCCCTGCTGTTGCCGCGTCCTCCATCGCCCTGACAAGTCACACCTCCCAGCCCGAAGCCCCGCCAGGGGCCTTTTGTGCGCGGGTGCTGTGCATAATGGATCTATGTCTAAGAAAATGCTTATCGATGCCACCCACGCCGAGGAAACTCGGGTCGTGGTCGTGGACGGAAACAAGGTCGAAGAATTCGATTTTGAATCGGAAAACAAACGCCAGCTTGCTGGCAATATCTATCTAGCCAAGGTTACACGGGTCGAGCCGTCGCTTCAGGCGGCCTTTGTCGACTATGGCGGCAACCGTCACGGTTTCCTCGCTTTCTCGGAAATTCACCCCGATTATTACCAGATTCCCGTGGCCGACCGTCAGGCGCTGCTGGAAGAAGAGCGCGCCTATGCCGAAGCGCAGGCCGCCAAGGATGACGAGGAAGAAAAACCTAAGCGGACTCGCTCGCGGTCACGCAGCCGGTCGAAGAGCCAAGCGGCCGAGACCAACAGCGATGATGCCGTAGCCACCGCCGAGGTCGCCGAGGACAACAGCGATCAGATCGCGGGCATGGAAACCGTCGATCTCGACAGCGAAGAGGGCAGCTCGCCCATGGAGCGGGTCGCGGAGACGCCGGTTGAAGAGCCCGAGAATGATGCGGCGGAGGGTGATATCGCCAAGGCCGAGGACGCGGCCCCGGCCAAGGCGGATGACGCGGCAAAGGCCGAGGATGCCGACGCCCAGGATGACGCGCAGGCCGACGGTGAAGACGCCGATGGCGAGGACAAAGGCAGCGATGCCACGGCGAAGGACGATTCCATCGAATCCGTCGCCGATGAAGACGACAGCGAAGACATCCGCCCCGTGCGCAAACCGCGCCCGCGCCGCTACAAGATTCAAGAAGTCATCAAGGTCCGCCAGATCCTGCTGGTGCAGGTCGTTAAGGAAGAGCGTGGCAACAAGGGTGCGGCGCTGACCACCTATCTCAGCCTCGCCGGTCGTTACTGCGTGCTAATGCCCAACACCGCCCGTGGGGGCGGCATCTCACGCAAGATCACCAATGCCGCCGACCGCAAGAAACTGAAAGAGATCGCGACCGAGATCGAGGTGCCGAAAGGTGCGGGCCTGATCGTGCGCACCGCCGGGGCGAAACGCACCAAGGCCGAAATCAAGCGCGATTACGAATACCTCCAGCGCCTCTGGGAGCAGATCCGCGAGCTGACGCTGAAATCCATCGCGCCCGCCAAGATCTACGAGGAAGGCGACCTGATCAAACGCTCGATCCGCGACCTCTATAACCGCGAGATTGATGAGATTCACGTTGAAGGCGAGCGCGGCTACCGCATCGCCAAGGACTTCATGAAGATGATCATGCCGTCCCACGCCAAGAACGTGAAGCTCTACAACGAGAGCCTGCCGCTCTTCGCCCGCTATCAGGTGGAAAGCTACCTCTCGGGCATGTTCAACCCGACGGTGCAACTGCCCTCGGGCGGCTATATCGTGATCGGTGTGACCGAAGCGCTGGTAGCGATCGACGTGAACTCGGGCCGGGCGACCAAGGAAGGTTCGATCGAACAGACCGCGCTCAAGACCAACCTTGAGGCCGCCGATGAGGTGGCACGCCAGCTGCGTCTGCGTGACCTTGCGGGCCTGATCGTGATCGACTTCATCGACATGGACGAGCGCAAGAACAACGCCGCCGTCGAAAAGCGCATGAAGGATCGGCTCAAGACCGACCGCGCGCGGATCCAGGTCGGCCGCATCTCGGGCTTTGGCCTGATGGAAATGTCGCGTCAGCGTCTGCGTCCCGGCATGATCGAGGCGACGACCCAGCCTTGCCACGCCTGCCACGGCACCGGCCTCGTGCGCTCGGACGATAACCTCGCCCTGTCGATCATCCGCCAGATCGAGGAAGAAGGCACCCGCCGCCGCTCCCGCGAAGTACTGGTGCGCGCGCCCGTGGGCATCGCCAACTTCCTGATGAACCAAAAGCGCGAGCATATCGCCCATATCGAAATGCGCTACGGCATGTCCGTGCGGATCGAGGGCGATCCGTCGCTGGTGAGCCCCGACTTCCACATCGAGAAGTTCAAGACGGCCACGCGCACCGTGCCGCCCGTCTCGGATCACGTCGTCTCGGTCGATACTTCCCTCATGGATCAAATCGACGAGGATGAGAGCGCCGCCGAGGCCGAAGAGGCCCCCGCCGCACAGGACGCCAGCCCCTCCGACAACGGGAACGGCAATGGCAATGGTGAAGAGGGCGAGGGCAAATCCAAGCGCCGCCGTCGTCGTCGTCGCAGCCGGGGTGGCCGTGGCCGCAGTGGCAATGGCGATCAGCAAAACGGTGCAGAGGATCAAAACGGTGCTCAGCAGCAGGACGAAGCGAAATCGGACGAGGGCGAGAAAACCGCGCCGGTAGAGGCGGAAGCCCCGCAGGCCGAAGCGGAAGCCGCGCCCGCCGCCGAGGAGAAGCCCAAGCCGAAATCCCGCAGCCGCTCGCGCAAGCCTAAGGCCGAAGTCGCTCCCGAAGCGGAACCCGCGCCCGAAGCCCTTGCCGCCGCAGAAGGCGAAGCGCCGAAGGTCAGCGCCGAGGCCGAAGGGCAGGAGACGCCCAAGCCCAAGGCCAAGCGTAGCCGACGGACCAAGAAACCCGCAGCCGAAGCGGCGGAAGAGACCGTGAGCGCAGACGCCGTGGCAAGTGAGGAAGAGGCCGCACCCGCGCCGAAGCCCAAGCGCCGCAGCCGGGCCAAGGCCAAGCCGGTCGAGCCGGTCGCCGAGGCCACGCCCGATGCAATGGCCGAAGCCCTGCCGAGCGAAGCGCCCATCGCGGCCCCGTCACCGGAAACGGCGCCGCCCGTCGCGGAAGCGCCTCAGCCTGAGCCGCAGCCCGACCCCGCGCCGCAGCCGGTGGAGGCCGAGGCACCCGCTGCCGAAACCGCTCCTGAGCCGGTGGCCGAAAAGGTAGAAGAGCAGCCCGCCGAAAAGCCCAAGCCCAAACGGCGCGGCTGGTGGTCGCTGGGCAGCTAAAGCGCTCTAGATAAAGCAAACGGCGGGCTCTCAGGCCCGCCGTTTTCAGTTTGGCGATAGGGTAAGAAAGACGGCGCGACCGCGCCCGCTCAGCCGCCCTTGGTGATGATATAAAGCTCTGCCGCGCCCTCGGTCCGGGTTTCGGTCAGCTGATGGCCCGCCTCGGCACAGAAATGCGGCACGTCGATCACGGCGGCGGGGTCATCCGCCGTCATGTGAAGCTGATCGCCCGGCGCCAGCGCGGCCAGTCGTTTGCGTGCCTTCAGCACGGGCAGGGGGCAGAGAAGCCCCGTGGCATCCAGTTTTTCGATCTTCATAAGATCAGTTAAGCCAAGCCGGTCCCGAGGTCCACGATCTTGTGACAATATGACAGGTGACGCCGGGGCCATGTCGGTCTAGGAGTCGGTCATGTTTGAAATAAGCCTCCTCGACGCCGGGATCCTGCCGGCCATGACCATCGCCCTTGTCGCCGGGATTTTCAGTTTCCTGTCGCCCTGCGTGCTGCCCATCGTGCCGCCATATCTGGCCTATATGGGGGGCGTGTCGATCAATGACATGTCGAGCCAATCCAGCGCGCGGCGGCGGGCGGTGGTGGCGGCGCTGTTCTTCGTGCTGGGGCTAAGCACCGTCTTCGTGCTCTTGGGCTTCACCGCCTCGGCCTTTGGGATGTTCTTTCTTCAGAATCAGGCGCTTTTCGCTAAGATTTCCGGCGTGGTGATCATCGTCTTTGGCCTGCATTTCATCGGCCTTTTCCGCATTCCCTTTCTGGACCAAGAGGCGCGGTTGGACGCGGGCGACAAGGGCGGCTCCAGCTTTGGCGCCTATGTTCTGGGGCTGGCTTTCGCCTTTGGCTGGACGCCCTGCATCGGCCCGCAGCTCGGCGCAATCCTGTCGCTCGCGGCGAGCGAGGCTTCCGTCTCTCGCGGGACGCTTTTGCTGGGCGTCTATGCGGCAGGGCTGGGCATTCCGTTCCTGCTGGCCGCGATGTTCATCACCCGCGCGATGACACTGATGAATCGGATCAAACCGCATATGAAGCTGATTGAGCGGATCATGGGGGGGCTTCTTGTGCTCGTCGGGCTGGCCTTGCTGACCGGTGCCTTCACCGCCTTCTCTTTTTGGCTGCTCGAAACCTTCCCGATCCTCGCAACCGTGGGTTAAGCCTTATTCTCGCCCCGAATTACGGCTAGACTATGCCGAAGAAGAGGGCGGGCATGGTAAGCAAAGCGCAGGGAAAGACGGTGAAAACGCGCCGGGTGTTCTACATCCCCGGCTACGATCCGATTCACCCGCGCCGCTACCGCGAGCTGTACCGCAAGGAAAGCGCGGCGCAGGCGGCGATCTCGGGCTATGAGATTGGGCTGAAGCCGAAAGCAGGCCGCGGGAATTACGGCTGGCAGGTGGATGCTGAGATCGACGGGCAGCGGGTGAGCGCGCAGGTCGAGGTTCTGGTCTGGTCCGACATCGTGCGCGAAAGCATGAGCAGTTCGATCCCCGCGACCTATTGGCAATTGCTCCGCACCGCTTGGGTCTACATCGGGTCGGGCGCGCTCTGGCGGCTCATGCGACTGCGCAAGGGGCCGGTGATCGCCGCACTCTACCCCGTTGGCATGTTGATCGCGCAGGCGCTGCTGGCGGTGGCGCTTGGCCTGTTGAGCTATGGCCTTCTCGGCATGCTCAGCGATCATTGGGCCGCGCGGCTCGCCTTCGCGGCACTGGGCATGGGGTTGGGCATTGCCCTGCTGCGCTGGTTCAAAAAGAAGGACGGCAAGTTTTTCGCCTATTACCTCATGCATGACTACGCCTATTCCGCCGCCACCAAGGGCGCGAATCCACCGCAGCTTGAGGCCCGGATGGCCACCTTTGGCGATGCCATCGCCGCCGCGCTGACTGATGATGTCGACGAGGTGTTGGTCGTCGGCCATTCCTCGGGCGCGCATCTGGGGGTTTCTGTGCTGGCCGATCTGATCCGGTCGGGCAGGGTGGCCGAAGGCGGGCCTGCTCTGGGTTTCCTCACGCTGGGGCAGGTGGTGCCAATGGTGTCTTTCTTGCCCCGGGCCGAGCGGTTGCGCAGCGATCTGCGCTATCTCTCGGCGCGTGATGAATTGGCTTGGGTCGATGTCACCGCCCCGGGCGATGGCTGCGCCTTTGCGCTTTGCGATCCGGTGTCGGTGTCCGGCGTGGCCCCCGAGGGGAAACGCTGGCCGCTGGTCTTCTCCGCCGCCTTCACGCAAACGCTTAGTCCCGCGCGTTGGAAGGCGCTGCGCTGGCGCTTCTTCCGGCTGCATTTCCAGTATCTTTGCGCCTTTGACCGGCCACGCGACTACGATTATTTCCAGATCACTGCCGGGCCCCAGACACTCGCCACGCGCTATGACGGACGGCCCGCGTCGAAATCCCGGATCGACCACGCGGTCAGCAAATACACCTCTGTCGCCGCATGAGCCATCCGCCCAAACCCCCCGCGCGGCCCGACCGCGTGTCGCTCTGGCGCTATGCCAAACTGTTTCGCGCCGACATCCTCTCGGCCCAGCCCGCGCGGCTCTATCGGGCGTGGATGGCCGAGTTCAAAACGCCCTTCTTCCGCAGCTACCTGATGAACCAGCCCGAACTGGTGAAAACCGTGTTGAAAGACCGGCCCGAAGATTTCCCCAAGTCCGACCGCATCGGCGAGGGGCTGCGGCCCCTCTTGGGCAACTCCGTCTTTCTGACCAATGGCGAGACATGGAAACGCCAGCGCCGCATTATCGACCCAGCCTTCGAGGGCGGGCGCCTGCGCGAGACCTTTCCAGCCATGTGGGACGCGGCAGAGGCGGCTGCGGCACGGCTGGAGCCCAAGGCGGGTGAGGTGGTCGAGATCGAGGCTGAGACAAGCCACGCCGCCGCCGATGTGATCTTTCGCACGCTGTTTTCCCTGCCGATCGAACATGAGGTCGCCCGCGCGGTTTTTGACGAGTTTCGCAATTACCAGCGCAGCCAGCCAATCCTGAACCTCGGGGCGCTTTTGCCGCTGCCGCGCTGGATGCCGCGCCTGTTTCGCCGCGACACGCGGGCCAGCGCGGCGCGGATCAGGACACTGATCACCGATCTGACCCGCGCGCGCATGGCGCAGATCGAGGCGGGCACCGCGCCCGATGATCTTGCCACCAAGATCATGACCCAAGCCGATCCCGAAACCGGAGAGCGCTTCGACACCCAAGAGATGGTCGATCAGGTCGCGATCTTCTTTCTTGCAGGGCATGAGACCAGCGCCTCGGCCCTTGCTTGGGCACTGTACCTGATGGCCACCCATCCCGCGTGGCAAGAGCGACTGGCGGAAGAGGCGCAGGCGCTTGAGACCTGCGATTTCGCGGTGATGTCGAAACTCAAGCTCAGCCGCGATGTATTTCGCGAGACGCTGCGCCTCTACCCGCCGGTGCCGATGATGGTGCGCGAGAACCGCTGCCCCGAACGCTTCCGTGACCGACAGGTGAAACAAGGCGCGCAACTGGTGCTCAGCCCGTGGCATCTGCACCGCCACGAACGGCTCTGGGACAACCCCGACGGCTTTGACCCGACCCGCTGGCAGACTGAGAACGGCAGACAGTGCCAGCGCGACGCTTTCATCCCATTCTCCGCCGGGCCGCGGGTCTGCACTGGGGCGGGCTTTGCCATGGTCGAGGGGCCGCTGATCCTGTCGCGCATCCTGCGCGACTTCCGCGTGACCGCCCAACCGGACCGCGTGCCAGTGCCTGTCGCACATTTGACCGTCCGTTCAGATAAGGGCATTTGGTTAGCGCTATCAAGACGCTAGCTGCTATCATCGGCTTTGCGTTTCAATTAGAAACGCAGCGAACGGAATCAAAATAGGACCTGGGTGACATGGGCTACGACAAGGCGCAACTTGAGCAAATGGACAGCGGCAAGGGCTTCATCGCGGCGCTTGATCAATCGGGTGGCTCCACCCCCAAGGCGCTGAGCCTCTATGGCGTGGAACCGTCGGATTACAACGGCGACGAAGAGATGTTCAAAGCCGTCCATGACATGCGCGCGCGGATCATCTTGGCCGATGATTTCACCTCTGAAAAAGTGATTGGCGCGATCCTTTTCGAGCGCACGATGGATGACACGATCAATGGCAAACCGGTCGCGCAGCTGCTCTGGGAAGACCGCGGCGTGGTGCCTTTCCTGAAGATCGACAAGGGTCTGGAAGAGACCAATAACGGCGTGCAGATGATGAAGCCGATCATGGAGATCGACGATCTGCTGGCCCGCGCGGTAAAGCACGGCATCTTCGGCACCAAGGAACGCTCTGTTATTCATGAGGCCAATGAAAACGGCATCGCCGCCGTGGTGGCGCAGCAGTTCGAACTGGCCAAACAGGTCTGTGCCGCCGGTCTCGTGCCGATCATCGAGCCCGAGGTGAACATCAACTCCGTGAGCAAGGCCGAGGCCGAAGAAATTTTGCACGGTGAGATCGCGAAACACCTGAAGGCGCTGCCCGAAGGTGAGATGGTGATGCTGAAGCTGACGATCCCCGAGAAGGCCGGTCTCTATGATGATCTGGCCGAACATGCCAATGTTCTGCGCGTCGTGGCGCTGTCGGGTGGCTATTCCACAGCGGAAGCCTGCGAACGGCTGGGCAAGAACCGGACCATGATCGCCAGCTTCTCCCGCGCTTTGACCGAAGGGCTGAACTTCAAGATGACGGACGCGGAGTTCAACGAGGCGCTTGGGCAGAACATTGAGAAAATCTACCAAGCCTCAATTTGCTGAACGGAATTTTTTGAAAATTCCGAAGCCGATTTCTTTTAAAGAAATCGGCTACACGATCCGCCGGATGGGTTCACGATTGCAAAATATGATGACCTGTCCGGCGTTCTCCACCGCTTGATAGCCGCGGCGTTTCAGTTCCAGTTCAAATTCTCGGCGGCCAACGAACTTTTCGATATCGCGCGCTTTTCGGCGGATCACTTGACCCCGAATGGTTGACTTTGACGCAAAGATATCGTCCAGCCAAGCAGCCGGTGAGAGAGGGGATACGAGGACCATGACCCGACGCTAATCCGCTTTTGGTAAACGTTCCTTTAACGACCGCAGCACGAATAGGCGGATCGCCCCTGCCAGCCCGATATCCAGTCCGCGGGCGGCGTCAATCTCGGCCACCAACGCGTTGATCGGCATGCCTCGTGCGGCGGCGATGGCGCGGAACTCATGCCAGAATTCGTCTTCGAGGGAGATCGATGTCCGGTGACCCCTTAGGGTCACCGAATGTTTGCGGGGCCTTGCGCTCATGTCTCGCGCTTATGCGCGTCGAGCGTGGCCTTGGCTTGGGCGGCGCTTTTGCGCGCCGCCTCCTTCTCAGCTTTGCTACGGCCAAAGCGCAGCGCATTCTCATCCGCCTGAGCGCGGCGGGCCGCAAGATCGCGTGCCTTTCTCGCCTTGTTCAGGTTGATGGGCTGGCTCATTTCGGGCCGATCATATTCTCAGGGCGCACCACACGCTCGAAGGTCTCGGCATCGACGAAGCCCAAGGCAATCGCCTCTTCCTTCAACGTGGTGCCGTTCTTATGCGCGGTCTTGGCGACCTTGGTGGCGTTGTCATAACCGATCTCGGGGGCCAGCGCGGTGACCAGCATCAGCGACTCGCGCATCAGCTTCTCGATCCGGTCCGCGTCAGCCTTGAGGCCATCCACCAGATTGTCGGTAAAGGCCGAAGCCGCATCGCCCAAAAGCTGCATGGATTGCAACACGTTATAGGCCATCATCGGCTTGTAGACGTTAAGCTCGAAATGCCCCTGCGATCCGGCGAAGCCCACGGCGGCATCATTGCCCATGACATGGGCGCAGACCTGCGTCAGCGCCTCGCATTGGGTCGGGTTCACCTTGCCCGGCATGATCGAAGAGCCGGGCTCGTTCTCGGGCAGGATCAGCTCGCCCAGGCCGCAGCGCGGGCCGGAGCCCAGAAGTCGGATGTCATTGGCAATTTTGAACAGCGAGGCCGACACGGTTTTCAGCGCGCCAGAGATCTCGACCATCGCGTCATGGGCGGCCAGCGCTTCGAACTTGTTGGGCGCTGTGACGAAGGGCAGGCCGGTGATCTCGGCCATGTTGTGGGCCACGGTTTCCGCCCAGCCTTGCTTGGTGTTGAGCCCGGTGCCCACGGCGGTGCCGCCCTGTGCCAGCTCATAGATACGGCCAAGCGCATCGCGCACGCGGGCAATGCCCATGGCGACCTGATGGGTATAGCCCGAGAATTCCTGAGACAGCGTCAGCGGTGTCGCGTCCTGCGTATGGGTGCGGCCGATTTTGATGATGCCGTCAAATTCCTCGACCTTCTTCTGCAACGCGCCGTGCAGCTTCTCCAGCCCCGGCAGCAGCACGTCACGCGCCGTCATCGCGGTGGCGATATGCATGGCGGTGGGGAAGGTGTCGTTCGAGGACTGGCCCATGTTGCAGTGATCGTTGGGGTGCACCGGATCTTTCGAGCCAATGGTGCCTCCCATGAGTTCAATTGCGCGGTTGGCGATGACCTCATTGGCGTTCATGTTCGACTGGGTGCCGGAACCGGTCTGCCAGACCACCAGCGGGAAGTTATCGTCGAACTTGCCCTCGAAAACTTCGCCAGCGGCCTGAATGATCGCGCGACCGCGTTCCTCGTCCAGCGAGCCCTGCGCCACATTCGCCTGCGCGCAGGCCTTCTTGATCACGCCGAGCGCGCGCACGATGGCGATGGGTTGCTTTTCCCAGCCAATCGGGAAGTTCATGATCGAACGCTGCGTCTGCGCGCCCCAGTATTTATCGGCGGGGACTTCGAGCGGACCAAAGCTGTCGGTTTCGGTGCGGGTATCGGCCATTCTGCGGCTCCTGCTGTGACTTATCGTTGTCCAGCGGTGTACCTGCGCCTTACGCGCTGCGCAATGCGGGGATGGCGCTAACGGCCATTCCGCCGCTACTTCCGAAAGGAATCGAGCGAGACGATCTCGGCATCTTTGACCGGCTCTTCTGCGACTTCCAACTCTGCTTCATCCGTCTGATCGAGCGTGGCCTCATCTTCCGCCACGTCTTGCTCTTCGGTTTCTTGCTGTTCGAACCGCAGGCCGAACTCAACCGAAGGGTCCACGAAGGTGCGGATCGCGTCGTAAGGAATATAAAGCGGCTCCGGCGCATCGCCGAAGTTCAACGTGATGGCGAAACCGTCCTCACCCACATCGAGGCCATCGTACCAATGCTGCATCACCACGGTCATCTCATCGGGATAGCGGTCGGACAGCCAATCGGCCAATTCCGCGTCCGGATGCGAGGTGTCGAAGGTGATGAAGAAGTGGTGATTCCCCGGCAGTCCCTTGTCCGATACGTCTTGCAAGACCCTGCGGATCAGGCCCCGCATGGCTTCGTGCATCAGGTTGCCGTAATCAATGCTGCGGCTCATTCTTCTCTCCGGTCCGGACGTTGGGCAGGGGTAAGCATACCCCATTCAGGGGCGAGTGAAAGGGGGTCCCGCGCTAAATCGCGTGAAGGATCAGCGCCAGCGTGGCGAGCAGAACCATCGTGAGGACAAAACCGCGCTTGAGCGCCAGCATCAGCACGGAAGCCAAGAGGGTAAGCGCGGCGGCCATGGGGTTGAAACTGTGCCAGACGGGCAGAGGCAGGGCGAGCGGGCCATCAGCGCCCACCCGGTCAAACAGCACATGCAGCGCGAACCAGACCGAGAGATTTGCAATGACCCCCACCACAGCCGCCGTGATCGCCCGCAGCGCGCCTGCGATGCGCGGCTGTTCAGAGAGCGCTTCAAGATACGGGCCAGCGAGGAAAATCCACAGGAAACAGGGCGTGAAAGTGACCCAAAGCGCCAGCAGCCCGGCAACCATCGCCCCCGCGGGGCCGCTTTGCGCAAATCCCGCCAGCATCCCGACGAATTGCGTCACGAGGATCAGTGGGCCGGGGGTCGTCTCAGCCAGGCCAAGCGCGTCGATCATCTGATCGGTCTCGATCCAGCCGAAATCCTGCACCACGGTCTGGGTCATATAGGCCAGCACCGCATAGGCCCCGCCGAAGGTCACCACGGCCAGTTTGGAAAAGAACAGCCCCAGTTGCAGCAGAAAGTCGTCGCCGATGAAGGCAAGGAACAGAAGCGGCGCGGCCCAGAGACCACCCCAGATGAGCAGGGTGCGCAGGCTATGCGCAGGCGGCAGGTTGGCGGCTTCGGTCTCGGGCGTCGGGCTTCGGGTCAGCATCCCAATGGCCCCGGCCACCAGAATGATCAGCGGAAACGGCAGACCCAGCACGAAGAGCGCGATGAAAGACCCAAAGGCCAGCGCCCAGCCGAGCCGCCCATGAAGCGCCTTTAAAGAAACCTTCAGAAGCGCTTGGAATACCACGATAATGACAGCGGCCTTGATGCCCAGGAAGGCCGTTTGCACCAAGGGCATCTGCCCATACCACGCATAAAGCAGCGCAAGTGCCGCAATGAAGACCGCACCCGGCACGACGAAAAGCAACCCTCCCAACAGCCCGCCCGCGACGCCGCGCAGGCGCCAGCCTGCATAGGTCGCCAGCTGCATCGCCTCCGGTCCGGGCAACAGCATACAGAGCGAAAGGGCCCGCAGGTAGGTCTGCTCGCTCAGCCACGGGCGATGCTCGACCAGCTCGCGGTGCATCACGGCGATTTGGGCTGCGGGGCCGCCGAAGGACATCAACCCAATCCGGCCAAAGACGCGAAACATATCGGGCCAACTAGGTGGGGTCATCGGGGCCATCCTGCGTCATCAAAGCCACCACGGCTTCGCTGCGTCACGGATAGGGACAGAGGAAAGCGCGGTCAAGTTAATGCAAGAGCGCCTTCTAACGGGTATGAAACGGAAGGAAAAAGTGCAGGTTTCTGTTGCCAGGTACCTGCGAACCCCGCCTTAAGCTGCAAGGCCTAAGGACTTAAGATTTCAGTCGCTGAAACCGCTTACGCGGCCATCGCAACTGGAGCACGATTGTCATTTGCAATTGTACAGTTTGAACCGATAACGGTGGTATCTCACCGAGACAAAGCAACCCCTTTAGACGTTCGTCGATCCTATTTCGGCCCCATGATCCCCAAATGAAGGATGTTTGGTGGAGCCGCCGGGTACCGCCCCCGGGTCCGAACCGCTTATTACGAGCGCGTTTATGTCCATAGTCCCGAAGGACAGGATTAAAGTAGGGCTGCGATGGGTGAATTGCAAGGGGTGGGATGCGGCGAATTTTCTACGTCAAGATAAGCGCGTATCTCATTGTTTTATATGCCCCAACCTAGCGTCGCCCCGCAGCTTCGGCATTCCGCGCCGCACGCGCGGCGAAAACGCTTTGGGCAAGCTGTTGCGTCTCGGCCTCCAGCGCGGTCAGCCCTGCCCTTACCGCCCTGCCGTCATGGGCCTCTGCCGCATCCGCGATCTCTTGATGCAGAGCTACGATCCGCGCGCGATCCCGCGCGGTGAAGGTGATCATATTCATCAGGGGCTGCATCGCCTCAACCGCGCCTGCAAGTTGATAACTTAGCACCGGATTGCCCGCACCATCGACCAGCGCCCGGTGAAATGCCACGTCGGAGGCGCAAAAGGCCTCATCGGTCAGCCCCGGCTGCGCCTGCCGGTGAATCTCCGCGCGCATGGTGGCAAGGTGGTCCGCCGTCCGCCGTTCTGCCGATAGCGGGGCGCAGGCGCGCTCCAAGGCGAAGCGCGCCTCGCAAGCGGTCTCAAAACTCACCGCGTTCATGGACAGCAACAGGGTCGAGGTGGTGATCTGCTGCGCATAGGCATCCGGGAAGCTCAACCGGTTGACGAAAGCACCCCCCGTGGCCCCGCGCTGCGTTCGGATCAGCGATTGCGCAGCGAGCCGCTTGAGCGCCTCGCGCACCGTGGGGCGGGAAACCTCGAACTGCTCGGCAAGCTCCGCCTCGGAGGGCAGGCGCTGGTCGACGATCAGATGCCCGCCGATGATGGCGTCGCGGATGGCCGTGGCGATCTGGGCCGATAGATCGGCGGGGTTGCTTGGGTCGATTTTCATATGTCTTACAATTAGTGTTTGCGAGGACTTTAATTGTCTGACATTAAATCTACAAGAGCACGCAGGGGAGGGCGGCGATGACCGGGATGGTACGATCAACACTATGGCTGGGGTTTTTCGCCCTAATTCTCGCGGCTTGGTGGATGATGTACAGCATGGCGATGCAGATGGACCTCGATCTGCTGGGCCGCCCCGGTGCCATGGGCGAACGCATGCGGCAGATGGATCCGGGCATGGATATGTATATGCCCATGGCGCGTTTCTTTCCGCTGTTCGTGATGTGGGGCGCGATGATGGCGGCGATGATGGTCCCGACCATGGTGCCGACGCTGCGCGCCTACGAAGACCTCATGACTTCGGCCAATGGCACGCGCGCGGGCTGGCTGGCGGTGCTTGCAGGCTACCTCGCGGTCTGGCTCGTCTTCGCGGCGGGGATCGCGGGTTTGCAACTGTTGCTGCTGCACGGCGGCGTCATCGACATGCTCGGCATCGCCAAATCGCGTTGGACGGCGGCGGCGCTGCTCTTGGCTGTGGGCCTCTTCCAATTTACCCGCGCCAAGGAGATTTGCCACGGCGTCTGCCACTCTCCGATGATGTATTTCATGGGCCACTGGCGCCCCGGCGCCGCGGGCGGCTTTCGCATGGGGCTGGGCCTCGGCGCCTTTTGCGCGGGCTGCTGCTGGGGCTTTATGCTTCTGGGCTTTGCCGGCGGGGTCATGAGCCTTGCATGGATGGGGCTGGCCACGCTTTTCATGGTCATCGAAAAACTGCCCCAAATAGGGCATTACGTAACAAAACCAATGGGTTTCGCCCTGATCCTCGGCGCAGGTGTCGTGGCGGGTTGGCCCATGATCACAGGAGGATGATATGCCAAACAGAGAGATGACACCCGCCGATTGGGCGATCAAGGGCGAGCTTTTCCTAAACTGCTCTTGCGATGTCTTCTGCCCCTGCGTGGTCAGCCTTGGCGCGCATCTGCCGACCGAAGGCCACTGCCATGCATGGATGGGCATCGTGATCGACGAGGGCCATTTCGAGGGGGAGGATTTGGCCGGGCTGAACGTCGGGCTATTGGTCGACATTCCCGGCCGCATGGGCGAGGGAAATTGGAAGGTCGCCGCCTATGTGGACGACCGCGCGAGCGAGGCGGCCTATGACGGGTTGCTGCAAATCTTCTCAGGCGCTGCGGGCGGCACCACGGGGCTGTTCACCATGTTGGTGAGCGAGATCATCGGCGCCGAACGCGCCCCGGTCGAAATCATTCGCGACGGCAACCGCCGGGTCATCAACATTGGCCGAAAGATCAACGGCGAGATCGAGATGCTGGCCGGGGCCGAACCGGGAGAGCCGGTGACGATCACCAACTCGAAATACTGGATGGGCCCGAATATCGTGGCTGCGCGTGGCGTAAAATCCAAGGTCCGCGACTATGGACGCGTCTGGGATTTCGGTGGTAAATCGGCAGAGGTCTGCGCGATCGATTGGCAGGGGGCGCGGTGATCACCCCCACCTATGCCAAGGAAATGGCGCGCTATAATGCGTGGCAAAACAGACAGTTGTCGAATGTCGTTCAGACTTTGGATGAAGCGTCGTTAACGCAGGATCGCGGGGCGTTCTTCGGCTCCATGCTCGGCACGTTGAACCATCTTCTGCGGTGCGATCAACTCTGGCTGTCGCGGTTCTACCCTGCCGCGCCAAAACCGGAAGGCAAAGACACCGAGCTTTGCCCCTCCGGTGACGCATGGGTTTTGGCGCGGGTTCAATGCGACCTTGCCATTTCTCAGTGGGCGGCGGGGCTGGACCAGTCGATACTAAACCGCGATTTAACGTGGCATTCCGGTATCTTGCAGCGCGATGTTTCTAAGCCGATGGCGGGATGTGTGGTGCATTTCTTCAACCACCAAACCCACCACCGCGGCCAAGTGCACGCCATGCTCACCAACGCAGGATGTGACGCGCCGGTGACCGATTTCATCTTTATGCCGGAGGAGGGCTGATGGCCGAACTCTCTCCCTCGCGCCGGATCAGGCGCACGCCATTCTCTGACGGGGTCGAGGCGGCGGGTGTGAAAGCCTATACGGTCTACAACCGGATGCTGCTGCCGACCGTCTTTGAAAGTACCGAGGCGGATTATCACCACTTGAAGAAAGCCGTGCAAGTCTGGGACGTGGCTTGCGAAAGACAGGTTGAACTGCGCGGGCCCGATGCTTCCCGACTGATGCAGATGCTGACGCCCCGTGATCTGCGCAATGTGGCGCCGGGCCGCTGTGTCTATGTGCCAATCGTGGATGAGACGGGTGGTATGCTCAATGATCCTGTGGCGGTGAAACTGGCCGAGGATCGTTGGTGGATTTCCATCGCCGATAGCGATTTATTGTTGTGGGCCAAGGGGATATGCAACGGTTATCATCTTGATGTTTTGGTCGATGAGCCGGATGTGAACCTGCTGGCGGTGCAGGGGCCGAAAGCCGAAGACCTGATGGAACGCGTTTTTGGTGCGGGGGTGCGGGAAGTGAAGTTCTTCCGCTTCGGGGAGTTCCAGTTTCAAGGCCGCGCCATGAATGTCGCGCGCTCCGGCTACTCCAAACAGGGCGGCTTTGAGATTTACACCGAAGGGGCCGATATCGCGATGCCGCTTTGGGAGGCGCTTTTCGAGGCGGGGCGCGATCTGGATGTGCGGGCGGGCTGTCCGAACCTGATTGAGCGGATCGAGGGCGGATTATTGAGCTATGGCAATGACATGACCGACGACAACACGCCCCACGAATGCGGTCTTGGCAAGCTCTGCGACACGCAGGCGGCGATGGGCTGTATCGGCAGAGATGCGCTGCTGCGGGTGGCGAAAGAGGGGCCGGTGCAACAGATACGTCCCCTAGAGATCGCGGGCGATCCGGTGCCGCTTTGTGATCGTGTCTGGCCCTTGATGGCGGGCGACAAACGCGTGGGGCAGGTGACCTCGGCGGTTTGGTCCCCTGACTTTGGCGTGAATGTCGCCATCGGAATGGTGCGGATGACCCATTGGGACCCGGGCACGCGGTTGCGGGCGCACACCCCCGATGGCGAGCGTGACGTGACCGTGCGTGAAAGTTTCTGGGCCTGAGGCCCGGTCGATTGAAACCTGAAAAGGAGATGAAAGATGAGCTTTAATGCGCTGATTGTAAACAAGGATGACGAAGGCAAGACCCAGGCCGAGGTCACCCAGATCACCGAAGACCAACTGCCCGAGGCCGAGGTGACGGTCGCGGTCGAATATTCCACCGTGAACTACAAAGACGGGCTGTGCATCGGGCCCGGTGGTGGCTTGGTCCGCAACTACCCGCATGTGCCGGGCATCGATTTCGCCGGCACGGTCGAGACTTCGAATGACGACCGTTATAAGCCCGGCGACAAGGTGGTGTTGACCGGTTGGCGCGTGGGCGAGGCGCATTGGGGCGGCTATGCGCAAAAGGCGCGGGTCAAGGCCGATTGGCTGGTGCCACTGCCCGAAGGGCTGGACACGCGTCAAGCGATGGCCGTGGGCACGGCAGGTTTCACCGCGATGCTGGCCGTCATGGCGCTTGAGGATCACGGCATCAAGAAAGGTCCGGTTCTGGTCACGGGTGCTGCGGGGGGCGTTGGCTCGGTCGCGACCGCGATCCTTGCCAACCTCGGCTATGAAGTGGCGGCGGTCACCGGGCGGCCCGAGACCAAAGATTACCTAAAGAGCCTCGGCGCGGCCCGGATCGTCGCGCGGGACGAGATCAACGAGACGGTCAAACGCCCCCTTGAGGGCGAGACATGGGGCGGATGCGTCGATGCCGTGGGCGGCGCGATGCTGGCCCGCGTGCTGGGTCAGATGGAATATGGGGCGAGCGTGGCGGCCGTGGGCCTTGCGGGCGGTGCGGCCCTGCCTGCCACGGTGATCCCCTTCCTGCTGCGCGGCGTGAACCTCTTAGGCATCGACAGCGTCATGCAGCCCTATGACAACCGTCTGCGCGCTTGGGAGCGGGTGGCCAAAGACCTGCCGATGGACAAGCTGGAGGCGATGGTCCAACCCGCTGGGCTCAGCGATCTGCCGCAACTGGGGGCGGACATCCTGAAAGGGCAGGTCAAGGGCCGGGTGGTCGTCGACGTAAACGCTTGATATTGCCTCGGCGCGGGGCGGTGTGGTTAATGGTCCGCGCCGCCCCGACCGCCAGAAGGAGAGCATGATGGCCAGCTATGACGACGACAATATCTTTGCCAAGATCCTGCGCAAAGAGATCCCCAGCTTCAAGGTCTATGAGGACGACAAGACCTATTGCTTTATGGACATCATGCCCCGCGCCGAAGGGCATTGTCTGGTGATCCCCAAGTCGCCCTGCCGCAACATGCTCGACGCGAGCCCTGCACAATTGGCGGATTGTCTGGCGACGGTTCAGAAAGTCGCCAATGCCTGCCTACGCGCTTTTGGCGCCGATGGCATCACGGTGCAGCAGTTTAACGAGGCTGCGGGCGGGCAAGAGGTCTTTCACCTGCACTACCACATCCTGCCGCGGCATGAGGGCGACAAGCTGCGCCCGCCCGGTGTCCAAGGCGACATGGACCGGATTCGCGAACAGGCCGATGCGATTGCAGCCGCGCTCGGGACAGGGTAGTCCCCCCAAACTTACGTCGCAGCAGATACCGAAACGGTCGTTTTAGCCAAGTTTCCAAGGGGGCTTGGCCGCAATGGCTTGCCCAATGGTCGCAAGCCTCTATCCTGTTGCGCACGGATGAGAAAAACAGAAGGCCGCGTTTTGCGCGGTAATCTGTCATCAAAGAGGGAACAGATTATGAGCGATACCAATTCGCACGGCATCCCCGAGCCTGAGGGCAAGGCGGATGTGATCGATACCGATTATGAGATCGGTCAGGATAATATCGAACGGCAGATCGGGCCGTTCGGGCTCGACATTCACAACCCGGTCTTTCTGATTTCGGGGATCGCCGTGGTGATCTTCGTCTTTTACACCATCGCGCTGCCGGAACAGGCTGGCGCGATCTTTTCGGCCATGTTCAACTTTACCACTAAGAACTTTGATTGGTTCCTGATCGGCTCTGCCGATTTGGTGGTGATCTTCGCACTTTTGCTGATCGTGACGCCCTTTGGCAATGTTCGCCTTGGCGGCAACGAAGCGGTTGCGGATTATACCTATCTTGGCTGGTTCGCGATGCTTTTCGCGGCGGGCATGGGCATCGGTCTGATGTTTTATGGCGTCTCCGAGCCGCTGACCCACTTCTCGACTTCCATGGGGGAGATCACGACCGAGAACGGGCTGCGCACCGACTGGGCCCCGCTCGCGGGTGCGTCGGGTGACGAGGCCGGTTCGCTGCGCCTTGGCATGGCGGCGACGATTTATCACTGGGGTCTGCACCCTTGGGCGATCTACGCCATCGTCGCGCTGGCGCTGGCGTTGTTTACCTATAACAAAGGTCTGCCGCTGACGATCCGCTCGGCCTTTTACCCGGTTCTGGGCGAACGTGTTTGGGGCTGGCCCGGGCATATCATCGACATCATCGCGGTCTTTGCCACGCTCTTTGGTCTGGCCACGTCGCTGGGTCTGGGTGCCACGCAGGCCAACGCCGGTCTGAACGAACTGTTCGGGATTCCCGTTGGCACCACATCTGAGATCGTTCTGATTTCGCTGATCACCGCCGTGGCGCTGGTTTCGGTGCTGCGCGGTCTTGATGGCGGTGTGAAAGTCCTCAGTGAGGTTAACATGGGTCTGGCAGCACTGCTGGCACTGTTCACCTTGATCGTCGGGCCAACTGTTTTCCTGCTGTCCTTCTTCTGGGACTCGCTGGTCGCTTACATTGAGTATCTGCCTGCACTCGCGAACCCGTTTGGCCGTGAAGACGTGAACTTCTCCCAAGGCTGGACAGCGTTCTACTGGGCTTGGTGGATCAGCTGGTCACCCTTCGTCGGAATGTTCATCGCCCGCGTCAGCCGGGGCCGTACCGTGCGCGAATTCATCGTTTGCGTGCTGTTGATCCCATCGCTTGTCTGTGTGCTGTGGATGTCGATCTTTGGCGGCACCGCGATCCATCAGGTGCTGAACGACGGCTACACCGCGGCCCAAGATGCGGGTCTGCCGTTGCAGCTGTTCAAAATGCTCGACGCACTGCCGCTGGCTTCGATCACCTCCTTCATCGGCATCGTGCTGGTGGTGGTGTTCTTCGTCACCTCGTCCGACTCCGGGTCGCTTGTGATCGACACGATCACCGCAGGCGGCAAGGTCGACGCGCCGGTGCCGCAGCGAGTGTTCTGGTGCATCTTTGAGGGTGCCGTGGCCATCGCGCTGTTGATCGGCGGGGGCCTCGCGGCGCTGCAATCCATGGTGATCTCCACCGGTTTGCTGTTCACGCTGCTGCTGCTCTTCATGTGCTTCTGCATCTTCCGCGGTCTGCAGGACGAGCGTAAAATCCGCTAACCTGCACAGCCTTTAAGACACGGATGACGGCGGCCTCTCGGGGCCGCCGTTTTCTTTGGGCGCTTGACCTTGGCCGCGCCGCGGTGGACCTTCCCGCCATGCATATTGATTCCGAATGGGTCCGCGCCCAATTTCCCGCTTTCGCCGAGCCGAGCCTTCAGGGGCAGGCTTTCTTTGAGACCGCCGGTGGGTCTTACACCTGCCGCCAAGTCATCGACCGGCTGCATCGCTTCTACACCCAGCGAAAGGTGCAGCCCTACGGCGCCTATGAGGCCAGCCGCCTTGGTGGGGAGGAGATGGACGAAGCCCGCACCCGCATGGCCGCGATCCTAGGCGTGACGCCGGAGGAGCTGAGCTTTGGCCCCTCCACCACGCAGAACACCTATGTGCTGGCGCAGGCTTTCGGCCAGATGATGCAGCCCGGTGAGGCGATCGTCGTGACCAATCAAGACCATGAGGCCAATACCGGCCCGTGGCGCCGGCTGGCCGAGCGGGGGATCGAGATCCGTGAATGGCAAATCGACCCTGACACCGGGCATCTCGATCCGGCAAAGCTCGAAGACCTACTCGACGAGAATGTCCGGCTGGTCTGCTTCCCGCATTGCTCAAACGTGGTGGGCGAGATCAACCCGGTGACCGAGATCACGGCGCTGGCCCATGCCGCCGGCGCTTTCGTCTGCGTCGATGGCGTCTCCTATGCGCCACATGGCTTTGCCGATGTCGGGGTGCTGGGGCCAGATATCTACCTCTTTTCGGCTTACAAGACCTTCGGGCCACATCAGGGTGTTATGGTCATCCGCCGGGCGCTCGCCGAACTGCTGCCGAACCAAGCGCATCACTTCAACGGAGACGTGCTTTACAAGCGTTTTACCCCCGCCGGGCCGGATCACGCGCAGATCGCAGCCAGCGCGGGCATGGCGGACTATATCGACGCTTTCCACGCCCACCATATCGGCGGCACTGCCGGGGCCACGGCGCGCGGTGTTGCTGTGCATGACGCGATGCGCGCCCATGAGACGGCTTTGCTGCAACCGCTGCTGGATGCCATGGCGGCGCGCAACTCGGTGCGGGTCATCGGCCCCACCGATGCGGCAACTCGCGCGCCCACGGTGGCATTGGCGCTTGATCGACCGGCGGTCGAGATGGCGCAGGCATTGGCCGCGCGCGGCATCATGGCTGGGGGTGGCACCTTCTACGCAGGCCGGGCGCTTGGTGCGATGGGGGTAGATGAGGCCAAAGGCGTGCTCCGGCTCAGTTTCACCCATTACACGACGCAGGATGAAATGGACAAACTGTTGAACGCGCTGGACGATCTACTCTGATCCTTGACCCCGGCGCAGGGGCGCTATGTTTCGGGACAAGTGCAGGAGCAAGACCCCGAACGTGAGCGACAATTCCCCGATTATCATGTGGTTCCGCCGCGATCTGCGGCTGAGCGACCATCCCGCCCTAACGGCGGCCTGCCAGTCGGGCCGCCCGGTGATCCCGCTGTTCATCCACGACGCACAATCGGAAGCTTTGGGCGCGGCCCCAAAGTTCCGCCTCGGGCTGGCCTTGGGCTGTCTTGGAGAAACTCTGGCCGAGAAGGGCAGCCGCCTGATCCTGCACCGTGGCGATACGCTTGAGGTGCTGCGCGAGGTGATCGAAACTACCGGCGCGGGCGCGGTGTATTGGAGCCGCCTTTACGATCCCGCCGCGATCGACCGCGACGCCAAGGTCAAAGAGACGCTGAAGGACAATGGGGTCGAAGCCTGTAGCTTTGCCGGGCATCTGATGTTCGAGCCTTGGACGGTTGAGACCAAGACCGGCGGCTTTTACAAAGTCTTCACCCCCTATTGGAAGGCGGTCCGGGGCCGCGATGTGGCGGCCCCCTTGGCCACCCCAAGCGACATCCCAGCCCCGCCAAACTGGCCCGAGAGCGCCGCGCTTAACGATTGGCAAATGGACGCCGAGATGCAGCGCGGGCGCGACGTGGTGCGCCCCTATGTGCGTCTGGGGGAGGCCGCGGCTCAGGCCCGGCTTGGCTCATTCATGGCCCATATCGTCGAAGGCTATGACGAAAGCCGCGACCTGCCGGGCGAAGATGGCACCTCGGCCCTGTCAGAAAACCTGTCGCTGGGTGAGATCAGCCCGGCCCAGTGTTGGCACGCGGGCCAGCGGGCGATGCAGGAGGGCAAGCGCGGGGCTGAGACTTTCCTCAAGGAACTCGCCTGGCGCGAGTTTGCCTATCACCTCATGTATCACACGCCGCGCATCCTTGACCAAAACTGGCGCGAGGAATGGCAGGCCTTCGCATGGAATGAGGACGAGCGCCGCGCCGAGGTGCTGGCATGGAAACAGGGGCGCACCGGGGTGCCTTTCGTCGATGCGGCCATGCGCGAGTTGCAGGTCACGGGGCGCATGCACAACCGGGGCCGCATGATCGTGGCGAGCTATCTGACGAAACATTTGATGTGCCACTGGCGGATCGGGCAAAAGTGGTTCGAAGAACACCTGATCGACTGGGACCCGGCCAATAATGCGATGGGCTGGCAATGGGCCGCAGGCTCTGGCCCCGATGCGACGCCGTTCTTTCGCATTTTCAACCCCGAGACCCAGCTTGATCGGTTCGACAAGGGGCGCGACTACACCCGCCGTTGGATCGCCGAGGGGCGCGCGAAACCGAGTGACGAGGCGCTGGCCTATTTCGACGCGATCCCGCGCCGCTGGGGCCTAAGCCCAGAGGACGATTACCCCGATCCGATCGTCGATCTGTCGGAAGGGCGGGAACGGGCGCTCGACGCCTACCGCAACCGCGACTTTTAACTTTTTGCGAAACAGAAGCCTGCGGTTACAGTAGGCGTCAAGAACAAGAACGGAACCGAGGTATGAAGCTTACGACCACCGAGGGGCAGAAAGGTCTGCCGCGCTATTTCCCGCAGGTCTTCGCCATGGCGCAGGAGATGCAGCACGGGCGGGTGAACTTTGTCCTGCCCGATGGCCGCGTGTTCCGCGCCGAAGGGGCCAAGCCCGGCCCGGTGGCGGAACTGCACATCCATAACGATGACCTTTTCGCACGGTTAATCCGCGAGGGCGATCTGGGCTTTTGCGACGCCTATCTGGACGAATGGTGGTCGACGCCGGACCTGCAAGCCTTCATGGATTTGGTTCATGCGGGGAATGAGACGGTCTATGACGGTTTCCCCGGCCAAGGGCTGCTGCGTCAGTTCGAGAAGTTCCGCTTCTGGCTTCAGCGCAACAACCGCAAACAGGCCAAGCGCAATATCAGCTATCACTACGATCTGGGCAATGCGTTCTACAGCCTCTGGCTGGATGATACGATGACCTATTCTTCGGCCATTTTCGAGGGCGACGCCCAGCAATCGCTGGAGGCCGCGCAGCGGGCGAAATACAAGTCCATGGTCGATCAGATGGGTGTGCAGCCCGGCGATCATGTCTTGGAAATCGGCTGCGGCTGGGGCGGTTTTGCGGAATATGCCGCCGCCGAACGCGGGCTGAAAGTGACCGCGCTGACCATCAGCCAAGAGCAGTTCAACTACGCACAAGAGCGGATTGCCAAGGCGGGCCTCTCGGACCGCGTGACCTTCAAACTGCAAGACTACCGCGACGAGACCGAAAGCTATGACGGCATTGCCAGCATCGAGATGTTCGAAGCCGTGGGCGAAAAATACTGGCCGGTCTATTTCGACACGCTGCATCAGCGTCTTAAACCGGGTCGCGCCGCGACCTTGCAGATCATCACCGTCGCTGACCGCCGTTGGGAGGTTTACAAACGCGGCGTAGACTTCATCCAGAAGTACATTTTTCCGGGCGGCATGCTGCCTAGCCCGACGGTCCTGCGGGAGCAAGTCGAACGGGCAGGGCTGGTCGTCGACCGTTCGATCGAATTTGGCAAAAGCTATGACATTACACTCCGCCGTTGGCATGAGACCTTTAACGAGAAATGGGATCAGATCACCGCGCTCGGATTTGACGAACGCTTTCGCCGGATGTGGAATTTTTACCTCACTTCCTGTGCCGCGACATTTGACAGTGGCAATTGCGACGTGACGCAGATTACGGTACGGCGACCTGTGTGACCGCCCCTGCGGTCCGCCCCCGCAAGGAGCCGAAAAATGCCGACTGGTGCACGACTTATGGCGGCGATCTCACTCGCCGTGCTGGCCTTTGTCCTGTCGGGCATGGTGGTGCCTTTGATGCCGGAAAGCACGGATTTCGGATATTTCCTGCCGCTTAACGTGGTGCTTGGCCTCATCGTGGGCTGGCGCGTGATGGGCCGGCGCGCGGGCCGGGGCATCGTGGCTGCGATCAACAACGGTTTTGCCGGGGTCTTCGTGCTGATGCTCTGGGCGATCTTCTTGCAGGCGGCGAATGAAATGGTCCGGCTGGCGTTGCGCAACCGCTATGACGATCCCTTCGAGGCCATCGTCGCCGTGTTCCAGAT
This sequence comes from Sulfitobacter sp. 1A15258, assembly GCF_043557045.1. Classification (NCBI taxonomy): domain Bacteria; kingdom Pseudomonadati; phylum Pseudomonadota; class Alphaproteobacteria; order Rhodobacterales; family Roseobacteraceae; genus Sulfitobacter; species Sulfitobacter sp. 1A15258. The sequence goes on along the minus strand of NZ_JBIFFK010000001.1, from coordinate 302,987 downwards.
CGGCGCGGAATTCGGCCTGATGATCGCCACCGTGCCCATCGGCGTGGCACTTGTCGTCGGCGGCGTGATCGCAGGGCTTTTGACCGAATTTGCTTATAACCGTTGGCCCTGATCACCATGCGACATCTCTTTATCTACGGCACTCTGCGGCATCTGCCGCTGTTGGAAATCGTGCTTGGCCGCACCGCCGAGGCGATTGATCTCAGCCCCGCCAATCTGTCCGGCTACCAAGTCTCTGCCGCCGCCGAAGGCCCGTTTCCCACGATTGAGACGCGTGATGGCGCGCAGACCGAGGGCTTGCTGGTGCGGGGGCTGAGCGCGGATGATTTCGCGCGGCTCGATTTCTATGAAGGCGCGTTCGACTATGATTTGGTGCCGGTGACACTGGCAGACGGGCAAGGGGCTGAGGTCTATCTGCCCCAGCCCGGGCGCTGGACCGCGCAGGGGCCGTGGTCCTTGCCTGAATGGGAGCGTGATTGGGCCGCGCTTTCCTGCCATGCCGCGCGCGAAGTGATGAGCTATATGGGCAAGCGCCCGCGGGCCGAGGTCGATGCGATGTTCCCGATGATCCGCCGCCGGGCCCATCAGCAGGTGCTGGCGGCGCAGGGCATGCATGATCCGCTAGCGCTCGATGGCAAGGTCGAGGTGACCGACCGCCGCCGCGTTTACGCGAACTTCTTCGCCCTTGATGAAATCTCGCTGCGACATGAGACATTTGACGGCAGCATGTCGGCGCAGATCGACCGCGCGGTTTTTGTCAGCGCGGATGCAGCTTTGGTGCTGCCCTATGACCCGCTGCGCGACCGCGTGCTGCTGGTCGAGCAAATCCGCATGGGCCCGCTGGCGCGCGGCGATCATACCCGCTGGCAGTTGGAGCCCATCGCAGGCCATATCGACCCCGGCGAGACACCGCAGGCCGCCGCCCGGCGTGAAGCGCAGGAAGAGGCGGGCATCACCGTGGGCGCCTTGGAGCCGGTCGGAAACGTCTATGCCTCCCCCGGGAATGCGACGGAATTCTTTCACATTTTCGTGGGATTGGCGGATTTGCCGGATCATATCATCGGCACCGGCGGTTTGGCTGCGGAGGGCGAGGATATCCGGTCGCATCTGATGTCATTCGATGATCTGATGGCCTTGGCCGATGCGCAGGCGCTGGCCAATGCGCCATTGGTGGCAAGCGCCTATTGGCTGGCCCGCCACCGCGAACGCTTGAGGTCCGAAGGCGCGACAGCTAAACCGGACGGAACATGAACTGGGGGCAAACATGCAGGTTGCTAAAGATCTGGCCGAGGCCATTGGAAACACACCGCTGATCCGGCTGCGCGGCGCGAGCGAAGAGACCGGCTGCGAAATCTTGGGCAAGGCGGAGTTCATGAACCCCGGCCAATCGGTCAAGGACCGCGCGGCGCTGTTCATCATCCGCGACGCCATCGCACGGGGTGAATTGAAGCCCGGCGGCACCATCGTCGAAGGCACCGCGGGCAACACCGGCATCGGGCTCGCGCTGGTAGGCGCGTCGATGGGTTTCAAAACCGTCATTGTCATCCCTGAGACGCAATCTCAGGAAAAGAAAGACATGCTGCGGCTGGCCGGTGCCGAACTGGTGCAGGTGCCCGCCGCACCCTACAAAAACCCCAATAACTTCGTCCGCTATTCCGAGCGTTTGGCCAAGGAGTTGGCCAAGACCACGCCCGAGGGGGTGATCTGGGCCAACCAGTTCGACAATACCGCCAACCGGCAAGCACATATCGAAACCACCGGCCCTGAGATTTGGGAACAGACCGGCGGCAAGGTCGATGGCTTTTGCTGCGCGGTCGGCTCGGGCGGCACGCTTGTTGGCGTGGCCATGGCGCTGCAACCCAAGGGCGTCAAAATCGCATTGGCCGATCCCGATGGCGCGGCGCTGCACAGCTACTATACCGAAGGCGAGTTGAAATCCGAAGGCAGCTCCATCGCCGAAGGCATCGGGCAGGGGCGGATTACCGCAAACCTCGAAGGGTTCAAGCCCGACTATTCCTACAACATCTCAGACGAAGAGGCGCTGCCGGTCGTCTTTGACCTGCTGGAGAATGAGGGGCTCTGCCTTGGTGCCTCCTCGGGCGTCAACGTCGCCGGGGCCATGCGTCTGGCGAAAGAGATGGGGCCGGGCCATACCATCGTGACCGTGCTGTGTGACTTCGGCACGCGCTATCAATCCAAACTCTTCAACCCGGAGTTCCTGCGCGAGAAGGGGCTGCCGACGCCCGCTTGGCTTGATGCCGCGCCGCAATCCATCCCAGGTGTTTTCGAGGATACATGACCCAAATGCTCCGCTTCGCCCTCGGCCTTACCGCGCTGCTGGTCTGGCTGACCGGCGCTGCTGTCGCACAGGAACCGGCTTTGCCGGATTTCGACCAATGGGAAACCGTCGCCTCATCGGCTGAAGAGGCGATTGACGCGCCCGATACCACCGAAACCATGCTGGAGGTGCAGCGCGCCCGGCTGGTGGATTACCGCGCCGAGTTCGACGCGGCGCGCAACCTGAATGCGGCGCGGATCAGCGCGCTGCGCGAACAATTGGCCGCGCTCGGAACCCCGCCCGAGGGCGAGGGGGCCGAGCCGGAATCCCCCGAAGTCGCCGCCAACCGTGAGGAGTTAAACCGACAGCTCAACACTCTGCTGACCCCGGTCCAGCGGGCAGAAGCGGCATATCTGCGCGCCGATGCGCTGATTGGGCAGATCGACGTTGCCTTACGCGAACGCCAGACCGAGCAGTTGATGGAGGTGGTGCCCACGCCGCTCAACCCCGTCCACTGGCGCAGCGCGATTGACGATCTGGCCACTGCGGCGGGTGAGATCGCCGCCGAAGCACCTGACGATGCCGACACGGCACGGCGCAGCCTGCGCGCCTCTCTCCCTGCGGTTCTGGCCCTCACCGTTCTGGGCTTGGTGCTGATCTTCCGCGGCCACCATTGGTCGACCGCGATTGTGGGTCGGCTTCAGCAATTCGGCGCGCGCGGCTTTGGCATTTGGCGCTTTGTCGTGTCTCTTTTGCGGATCATCCTGCCCACGGTCGGTCTGGTTTTGCTGGCCATGGCCGTCTTGGCGACCGATTGGCTCGGCCCGCGCGGCTCGACCCTTGTGCAGCTGATCCCGGTGATCGGCGGCGCGATGCTGGGTGTTCGCTGGGTCGCCGAACGGGTGTTCTCTCGCGATGAGGACGAGGCGCTGATCCTGCTGCCCCCAGCTGAGCGCAAAGCGGTTCGTTTCTACGTCAGCATCATCACCGTCACCGTCATCATTGGCGCCATCATCACCGCCATTTTCGACGGCCAGCAACCGGCGGAAACCACCGAGGCCGTGCTGCGCCTGCCGGTGATGCTGCTGAGCGCTTTTGCCCTGTTCCGCATCGGGAAAATCCTGCGCGGTTATAGCGATCCGGTGACAGAAGATGTCTCCGCCGCCGAAGAGCCGCGGACCTCGACCCTGAACCGCGTCGTGCGCGGCCTGGGCTTGGGCGCGATGATCGTGGCCGTGGTCGCGCCCCTCTTGCTGATCAGCGGCTATTACAACGCCGCCGTCTCGCTGCTGCCGCCCTATGTCACCACGCTGGTGCTTCTGGGGCTGGTGATGACGCTGCAACGCTTCTTGGCCGATGTTTACGGTGCCATGACCGGGCAGGGGGTGCAGGCGCGCGACGCGCTGATGCCCGTCTTCTTTGGCCTGATCCTGCTGCTGCTGTCGCTGCCTGTGATGGCGCTGGCATGGGGCGCGCGGGTCACTGACCTGACTGAGCTTTGGGCGCTGTTCAGCCGCGGCTTCGCCTTTGGTGAGACGCGGATCCGTCCCACGGATTTCCTCTCCTTCGCGGTGATCTTCGTGATCGGCTACGCCGCCACCCGTCTGATCCAAGGCGCGCTGCGCAGCAACGTCCTGCCCAAGACCCGGATGGACATCGGGGGGCAGAACGCCATCGTTTCGGGGATCGGCTATGTGGGGATTTTCCTCGCCGCGCTGCTCGCCATCACCGGGGCGGGGATCGACCTTTCTGCGCTGGCCTATGTTGCCGGGGCACTCTCGGTCGGTATCGGTTTCGGCCTGCAAAACGTGGTGTCGAACTTCGTCTCCGGCATCATCCTGTTGATCGAACGTCCGATCTCCGAAGGGGATTGGATCGAGGTGGGTGGCCAGATGGGCTATGTGCGCGACATCTCGGTGCGCTCCACAAGGATCGAAACCTTCGACCGCACTGATGTCATCGTGCCCAACGCCGATCTGATCAGCGGCACGGTCACCAACTACACCCGCGGCAATACCGTGGGCCGCCTCATCGTACCCGTGGGCGTGGCTTACGGCACCGACACCAAACGGATCGAAGGCATCCTGCAAGAGATTGCCGAGGCGCAGCCCATCGTGCTGACCAACCCGCCGCCCGCGGTCTTGTTCTTGAACTTCGGCGCCGATGCGCTGGAGTTCGAGGTGCGCTGTTACCTGCGGGACGTGAATTGGATGATGAAGGTCAAGAACGACATCAACCACGCCATCGCCGCGCGTTTCAAAGAGGAAGGGATCGAAATTCCCTTTGCCCAACGCGACCTATGGCTGCGCAACCCTGAGACGTTGAAGGCCGAAGCACCGAAAATAGAAGATGACGCAAAGCCGGAGCCGCAGGCATGACGGGCGAGCTGTACCGGACCGAGACCTACCTACGCGACGCCCCGGCCCGCGTGGCGGCCCATACGCCCGAAGGTGGGGTGATCTTGGACAATTCCCTGTTCTACCCCACGGGCGGCGGCCAGCCGGGCGACAGCGGATGGCTGACGTGGGATAAACAAGAGCTTACCATCGCGACCACGGTGCGCGACCGCGACAGCGGCGGCATCGCGCTGGTCCCGGCAGAGCCGCGTCCCTTGCCGCCGGTCGGCGCATTCGTGAAACAGGAGCTCGACTGGGACCGCCGCCACAAGCACATGCGCGTTCATACGGCGCTGCACCTTCTGTCGGTCGTGATCCCGCATCCGGTCACGGGGGGGCAGATTTCGGCCACCCACGGGCGGCTTGATTTCAACATGCCCGATGCGCCGCAGAACCGCGAGGAACTGGAGGAGGCGCTGAACCACTTCGTCTCCCTCGATGCGCGGGTGAGCGAGGACTGGATCACCGAAGCCGAATTGGACGCCGCGCCTGAACTCATTAAAACCATGTCCGTCGCCCCGCCGCGCGGACGGGGGGACATTCGCCTGATCCGCATCGGAGAGGCGCAGGACCCCATCGATCTACAGCCCTGTGGCGGCACCCATGTCGCGCGCACCGGCGAGATCGGCGGGCTTCGCCTTGGAAAGATTGAGAAAAAGGGCCGTTTGAACCGCCGGGTCTACGTTCATCTGGGCGGTTAGATAAATTTATCCTCTCTGGGGGGAATTCGCTCTTGCAACTCACTGCCCCCCCAAGCTAAACCCCGCCTCAACGGAGCGGTGGCCGAGTGGTCGAAGGCGCACGCCTGGAAAGTGTGTAGGCGGGAGACCGTCTCCAGGGTTCGAATCCCTGTCGCTCCGCCATTTTCCCTTTTTTGCTGAAAGAAGCTGTTGCCTGTCGGGCCATGCGGCTTCACATGTAGAAAAGCCCGGCACCTTTCGGGCCGGGCTCTCTCGGGTCTACCTATGACAGTTTAGCGGGAGTCGTTGCCCGCGCCGTAACCACCATAGGCGAAACCTTCGCCCAAGCTGCTCACGGGGCCGCTGGTCGAGAAGGTGGCGACCGGCGCACTTTCGTCCGAGAATGTTTCCAACCGCAGGTCAGCGGCGCGCTCATTAGGGCGGGTTTCACCGGCATCCGCGGCATGGACGACATCAGCCGTTAGGGACGTGTCCAAGCGCAGGTCTTCGTAGCGTGTCGACTGGCCTGCGAAGCTCGCGGTGGCGATCAGAGTGGCGGCGGCGGTTGCGATAAAGAGTTTCATTGATCTAGTCCTTTCAGGTTTGGGATAGGGCGTCGGCTTTCTCGCTCTGGGGAGAGGCGGGGAGGTCGGGAGGCCCGTTCGATACAATGATATTAAGGCGCAGTGAGGGGCGGTTACAAAGCAACTCGGATCACGGCCCAGTGTTAGAGCGAGACCCGGCGCGATCAGATCGTAACAAATTGACATATCCGCATAAGATACTGATTTTAATAAGTTCTCACCATGCCGCAGAACGGGACTTATGACATTGGCCGGCCCCGCGAAGAGCGTTCAAGACCTGCTACACAGTCGTCGCAGAAACGTGTGTGCCGCCACCGCACCCAAACCTCTTCGGCCCGTGTGAAATGTTTCAATCCTACTGGTCGACCGAGAGGCACAAAAAAAGCCCGAAGCGGATATTCTCCGCTCCGGGCTGCTTGATGTGGCCGAAAGAAAACTCAGCCGATGGGTTCGTAAAGCACCACGCGGGTGTTCATCGGCACGCGGTCATAAAGCTCGGCCATCTGATCGTTCACCAGACGGGCACAGCCGTTCGAGACGCGTTTGCCCAATGTGCTGGGGTCATTGGTGCCATGGATGCGCAAGAAGGTATCGCCGCGCTCTTCGGTAAAGAGATAGAGGGCACGCGACCCCAGCGGATTGTCCAAACCGCCTTCCATACCATCGGCGTATTTCTTGTATTTCTCCGGCTCGCGGTCGATCATACCCGGGGTTGGGGTCCAGCTCGGCCATTCCTTTTTGGCACCGACGTAGAACTCACCGGATTCATAAAGACCAGGGCGGCCCACGCCCACGGTATAGCGCCACGCCATATTGTCGGGCAGAGTCCAGTAGAGCGCGAAATTGTCGGGATCGACGTGGATTTCATAGGGCGGCGCGCCTGCCGCGATTGGCACTTTGCGCGGCATCATCTCTGGCGGCACGTCATAGCTCGGCATTTCCTTGGGCGGATGCGCCAGTGCAGGCGTGGCAAGAACACCGCCGAATGCGGCACCGCTGGCGGCTACACCGGTGATGAAATGTCGTCTCTTCATTGCGTCGTTCCCCTATTCCTCAATCTCGTGTTGAAAGGGAAACCGTTTCAGCGCCTTGCCGTTCCATCGCGCGGGCCGGATCACAAACTGTTGTAGCCAAGCGGCAGCGCGTCAAACCGACAGCCTGTCGATCACGCCCTGCGCCCAACGGTCGGCGGATTGGCCAAAGCAATCGTGCAGGGAATCCACCGCCGTCACACTGCCGAGCGCCAGCCGCCCCAGCACGCAAAGGCCGGGCACGGGGCGTCCGTCAACGGCGCGCAGCGTCCCGTCAGGCGCGGTCGCGGCGGCCAGATCGGATGACAGCGAGGAGAGCAAACCTTGGCAGATGAGATCGGGCAGGGGCGGTGCTGCGATGCTCGAGAGGTTCGGCACAGGCAGCACCGCATCGACGATGACCGAAACCTCCGCCGCGTGCCCCTCCGCCTGCAATGTCCAGCCTTGCGCGCTGTTCGTGATCTCTGGATTGGTGGCGAAGGAAAGATCGACCAACCCCGCGTCGATCAGCGCCAAAAGCTCTCGTGCGGAGGCGAGGGGTGGGCCGTAGGAATATCGTTTCAACCCCTCATCGAAGTCTATCAGCCGCTTGGCTGTCTGGGGCGACGCGCCGCGCGGGTTGAATGCCGCACGCCATGTGTCTTGCCATTTGCGCCAAACCTGCCCGAGCGTGTAGCCAATGCTCGGCGCGACCTCTCCGGCGGCCAAGTCTATCCCATGGCGCAGCGCCTCCATTGGGGGCAACTGGTCCTGCGTGCCGGGGTCTCACCATTCCACCTTGAGCCAGTTCGCGATTTCCGCCACCCGCACATTCTGGGGCGCAAGGATACGCGCGACTACGGGCAGGAGAGCGTCAGAGATCAGCAAAGGCGCCGCCTCGGGTCCCGCATTGACCGCAGCGATGGCGGCTTTTGAGAAGCCCGTGGTCTCTTCCGATGTGGGATCGAACAGCGCGTCGAAGGCGGCATCCTGTGGCTTGGGGAAGGGGGGATGCCCGTTGAGCGAGAAGGGCAGAATGCGGCAGGGCTCCCGGCCCGAGGCATGATAACCCGCCGCATTGAAACGCCCGGCCTGTGCCATGGTCAGACCGCGCAACACGTCATAGGTCGACAGCCCCAAGCCCCGGATCGCGACGTGCTTGCCCTGCCATGCCGCCGCCCGCGCGCGCAGATCTGCCGCTGGATAGGCCTGCGCGACTTCCGCCTCGCGCCGCGCCGCGTGCTCTTGCCACTCGGCCCATTGCGCGTCCGGCTCGACAGGGGGCTGCCCGAGGGTGAGGAGCACTTCGTCATATAGCGCCTCCGCCCCGCTTTCCGACTGCACACGCCAGCCCGCCTCCTCGGGCGAGATGCGGGCCACAGCGGCGGGGATCACCCTGCAAGTCACGCCGGTTTTCGTAAAACACTGGGCAAAAAGATCGTCCCGCCGCGCCATGAGGTAGCGGCCCATTTCGGCGCGGGAGGGGAAACTGTCGGGATCTACGGCGCGGTCTTGCCACTCCGCGAAATGTCCGACCCGCGACCCCTTCGGCGGGCGGATCGCGATATCGCGGTTTGGGATGTTAAGCAGACAATAGGTGGGCTCCGAGGGGGCGAAGTTCGGACCCGCGCCGGGATGGGGGCCGGGTTCATAAATGTCGATCTCAATCCGCCCTTCGGTCCTAGTAAGCCGTTGCGACAGAGCCTCCAACGCGCCAAGGCCGCGCGGCCCGAAACCGATCACCACAATGCGCGCCGCTTCTATCTGCATCTCTCTCCCCGGCATGTGTTTGGCGCGACCGTAGAGCCGTACCACGGCCAGCGAAAGCCCACCGGCGACAAAATCGGGCAACAAAAAAGGCACCCGAAGGCGCCCTTAACAATTCACTCATCCCGATGGAGAGGCTGCGATCAGCCGCCCCAGCTGCGCACTGTGCCGCAGTCCATATGGGTGAAGTTCGAGCCGGAGTAGCGCCCGACACCGCCACCGCGACAAGCCATCGCCGCGCGCGCCACCTGATGCACCGAGCGCGAGGCGAGGCGCAGGTCAGCGGCCTGACCCTTGAGGTGCAGCGAATTCTTGGCCACACCGCTGGAACGGGAGCGCAGCATCGCGTTGGTTTTCGGGCTGCGGTAGCCGGAGAGGAGCATATAGGGCTCGTTCACATCCAGCAGATTGTGCGACGCGGCCATGATATCGATGGTGCGCAGGTCCATGTTGATGACATCGTCGGTCCGCCAGTCGCGCATGAAGTGATTGATTTCGGCAAAGGCGTCTTTGATATAGTGGCCTTCGATCCAATAGATCATGTCCAACCGCTCACCGGTGCGGCCCGAATACATGCGGATGCGGCGAATGTCGCCTGCGCCCCGTAGAAAGCCTGCCGCGTTCGAGAAGGTGGGAGCTGCTGCAACGGTGGTTGCTGCGAATGCGCCGAGAAGGGCGCGCCGGGTCATCCCCGAGGAGCTTTTGCCTGTCATGTGTCTCTGTCCCGTCGTCTGCCTAAGTTACCCAAGATGTTACATGGGCCATTCATCTCATCCCCAGATGCAACATTGTTATTGCATAGCGGGAAAATCTGACCAAGGGCTGAATCGGAATGGTTCCCGAGTGGTTCAAATTTAGGCAAGTTTTTGCGCAATGCGGTTGAAAAACCCAATGTTTGCAGGGGCAACCGATGCGCAATCCGCACAGGCCATCACGCGTTTTTCCTGCGAACGGAAATTTGAATGGACTTGCGCGTATTATTATTGGCAAACCGGACAGGCAATAGGGTCGCGCGGCGGCAATGGTATATTCACGGGGTACGACATGGGATTCAGCGCGACTTTTTCACGGCAACTGTCTAAATTTATCACAGGGTTTGCCCTGTTGATTTCGGCCCTGGTCCTTGCCGCGCCTGCCACGGCGCAGGTTACCGCCTTCAAACAAGCCGTCGCCGAAGCTGCCGCCCAAGACGATGACATCGCCGCCTTCTACCGTGAGAACGATTATACCGCCATCTGGACAGGGGCAGCCGAAGAACACCGCGCGCGCCGGTCGGAACTGATGCGGGCGATCACCACGGCAGATGATCATGGCCTGCCGGTCACGCGCTACAACCCCGATGTGGTGTTGGAAATGCTGCGCACGGCCAAGACCCCGCGCGACCGGGGATTCGCCGAGGTGGAGTTGAGCCGCGTGTTCCTGCGCTATGCCCGCGACGTGCAGACCGGCGTACTGATCCCCAAACGGATCATCAGCCAGATCGTGCGCGAAATTCCATACCGTGACCGCAAGACCTATCTGCAAGACCTGCCCAAATCCACGCCCGCCGCTTATTTCCGCGCCCTACCGCCGCGCAGCCTTGAGTATAATGCGCTGCTGAAAGAGAAGATCGCGATGGAAAAACTGCTCTCGCAGGGCGGCTGGGGCCCCTCGGTGCCTGCAGGCAAGCTTGAGCCGGGCGATACTGGGAATGACGTGATTGCCCTGCGCAACCGCCTGATCGCCATGGGCTTTCTGGAGCGGTCCAATGCCGTGGGCTATGACGCCAGCCTGACCGAAGCCGTGCGCCAGTTCCAAGAGGCCCACGGGCTGAACACCGATGGCGTCGCCGGTCCGGCCACCATGAAACAGATCAACATCGGCGTTGAGCAGCGGCTGCAATCGGTCATGGTCGCACTTGAGCGTGAGCGTTGGTTCAACACCGACCGCGGCAAACGCCATATCCTTGTGAACATCCCCGATTTCTCGGCCAAGATCATCGACGATGGCAAGATCACCTTCCAAACCCGCTCGGTCGTGGGGGCCGCGCGCGAGGACCGCCCGACGCCCGAATTCTCGGACGTGATGGAGCATATGGTGGTCAATCCCAGCTGGTATGTGCCGCGGTCGATCGTCACTGGGGAATACCTGCCGCAGCTCAAGCGCAACCCCTATGCCGTGGGCCATATCGAGATTACCGACAGCCGGGGCCGCAAGGTGAACCGCGGCGCGGTGAACTTCAACCGCTATACCGCGCGGAGCTTCCCCTTCGCCATGCGCCAACCGCCCAGCAAGACCAATGCCTTGGGTCTGGTGAAGTTCATGTTCCCCAACAAATACAACATCTACCTGCATGACACCCCGGCCAAGAGCCTGTTTGCCCGCGATGTGCGTGCCTTCAGCCATGGCTGCGTGCGTCTGGCCGAGCCCTTTGAATTCGCCTATGCGCTGCTGGCCCCGCAATCAGCAGACCCGGAAGGCGAGTTTCAGGCCATTCTGCGCAGCGGACGCGAGACGCGCGTCGTCCTCGAAGAGCAGGTGCCGGTGCATCTGATTTACCGCACCGCTGTGACCAACGCCCGCGGCCATACCGAATACCGCGATGACGTATATGGCCGGGATGCGCTGATCTGGAACGCGCTCTCCAAGGCGGGGGTGGCCTTGCGCGGCGTTCAGGGGTAACTCTCGGGCGCGCAACAAGTAAGGGCCGCCCGAAATGACCTATAGTGTTCAGCAAATCGCCAAAGCCGTCGGCGCCAGCGCCGAGGGCGACATCGAACTCAAGGTAAGTGGCGTCGCGGAACCCGCCAGCGCCAAATCGGGCGAAATGGCGCTGGCGATGGACCCGCGCTATGCCAGCAGCCTTTCCGAAGGCGCTGCCGAAGTGGCGATGCTTTGGGAAGGGGCCGACTGGCGCGCTCTGGGTCTTAAGGCCGCGATCTTGCCCAACCGCCCGCGCTACGCGCTTTCTAGCGTGACGCGAATGCTCGACAAGGGGCAGGGGTTCAAGCCTGGCATACACCCCACCGCCGTGATCGACCCCGATGCCGTGCTGGGCGAGGGCGTCTCGGTCGGTCCCTTGGCGGTGATCTCTGCCGGGGCGCGGATCGGCGCGGGCAGCGTCATCGGGCCGCTGTGTTTTGTCGGCGTGGATGCGACATTGGGCGATGGCTGTTTTCTGCGCGAACATGTCAGCATCGGCGCGCGGGTCACCATCGGATCGGGTTTCATCGCGCAGTCGGGCGTGCGCTTGGGCGGGGACGGTTTCTCTTTCGTCACGGCTGAGCTGTCCACCGTGGAAAGCGCGCGGCAAACGCTCGGCGATCAGGGTGATGCCGCCCCGCAGCCTTGGACCCGTATCCATTCGCTTGGCGCTGTGACCATCGGCGCGGATGTCGAAATGGGCATGGGTTCCACCATCGACAACGGCACCATTCGCGACACGCAGGTCGGCGACGGCACGAAAATCGACAACCTTGTGCATATCGGCCACAATGCGGTGATTGGCAAAAATTGCCTGCTCTGCGGGCAGGCGGGCGTTGGCGGCTCGACCCGCGTGGGCGACAATGTGGTGCTCGGCGGGCAGGTCGGTCTGGCCGACAACATCACCATTGGCGACCGGGTGATCGCGGGCGGGGGGACCATTGTGCTCTCCAACGTGCCCGAGGGGCGCACCATGCTAGGCTACCCCGCCACCCAGATGAGCAAGCAAACCGAAATCTACAAAGCGCTGCGCCGTTTGCCCAAGCTGCTGCGTGATGTCGCGGCCCTGCAAAAGGTGGTTTCCAAAGCCGACAAGGCTGACTAAACCTGCCGCGGACATATGTTGGGGGACGCCGCATGAGCACTCAGGATCAGGTCATTACCATCCTCGCCGAACAGGCCATGATAGAGCCGGAGGATGTCACGCTCGACAGTACGCTCGAAGACCTCGGGATCGACAGCATGGGGGTTGTGGAATGCATCTTTGCCATTGAAGAGACATTCGACATCAACGTGCCTTTCAACGCCAACAGCCCCAGCGAAAGCGATTTCGACATCTCGACCGTGCGCAGCATCGTCGCCGGGGTGGAACGGCTGCAAGCCGAACAGAGCTAAGCGATGCGGCGCGTTGTCATCACCGGCGCGGGCACGATCAACGCTCTGGGCCTGTCGGTGCCCGAGACCTTGGCGGCCATGCGCGAGGGCAAATGCGGCATCGGTCCGCTTGAGTTCCGGGATGTGGAGCGGCTGGCCATCCGCATCGGCGGTCAGGTGCGCGGTTTCGAGGCCGAGGGCCGCTACAACCGCCAACAAATCGCGCTTTATGATCGGTTCACACAATTCACCCTCACCGCCGCCCGCGAGGCGATCGAGCAATCGGGCCTGACCTTCACCGATGACTTGGCCGCCCGCGCAGGGGTTGTGCTGGGCACCGCGGGGGGCGGTGTCTCGACATGGGACGACAATTACCGCGCGGTTTACGAAGAGGGCAAAAATCGGGTGCATCCCTTCGTGGTGCCCAAGCTGATGAACAACGCCGCGGCCAGCCATGTCAGCATGGAATGGAACCTGCGCGGGCCGTCCTTCACCGTCTCCACCGCCTGTGCCTCGTCGAACCACGCCATGGCGCAGGCCTTTGCCATGGTCCGCTCCGGCATGAGCCCGGTGATGGTGACGGGCGGATCGGAATCCATGCTCTGCTTCGGCGGGGTGAAGGCTTGGGAAGGGCTGCGCGTGATGAGCCGCGATGCCTGCCGCCCCTTCTCGGCCAATCGCAACGGAATGGTGCAGGGCGAGGGGGCGGGGGTCTTTGTCTTTGAGGACTATGAACACGCGCGCGCGAGGGGAGCCGAGATCCTCTGCGAAGTCGCGGGGTTCGCCATGACCTCGGATGCCAGCGATATCGTCATGCCCTCCAAGGCGGGAGCCGCGCGGGCGATGGAAGGGGCGCTGGCCGACGCGGGCATCAACCGCGGAGAGGTCGGCTATATCAACGCCCATGGCACCGGGACCGCGGCGAATGACAAGACCGAATGCGCCGCCGTGGCGGATGTTTTCGGCACCCATGCAGACCGGTTGATGATCTCTTCCACCAAGTCGATGCATGGTCATATCATCGGTGGCACCGGCGCGGTTGAGCTTTTGGCCTGTATCATGGCGCTGCGGGATGGGGTGATCGCGCCGACCATTGGCTATGAGGAACCCGACCCGGAATGCGCGCTCGACGTCGTGCCCAATGAGGCACGCGAGGCGCAGGTCGATGTGGCGCTCAGCAATGCTTTCGCCTTTGGCGGGATGAATGCCGTTCTGGCGCTGCGGCGCGCCTGATCCACGCACAACCATAGAAAATGCCGCCCCCGGGGTCGGGCGCGGCATTCAAATCGGTAAAATCCAGTCTTACTGCTCGATCACCGAGACTTCGTCGTAGCTGGCAGTGAAGCCGTCAAGCGAGAGGGTCAGCTTCACTTCCTGATCCGGTGCGAGAGCGGGCACGATGGTCAGCACCGCTTCCTTGCCGCGTTTGAAGGCGCCGATATCGGCATCGGTCAGACCCATGCGCACGTAGCAGCCCACGGGGTTGCAAAAGGCATAGGGGTAGCGGCGGGCCTTGCCACCGTCGACCGACAGGGTCAGCTGCGCGGGCAAGGCGGTCTCAAGCGGGACGACAACCGTGGCACCGGCCTTGGCCTGACCACCGTCGGGCAGACGGAAGAGCGAGACTTCGGCAACCGGCGCGCCTTCGCCATCGGCGAGGAGTTGGTACATCTGGCAGGGATCGACCTCTTCCTCGGTCTTGATGCAGCGCATCTCCCAAGCACCGATCTCCTTCTTGGTGTAGGGCTTGCCCAGATCGGGGTCTTTGTCCGCATCTTCACCGAGGCTCAGCTGCTCTTCGATCTGCGAAGCATTGCCGCTAGTGCCGGGCTGGGGCTGCTGCTCTTCGGTCTGAGCGGTGTCTTCTTCCGTGGCAGTCTGGGCGAAAGCCGTCATCGGGGCCGTCAGTGCAAGCGCTGCACAAAGCGGCAGGGCGGTCATAAACTTGCTCATGTCATATCCACATTTGTTGCGTTATCGCCCCTTACCACGCCGCCCCGGGATTGTCAGTGGCCAGGGCCGCATTTCGATCAAGGTTCGGGCAATTTCATGCCGACCCCGCAATCGCGGTTTTCACGCGATGTCAGAGGCTTAAAGACCAGAAATGCAAAAGGGGACGCAGCGCGCCCCCTTTCCGTGTACTTTCTCCCCGTCGGACTGGGCCGACTTATTAATGCCACGTTAGGCAAGCGCGTGATGCCGGTCAACAGGAAAAATGCGACAATCTGTCAGGGTTTTAGCACGGCCCTCGGCAGAAAAAGGGCCGCACCCGAAGGCGCGGCCAAGTCTAACAGGGAGGAAGTACACCCACCCGATAAAAGGACATGCGGGCGGGATGCCTTCACTATGGCGCGCAAAGGTTAAGTTTGTATGCTCTAGTGGAACGGACGAATGGCTAAAATTGACAGAAAGGCCCCAGCGTGAGCAGTGACATCTTTATCGGCGGCGGCGGTCCCGACCATGCGACCCAGCAATTCCTCGATCTCGGCTATGCCAACCGTCATGGGCTGATCGCGGGCGCGACGGGTACGGGCAAAACGGTGACGCTGCAAATCCTTGCCGAGGGCTTTGCCAATGCCGGGGTGCCGGCGTTCTTGTCGGATGTGAAGGGCGATCTGTCCGGCCTTGCCGTCACGGGGAGCGAGGCCGCCAAACTGCACGGCGCTTTCACCGAACGCGCGGCCAAGATCGGCTTTGACGACTATAGCTATCAATCCTTCCCGGTCACCTTTTGGGATCTCTTTGGTGAGCAGGGCCACCCCGTCCGCACCACGGTTTCCGAGATGGGACCGCTGCTCATCGCGCAGTTGCTCAGCCTGTCCGAGGCGCAGGAGGGCATCCTGAACATCGCCTTCCGCGTGGCCGATGAGGAAGGGATGCCGCTTTTGGACCTGAAAGACCTGCAATCCCTGCTGGTCTGGGTGGGCGAGAATGCAAAGGACTTGGCGCTGCGCTATGGCAATGTCTCGACCGCCTCCGTCGGCACCATTCAACGGCGGCTGCTGGTGCTGGAGAACCAAGGCGGCGCGCAGTTGTTTGGCGAACCGGCGCTGGCGCTCTCGGACCTTATGCGCTGCGATGCCGAAGGGCGCGGGCGGATCAACATCCTCGCCGCTGACAAGCTCATGGCTTCGCCCAAACTCTATGCCACCTTCCTTTTGTGGCTCATGTCCGAGCTGTTTGAGGAGCTGCCCGAGGTGGGCGACCCCGACAAACCCAAGCTCGTGTTCTTCTTCGACGAGGCACATCTGCTGTTCGACGATGCGCCCAAGGCGCTGGTCGACAAGGTAGAACAGGTGGCGCGGCTCATCCGCTCCAAAGGCGTCGGGGTTTATTTCGTGACCCAGAACCCTGCCGATGTGCCCGACGATATCCTTAGCCAGCTTGGCAACCGTATCCAACATGCGCTACGCGCCTTTACCGCGCGTGACCGTAAGGAACTGCGCCAAGCCGCAGAGACCTACCGCGAGAACCCGCGTTTCGACACCGAAGAGGCGATCCGCGAGGTCGGCGTTGGCGAGGCGGTGACCTCTATGCTGCAACGTAAGGGCGTGCCGGGCGTGGTGGAGCGTACCTTGATCCGGCCACCGTCTTCGCGGCTCGGCCCGATCACCGTGGCGGAGCGTGCGGCGGTGCTGGCGGACTCCGATCTGGCGGGGAAATACGAGACCGTGCAGGACCGCGAGTCGGCCTATGAAATGCTGAAGGCCCGCGCGGAGGCGGCGGCCAAGGAGGCGGAAAAGATCGAAGCCGCGGCAGAGGCCGAGGACGCAGCCGCGCGTGAGTTCCAGAAGGCCCGCCGCTATGGCGGGGCACGCAGCGGCGGCAGCCGGTCAAGCCGCAAGGCGACGGACGGTTTCGGGGATGCCATCGCGAGCGCGGTGATTAAAGAGCTGAAAGGCACCACCGGGCGCCGGATCGTGCGCGGTATCTTGGGCGGATTGTTCAAGGGGCGTTAAAGCGGCCTGAGAAGTGAAAAAGGGGCGCGGTATTGCGACCGCGCCCCTTTTTATATCGTGAAGCTCAGCGGGATTTACCGCTCGGGGATCAACCCGCGCGGGCTGAAGCGCAGGACCAGAAGCAGCACGATGCCCATGGTCAAAAGCCGCATATGCGCCGCGCTCTCAATCAGATGGGCCTTCAGGGCCGACCCTTCGGACATGCCCGCGGTGATCAGGTTCATCAGCCACAGGCCCATCGGCTCGACCTGCACCCAGAGGAACCAGATCAGGAAGCCGCCGAGGATCGCGCCGAAGTTGTTGCCCGAACCGCCAACGATCACCATCACCCAAATGAGGAAAGTAAAGCGCAGCGGTTGGTAGGTACCGGGCGTCAACTGGCTGTCCATCGTCGTCATCATCGCCCCCGCGATGCCGCAGATCGCGGAGCCAAGGATGAAGACCTGCAAGTGCCGCGCGGTCACGTCTTTGCCCATGGCCTCTGCCGCGACTTCGTTGTCCCGGATCGCACGCAGCATCCGGCCCCAAGGGGAGTGCAGCGCACGCTGGCTCATCCACAACAGGACGATCAGCACCGCCGCGAAGAGCGCGATATAGAGCAGTTTGACCCAGAGCGTCGAGGCATCCACGGGATCAAAGCCAAGGCCCGCCGCACGTTCCACGAAGGCGGGGTTGTTTTGCAGGTCGATCTCGTAAGGCACGGGGCGGGGCAGGCCGATCACGTTCTTCACGCCGCGGCTCATCCAGTCTTCGTTCTTTAGGACCGCGATGATGATCTCGGCGATCCCCAGCGTCGCAATCGCCAGATAATCCGACCGCAGGCCAAGGGCCGTCTTGCCGATCAGCCACGCCGCGCCAGCGGCAAAGAGGCCGCCCACGGGCCAAGAGATCAGCACCGGCAGGCCAAGACCCCCGAGATAGCCGGTCTGGGCCGGGTTGATCGCCTCGACCGCCTGAACGGCGGGGTCGAGCAGGGCGCGGAAGATGAAGAAACCGATGACCAAGACCGCGATCACCGAAAGCGTGCGCAGCGTGCCCGCGGCCATCCGTTTCATCAGCATGACCGCCGCCACCACGGTGGTCGCCCCAAGCGCCAGCGCCCCCAGAATGGCGAAACCACCGGTGGACCAAGCGCCCTCGGTCGGGGGCATGGAGACCAGCACAGCCGCCAGACCGCCAAGCGCCACAAACCCCATGACGCCCACGTTGAACAGCCCCGCAAAGCCCCATTGCAGGTTCACCCCAAGCGCCATGATCGAAGAGATCAGGCCCATGGCGATGATCAGCAGGGCCGAGTTCCAACTTTGCGCAAAGCCGGTGTAGATGATCATCAAGGCGATGATCGCGAAAAGGATCGTGTTTTTCACAGTCTGGGTCATACCGATTTCCCCTTGAACAGGCCGGTGGGCTTGATCAGCAGAACGATCAGAAGAATGACGAAGCTGACCGCAAATTTGTAATCCGTGCTCATGAGCTGCACCAAACCGTCCGGCTGCAACCCTTCGGGCATCACATAGCCCAGCACCTTTTTCCACGCGTAGGTGATCGTGACCTCGCTAAAGGCGATCACGAAACCGCCCGCGATGGCCCCCACCGGAGAGCCGAGCCCGCCGACAATGGCCGCCGCAAAGATCGGCAGCAGAAGCTGGAAATAGGTGAAGGGTTTGAACGACTTGTCGAGGCCATAGAGCGTGCCCGCAATCGTCGCCAAGGCGGCCACGATCATCCATGTGATCATCACCACACGCTCGGGGTTGATGCCCGACAAGAGCGCCAGATCCTCGTTATCGGAATAGGCGCGCATGGATTTGCCCGCCCGCGTCTTGTTGAGGAACCAAAACAGCAGCGCCACGACGATGATCGCGGTGACGATGGTGATGCCTTGCGTGGTCTTAAAGGCCAGACCTTCGCGCAGGCCAGTCATCTCTTTGAAATCCCGCGCCGACATGATGAAGCGCTGGCCGTCGAGGAAGTTCTGGTCATCCGCGCCGATGATGAAGCGGGTGATGCCGTTGTAGATGAAAGTCACGCCGAGCGAGACGATCACAAGGATCACCGGCTTGGCCTTCTGTTCACGGTAGAACTTGTAGACCACCTTGTCGGTGCCGAGCACCAGCAGCATGGTAAAGGCGATGCCGAAGGGCAGGGCCAGAAGCGCCGTCGGCAGCACGCCGAGGCTCAGACCCATGGACTGGAACAGCCATGTCATCAGGATCGTCGCCATGGTCCCCATGGCCATCGTGTCGCCATGGGCGAAGTTGGAAAAACGGAGGATGCCGTAGACCAGCGTCACCCCAAGTGCGCCGAGCGCCAGTTGCGAGCCATAGGCGATGCCCGGAATGAGCACATAGTTCGAAAGTGCAATGAAAGCGTTGAGCAGATCCATGTTCAGCCCCCCAGAAACGATTTGCGGACTTCAGGATCGGCCAAAAGCTCTTTGCCGGTGCCGGTAAAGGCATTCGCCCCCTGCACAAGCACATAGCCTTTGTCCGCGATTTCAAGCGCTTGACGGGCATTCTGTTCGACCATCAGGATCGGGATGCCGGTGCGGGCGACCTCGATGATCCGGTCGAAAAGCTCGTCCATGACGATGGGCGAGACACCCGCCGTCGGCTCATCCAGCATCAGCACCTTGGGCTGGGTCATCAGCGCGCGGCCCACGGCCACCTGCTGGCGTTGCCCGCCCGAGAGTTCACCCGCCGCCTGATGGCGCTTTTCCTTCAGGATCGGGAAAAGGTCATAGACCTGCGTCATCGTATCGCGAAAGTCATCGCGGCGGATGAAAGCGCCCATCTCAAGGTTCTCTTCGACCGACATGGAGGTAAAGATGTTCGAGGTCTGGGGCACGAAGCCCATGCCCTTGGCCACACGGTCCTGCGGGCTAAGTTCGGTGATGTCTTCACCATCCAGCCGCACATGGCCTTTGCGCATGTCGAGCATGCCAAAGACCGCCTTCATGCCGGTGGATTTGCCCGCCCCGTTGGGGCCGACGATCACCGCGATCTCGCCGCGGTCGACCGCGATGGTGCAGTCATGCAGGATGTCGGGGCCGTTGCCGTAGCCCGCCGTCATGCCGTCACCAATCAGGAAGGGGCCGCCGGGGGCGGGGTGGGTTTTGCCGCTGGCCTTGGGCATGATGCTGCCTTGGCCCTTCGCGTTGCCGACCGACCAATCTTTGTTGCCGCGGTCGCCGTAGGGATCATTGCTCATGCGCCTACCTTGTCCTTGTTCTTCAGACCGGTGCCGAGATAGGCCTCGATCACCTGTTCGTTCGCCTTGATCTCATCCAGCGTGCCTTCGGCCAGAACGTGGCCCTCGGCCATGCAGATCACCGGGTCGCAAAGGCGGCCAATGAAATCCATGTCATGCTCGATCACGACGAAGGTGTAGTTGCGCTCTTGGTTGAGGCGGATGATCGCGTCGCCGATGGTATTCAGCAGCGTCCGGTTCACGCCCGCGCCGACCTCGTCGAGGAAGACGATTTTCGCATCCACCATCATGGTGCGGCCAAGCTCCAACAGCTTCTTCTGCCCGCCCGAGATCTGGCCCGCCTTCTGTTCGGCCAGATGTTCGATGGTCAAAAACTCCAACACCTCATCGGCCTTGGCCTTGAGCGCGCGTTCCTCATTGGCGATGCGTTTGGTGCCGAACCATGTGTTCCACAGCGTCTCGCCCGACTGGTTGCCCGGCACCATCATCAGGTTCTCGCGACAGGACATCGAAGAAAACTCATGCGCGATCTGGAAAGTGCGCAGCAGCCCCTTGTGGAAAAGCTCATGCGGGGGCAGGCCGGTGATGTCCTCCCCATCCATGGTGACGCGGCCCGATGTGGGCTGAAGCACGCCGGCAATTACGTTGAACAGCGTGGTTTTCCCCGCGCCATTGGGGCCGATCAAACCGGTGATCGATCCTTTCTCGATCGACAGGCTTGCCCCGTCGACGGCGTGAAACCCGCCGAAGTGTTTGTGTACGTCGTCTACGACGATCATATGTCCATCCCCGTGTCCGCCACCTTGTGGCTGGTTTTTATTGGTCGTCATATGGGCCGCGCAGGCAGATGCGCGCCGCCATACCTGTTTACAATGTGCTGAGATTCTTGGCAGGGACCGCTGCGGTCCTGATCTGAAGAAAGCCCTGCGCTGCCTTGTCAGAGGCAGATTGCGCCGCATTGCCGAAATCACGTTCAGCAAAATACATGCCCAAAGCCCTGACCGAGACGGCCATACGTTGCTTTTTCATCCTGTCCTCCCAGACGGGACGTGTTTTCCACGTCCTCAATAGGGGATTTGTACTGGCTGCAACCCAGGAAGAAAAGCCGATTTCCTAAGCAAAAGGCCCGATCGCACTGCGACCGGGCCTCTCATGACATTCAGATGGTGGCGCGGATCAGCGGTAGCCGACCGTGACCATCTTGCCGTCCTTCATCTCGATCTCGCGGTAGTTGCCCGCGCTCTCGCCCGGTCCGATCAACTCGACCGCCGAAGCACCGACATAGTCCACGTCGCCGCCGTCTTTGATGATCTGAAGCGCCTTGCCCAGTTCACCCGGCAAGATTTTCTCACCCGGGGCGTTGGCGACTTCCATCACCTTTTCCTTGTACTCCGCCGGATCGTTGGAGCCTGCGGCCTGCATCGCCAGCAGCATCAGCGCCGCCGCGTCATAGGATTCAGGCGAGAAGGCGTTGGTCGGCTCGAAGCCGGCTTCCTTGCCCATCTTCTTGTAGTTGTCCGGGCCTTCGCCAGCAGCACTCGGGTTCTGACCAAAGGAGCCATCCGCGATCTCGGCGAATTTCTCTTCCAACGTGTCGGAGACCATGCCGTCGGGGAACATGAAGACGTCGAATGCACCGGCGTCCAGCGCACCGTTCACGATGCCCGCGCCACCTTGGTCGACATAGCCTGCCACGACCAGAACCTCACCACCGGCAGAGGCCAGCGCGCCGACTTCGGCGGAGTAGTCCGCTTTACCGTCTTCATGCGAGGTGTTGATGGTCACGGTGCCGCCGGATTCCTTATAGGCGGTCTCAAAGCTGTCGGCCAAACCTTTACCATAGTCGTTGTTGGTATAGGTGACGGCGACTTCCTTGATGCCACGGTCGTTCAGGATGTCGGCCATGACCTGACCCTGACGTGCGTCCGACGGCGATGTGCGGAAGAACAGGCCGTTGTCTTCGACCGTCGACAGGGCCGGGGATGTCGCGGAGGGCGAGATCATCACGATGCCGTTCGGAATGGCGACGTTTTGCAGCGAGGCGGTGGTTTCACCCGAGCACATGCCGCCCACGATGCCGCTCACACGGTCGGAGGTGATCAGACGCTCAGCCGATGCCACAGCAAGACCCGCGTCGATACAGCCGGTGTCGCCACGCTCAGACGAAACGGTAGCCCCGTCGAGGAACATGCCGCTCTCGTTAACCTCGGAAATCGCCAGTTCGGCACCGGCGGCCATGTCATTGGCCAGCGATTCCAGCGGGCCGGTGAAGCCCAGCAGAATGCCGATTTTGGTGTCTTCCGCATGCGCGCCTGTGGCGAGCAGAGCAACGGCCGTTGTGGCCATCAGTATTTTTTTCATTTGGTACTCTCCCTTAGTTGAACTCTCGTTCTGATCGAACGTTAGGTCGTGGTTTCGAAAAAGAAAAGGCGATTTATAAAGTGTTTTTTGCGGGCGGGTTTTCGCGTGGACCGGGAACGATGGTGGAAATGGGCGGTGCGCTGGCTATGTCCTGATACAAGCCCCCATGCCCAAAGGAGCCTGCCCATGACCCGCGCAGAACACCTCGTCACCGCCGCCTTCATCAGCCTTGGCAGCCTCTGCGCCGCGGGCGCCGCCACAGCGCAGAGCGGTCTCACGATCACCCCCATGGCCGAGGATCTCGAGGCCCCTTGGGGCGTTGCCCCCTTGCCGGGTGGCGGTCTCTTGGTGACAGAGAAGGCCGGGCGTTTGATCTATCAAAAGGACGACATACGGCACGAAGTCTCGGGTCTGCCGGAAGTGGCCGTGGTCGGGCAGGGCGGTCTGTTGGACATCACCTTGTCCGGGGATTTCGCGCAAAGCCGCCTGCTGTTCCTGACCTATGCCAAACCCCAAGAGGGCGGCGGCGCGGGGACCGCTCTGGCCAGCGCGCGCTTGTCCGAGGATACCCGCAGTCTGGAAAACCTGACCGAGCTTTTCGCCATGAAGCCGGGCAGCAGCGGCGGCCAGCACTTCGGCTCGCGCGTGGTCGAAGCGCCGGATGGTACGCTGCTGGTGACCATCGGCGAACGCGGTGATCGTCCGGCGGCGCAGGACCGCAGCACCCATAACGGCAGCATCATCCGTGTGAACCGCGACGGCTCTGTCCCCGATGACAACCCCTTTGTCGACACGTCCGACGTGCTGCCCGAAATCTGGTCCTACGGCCATCGCAACCCGCAAGGGGCGGGGCTGGATCTGGATGGGCGGCTTTGGGTGTCGGAACACGGGGCCAAGGGCGGGGATGAGGTGAACCGCATCACCAAAGGCACGAATTACGGCTGGCCCGTGATTTCCTACGGTGAACATTATTCGGGCGCGAAGATCGGTGAGGGCACGGCGAAAGAGGGGATGGCGCAGCCCGACTTCTACTGGGATCCTTCTATCGCGCCTGCGGGGCTGATGGTCTACTCCGGCGCGCTTTTCCCTGAATGGGAATGTGACATCTTTGTCGGTTCGCTCAAGTTCGACTATATCGCCCGGCTAAGCGGCAAGCCGCTGGAAGAGGTGGCGCAAATCAAAACTGCCGAGACCGCCCGCGTGCGCGATGTCGTCGAAGGGCCCGAGGGCGGGATCTGGTTCATCTCGGAGGTCAACGGCACCGTCTACCGGATCACGCCCTAACCCTCAGGCGGGCTGCCGGGTGGATTGGCTTCCGCGCTCACGATAAGGCGTGGTCTGGTAATGCGCCCGGTAGCATTTCGAGAAATGTGAGGGCGAGGCAAAGCCGCAGGCCAGCGCCACGTTGATTACGCTCATATCCGTCTGCATCAGCAGGTTGCGCGCCTTTTGCAGCCGCAATTCCATATAATACCGTTTGGGGCTGCGGTTCAGGTAGCGGCGAAACAGACGCTCTAGCTGGCGGGTCGACATGCCCACGTCACGGGCGAGGATGGAGGGGCTGATCGGCTCTTCGATGTTGCGCTCCATCTGCTGAATCACTTGGGAAAGCTTGGGATGCCGCACGCCGATTCGCGTGGGCACCGACAGGCGCTGCGTGTCTTGGTCGGTGCGGATCGAGGAATAAATGAGCTGATCCGCCACGGCGTTGGCTGTCTCCTCACCGTGATCATCGGCGATGAGTTTTAGCATCATGTCCAAAGAAGACGTGCCACCCGCCGTGGTCAGCCGGTTGCCGTCGACCACGAAGACAGATTTCGTCAGAATGACCTCTTCGAATTCCTCGCCGAAACTGTCCTGATTCTCCCAATGGATAGTGGCGCGTTTGCCGTCGAGCAGCCCCGCTTTGGCCAGCGTATGCGCCGCGGTACAAAGCCCGCCAACAACCAGCCCCTTGCGCGCCTCGCGGCGCAGCCATGCCAGCAGCTTCTTGGTGGTCGCGGCCTGCACGCCGATGCCGCCGCAGATCATGATGGTATCGTCGCGGCCCAACTCCTCAAGCCCGCCGTCCAGTGCGAACACCGCGCCGGATGAGCTTACACAGGTTTCACCGCTTTCGCCCACGACCTGCCATTCATAGGCCTCGCGATCGAGCATGCGGTTGGTGATCCGCAGACATTCCACCGTCGAGGCAAAACTCAGCAGGGTGAAATTCTCCAACAACACAAAGACGAAGCGCCGCGGCTTGTCGGTCTGGGGGGGCATGCGGGTGGCCGGGCGCGGTTGGGACATCACGGCGTCTTTCTATTCAGGTCGTCTCTGTCGACATGTGCCATGGCCGCCAGAACTTGCCGGAAACATTGCCCACGGGCCTCACGCCACGTCAATAGGGCGCATTTCGGTTCTGGTCACTTTCCCCGCGCCTTTGTATAGAGAAAGATCACGAAGTGCCGACACTCGGCGCTGTGGAGCGGAGTAGAAAGATGACAGACTGGAGCACCTCGAGCTGGCGCAGCAAACCGCGCGTCCAGATGCCCGATTACCCTGACCAAGCCGCATTGGAAGCGGTTGAGGCACAGCTGGCACGCTATCCGGTCCTCGTTTTTGCGGGCGAAGCACGCCGGTTGAAAAAACATCTGGCCGCCGCGGGCCGTGGCGAAGCCTTCCTTTTGCAGGGCGGCGACTGTGCGGAGAGCTTTGAGCAGTTCAGCTCGGACGCCATTCGCGACACCTTCAAGGTGATGTTGCAGATGGCCATCGTGCTGACCCATGGGGCCAAGGTGCCGGTGATCAAACTGGGCCGCATGGCCGGTCAATTCGCCAAGCCGCGCTCGGCCCCGACCGAAGTGGTGGATGGCGTGGAACTGCCCAGCTACCGCGGCGATATCATCAACGATCTGGCCTTCAACGAAGCGGCGCGTATCCCCGACCCGCAAAAGATGCTGCGCGCCTATACGCAGGCCGCCGCCACGTTGAACCTTCTGCGCGCCTTCTCGACCGGGGGCTATGCCGATGTGCATCAGGTCCACGGCTGGACGCTGGGCTTCACCGACGACGAAAAGGCCGAGAAATACCGTGAGATCGCCAACCGCATCTCTGACACACTTGATTTCATGGCCGCCGCAGGGGTGACCGCCGAAACCGCGCATACGCTGCAATCGGTGGAATTCTACACCAGCCACGAGGCGCTGCTGCTGGAGTATGAAGAGGCGCTTTGCCGCCGTGATAGCCAAACCGGCAAGTGGCTTGCGGGCTCCGGTCACATGATCTGGATCGGTGACCGCACGCGGCAGCCCGACGGGGCCCATGTGGAGTTTGCCAGCGGCGTGCAAAACCCGATTGGCCTGAAGTGTGGTCCCTCGATGACCAGCGATGACCTCAAACAGTTGATGGCTAAGCTGAACCCCGAGAATGAAGAGGGCCGTCTCACCTTGATCTCGCGCTTTGGGGCGGGGCAGGTGGGCGATCACCTGCCGCGTTTGATCAAGACCGTTCAGGAAGAGGGCGCCAATGTTGTCTGGACCTGTGACGCGATGCACGGCAACACGATCAAATCCTCCACGGGCTACAAGACCCGGCCCTTCGATTCCGTGCTGCGCGAAGTGCATGAATTCTTTGCCGTGCATAACGCCGAAGGTTCCGTCCCCGGCGGTGTGCATTTCGAGATGACCGGCCAAGACGTGACCGAATGCACCGGCGGTGTGCGGGCGGTCAGCGACGAAGACCTGTCCGATCGCTACCACACGGCCTGCGACCCGCGGCTCAACGCCAGCCAGTCGCTGGAACTGGCCTTCCTCGTGGCCGAAGAACTGTCGAACCGCCGCGTGGCACAGACGGCGCGGGCGGCAGGGTAACAGCCCCGGCCTGCACTTGTTTGTGACGAAAGAAACGCCGTCCCGTTTTCCGGGGCGGCGTTTTCGCGTTCCCAGGGCGGCGGACGGGCTATTCCTGCTCTGACTTCACCAGACGCAGATAGGGCGGGATGTCACCCGATGGGGCGGCCGTGAAGCTTGCTTTCCGCTCTGCGAATCCGGTTTCGCGTGGCAAAAGCGGCTGCTGCAGGGGATCGGCATGGCGCACAGGTTTGGCCACCCCGCCAAAGGCGCTATGCCGCGTGGCCTGCGCCAGATCGAAGCGCCGCGGGGTTTGTCCGATCTCCCCCAGCACGACGAGACAGCCCAGCACCCGACTGACATCGCCCAGATCGCTTTTCAGCGGCAAGAGCAGCATCCGCCCCGTCAAGGCAGGCCGCCCATAGCTCGCCGCCGCGCCCAAGTGCAGTGTGATTTGGCCGGGCATCTGAAACACTTCTTCCAGCGCTTCGCCGACGCGGGGGCGTGACTGCGTGCCGAAAAAGGCGGTGATCGGCATGCCGCGCACCTCCATCCCCATGAGATCGCGCAGATGGCCGCCCGCAATCCGCAACCGTCCGACACCCACGGCGACCCGTTCGAGGATAAAGGCATACTCCAATGCCTGCTCGATCCCGCGCGGGTCGATATCCGACCGCCGCGGCATCAACCTGTTGCCGCGCAGGGCCTCCCAATAGGCTTCGACCTGCGCCAGCGGGCCATAGCCAACATGCGTCCGATGATCTGACATGGCGACAACATTCTGCGCGGTGTGGCCTGTATTGCCCATTGAAACTCACCCATAAGGACTTGGCCAATACAGCAGCCGTTTTTGAAACGACAGCGGCACAATGCGGCCGAAATGATTACCAAATCATTAATACCGCAGGCGGTTAAGGAATTCGTCATGCTTTCGCTGAAGTGGTTAACGCGTGAGCCAAGGGATCCGTCGGGCCGAGGGGGCGGGGGCTTGCCCCTCGCGGGGGTTTCGCCGTAAGGCAGGACATGACCGCCCTTGCAAGGAACGCGCCGATGATCAGGTCCATGACAGGTTTCGCCTCTGCCTCCGGCGCTTTGGAGGGTTGGAGCTGGTCTTGGGAGCTGCGCGCGGTCAATGGCAAAGGGCTCGACCTGCGGCTGCGCGTGCCCGATTGGGTCGAGGGGCTTGAGGCCGCTCTACGCAAGCAGATTTCGGCGGAGGTGGCGCGGGGCAATATCACCTGCAACCTGCGCATCTCCTCGACTGAGAGTGACGGCAGCTTGCAGATTAACGAGGCGCATGTCGACACGCTGCTGACCGCCCTGCATGAGATCGAGGCCCGTGCGATGGATGCCGGCGTATCGCTGGCGCCCTCGCGGGCGAGCGACATTCTTTCCATGCGCGGCGTGCTGGAACAGGCCGATCAGGCACAGGACATCGAC
This sequence comes from Sulfitobacter sp. 1A15258, assembly GCF_043557045.1. NCBI lineage: Bacteria > Pseudomonadati > Pseudomonadota > Alphaproteobacteria > Rhodobacterales > Roseobacteraceae > Sulfitobacter > Sulfitobacter sp. 1A15258. The sequence continues at coordinate 275,413 of NZ_JBIFFK010000001.1, read as the reverse complement.
GCGCTGCGCGCCGCTTTGCTGGCGGAAGTGCCGACCCTGCTGCGTGATTTTAACGAGATGCGCGCGCAGGAAGGCGCGGCGCTGGCCGGTGTAATGCAAGAGCAGTTGACCGAGGTCGAAAACCGCGCCGCCGAAGCCGCCGCTTTGGCCGAGGCCCGTAAGGCAGAAACCGCTGCCCAGTTGCGCCGCAACCTTGCCCGCGTGCTCGACAACAGCGAGGGCGCGGATGCGGACCGGGTGGCGCAGGAGCTGGCCTTGATCGCGGTCAAGGCCGATGTCACCGAAGAGATCGACCGCCTTGCCGCCCATGTCGCCGCCGCGCGTGCGCTGATCGGGCAGGGCGGGCCGGTGGGGCGCAAGCTGGATTTCCTGATGCAGGAGTTCAACCGCGAAGCCAACACGCTCTGCTCCAAGGCGCAGAGCACCGAATTGACGACTGTCGGTCTGGCCCTGAAGGCGGTGATCGACCAAATGCGCGAACAAGTGCAAAATGTGGAGTAAGACGTGACAAACCCAAGCCGACGCGGCCTTCTGATCATCCTCAGTTCCCCCTCCGGGGCGGGCAAATCGACCATGGCCCGCGCCCTGCGCGCATGGGATCCGACGATCAACTTCTCGGTCTCTGCCACCACCCGCGCCCCCCGACCGGGCGAGGAAGACGGCAAGGATTACCGCTTTGTCGGCGAAGAGGAGTTCCGTCAGGCCGTGGCCGAGGGCGAGATGCTGGAACACGCCCATGTCTTTGGCAACTTCTACGGCTCCCCCAAGGCCCCCGTGCAGGCGGCGATTGATGAGGGGCAGGACATCCTTTTCGACATCGACTGGCAGGGCGCACAGCAGATCCGCAACTCCGACCTGAACACACACACGCTGTCGATCTTCCTGCTGCCGCCCTCGATCACCGAGTTGAAGCGCCGTTTGGAAAGCCGGGGGCAGGACGATGCCGAAACCATCGCCAAGCGCATGGGCAAAAGCTGGGATGAGATCAGCCATTGGGACGGCTACGACTTCGTGCTGGTGAACGACGATCTCGACCAGACCGAGGCGCGGCTGAAGTCCATCATCACCGCCGCACGGCTGCGGCTGAGCCAACAACCCGCCATCAAGGATCACGTTCGCCGTCTGCAATCCGAATTCGAGGAATTGAAATGACCCTCTACGCCCTCGCCGATGCCCGCCCCGAAGTCTCCCCCGATGCATGGGTCGCCCCTGACGCCAATGTCATCGGCAAGGTGACGCTCGGCCCCGAAGCCTCTGTTTGGTTCGGCAGCACCCTGCGCGGCGACAATGAGATGATCACCGTGGGCCGCGGCAGCAATGTGCAGGAGAACTGCGTCTTTCACACCGATATGGGCTATCCGCTGACCGTGGGCGAAGATTGCACCATCGGCCATAAGGTCATGCTGCATGGCTGCACCATCGGCGACAACTCTCTGATCGGCATGGGGGCCACGGTGCTGAATGGTGCCAAGATCGGCAAGAACTGCCTGATCGGGGCAGGGGCGCTGATCACCGAAAACAAGGTGATCCCCGATGGGTCGCTCGTCATGGGCGTGCCGGGCAAAGTTGTGCGTGAGCTTGACGCGCAAGCGATCCAACAGTTGACCGCGAGCGCCAAACACTATGCCGAGAACGCCGCGCGCTTCCGCCGCGATCTTGAACCGCTCTGACATGGGCAGCACCGCCGTTACATTGGCCGATGTGGTGGCGGCGCTGCCGCTGCCGAGCGTGGCCATCAACGCCGAGGAGCGGATTACCGTTCTAAACGCGCCCGCCGAGGATCTGCTGGGCAAGGGGCTGCTGGGCCGCCATTTCGTCACCGCGCTGCGCCAGCCGGGGCTGGTCGAAGCGGTCGAACGCTGTCTTGCGGGCGCGGGCCCCTGCCAAGCGCGCTTTACCAGCACCGGCGGCGAACATGGCACCACCTATGACGTAAGCCTGCGCCCGGTGGGCGACCACGGGATTGTCCTGCTCAGTTTTAACGACGTGACGGAAATGGCGCAGGCAGGCCAGATGCGCCGCGATTTCGTGGCCAACGTGAGCCATGAGCTGCGCACCCCGCTGACCGCGCTGATCGGCTTCATTGAGACGCTGCAAGGCCCCGCGCGCGATGATACGGCGGCGCGCGAGCGGTTTCTGGGAATCATGGCGCAAGAGGCAGAGCGGATGAACCGGCTGGTGGGAGAGCTTTTGTCCCTCAGCCGGGTCGAGGCCGAAGAGCGCGTGCGCCCCGAGGCGCCGATCGATGTGCGCGACGTGCTGCGCGGCACCCTGCGCAACCTCGGGCCGCTGGCGGTCGACAGCAATGTGACACTGGCACCGACCTTGGGGGATGCGCCCGCCCTCGTGCTGGGCGATGCGGATCAGTTGGTGCAGGTCTTCACGAACCTCATCGAGAACGCGATCAAATACGGCGGGCGCGACAACCGGGTCGAGATTTCTCTTAAACGCACGGGCCATGATCCCGCGATGCGCGGCCCGGCGGTCCATGTCAGCGTACGGGACCACGGCCCCGGCATCGACGCCATCCATCTGCCGCGGCTGACCGAACGGTTCTACCGGGTCGACAGCCACCGCAGCCGTGCGCTTGGCGGAACGGGACTGGGTTTGGCTATCGTCAAACACATCATGAACCGTCACCGCGGGCGGCTCAAGATCACCAGCACCCCCGGCGAAGGTGCTGAATTCCGCGTGATTCTGCCGATGAAACCGGGTTCTGACTGATTTTTGCAGAAATTTGGTGATTCAGGCCGACTGTCATGAAACTGTAACGTTGCTGTCACAAAAGCACAGCACCGCCTTCATAGACGGGGCGCAGATCACCATGGGGTGGTCACCAATTCGCATCTGACAGGAGATATCATGTCACTCGCAAAACTCACCACTTCCGCCCTGGCGATTGCCGCCGTATCCGCAACCGCTGCTGCCGCGCGTGACCAAGTACAGGTTGCCGGTTCCTCGACCGTGCTGCCCTATGCCTCCATCGTCGCCGAAGCCTTTGGCGAAAACTTTGACTTCCCGACACCGGTCGTGGAATCGGGCGGCTCCTCGGCTGGCCTCAAGCGCTTCTGCGAAGGCGTGGGCGAGAACACCATCGACGTGGCCAATGCCTCGCGCCAGATCAAAGACGCCGAAGTGGCGGCCTGTGCCGAGAACGGCGTGACCGACATCATCGAAGTGCGCATCGGCTATGACGGCATCGTCTTCGCCTCCGACATCAATGGCGAGACCTTCGAGTTCACGCCGGTCGATTGGTACAAAGCCCTCTCCGCCAAAGTTGTCGTCGACGGCGAAGTGACCGAGAACCCCTATACCACATGGGATCAGGTCAACCCCGACTTCCCCGCGCAGCCGATCCAAGCCTTCATCCCCGGCACCAAACACGGCACGCGCGAAGTGTTTGAAGACAAGGTGATCCTCGCAGGCTGCGAAGAGTCCGGTGATTACGAAGCCTTCCTCGAAGCCGCGGATGGCGACAAGAAAGCCGCCGAGAAAGAGTGCATCAGCCTGCGCACCGACGGCAAGTCCGTGGACATCGACGGCGACTACACCGAGACGCTGGCGCGCATCGAGAGCAACCAAGACGGCATCGGCGTCTTCGGTCTGGCCTTCTACGAGAACAACACCGACAAGCTGCAAGTTGCCACCATGGGCGGCGTCGAGCCGACCACCGAGAGCATCGCCTCGGGTGACTACCCTGTGTCGCGCCCGCTGTTCTTCTACGTCAAGAAAGCCCACATCGGCGTGATCCCCGGCCTGAAAGAATACGCTGAATTCTTCGTCGCCGACGAAGTTGCCGGCCCCGACGGCCCGCTGGCCGAATACGGTCTGGTCTCCGACCCTGAACTGGCCGACACCCAGTCCGTGGTTGCCGATGAGACCGTGATGGGCAGCGGCTCCTAAGCCTTTAACCTTATCGCCGGGGGCGGGTGACTGCCCCCGGTTTTTCGCTTTTTGATCCACCGGGGGACATGTGGGACAAATACTGACAACAGGCGCGGTGCTGCCGCTGGTCATCCTGATCGCGGCCCTGGCACTGGGCGGGTATTTCCTTGCGCGGCGTCGGGCTTTGGCCTCTGCCCAAGGCGACAGCCGCAAGCTGCATTCGCTGCCAAGCTACTACGGCTACAATGCGGTGATGAGCGTGGCGGTGCCCGCGCTTTTGGTTTTGGGCATCTGGCTGCTGGTCCAGCCGATGCTGGTGCAATCTTCGGTGGTCGATATGATCCCCGCCGAGGCTGTGCCCGAAGGTTCCTCCGTCAATCTGATCATGAGCGATGTGCGTCGTCTGGCCGATGGGCTGGACGCGGCCGTCTCTTCCGGCGCGCTCAGCGCGGCAGATGCGACCGATCTTTCCGCCGCCGATGACCTGCGCGCATGGCTGGGCGAACAGGGCGTTGCCTTGGGCGCCGAGATCAGCCCCGAGGTGCTGCAAGCTGCGCAGGCTTACCGCGAGATGACGGCGACGGGCAATTTCTGGCGCAACATTGTTGTCGCGCTGATCGCCTTGGCCGGGCTGGCCATGGTCTATCGCGAAACCGATGCCACCTTCCGCGCCCGCAACCGGGTCGAGGGGGGCGTGAAAGCGCTGCTGATCCTCGCGGCGTCGCTCGCGATCCTGACCACGGTGGGCATCGTGTTGTCGATGCTCTTCGAGACGATCAATTTCTTCAACCTGCATCCCTGGACTGACTTCTTCTTCGGCTCTTCCTGGGCACCGAACTTCCGCGGCGACAGTGACCTGTCGATCCTGCCGCTGCTTTGGGGGACGCTATATATCTCGCTCATCGCGCTGCTGGTGGCCGTGCCCATCGGGCTTTTCGCCGCGATTTACCTGAGCGAATATGCAGGCCCCAAGGTACGCGCCACGGCCAAGCCGCTGCTCGAAATCCTCGCAGGCATCCCGACAATCGTTTACGGCCTTTTCGCGCTGCTGACGGTGGGGCCGTTCCTCGTCCAAGTCTTTGGGCGCGGGGAAGAGGGGCTTCTGGGCGTCGATTGGATGTCGGGGGCGACCTCGGTCCTGACCGCCGGGCTGGTCATGGGCATCATGTTGATCCCCTTTGTCTCCTCCCTGTCGGACGACATCATCAACGCGGTGCCCCAATCCCTGCGCGACGGCTCCTTCGGGCTGGGCGCGACCCAGTCCGAGACGATCCGCCAAGTGGTGCTGCCTGCGGCGCTGCCGGGCATCGTGGGCGCCGTGCTGCTGGCCGCGAGCCGCGCTATCGGTGAGACCATGATCGTGGTGCTGGGGGCAGGGGCCATCGCCCGCATCTCGGCCAATCCACTGGAGGCCATGACCACCATCACCACCCGCATCGTCAGCCAGTTGACTGGGGACAGCGATTTCGCCAGCCCCGAGACGCTGGTGGCCTTCGCCCTTGGCCTGACCCTCTTCGTCCTGACCTTGGGCCTGAACGTGCTGGCCCTCTACATCGTGCGCAAATACCGGGAGCAGTACGAATGAGCGATATCCCCAACCCCGCAGCCCCCATCGCAGACCCGCGCGGAGCTTCGCTGCTGGTCCAAGACGGGCGCACCAAACGCCGCAACGCTTCCGAGGGCCGGTTCAAGCTCTATGGCATCATTGCCATCGTCATCGGCCTCTTGATGCTGCTGACGCTGCTCTTCACCATCATCTCCCGCGGGACCGGCGCGTTTCAGCAGACCTATGTGACGCTTTCCGTGCCGCTGCTGGAAGACAAGCTCGACAAGAACGGCAACCGCGATTTGGAAGACATCAAGAAGGTCTCGACCTTCGGATATTCGCCGCTGCTAAAAGCTGCCTTTGAAAACAAGGTCGAAGCGGGCGAGGTTGAGACCGATCTCAAGCCCAAGGCGATGGCCGATATCCTGTCGAAAGACGCCGCTGCCCAGTTGCGCAACTACGTCTTGGCCAACCCCGAGCTGATCGGCACGAATGCCGAGTTCGAGTTCCTGACTAACAGCCGTGTCGATGGCTACCTCAAGGGTCGCGTGACCCGCGAAAGCATCGCCAATGATAAGAACATCAGCGCCGAGCAGCTTGATCTGGTCGATGCGTTGATCGCCGACGGCAGCATTGAAAAGCGCTTCAACCTCGACTTCATCACAGGCGCCGACGCCTCTGACGCGCGGCCCGAAGCGGCAGGCATGGGGGTGTCGATGATCGGCTCTTTCGCGATGATGCTGGTGGTGCTGGTGCTGGCGCTGCCCATCGGGGTCGCCGCGTCGATCTACCTCGAAGAATTCGCGCCGAAGAACTGGATCACCGACATCATCGAAGTGAACATCTCAAACCTCGCCGCGGTGCCCTCGATCGTCTTTGGTATCCTTGGCCTCGCGGTGTTCATCAACTACATGCACCTGCCGAACTCGGCCCCGCTGGTGGGTGGTCTGGTGCTGACACTGATGACCCTGCCGACGATCATCATCTCGACCCGCGCCTCGCTGAAATCGGTGCCGCCCTCGATCCGTGACGCGGCGCTTGGGGTAGGGGCCTCGAAAATGCAATCGGTGTTCCACCATGTGCTGCCCCTCGCCGCACCAGGCATCCTGACGGGGACGATCATCGGTCTTGCCCAAGCCCTTGGCGAAACCGCACCTTTGCTGCTGATCGGCATGGTGGGCTTCATCGCCTCCAATCCGCCCGACAGCATCGCCGAAGGGCTGATGGCCCCGAACTCCGCCATGCCGGCCCAGATCTATGAATGGGCCAAACGCGCCGACCCGGCCTTCTACGAACGTGCTTGGGGCGGTATCATCATCTTGCTGGTGTTCCTGATCACGATGAATGCCATTGCCGTGCTGCTGCGCCGCCGCTTTGAGCGTCGCTGGTAAACCAAGGACGGGACCATGAAAGACAACAGATATTCGGAGAGTGACGTGACAACCCAACCCGTCAAGATCGCGGCCCGCAACGTGCAGGTCTACTACGGTGACAGCCACGCCATTCGCGACGTGGACATCGACATCAACGACAAAACCGTGACCGCCTTTATCGGCCCTTCGGGCTGTGGCAAATCGACTTTTTTGCGGTGTATCAACAGGATGAACGACACAATTGATGTGGCCCGCGTGACCGGCGACATCCGCATCGATGGCGAAGACATCTATGACAAACGGGTCGACCCGGTGCAGCTGCGCGCCAAAGTGGGCATGGTGTTTCAAAAGCCAAACCCCTTCCCAAAGTCGATCTACGACAACGTGGCTTATGGCCCCCGCATCCACGGGCTGGCCCGCAATAAGGCCGATCTTGACGATATCGTCGAACAGGCGCTGCGCCGGGGCGCGATCTGGAACGAGGTGAAAGACCGTCTGCACGCACCGGGCACCGGCCTTTCGGGCGGCCAACAGCAGCGTCTGTGCATCGCCCGCGCCGTGGCGACCGAACCCGAAGTGCTTTTGATGGACGAGCCATGCTCGGCCCTCGACCCCATCGCCACCGCGCAAGTCGAGGAATTGATTGACGAATTGCGGCAGAACTACTCCGTCGTGATCGTCACACACTCCATGCAACAGGCCGCTCGGGTGAGCCAGAAAACCGCCTTTTTCCACCTCGGCAACCTTGTGGAATTTGGCGACACCGACGACATCTTCACGCGGCCCCAAGACCCGCGCACCGAAAGCTACATCACCGGCCGTATTGGATAATATCATGTCAGATCAACACATTGCATCAGCATTCGACCGCGATCTGGAAGCCGTCCAGGCGCAGATCCTCAAAATGGGCGGTCTGGTCGAAGACGCCATTCGCCGCGGCGCGCAATCGCTCGAAACCCGCGACGAAGAGCTCGCCAATGAGGTGCGGGCAGGGGACAAGGCCATCGACGGGCTGGAAGAGCAAATCAACGAAAGCGCCGCCCGCGTCATCGCGCTGCGCGCGCCCACAGCGATCGACCTGCGTCTGACGCTGAGCGTCATCAAGATTAGCGCCAACCTCGAACGTATTGGCGACTATGCAAAAAACATGGCCAAGCGCACCAGCGTCCTGAACCAGATGGAGCCTGTCAGCGACAGCACCGGCGCGATCCGCCGCATGGCTGGCGCGGTCGAGGCGATGCTGAAAGACGCGCTCGACGCCTATATTCAGCGCGACGCGGATCTTGCGCGGGATGTGATCACCCGCGACGAAGATGTCGACCAGATGTATAATGCGCTCTTCCGCGAATTCCTCACCTTCATGATGGAAGACCCACGCAGCATCACCGCCTGTATGCATCTGCATTTCATCGCCAAAAACGTCGAACGTATGGGTGACCATGTGACCGCCATCGCCGAACAGGTCGTCTATCTGGTGACCGGTGAGACGCCCGAGGACGACCGGCCCAAGGCCGACCGCACTTCGATCACCACGAAGGACTGAGACGATGGACGTCACACGACCGCAAGTTCTGCTGGTAGAAGATGAACCCGCGCAACGTGAGGTACTGGCCTATAACCTCGAAGCCGAAGGCTTTGAGGTGCGCCGGGCCGAAGACGGCGAAGAAGCCATGCTTCTGGTCTCAGAGGCCGCGCCGGATTTGGTGATCCTCGATTGGATGATGCCCTTGATGAGCGGCATCGAAGTTTGCCGCCAGCTCAAATCGCGCGAGGCGACGCGGCACATTCCAGTCATCATGCTCTCCGCGCGCTCTGAGGAAGTGGATACCGTGCGGGGGCTTGAGACCGGCGCGGATGACTATGTGATCAAGCCGTACAACCTGCGCGAACTCATGGCCCGTGTGCGCACGCAGTTGCGCCGCACACGTCCCGCAGCCGCAGGCGCGCTGCTGAGCTTTGACGACATTCAGCTCGACCCAGAGCGTCACCGCGTGAGCCGCGCGGGCAACGAGCTGAAACTGGGGCCGACGGAGTATCGGCTGCTGACGACGCTGCTGGAGAAACCCGGGCGCGTGTTCAGCCGCGATCAACTGCTCGACCACGTTTGGGGCCGCGACATCTATGTCGATACGCGCACGGTGGACGTTCATATCGCGCGTTTGCGCAAAGCATTGACGCGCGAAGGTGGCGGAGACCCGATCCGAACCGTGCGCGGCGCGGGTTATGCCTTGGGTTAAACTGTTTCATCTCCTCTCAGGAACCGATTTATTTACATAATACTGATTATCAGTTTCATATATCACCATGCCAGCCCTGTTGTTGCGATTTTCTCGCCACAGTAGCACCGCAATGCCACCTGACGCTGGACAGCGCCAGTTTTGCTCCGTTAACACTATCTAGATGATTTAATGCGAGTGATTATGGCGTCTGTACTTATCTTGAACGGCCCGAACCTGAACCTTTTGGGCACGCGGCAGCCTGAGGTCTATGGCAAGACCACCTTGGCGGATGTTGAGGCACTCTGTGCCGACGAAACCGGACGGCTGGGTCTGGAGATGGAGTTTGCGCAGTCGAACCACGAAGGCAGCCTGATCGATCTGATCCACGCGGCCCGCGGCCAACATGCTGGTATCATTCTGAATGCCGGCGCCTATACCCATACCTCCATCGCGCTGATGGACGCCATCGCCTCTGTCGAACTGCCGGTGGTCGAAGTGCATCTGAGCAATATTCACGCGCGCGAGAGTTTCCGCCACACGTCTTATATCGCGCCTGTGGCCCTTGGACAGATCTGCGGCTTTGGCGTTCATGGCTATGTTCTGGCAATCCAAGCCCTTCAACGTCATATCGTAAGCTGATGATTTTGCGCGACTATCTGCATCAGATCGCGCATAGCCCGACAATCGAAGCACTCTGGGATGCCCATACGCGACAGATGGCAGACTATGGGTTCGACCGGCTGATCTACGGCTTTACGCGCTACCGCACACCGACCTCTTTGGGCGACCCGGCGGATTTCGTGATTTTGAGCAATCAAAGCGCGGAATACCTCAACGGCTACCTGCACAGCGGGCTCTACTTCAATGCGCCGATGCTGCGTTGGGCACTCAACAACGAAGGCGCTTGTAGCTGGGGCACCTTGGCGGAGATCACGCAGCGCGATGGCCTGTCGGAGACCGAAAAACGGGTGATCGACTTCAACGCCAGCATGGATGTGACGGCGGGCTATACGATCAGCTTCCGCTCGATCTCGGCGCGGTCCAAGGGGGCAATTGCGCTAACGGCGCGCCGCGGGCTATCTCAGGATGAGGTGGATGCGATTTGGAAGAAGCATGGCGCGGACATTCAGCTGATGAATGAAATTGCGCATCTGAAAATCCTCTCCCTGCCCTACAGAAGCCCCAACCGCAGCCTCACGCGGCGTCAACTGGAGGTGCTGCAATGGGTCGGAGATGGCAAGACCACGCAGGATATCGCCCTGCTGATGGGTCTGACGGCCCCCACGGTCGAAAAACACCTGCGCCTCGCGCGGGAGGCTTTGTCGGTCGAGACGACGGCTCAGGCGGTGCTGAAAGCGGCCTTTGCCAACCAGATGTTCGTGATGGATCCGTAATATATTAGGGTATGGAATACCTTACTGGCACCTCAGGTAGTAGATGGCCATGGTCCGCCAGTATCGCGGGTGTTCGCACCTGCGGTACGACGGGCCTCAAATCCTTGTAATACCAAGGCGCTTTTTGGCTCGCCGGTCTCAGTCAGGTTTATTTTTCGCCTGGCTGACCGGATCCTTCCCCTGCCCCATGCAGAACCTGCCCTGATACTTCGAGCCGTCGTTTTTATCGGCGTCGCTATCGGTGTCCGCCTACGAAAAAAGGCGGCGCATCGGAATGCACCGCCCCATATTCCTCATAACGAAAAGGCTTAGCCTTTCGCGGCTTTCGCCACTTCTGCTGCGAAGTCTTCTTTGACGACTTCGATGCCTTCGCCAACTTCCAGACGCACGAAACCGGTGATGGTCGCACCCGCTTCTTCAGCGGCCTTGCCAACAGTCAGGTCAGGGTTCACGACGAAGGACTGGTTCACCAGTGTCACTTCGGACATGTACTTCTGCATGCGGCCAGTGATCATTTTCTCGATCACGGCTTCGGGCTTGCCGCTTTCGCGGGCGATGTCCATCTGAACCTGCTTTTCCTTCTCGACGACGGCCGGGTCCAGATCAGCTTCGGACAGCGACGCAGGATTCACAGCAGCGATGTGCATCGCGATCTGTTTGCCCAGCTCTTCGTTGCCACCGGTCATGGCGACCAGAACGCCGATCTTGCCCATGCCGGGCGCGGCTGCGTTGTGCACGTAGGAGACCACGGTCTCGCCTTCGATGCTCTGCATGCGGCGCAGGGACATGTTCTCGCCGATTTTGGCGATGGCGTCTGTCAGAGTGGTTTCAACGGATTTGCCGTCGATCTCAGCTGCTTTCAGCGCTTCGACATCGTCCACTTTCAGGGCGGCATCGGCGATGTTGCTGACCATGGATTGGAATTCAGCGTTCTTGCCGACGAAGTCGGTTTCGGAGTTCACCTCAACCGCGACACCGTGACCGCCTTCGACCTTAACAGCCACGAGACCTTCGGCAGCTGTACGGCCGGATTTCTTCGCCGCTTTGGCCAGACCCTTGGTGCGCAGCCAGTCGACAGCGGCTTCCATGTCGCCGTCGTTTTCTGTCAGTGCCTTCTTGGCGTCCATCATGCCTGCGCCGGTGCTGTCGCGCAGTTCCTTGACCATGGATGCTGTGATTGCCATCTCTTGGTTCTCCTTTGGAAATCGGGTGCAGGCCCAAGGCCCGCTTCTGGTGGAAATCGGGGCAGGTTACCCTGCCCCGTGTTTCAGGTCCGTGACGCTTAGCCTTCGGCTTTGGCGACGGTCTCTTTCTTGGATTCGATGTCCAGCGGCGCATCTTTGCCCATGGCATCGTCGTGCAGAGTCTCTTCGGACGCGTTGCCGATTTCGACGCCGGTGCTCTCTTCGCTCACGGCTTCTTCTTCGGGGGCTTCTTCCATGGCGCCCAGATCAACGCCTGCCGCACCCAGCTGAGCCGACATGCCGTCGAGAGCAGCGCGCGATGCCAGATCACAGTAGAGCGCGATGGCGCGGGCCGCGTCGTCGTTGCCGGGGATGATGTAATCAACACCGTCGGGCGAGCAGTTGGTGTCAACCACGGCCACAACCGGGATGCCCAGCTTGTTGGCTTCTGCGATGGCCAGCGACTCTTTCTTCACGTCGATGACGAAAAGTAGGTCAGGACGGCCGCCCATTTCGCGGATACCACCCAGCGACGCTTCAAGCTTCGCTTGGTCGCGTTCCATGCCAAGACGCTCTTTCTTGGTCAGGCCTTCGAAACCGCGCTCGGACTGTTCGTCGATGTTTTTCAGACGGTTGATCGACTGCGAAACGGTCTGCCAGTTGGTCAGCGTACCGCCGAGCCAACGATGGTTCATGTAATACTGTGCGCATTTCTCTGCGGCGTCGGCGATTGGCTGAGCGGCCTGACGCTTGGTGCCGACGAAGAGAACACTGCCGCCCTTGGCGACGGTGTCACGGATCACTTTCAGCGCTTCGTCCAGCATGGGGACGGTCTGTGTGAGGTCCATGATGTGGATGCCGTTGCGTGCGCCGTAGATATACGGGCCCATGCGGGGGTTCCAGCGCTGTGTCTGGTGACCAAAGTGTACGCCTGCTTCGAGCAGTTGGCGCATGGAGAACTCAGGAAGAGCCATGTCTTTATACCTTTCCGGTTTAGCCTCATCGGGGGTATGACAGCCTCATGCTGCCAACCGGCGGACGATCTGGGATTTCTCCCCAAAAGGCCCAACCCCGACTGCGGGTTCAAGTGGGGCGCATATAGGCCAGTGCGTGGCGCAGCGCAAGGGGCTTATTGCAGGCGCGGCCCGCCATCAGCTCCTGTCTGAGCATGGCCCGCGCGCACAATCGCTTCGCAGCGTTGCGCCAGCGCCTTGCGCCCGGTGAACTCGGCCACGGGCAGCGGCGGGTGATAGACCACCTCAACCGCGCCCTGCCGGGCCGCGGCCAGCGTCGTTAGCAGATGCGCGCCAAAGGACATATCCCCCCACCAGCCATAAAACCGCGGATCTTCACCCTGCGGCGCGTGGTAGATGACGCTGACGGGCTGCACCGCGATCTCATCCCGCAAGGCAGGGTCAAAGAAGGCCTCGAACAGCGTGGTCTTGAAGGGAAGCACTTGAAGCCCGTCGGTGCTGGTGCCCTCGGGGAAAAACAGCAGCTTATGCCCGGCCAAGAGGCGCGTCCGGAACACCTCTGTCTGGGTGCGCGCCTCGGCCCGGTCGCGGCGGATAAAGACGGTACCCGTCGCCCGTGCCAGCCAGCCGATGCCGGGCCAGCCCGCCACCTCGGATTTAGAGACGAAGTAGATCCGTTTGGCCGCATTCAGCGCAAAAATATCGAGCCATGAGGTATGGTTGGCCACCACCGCGCAGCGCCGTTCCATCGGGGTGCCGCGGCGGATAAAGCGCATGCCCAGCACCCAGAACGCCGCGCGGCATACCATCTGCGTGATATGGGGGGTGATGGGCCGATGCAGGCCAAAAATTGGCCGCTCGATCAAGCGCAGCAGCAGCAAGACCAGCAACCCGCCGAAAACCAAAATCGCCAAGGCCGCGCCGCGGAGCATGACGCGCAGCATCCCTGCAAGCGTCAAACGCCGCTCTGGCGGCGGCTGGTCACTGTCCCAAGTCGTGCTCATGCAGCGCTCCCGTTATAGAACCGCATCTGCCGCGCGCTCATCTGTTTCGTATCAAGGATCAGGCAAACATCCGTGGTGTTGAAGGCGCGGTCGATATAGGCCCCCTCGCCCACGGTGCCGCCCAGCCGAAGGTAGGCTTTGATCAGGCTCGGCACCGCCAGCATGGCCATGCGCCGGTCCAACTCGGCCTCGGGGATCAGGTCCATGGGCGCATATTCGCGCGCGCGGACGCGCAGTTCGGGCGGTGCCAAATGCCGGTGATGCAAAAGCGAAAGCGGCTCGGCCAGAGCCGCGGTGTCGGTGCCGTGAAAGCTCGCCACGCCAAAGAGAACCTCGATCTCATATTCGGCAACATAGCCTGCAAGCGCGGCCCAAAGGTGGTGCATCGCCGTGCCACCGCGATAGGCGGGGTCAAGGCAAGAGCGCCCCAATTCCAACAGCTTACGACCCGACTGGACAAGCGGCGCCAGATTGTACTCCGCCGCCGAATAGAAGCCCCCTGCCCGTGCGGCCATATCGCTCCGCATCACTCGGTAGACGCCCGCCAATTTACCGCTCCGCCGGTCGGTCAAAAGCAGGTGGTCAAAGTAGGGATCGAACCGGTCCCGCTCCAATCCGGCGGCATGATCGACCATCGGCCCGCCGCCGCCCAACTCCCGCACGAAAACGTCATACCGCAGCTGCTGTGCTGCCTGCACATCGGCTTCCGTCTGCGCCAATCTGACCTGAAAATCTGCTGCTACGCCCCGCGGCATCGGCCAATCCTATGCCCGAAATGAAAGTCTCCGCCTGATAGGCAATCGGCTGCGCGGGCGCAACAGTTGCGGGGAAAGCGGAAATCGGTTACTCTCCCTATGGTTGCTTTAAGAAATTTTTCTTCCACCATTAAGGATTTGGAAAGGGTCATCCCTCATCAAAGACCGGCATTAATTCCAAACGAAAGCTGTCTATGACCACTTTGCCTTGGTCACGAAAGTTGACCGTCACCTTGCCGCCGATATTGCTTTGCACTTGGCCCGTGCCCCATTCGGGATGCTGCGGATGCATCACCAACATGCCCGGCGTCAGCAGCGCGTTCAGATCATCCATGCCATTTCCAATCATTCCAAGGGGCCACCATGGGCCAGCTTAACATCGACCTGCCCGCCCTGATCGGCAGCCGCATTTGCCACGACTTGATATCGCCAATCGGGGCCATCAACAACGGGCTTGAACTGCTTCAGATGGCGGGCACCGGGGCCGCCCCGGGGCCTGAGCTTGCCTTGATCGGTCAAAGCGTCGAAAGCGCTTCGGCCCGGATCCGCTTTTTCCGCATCGCCTTTGGGGCCGCGGGCGATCAGACCATGGGCCAGAACGAGGTGACTTCGATCCTACGTGATCTCTATGCCGCCTCGCGGGTTGAGGTTGATTGGCAGGTCACAAGCCCCCAATCACGCAACAGCGTGCGGATGGCCTTCCTCGCGCTGCTCTGTATCGAAACGGCCCTGCACCACGGCGGCCGGATCACCATCGCCGAAGAGGCAGGCCATTGGTCCCTACAGGCCGAGGCTGACAAAATCGCGATAGACCCTGAACTTTGGGCGCTGCTGACACAGCCCGGGCCGGACCAGCCGCTACAGCCTGCGCAGGTTCAATTCGCACTCTTGCCAATTCTGGCCGAAGCACAGGGGAAAGAAATTACGCTCGACAGTAGCGATACGGCCCTAACCCTGTCTTTCTGACGGTCAGCCGCGCACGGTACCCTCGCCACGCACGAGGTATTTGAAGCTCGTCAACTGCGCCGCGCCAACGGGGCCGCGGGCATGAAGCTTGCCCGTGGCGATACCGATCTCTGCGCCCATGCCGAACTCTCCCCCATCCGCGAATTGGGTCGAGGCATTGTGCATCAGGATCGCCGAATCCAGCCCGTTAAAGAACGCCGCAGCGGTCTCCGCATTCTCGGTCAGAATGCAATCGGTATGCCCCGATCCATACTCGCGAATATGCGCCATCGCAGCGTCCAGATCGGGGACGGCCCGCGCCGCGACGATCATATCGAGGTATTCTTGCCCCCAATCCGCATCGCTGGCTGGGACCGTGCCGGGGACATCCTGCAAGGCCGCATCGGCGCGCACTTCGACGCCCGCGTCGATCAGCGCCCGGATCACGCCATTGCCAATGGTCTTGGCGACGTCCTCATGGATCAAAAGACATTCCGCCGCGCCGCAGATGCCCGTCCGCCGTGTCTTGGCGTTCAGCACGACCTTCAAGGCTTTTTCGGGGTCCGCCTCGGCGTCGATATAGATGTGCACGATGCCTTCCAGATGGGCAAAGACCGGCACCCGCGCCTCACGCTGGACCAAGCCGACAAGCCCCTTGCCGCCGCGCGGCACGATCACGTCGATGGTATCCGTCATCGTCAGCATCTCGCGCACCGCCGCCCGGTCGCGCGTCGGCACCAGCTGCACCGCGTCTTCGGGCATGCCTGCATCCCGCAGCCCCTGTTGCAGACAGGCGTGGATGGCGCGCGATGAATGAAAGCTTTCCGATCCGCCGCGCAGGATCACCGCATTGCCCGCTTTGAGACAAAGCGCGCCCGCATCCGCCGTCACATTGGGGCGCGACTCATAGATCACGCCGATCACGCCAAGTGGGGTACGCACGCGCTGAATGTTAAGGCCCGAGGGCTGGTCCCATTCAGCGATCACCTCGCCCACCGGATCGAGCTGTTCCGCGACCGACCGCAGCCCGTCGACCATGCCGCGAATGCGCTCTTCGTTCAGCATCAGCCGGTCCATCATGGCATCCGACAGCCCCTTGTCGCGGCCAAAGGCGAGGTCCTGCTCATTGGCGGCAATGATCTCGGCCCGGTTTTTCCAGACCGCATCGGCCGCGCTGATCAGGGCCGCGTGTTTCCGCTCGGCTGTGTCAGTCGCCAGTTGCGCTGCCGCTGCACGGGCGCGGGCGCCGATATCGGCCATCAGCTCAGAGATATTCTCGATTTCGTTCATAGCCTTATGCCCCTATCTTCACCTTCGCCTAAAGCGCCATATCGTCCCGATGGATCAAAGCCGCCCGCCCGGGATAGCCCAAAAGCGCCTCGATCTCCGCGCTCTTGTGGCCTTTGATCTGCCCGATCTCCTCCGCCGAATAGCGGCTGAGACCATGGCCCACCGCATGACCGGCGGGGTCATACATGGCGATGCTGTCGCCCCGCTCAAAACGCCCCTCAACGGCGGTCACCCCGGCCGGCAAGAGGGATGTGCCCCGCGCCAATGCCGCCACGGCTCCGGCGTCCAAGGTCACCGCCCCGCGCGGCTTCATCGCGGCAATCCAGCGCTTGCGCGCGGCTTGTGGATCACTCTGCGCGCTGAACCAAGTGGCATTCGCACCACCTTCGAGCGCGGTGAGCGGGCGCATGACGAACCCATCGGTGATCGCCATCGCACAGCCCGCCGTTGTCGCCGTGCGGGCGGCCATCAGCTTGGTTTTCATGCCACCTTTGGACAGGCCCGACCCGGCATCACCGGCCATCGCCTCAATCTCGGGCGTGATGCTCTCGATCACATCGTAACGTTTCGCGGTCGGGTCCTGTGAGGGGTTGGCACTGTAGAAACCATCCACATCCGAGAGCAAAATCAACTGATCAGCCCCCACCGTCACCGCGATCTGCGCAGCGAGACGGTCATTGTCGCCAAAGCGGATTTCATCAGTCGCGACCGTGTCATTCTCATTCACGATGGGCACGACGCCGAGCGAGAGCAACTGCTCCAAGGTCGCGCGGCTGTTGAGGTAGCGCCGGCGGTTGGCGCTGTCTTCCAACGTTACCAGCACCTGCGCCGTGGTGATGCCATGGGGGGCCAGCACCTCTTCATAGGCCCGGGCAAGGCGGATTTGCCCCACCGCCGCGGCGGCCTGCGCCTGTTCCAGCGCCAAGACGGTCGGCGGAAGGCCCAGAACACCCCGGCCAAGCGCGATGGAGCCAGACGATACCAGCACAACATCGCAGCCCAAGCCCTTGAGCCACAAGACATCTTGCGCCAATCCAGTCAGCCAGTCCCGGCGCAGATTGCCGCTATCGCGGTCCACCAGAAGGGCGGAGCCGATCTTGATGACGACGCGGCGGGCGGTGCTTAGGGTTGCCAAGGTGTCTCTTCCTCGGTGCTGCGGAAACGCAGGCGGTCTTCGTCGATATTCTGGCGCAGGGTGCGCAATACTTCCGTCACGCCTTCGCCAGCCACACTGGACATCATCATCACGTTTCCGCCGGAAGCTTTTTCCAATTCTTTCAAGCGGCTTGCGCGCTCTTCCTCATCCAATGCATCAACTTTATTCAACACAGTGACACGCGGCTTTTCTGCCAGATCGCCGCCATAGGCTTCCAGCTCTCCAATGATGGTGTGGTAATCCTCCGCCACGGTTTCGGAGGTGCCATCGATAAGGTGCAACAACACCGCACAACGCTCGACGTGGCCAAGGAAAAGATCGCCCAGACCCCGCCCTTCGGAGGCGCCTTCGATGAGGCCGGGAATATCCGCCACCACGAATTCAGTGTTATCGACACCGACCACGCCAAGGTTGGGGTGCAACGTAGTGAATGGGTAATCGGCAATCTTGGGCCGCGCGTTCGACGTGCTTGCAAGGAAGGTCGACTTGCCCGCATTGGGCAGGCCCAGCAGGCCAACGTCGGCGATCAGCTTGAGCCGCAGCCAAAGCGTCCGTTCCACCCCTTCTTGCCCGGGGTTCGAGCGGCGGGGGGCTTGGTTGGTCGCGGATTTGAAATGCAGGTTGCCCCAGCCGCCATTGCCGCCCCGCGCAAGCTGCACGCGCTGGCCAAGCTCGGTCAGATCGGCGATGACGGTCTCCTGATCCTCATCAAGGATCTCCGTGCCCACGGGCACCCGCAGGATGATATCCTCACCGTCCTTACCGGTGCGCTGTTTGCCCATGCCGGGCTGGCCGTTCTTGGCAAAGAAGTGTTGCTGATAGCGAAAGTCGATCAACGTGTTCAGCCCATCGACCGCCTCGGCCCAGACCGAGCCGCCGGTGCCGCCATCCCCGCCATCCGGGCCGCCATATTCGATGTATTTCTCACGCCGGAACGACACACAGCCGCCGCCCCCGGCGCCGGATCGGATGTAGACTTTGCACAGGTCGAGAAACTTCATGGTCTTGCCTTTCAGGCACGGGAAACGGAGCTACAGCTTGCGGCTATAGGTCCATGTGGGTACGGCAGCATCGCGGGCCAAGCAATAGGTTTCCGCGTCGCCGAGATAGACAAAGCCCGCATTGGTCAGCACCTTGGCCGAGGCCGGGTTGTCATGGAAAACAGAGGCAAAAAGCGCGTCATTGCCCAAGGGGTTGGCGTTTACCAAAGCCTGCACCGCGTCAGAGGCAAGATGCGTGTTCCAGAACGCCGGTGCCACCCAATAGCCGATTTCGGATTGGTTGCGGTCCAGCCGGGTGAGGGAGATCACGCCCATCACTTCGGAACTGTCCGCGCGGGTGCCATCCATGACCCAGACGTCTTCTTCACGGTCATCGGACATGGCGCGGGTGACATAGGCCTCGACACTGCCGGGCGGCAGCGGATGCGGGATCGAGGATGTCGCGTTGGCGACCCTTGGGTCGCTGGCATACATCTCAATCATGCCCATGTCGGACCGGCGCACCGGGCGCAGGTCAAACCGCTCTGTCTCAATAAGGGGTTGGTTCACAATCGCTTCCAACTGCATCGTCATGTTCCTCCTCCGAACAGACTGGATTGGGGGCCTTTGGCCAAACGGGCCGCCCCTGCCCCGATCACGCACAGGCCGCGCGCCGAGGCGTTGACACATTCGACATATTCCTCCCTGCCGAATGTAACGACTTTATCAAAATTCAGCCGCGGTCCGCAAAGAGCGGAGAAACGGCCCGGCAGGCCAATGGGCCCTGAACTGGAAAACAAAAACATCGGGGGTCTTTCCGAAAAAGAAAAAGGGACCGGCGGTATCGCCGATCCCTGATTTTTTCAAACCCTTTGGGGTACGGCTTATTCAGCGGCCTCCGCGCGTGGCAGAACCGAAATGAACGTGCGGTTTTTCAGACCCTTGTGGAAGGTCACAGCGCCGTCGACGGTTGCAAAGATCGTGTGATCCTTGCCCATGCCAACGCCTTCGGCAGGCCAAAACTTGGTGCCGCGCTGACGCACGATGATGTTGCCGGGGATGACGGCTTCGCCGCCGTATTTTTTCACGCCAAGGCGACGACCAGCTGAGTCGCGCCCGTTACGGGATGAACCGCCTGCTTTTTTATGTGCCATCTCGGTCTCTCCTTAGCCTTTGGTCTTTTCTTTGGCCTGTTCGACCCAGCCTTCACGCTGGATACGGCCTTTGAAAGACAGTTTCTCGTCAACTTCAGCGATATCCGCTTCGGTCCATGCTGCGATTTGAGCGAAGGAGGTGATACCCGCTTCGTGCAGCTTTTTCTCAAGTGCGGGGCCAACGCCGCTCAGCGCTTTCAGGTCGTCCGCGCCGGCTTCCGACATCTGGTCGGCTTTCTCGGCTTTCGGAGCGGCCTTGGTGGCTTTCGCCTTCTTGGCCTTCTTGATCTGCGCAGCCTCATCGGTCTTGCCGGTGATGGCAGCCACGGCGGCGGCGCTTACGGAGCCTGTGCCGACAGCTTCGGATACGCCCGACTTCTCTGCGCCGGAGGCAAGGATGTCGGTGATCTTGACCAGCGTCAGCTTCTGACGGTGACCCTTGGTGCGCTTGGAAGAGTGCTTCCGGCGGCGCTTGACGAAGTTGATGACCTTTTCGCCTTTGATTTGATCGACGACTTCGGCCTGAACGCCTGCGTCTTTGACCGTAGGCGCGCCGAGCACGGGGCTGTCGCCGCCCAGCATCAGAACTTCGTTGAACTGGACTGTTTCGCCAGCATTGGCCGCAATACGTTCAACGCGCAGCATATCGCCTGCTTGAACCTTGTATTGCTTGCCGCCTGTCTTGATGACCGCAAACATGCGTCTTCCTTTTCTGTCATCCGCGTTCTGTGGCCCCCGCTTGGGAGTTTGTGGATGGCTTTCCGGCCGATCCGCCTCGAACAGCGCGCCCATGGGGCGTCATTAAAAAACAATCCCGAAAACGGATTACCCGCCGGGATGCGGGCTTATCTTCGGAATGGCGGGGCAAGTCAAGTAGGTTTTCTTGGCCCTGCCCCGTGGGCCTGTCATAGGCTTTCGGCCACCATATTCAGCGCCAATGCGCGCCCCAGCCCGTAAGAGATATCCTCATAGGCCCGACCGAATCCGTCGAAAAGCCCGCGATTGAGCGCCCGGCCCGCCGGTGTCTCGGCATAAGCCGCATATTGCGCGATTTCGGCGTTGCTCAAGGGGTGATAGGCCAGCAGCATATAGGCGTGCAACCAGACGGAGGTGTCTTCGGTCACCGCATCCAGATCGGCGCCAACATCGGCCAAGAGGTCTTCATCACTGTCCTCCAGCGCGCCGCCATCGCGCATGCCGCGGAGGAATTGGAAATTGCTATTGAGTGCCGTGCCCACATTGCGGTCGATCATATCGGAAGCGTCGATCAACCGGCGGATCAAAGTCACCCGGGTATCACCGTCCCCCGCCAGCACCCCATAGTTCGCCCTCGCGATCTGCTCGATCTCAGGCTCGGCGATGGCGGCGCGGGCGGCATTCTCCAGCCCCACAATCCGACGCCCCAGTTCGGTGGAATAGAAGGCGATCGTCTTTTCGACCTCCTCCGCCGTCATCGTCTCTTCCAAGGCGCGGCGGACCATTTCGACCATACGATCGGGATCGTGGATGCTTTCGACCTGCATCTGCCAGGCTGGGCCGCCCTGCCCGCCCAGCATGTCTTGGTTCAGCACCTCCGCATGGGCCTGCCCTTCGTCGCTGAGGATCACCGCCGCTTGGCGAAGCTCCAACAAGTCGACCAGCACGGTCATCCGCGCATCGGCCCAAGCGGGCAGCGCCAGAAGCCACAAAAGCGGCGCGAAAACCCAAGCCCGCATTAGATGTCCTGACTGGGCTGCATGGCCGCAAGGCGCGCGGCCACGGCCTCAAACCGGTTGGCCATGATCTCATATTGAACGGCGTTCATCAGCGTATAGACTTGCTGCATCTTGGGATGCTCCAACGCCTCGGCATAGGCGGCAAGGTCTTCGTCCGAGAAGGATTGGTAGGTATAGGCGGCGTTGGCCAATGCGTTAGCGGCGATCTGCGCGCCCAGCTCATCCGCCTGCGCCCGCATCGCCTCGCGCAGGTCCGGCTCTTCCATCTGCAATTCGATCACCCCGGCCGCCGCAGCGGCCAGAAGGAAGCGAATCTGCACCTCTTGAATGGCCCGGACCGAGATTTCTTCGACATCGCTGGCCACGTTCAAGCGCCGCAGGGTCTCCAACCGGGGGGAGCCGATCCGCTCAAGCCCCGCGATGATGGCGGCACCGCTCTCGGCCTTCAGCCCGTCATCCTCAGCCATATGCGCTTTGTTCTCGACCGCCACCAAACGCTGGCCCAGATCGGAGGCATAGAATCCGGCGGCATGATCCAACAGGTCATCGCTGAGCGTCTCGGCAAGGATATCCATCGCCATGTCATGCATCAACTCGGTGTCAAAGACATCGCGTACCAGCCGCGACCACTCCGAGCCGAAATCCTCGCTTTGCAGCCCTAACATCTCAGGCGCGGAATCGGCGGACAGGCGGATGCTCTCCAACGCCACGTCAAAGCCGGTCACTTCCAAGAACCGCTCCAACGCGCCGCGATCCGCCGCCCGCAGCGGCAGGGCAAGCGCGACAAGCAGCATCAACGCCATGACAAAGGGGGCTGCAATCATTCGGTTTTGGCGAAACATGGGCGGTCCTTTCGCAGAAATCTGCCTTTAAACTTAGGCTCTACCAGCCTCGGCGCAATGAAAATCCCCAAACTTTCAATTGATGCGCAAAACCCCTCTTGCCACTGCTGGAAAAGGCGACTAAACGGACCCCCCAGACCCCCGCGGAGAGGTGCCGGAGTGGTCGAACGGGGCGGTCTCGAAAACCGTTGAGCCTTCACGGGTTCCCAGGGTTCGAATCCCTGTCTCTCCGCCACTAACGCCTTGGGCGTGGTGCTTATTTACCCGATACGAAGACGCAGGTCAGTCGCCGCACAAGGGGCGACGTCGCCGTCCTCCAAACCGGTCTGCTTAAAGACCAGGCACCCGCGTAGAAATCCAACGCCCAGCGGCCCCCCTCCCGCTTTAGCCAAATCCGCGCCTTGAACATTTCGGCGGATTGTCGCAACTATCCGCGCAGAGCAAGCAAGCGGTTTCATGAGTCCCAGCCAGCCAAGGATTTCTACAAGGGACAATAAAATGAAAACCACTACTGCCAAGCGCGTCGCGCTTTCTTGGCTCATGTGCTCGACCGCCACTCTCGCTTACGCGCAAGACGACACCGCTTTCGATCTCGGTGTGCTGCGCATTCAGACCTCAGCCGCTCAGGCTGTTTTGGGCAATGACGAGATCACCGAAACCGAAATCGAACAGCGCAACCCGGCCACCGTGGCCGATGTCTTTGCCGGCGAATCCGCGATCACTGCCAGCGGCGGCGCGCCGATCGCGCAGAAGGTCTATGTGAACGGGATCGAGGAAAGCCTGCTTTCCGTCACCATTGATGGCGCACGTCAGAACAAATCGGCCTTCCACCATACCGGCAACGTCCTGCTGGATCCGGCCTTGCTGAAATCCGTTGAGGTCAGCGCGGGGCTTGCCCCGGCGGATCAGGGGCCAAACGCGCTGGCGGGCTCTATCGCCTATACCACCAAAGACGCCCGCGATTTGCTGGATGGGGATGATCCCTTTGGGGGTCGCTACACGCTGTCCTATGGCAGCAATGGCCAAGGGTTCCGCAACACCCTGACCCTCTTCGGGCAGAACGACGGTTTTGAATACCTGCTGAGCGGCACGCGCGCGACGGGCGATGACTATGATGACGGCTCGGGCAGCACCATCACCGGCACGGCGGCGGACCTGACCGACTATATCGCGAAATTCGCCTATACCTCGCAAAGCGGCAAACGTCTGAGCTTCTCTGCTTCTGAGACAACCGACAATGGCCTGCGCGCGTCTCAAGGTGGCTTCATCCGCCCCGACTTTGCCGATGTGATCGGGCGCGACACGGTGCTCTACGAAGCGCTGTCGCAGCGCACCTCCTATACGCTGACCTATGAGGATGAGAACCCCTCGGGCATCTGGGCGCCCTATGCGCAGCTCAGCTACAACGAGCAGGCGATGGACGTAGGCTCGCTTTATGGCGTGAACAAAAGCCTCAGCGGTGTGCTCAGCAACGACTTCACGCTCCGCAACGGCAGCGTCAATGTCGGTGTCGATTTCTTTGACGAAAGCGCCGAAGGCTATGACAACACGGTCAGCCCGCGCAGTTCGAGCGGCCGCGAAGAGCTTAGCAACATCGGCATTTTTGCCCAAGCACGGCAGGATCTGTCGGACCGCATCTCCGTGTCCTACGGCGGGCGCTACGACTGGGCATCCTTCGAAGGCGCGGATGGGAGCGATTTCGACGCCAGCGGCGCCAGCGTCAACGGCTCGGTCGATTACGTCTTGAACGATCAATGGACCCTCAACGCAGGGGCCGCGTCCAGCTGGGGCGGTTATGAGTTGGGCGAGGCTGCATTGGTCAACTTCCGCACCCCGTGGAATTATGACGGCTTCACCACCTCGCGCGCCAATGCGGTGCGTTTGGGCCTGCGTTACGACAGCGGCCCTTGGGCGGTCAAAGGCGCGCTCTTCGACACTGAGATCGAAGACATCAACGCCGTTCTGCCCTCGAGCGGCGCACGCGGTGCTGTGGACGATCTGACATCGCGCGGCTTCGACGGGTCGGTCACCTATACCGGCGCGCGCGGCTTCGCGACGTTGAACTACACCTATGCCGATGTGCAAACCAACGACGCGACAACCGCCACGACCGCCTATTACCTTGGCCGTCCGGTCGGCCATATCTTCGGCTTCGAAGCGGGCTATGACGTGACCGAGGAATGGCGCATCGGTGCGACCGCGCAGATCGCCTTGGAGAACGACGATACCGATGTGTCGCTCGACGGCTATGAGGTGGTCAATCTCTACGCGGAATACAAACCGCGGCGGATGGAGAACCTGAACGTGCGCATGGACGTGCAGAACCTGTTCGACGCGACCTATGCAAGCCGCAGTTCCGATGGGCTTGGGCTTGCCAATGTGGTGCCCTTGACCGAACCGGGCCGCACTGTCAGCCTGACCGCGTCGATCAGCTTTTAACTGACGCAGGTATCGCCCCCCTTTGCGCGGGGGCGATACCCTTTTCCGGCGCTTGCCGCCTACGGTTCTTTCCGCAGTCCTCCTCCCGCTTGATCCAGATCAATGCAGCCGCTCCGGCCCGCCCCATAATGGCCGTGGTCACATGAGGAGCGTCGCCATGCAAAATGCCACCATCACAGCCGTTCTGGGGGTCGATGCCCGGCCCAATCAGCTTGAGGCCCTCGCCCGCGAGGCGCAGACCCAGGGCGCGCATCTGATCGTTCTTCTGCTCAGCGAAACCCCTGCCGTCCCGGTCTATTCGATGGGGGTGGGCGAACTCAGCACCTATTCCCTCCCGGCAGGCTGGCAGGCGGATGTGGACGCGGCCCGCGAGGCGGTCGAAAAACAGCGCGCGGAATTTTCCCAGTATCTCACCGACCAAGGCGCCAGCGCGGATGTGCGCGCAGTCTGTGGCGATGCCTCTGCCCTCCGCAACACGGTGGCGCGGGCGGGGCTGACCTGTGATGCGGTGCTTATCGGCGCGGACCTGCGCGAAGACAGCCGCCTGTTCGAGGACATCGTGCATGCCGCCCTTTTTGAGTCTGCCGTGCCGGTTCTGCTCAACACCGCGCAGGCCAAACTGGCTTTGACCCCGCAATCGGTCTTCGTCGCATGGAAAGCGGGCATTCCCGCCACGCGGGCGATCCGCGCCGCTCTGCCGATCCTGCGCAATGCGCGCGAGCTGACCGTGGCGCTTTTCGACCCAATTTCGATCTCTGCCCATGACGGGGAAAACCCCGGCACCGATGTCGCCGCTTGGCTGACCCACCAAGGCTGCAACGTTGCGGTGCAGCAATATGCCAGCGGAGGCGAGGACATTGGCACCGCCATCCTGAAACGCGCCAAAGAAACCGGGGCCGATCTGATCGTCATGGGCGCCTATGACCACTCCCGCCTGCGCGAGATGGTTTTTGGCGGCACGACCCGCAGCCTGATTGAACAAAGCGCCTTTCCTGTGCTTCTGTCGCACTAACGCCCATCGAAAGGACCCCCTATGCGCCCTCACCTCGCTGCCCTCGCCGGGCTTTCCTGCGCCCTCCTCTCCGCCTGTTCGGAGGGGTCCTCTGACGACACCGACCGGGTGCGCGCGGGGCAGCGGGTCTATGCCAAGGAATGCGCCGCCTGCCACGGGGCGCAGGGCGAAGGGGGCGGTCCGATGTCCTTGCATCTGGATGTGGTGCCGCCGGATTTGGCCGGGCTGAAACAGCGCAATGACGGCTACTTCCCGCGCGAGTTTGTCAGCCGCTTTGTCATGGGCCAGCTTGCGAAAGACGATCCCGCCTCACCCATGCCCGACTTTTCCGCGGTGGGCCTGCGCCACGTCTACCCCAATGGTGGCGCGGATGGGGAGGTGCTGGAAACCGATTTCGCCAATCTGCTCGACTATCTGGAAGCGATCCAGTGGTAGGGCCGGCGTGGTTCGGGAGGCAGCCCTCGGGCACTTAACGCGCCCCCGCCCTGCATTGCGCGCCCGCCCCCTCTCACGCTATCGGATGCCCTGCCCCGCAGCCCCTACAGACGGAACCCTCGCATGAAGATCAACGACGAAAGCCCCGTTCTGCTGGCCCTTCTGGACGCCGCCGTCGATGCCATGGTGGTGGCGGATCACGCGGGCAATATCCTGCGGGTGAACAAAGCGGCGGCCACGCTCTTCGGCCATCCGGTCGAGGATTTGGTAGGGCAGAACGTGCGCATGCTGATGCCCGGGGATATGGCCGTTCAACACGACGGCTTTCTGCGCCACCATCTCGAGACCGGAGAGAAACGCATCATCGGCGTGGGCCGCGACGTGGAAGGGCTGCGCGCCGATGGCAGTATCTTCCCGCTGCATCTTTCCGTGGGCCGCGCCGATATCTCGGGCGAGGTCGCCTTTGTTGGCATTATGCACGATCTGTCGCGCCGAAAAGCCGCCGAGGAGGCCACCGCCCGCTCGCAACGGATGGATGCCATCGGCCAGATGACCGGCGGCATCGCGCATGATTTCAACAACCTTCTGACGGTCGTGATCGGCAATCTCGAACTGCTGGAGATGTCGGAAACCTCGGCCAAAAGCGGCGCGCTGATCTCGGACGCGCTGGAGGCGGCAGAGATCGGCGCGGACCTCACCTCGCGCCTGATGGTCTTTGCCCGCAAGACCACGCTGAACGCGGCGGAGATCGACCTCAACGCCGAAGTCTCCAAAGCCGTGGCGATGCTCAAACGCACCATCGGCGCGCATATCGCGGTCGAGACGGGCTTTGCCGAGGACCTTTGGCAGGCCAAGGTCGACGCCACCCAGCTTCAGACTGCCGTTTTGAACATCGCGTTGAATGCCCAAGACGCCATGCCTTCGGGCGGGAAAATCACGCTGGAAACGCGCAACATGCAGCTTGACGACACCTATGTCGCACAGGAAATCGGCATCGACATGGGCAACTACATCCGCCTGTCGATCGCGGACACGGGCGAAGGCATGTCCGCCGAGACCCGCACCCGCGCGATGGAGCCGTTCTTTTCGACCAAACCGGTCGGCCAAGGCACGGGGCTGGGCCTGTCGATGGTTTACGGCTTCATCAAGCAATCCGGCGGGCATATCGCGATCTACAGCGAATTGGGCAAGGGCACGACGATCAGCCTCTATTTCCCCGCCCTCGTGGACGGCACCAGCGCGCGGGCGGCCTCCAGCGACGCGCCAGAGCAGCACGCCGGGATCGGCACCGGCCTGCGCGTGCTGCTGGTCGAGGATGACCCGATGGTCCTGCGCCTGTCGGAGCGGCGGCTGGAGTCGCTGGGGTTCGACTGCGTCACGGCAACCACCGGCGATGCGGCTTGGGACATCCTGCAAGACCGCGACGACATCGACGTGGTTTTTACCGATCTGGTGATGCCGGGGGAGTTGTCGGGCCATGCGCTGGCCAAACGGGTCGCGGCGGAAATGCCCGATCTGCGGATATTGATCACCTCGGGCTTTTCCGAAAACGTCCTGCGCGGCGAGGAAGAGAGCCACGCCTTCGCCCTCCTGCGCAAACCCTATAGGCAAGCGGATCTGGCCGAAGCGTTTCGCGCCTTGTTACAAGACTAACCCGAGGTGGCGGTGGGGCTTTCGGTCAGCACATAACCCACCCCGCGCACCGTTTTGATCAACAGCGGACGCGCCGGATCACGCTCGACCTTCTTGCGCAGCCGCGCCACTTGGTTGTCGATGGTGCGGTCCAAGGGTGCCCAGTTCTGCCCGTCGATCAGATCCATCAACCGGTCCCGCGACAAGGGCTTTTTCGCGTGGTTCACAAAGGCGGCCAAGAGTTTGAAATCAGCCGTGGTCAGATCCCCCTCCTGCCCGTTCCGGCCCACCAGCAGCATCCGGTCGAGGTTGATCTTTAGCCCGTCGAGCGCGAGCCAAGGGTCGGCGCTTTGCGGTGCCGGTGCCTCTGCCTCGCGTTTGCCGCTGCGCCGCAAGACGGATTTCACGCGGGCCAAGACCTCTCGCACATGGAAGGGTTTGGTCAGATAGTCATCCGCGCCCAGCTCCAACCCGACAACGCGGTCGATCACATCGTCCTTGCCCGTCACCATGAAGATCGGCACGTCATGATCGCGGCGAAGGTCGCGCGCGATGTCCAGCCCGTCCTCCGCGCCGAGGTTCAGATCCAAAGTCACCAGATCGAAAGCCTCCGCCGCGAAGGCCGCGCGCACGCTTTGCGCGTC
Organism: Sulfitobacter sp. 1A15258; assembly: GCF_043557045.1. Taxonomy (NCBI): domain Bacteria; kingdom Pseudomonadati; phylum Pseudomonadota; class Alphaproteobacteria; order Rhodobacterales; family Roseobacteraceae; genus Sulfitobacter; species Sulfitobacter sp. 1A15258. The sequence continues at coordinate 246,835 of NZ_JBIFFK010000001.1, read as the reverse complement.
ATGCGCCTCGGTCACAAGGTAGCCGTCGCTTTCAAGGCAGCGCCTCAGAAGCGTCCGGATCTTCGCATCGTCATCAACAACAAGGATCTTCTTCGCGGTCACGCCCATCACCCCAAAAGTTGCGTTTGTATAGTCCGCAACCCAAGCGAGCACCACCCGCCACGCCATTCCCTGCGACAAAGCGTTACAAACGGATACGAGACCACAGGTCGTTCTGCGACATGCGCCTGAGAATGTGACCGCGCCGCAGAAAGGACGATCGCATGTACGTGACGCTATCCAATGAGTTCACCCCCGCAACCAAAGTGCCCGAGGCGCAGCTTTGCTCTCGCACCCCCGCCGCGCAATCGCCGCGCAAGCGGCAGGCGGTCGGCAGCCATCTGTTTCGCGAGGGCGATATCGCCAACCATATCTATGAGATCACCTCGGGCGTCTTTCGCCTGACCCGCGTGCTCGACAACGGGCGGCGGCAGGTCATCGCCTTTGGCCTGCCGGGCGACATCATCGGCTTTCCCAATGGCGCGCTCCATCACAGCGATTGCGAGGCGATCCAGACGGCAGAGGTGATCGCCCACCGCCGCCATGCGCTCGACGATTTCGAGGGGGATCACGAGACGCATAAACGGCTGTTGAACGCTGCCCTGCGTGAGATTTCGGCGATGCAGGATCACTTCATGATGCTGGCGCGCAAATCCGCGCTGGAAAAGGTTGCCTCCTTCCTCATCACGCTGGCGGAGCGCACCGGCAGGCCGATCGGCAATTACACCACCTGCGCCTTGCCGATGACCCGCAGCGACATCGCGGATTTCCTCGGCCTGACGATTGAGACGGTGAGCCGCACCCTGACCCGCCTGCGCAAGCAAGATATCATCGCGCTTGAGACCGCCCAAACCGTGCTGATCAAGGATATGGACGCGCTGATCTCGGCCTCTCAGGCCGCCGACTGACGGCGGGCTTGTACTGGGTTAAGAAAACGCGGGTCTCGGCCCGCGTTTTGTGTTTTTAGGTCGTCTTTTCGGTATCTCGCTGGTGGGTGTCCCCATCAGGCACCCCATTCTCCAGCAAAATCCGCGCCGCGTCTCCTTCAAGGTCATCGTATTGCCCGTTGCGCAGCGTCCAGAGACAGGCCGCAAGCCCCGCTGCGCCAAGACAGACGGAGACGGGGATGAGAACAATCAGGATATTCATCGGCGCACCGCATTCAAAACCACGAGGATAGACGAGGAAGACATCACCGCCGCCGCCATCAACGGGGTGGCGAAGCCCATGACCGCCACCGGGATCGCGACCGCGTTATAGGCGGCGGCCAGCCCGAGGTTCTGGCGAATGCGGCTGCGCGCCCGACGGGCCAGCCGCAGGGTATCGGCGACCGCCGAAAGATCACCGCCCAGCATCACCCCGTCCGAGGCGACCCGCGCGGCATCCAGCGCTGTGGCAGGCGCGAGAGAGGCATGCGCCCCGGCAAGCGCCGCTGTGTCATTCAGCCCGTCGCCCACCATGAGCACCCGCCTGCCCCGCGCAGCCATGTCGCGAACCAGACCGGCCTTATCCTCAGGCCGAACGGAGGCATGAACCGTGGCGATCCCGAGGGTTTCGGCCAGCGCTTCTGCACGCTGCGCGGTATCGCCAGTGACCATCGCCACTTCCATCCCACGCCCGCGCAGGGCGCTGACGACTTCCGCCGCCCCGGCGCGGGGGGTCTCGGACAGAGGCAAGGGAATAGAGCGGTCCGCCAGATGCAGTTCCGGTCCCTCCTGCCCGCGACGCAATGAGACCCGCGCCCCGTGCCACAGGCCGCAGACGCCCTCGCCCGGCACCTCTTGCAGGTCGTGCAGATCGGCGGGCATCTGCCCCTGCAACGCCGCCGCCAAGGCGCGCGAGGCTGGGTGGTCAGACGCCTGCGCGAGGGCAAGCGCCACCGATGCCACCTCTGCATCAAGCGCGGGCAGACGCGCGACGCCTTCGGTCAACGTGCCGGTCTTGTCGAAGACAACCGTATCGATCTCGGCCAGACGCTCCAAGGCCGTGGGGGATTTTAGCAGCACGCCCGCGCGGAACAAGCGCCCGGTCATCGCCGCCGTCACCGCCGGAATGGCCAGCGCCAGCGCGCAGGGGCATGTGATGATCAGCGTCGCCGTGGCCACGGCAATCGCGTGATAAAGGTCCCCCGTCAGCGCCCACCAGACCACAAAAGCCAGCGCCGCCAGCCCATGCACCACCGGCGCATAAAGCCGCGCCGCGCGGTCGGCGATCCCGCTGTAGCGGTGTTTGCCGGTCTCGGCGACCTCGACCAAAGCCGCAAGGCGGCGCAGGGTGCTGTCCTCGGCCCGGCGGGTGACCCTTAGGGTCAGCGGCGTGCCAAGGATTACCTCGCCCGCGCAGATCGGCCCGCCCGCCGCCACCGCGACGGGGTCGGCCTCTCCGGTCAGGGCAGAGCGGTCCACCATCACCGCGCCCAAGGCGATGCCATCCACCGGCGCGCGCGCCCCGGCAGCGAGGGCGATGCGGTCATCGGGCACCAAGGCGCTGACGTCCACCGTCTCACGCCCCGTCGCGGTCAGGCGCGTGGCGCGGGGCAGTTCCAGCGCCGTTAACTCCGCCGCCGCGGAACGTGCTGTGGCCCGCGCGCGATGCTCTAGATAGCGGCCCACCAGCAGGAAAAAGGTCAGCGAGAGCGCCGCATCGAACCAAGTATGCGCCCCGGTGGCGGCGAAAGTCTCATAAAGCGAGGTCGCCGCCGCCAGCAGGATCGCCAGCGCAATCGGCACATCCATATTCATCCGCCCCGCCCGCAGGGCGACCGATGCCGAGGCGAAGAAGGGCACCGCCGAAAAGGCCAAGGCGGGCAGCGCGATGGTGGCAGAGACCCAGTGAAACATCTCGCGCGTGATATCGCCCGCCCCGGACCAGACCGCGACGGAGACTGCCATCACATTCATCATGGCAAAGCCCGCCACAGCGGCGCGGGCCAGCAGACGGCGGCCCGTGTCATCCCCCGCGGGGCGCAGGGCGGTCGCGTCGAGTTCATGCGCCTCGAAGCCCGCGTCGTTCAACGCCTGAAGCGCGGCGCTGGCGTCATACCCGGGGCTCAGCACGATCCGCACCCGTTTGGCCCCAAGGTTCACCCGCGCGGCTTTGACCGAGGGCAAGCGGGCCAAGATCCCCTCGACCCCCGCAATACAGGCCGCGCAGCGGATCTGCGGCAGGGCGAGATGGATGGCCTTGTCGTTCTCCGCGATGCGCTGCGCCGCAGCCACGGCCGAGGGGGTGCCTGCGACACAGCCGGGACAGGCGGCGACGGTCATCGTACCACCCGCAACGGAATGCGGCGGCGAAAGAGCGTGCCATCGGCGGCGCGCATCTCGATCCGCAGGTTCCAGTTGCCGGGGCCTGCGGTGACCGGTGCGGTCCACGCGCGGCCATCCCAAGCGAAGTCGGGCGTCATGTCATCCGCCACGGTGGTCGCCCGGCCCAATGTCGCCGCGATGATCTCGGGCTGCACCACGCCATTGGCATCCTGCACCGCCAAGCGGAGCGCCTCTCCCGTCAACTCGGTCTGCACCGCCCAGCCGAGCGCTTCCTGCGCCGCGCGGTCGCTGTCGAAATTTTGCGAGGCGACGTAGCTCGATTCAGTTTCCTTGCCCGGGAAGGTGCGCACCGCGTTAAAAGCGAGCGCGAGGTTCACCGCGATGATGATCGAAAACCCGCCCACGAAGATCGCCAGCACATGCCAGCCTGTCAGGGGGCGCCCCCGTTGCAATTGCGCTGCGGTCATTGGCTGTCCTTTCCATTGAAAATCGTGTCACCAAAGGCCCGCTCGCCCGAGCGGAGATCTTCGACCCAAAACCGCAGATCGCTGCGCGGCGCGGTGGCGGCGTCACTCTGCGGCAGGGCGATCACATAGACCCGTTGCAGGCGGGTGGTGTCGGCGGGCACGGAGACCACCGAACCCGCCGCCCCCTCGACGCTGAGGTCCAAGCCACGGTCCCCGGCGAGAGACAGCCGGAAATCCCGCGCCTCCCCATGTTTGTTGCGCAGACGGATGTCATAGGCGTTGCGGATCGACCCGTCCGAGAGGGTGACGAAGGTCGGATTGCGCACGGGCGCCACGGTCATGTCGATCTCGGGCCGGATGAAGAGCGCCACGACAAGCGCCACACCGATGGCGGCCCAAGCGGCGGTATAGATCAGGGTGCGCGGGCGGAAGACATGCTGCCAAAGCGGCTTGGGCTGCCATGGCGGCGCAGTGGCTCCGGCGACGTCACCAGCAGGCGCCTCGGCAAGGCCCGCCACGGCGGCGCTTTCCTTGGGTGCGGTGGGCGGCTCATCATCCAGCGCGAGATAGTCGATCAGCCCGCGCGGGCGGCCGATCTTGGCCATCACATCGTCGCAGGCATCGATACAGAGCGCGCAGGTGATACATTCCATCTGCTGGCCTTCGCGGATGTCGATCCCCATCGGGCAGACCGCCACACAGGCGTTGCAATCAATGCAATCGCCCAAAACCTCGCCGTCCCGGGACTGGCGGTCCCCCGCAGTGTTTTTGTCGAGCGCCGCACCATAGCGGGCCACCGCATCACCGCTGCCGATCGCCTCTGCCGCCGCTTTCTGGCGCTTCACCCCGCCCTTGCCGCGCGGCTCGCCCCGCCATTTGCGGTAGCCAACGGTCAGCGTGCCGGGGTCCATCATCGCGCCTTGGATACGGGGCCAAGGGCACATGTAGATGCAGACCTGTTCGCGCATGAAACCGCCAAAGATGAAGGTCGTGGCCGTTAGCACGCCGATGGTGGCATAGGCCACCGGGGCGGCTTGCAGGGTCACGAGGTCGCGCGCCAGACTGGGCGCATCGGCAAAGTAAAAGACCCAAGCCCCGCCTGTCGCCACCGCGATCAGCAGCCAGACCAGCCATTTCGCCCCCCGCAGCCGCGCCTTGCGCAGGCTCCAGGGTGCGTTGTGCAGACGGATGCGCGCGTTGCGGTCGCCCTCGATCCAGCGCTCCACGGTCATGAAGAGGTCAGACCAGACGGTCTGCGGGCAGGCATAGCCACACCAGACCCGCCCCAAGGCAGAGGTAAACAGGAACAGCCCCAGCCCCGCCATGATCAGCAGCCCGGCCACGAAGTAGAATTCATGCGGCCAAATCTCGATCCAGAAGAAATGGAAACGCCGGTTTGCGAGATCGACCAGAACCGCTTGGTCCGGCAGGTTCGGCCCCCGGTCCCAGCGGATCCAGGGGGTGATGTAATAGACCCCCAGCGTGAGGATCAGGATCACCCATTTCAACCGACGAAAGAATCCGCTGACCCGGCGGGGGAAAATCGGCTCGCGGGCAGCGAAAAGCGGGGGGGCGGCGTTGGACATGGGCAGTAGGCTCCGGAGTTACGTCTTGCGGCCTACACCCGTGGGGCGCAGGCCGCGTTGATCTGCATCAATCGGCAGATTATTTGTCGTACCGGTTTAGTCGGCGGCGGCACCCTCGGCATCGACTGCAGCCTCGCCGCCGCCCAGACCGTGGACATAGGCGGTCACGGCGCGCACCTCGGCCTCGCCCAGACGGGCCTGCCACGGCGGCATCACCCCCATGCGCGGCGCTTTGAGCTGCCGCAGGATCGCCTCATGACTGCCGCCGCGCAGCCAGATCGCATCGGCAAGGTTCGGCGCGCCCATCTCACGGTCACCAAGGCCGCGCTCCCCATGGCAGGCACTACAGTTGTCGGCATAGACCTCTGCCCCCGCCTGCGCCGCGCCCGCGTCATGCTCAAGCCCCGAAAGGCTGCGCACGAAATGCACGGTGGCGTCGAGCTCGGCTTCCTCCATCCAATCAAACGGCGGCATTTCCGAGAAACGCGCGTCGGGGTCATCCTCGTTGCGGATGCCATGGCGCACGGTATAGGCGATCTCCTCCATCGTGCCGCCCCAGAGCCAATCGTCGTCCAGAAGGTTGGGATAGCCCGAGGCCACCACACCCCCTGCCCCCGCGCCGTGGCATTGCGAGCAATTGGCCGCAAAGACCGAGCGCCCGGCCTGGGTCGCGAAACGGTGCAGCTCTTCGCTGTCCTTCAGCACCCCCAGATCGACGTTGACGAGGCTTTCGGTCAGGTCAGCATTCGACAGGTCCACACGCGCAATCTCGGCAGCGACCTCGCCACGGGTGGAATAGCCGAGCAGCCCTGCCGTCGCGCCTGAGACCATCGGCCAGGCGGGATAAAGGATGGTATAGATCACGCCCCAGACGACGGTGGCGTAGAATGTCCAGAGCCACCAGCGCGGCAGCGGCGTGTTCAGCTCTTCGATCCCGTCCCAACTGTGGCCTGTGGTCTCGGTCCCGGTGGCGGGGTCGATCTTGCGTTTATCGGTCATGTGCGGGCTCCGTCATTGCGGGCTTGATCGGGGTCGTCGTTGCGAAACGGGACGGCGGCGGCATCGTCGTGCAGGGCGCGCGAGCCGGGGCGAAAGGCCCAAGCAATGACGCCCAGAAAGATCAGCGTCAGGATCAAAAGCGCCCAGCTATCAGCCAGTTCACGCAGGAAAGAATAGGTGTCCATTGCGGCCTCCTTAGCGGCTGGCGTCAGGCACGAAGGTCGAGAAATCGACCAGCGTTCCGAGCATTTGCAAATAGGCGATCAGGGCATCCATCTCGCTCACCCCCGGCTGGCCGTCGAAGTTGCGCACCTGCGCGCCGGGGTAGCGTTCCAACAGGCCGTCGTAATCGCCGAAAGGGTCGACCTGCACCCGGAAATCGCCCCGAACATTCGCAATCATCTCATCGCTATAGGGCACGCCGACCGTGCGGTGGGTGGCGACCAGATCGGTCACATCCTCGGGCTCAAGCTTGGCGTCCATGAGGAAGGCATATTTCGGCATGACGCTTTCCGGCACCACCGATTGCGGGTCCATCAGGTGATCGACATGCCACTCATCCGAATAGCGCCCACCAACCCGCGCCAGATCAGGACCGGTGCGTTTAGAACCCCATTGAAACGGGTGATCGTACATGGATTCGGCAGCGAGGCTGTAGTGGCCATAACGCTCCGTCTCATCGCGCATCGGGCGGATCATCTGGCTGTGGCAGACGTAGCAGCCCTCGCGCACATAGATCTCGCGCCCCGCCAATTCCAGCGGCGAATAGGGGCGCATGCCCTCGACCTCTTCGATGGTGTTCTCCAACCAAAAGAGCGGCGCGATTTCGACGATCCCGCCGATGCTCACCACCCCGAGCGAGGCGATCAACAGCAGTGTCGCATTGCGCTCGAACCGCTGGTGAAAGGTGATCGCCTCCGTCTCGGGCGGCAGTTCGTTGGGAATTTTGCCCTTCTTCAAGCCTTCGCTGGCGGTGACCACCTTGGGGTCGTCAGCGGGGTCATAATTGGGGCTGTGGGGGTTCTTGGCCATTGATCTTACTCCGCTGGCAGGGCGACGGTGACGGGGCGGGCTTGCGGGGCGCGGATGGTCATCCACATGTTCCAGACCATCACCGCACCGCCCGCGAGGTAGAGAACCCCGCCCAGACCACGGACCACATACATCAGGAATTTCGCTTCGACGGTGTCGGCAAAGCTGTTGACGAGGAAGCCATTGGCATCGACCTCACGCCACATCAGCCCCTCCATAATGCCCGAGACCCACATCGACGCGGCGTAGAGCACGATCCCGAGGGTCGCGAGCCAGAAGTGCAGGTTGATCGCCGCCATGGAGTGCATCTGCGCCCGGCCCCAGAGCCGCGGGGTGAGGAAGTAGAGCGCGCCAAAGGTGATGAGCCCGTTCCAACCAAGCGCGCCGGAATGCACATGGCCGATGGTCCAGTCGGTGTAGTGGCTGAGGCTGTTCACCGCGCGGATCGACATCATTGGCCCTTCGAAGGTGGACATGCCGTAGAAGGCGAGCGAGGCCACGAACATGCGGATAATCGGATCGGTGCGGATCTTGTCCCACGCCCCTTCGAGCGTCATCAGCCCGTTGATCATGCCGCCCCATGAGGGCATCCACAGGATGATCGAGAACACCATCCCCAGCGTCGCGGCCCAATCGGGCAAGGCGGTGTAATGCAAGTGGTGCGGACCGGCCCAGATATAGAGAAAGATCAGCGCCCAGAAGTGGATGATCGACAGCTTGTAGCTATAGACCGGGCGGCCCGCCTGTTTCGGCACGAAGTAATACATCATGCCAAGGAAACCCGCCGTCAGGAAGAAGCCCACCGCGTTATGGCCATACCACCATTGCGTCATCGCATCCTGCACGCCCGCAAAAACCTGCACTGATTTGGAGCCCCAGATCGAGACCGGGATGGCGAGGTTATTGACCACATGCAGCATCGCCACGGTGATGATGAAGGCCAGAAAGAACCAGTTGGCGACATAGATATGCCGCTCACGCCGCTTCAGGATCGTGCCGAAGAATACGGCGAGATAGACCAGCCAGACGATGGTGAGCCAAATGTCGACGTACCATTCCGGCTCAGCATATTCCTTGGACTGGGTCGCGCCGAGCAAATAGCCCGTGGCCGCCAGAACGATGAAAAGCTGATAGCCCCAAAAGACGAACCAAGCCGCGTTCCCACCCCAGAGCCGTGCCGAAGAGGTGCGCTGCACGATGTAGAAAGACGTGGCGATCAGGGCGTTGCCGCCAAAGGCGAAGATCACCGCGCTGGTGTGCAGCGGGCGCAACCGGCCAAAGTTGGCATAGGGCTGCGCCCAATCAATGTTCAGGGCCGGAAAGGCAAGTTGGAAGGCGATGAAGGTGCCCACCAAAAACCCCATCACGCCCCAAAAGGCGGTCGCGATGACGCCATAGCGAATGGGGCCATCCATATAGCCCTGCGGCGCCGCAGGCGCGACGGGCGCCGCGTCCTCGACAGGCATCCGGCGCAACTGCCAAAAAAACAACCCTGCGGCCACCAACATGACCAGCAGGGCGTGAACCATATAAGCCGGATCGCGCGCCCAATCCGCCCCGAGTGCTGCAAAGAACACTATAAGCGCAAGCACGATCAACTTGAGCGTATCGAACATATTCCGAATCCCTTCATCTTTGGGAAACGGATCGCATGAGCCCCAAGCCGCCGCTTTGATCTATGTCAAAGCCGGGGCAGTAAGCCTGCGAAAGGCGCGTTTTTCGTATGGCGACGGCCTAGCTTTTGGACCGGGACCCGCTGGGGTCATACATCGGTTTCAAACTGGCCTCGGCCTTGATCCGGCGGCCCGCCACGTCGATCTCATAGGTCGAGGCCAGCAGATCGGCGGGGCTTTCGCCCGCGCAGGGCACATAGCCCAGCCCGATCGCCCCCCCTAGGTGATGGCCATAGTTGCCCGAGGTGAGATAGCCCACGATCGCCCCCTCCCGTAGGATCGGTTCAGCGTGGTAGAGCAATGGCTCGGGGTCCGTGAGGCGGAATTGCAGCATCCGCAGCTTCAGCCCCTCTTCCTTTTTGCGCAGCACCGCGTCGCGACCGATGAAATCGGGCTTGTCGGTCTTCACCGCAAAGCCCAAGCCCGCCTCCAGCACATGGTCTTCGCAAGTGATGTCATGGCCGAAGTGGCGAAAGCCCTTTTCGATCCGGCAACTGTCCATCGCATGCAGACCGCAAAGTTTCAGGCCAAAGGCCGCGCCCGCTTCCATCAGCGCCTCAAAGACATGGCCTGCCATCTCGGCGCTGACGTAAAGCTCCCAACCCAGTTCGCCCACATAGGACACCCGATGCGCCCGGGCGAGGCCCATGCCGATCTCGATTTCGCGCGCCATGCCAAAGGGGTGCGTCTCATTCGAGAAGTCATTGGGGGAGACCGCCTGCAACACGTCCCGCGCCTTCGGCCCCATAATCGCGAGCACCGCCTCACCCGCCGTCACATCGGTGATCACCACCATCCGGTCGCCAGCATGGCGGCGCAGCCATGTCTCATCCGCCAGCCGCGTCGCTGCCGGAGTGACGACAAGATAGGCGGTCTCGCTCAGCCGCGTTACGGTGACATCCGCCTCGATCCCGCCCCGAGGGTTGAGGAACTGGGTATAGACGATCTTGCCCACTGGCACCGCCATCTGCGCGCCGCAGACGTGGTTCATGAAAGCTTCGGCCTCTGGCCCCTCGACGCGGATTTTGCCGAAAGACGACATATCGTAAAGCCCCACGCCCGCGCGGATGGCGGCATGTTCGGCGGCTTGATTGTCGAACCAATTCTGCCGGCCCCAGCCATAGCGATATTCGCGCGGCTGCCCGGGATCGGCGAACCAATTGGCCCGCTCCCAGCCTGCGAATTCGCCCATGACCGCGCCATGCTCCAGCAGATGCGCATGGAGCGGGCTGCGCCTAATGCCCCGCGCAGTAGCCTTCTGGCGGTAGGGGAAGTGATCGGCATAGAGCAGCCCCAGCGTTTCGGTCGACCGTTCCGCCAGATAGGTCTTGTTGCCCTGAAACGGCTGCATCCGCGCGATGTCCACATCGCCCAGATCGAAGGGTTTCTGCCCGCCCTCCATCCACTGCGCCAGCGCCATGCCCGCCCCGCCTGCCGATTGGATGCCGATGGAGTTGAACCCTGCGGCGACCCAGACATTATCCATCTCGGGCGCTTGACCAAGGTGATAGGCATCGTCGGGGGTGAAACTTTCGGGGCCGTTGAAGAAGGTATGAATTCCCGCCTCCGCCAGCAGCGGCAGCCGTTTGACCGCCATTTCGAGGATCGGCTCGAAATGGTCGAAATCCTCGGGCAGTTGATCGAACTCGAAACTATCGGGGATGCCGTCCAGCGCCCAAGGTTTGGCGACGGGTTCGAAGGCGCCGAGCAGGATCTTCCCTGCATCCTCTTTGTAATAGGCGTATTCATCGGGGATGCGCAGCACCGGCAACTCGCGCAAAGTGGGCACGGCCTCGGTGACGATATAGAAATGCTCACAAGCTTGCAGGGGCACGTTGCTGCCCAGCATCCGGCCCAGCTCGCGCCCCCACATGCCCGCGCAATTGATGACATGTTCGGCCTCGATCCGGCCCGTGCTGCTATCCTCCCCGGCCCAGTCCACCGCCGTGATCCGACGCCCCGCGCGGGTGACCCCCGTCGCCTTGACTCGCTCGGCCACCACCGCGCCACGCGCCCGGGCGCCCTTGGCCAAGGCTAGCGCGATATTGGCCGGATCGCCCTGCCCGTCCTTCGGCAGATAGACCGCGCCGGTCATGCCCTCGGTTTTTACATGGGGGTATTTCGCGCGCACCTCTTCGGGGGTGATCTCTTCGACCTCGACGCCAAAGGCGCGGGCCATGGCGGCCTGACGCAAGATCTCCTCGCGCCGCGCAGGCGTCAAGGCGGCGGTGATCGAGCCCACACGTTTAAAGCCGGTGGCGACCCCGGTTTCCCCCTCCAACGCGCCGTAAAGTTCTTGCGAGTATTTCGCCAGCCGCGTCATGTTCTGCGTCGCCCGCAACTGCGCGATCAGCCCCGCCGCGTGCCATGTGGTGCCCGAGGTCAGTTGTTTGCGCTCCAGCAGTACCACATCGGTCCAGCCCAGTTTCGTCAGATGATAGGCGACCGAACAGCCGATCACGCCACCGCCGATGATCACCGCGCGGGCCTTGGAAGGCAGCTGTCCCATCTCAAACCTCCTGCGCGCGGATACGCGCGTTTTCGCGGTCCCAAAGCGGGGCGTCGGGCTGCACCATGGCACGGTAGCTCTGACCATAGATTTCGACCGTGAGTTCGGTGCCCGGCACCGCAGCCTCGGCCCGCACCACGCCGAGGGCGATGGAGGCATCGACCCGGTAGCCATAGCCGCCGCTGGTCACCTCGCCCACGGCATCTCCGTTCAGGCGCAGCGTGGCCATCGGCGGCGCGTCTTGCGGATTGCCTTCGACCACCAGCGTCACGAAGCGGCGCTGCGGGCCTGTCTCGCGTTCGGCGATCAGCGCGTCCTTGCCCGGGAACGCCTCTGACTTGTCGAGCCGCATGAAACGGTCCAACCCAGCCTCCAGCAACGTATACTCCTGCGACAGGTCGCCCTTCCACGTCCGGTAGCCTTTTTCGAGCCGCATGGAATTGAGCGCGAACATCCCGAAGGGCGTGGCCCCGCCCGCGATGATCGCGTCATAGATCGCGGGCATGTCTTCCGGGGCCGCGTGAATTTCCCAGCCCAACTCGCCCGCGAAACAGACCCGGGCGAGCAGCGCAGGCTTGCCCTCTACCGACGCCTCTTGATGGCTGAGCCACGGCAGCGCCAGATCGGCCTCCGGGGCCAGCGGCGCCAGCAGGGCGCGGGATTTCGGGCCGCATAGGATCAGGGTCGAGACGGCATCGGTGCGATCCGTCAAACTGATCTCACCCTCTTGGGGCAGCGCGTCGCGCAGCAATTCATAATCATGCCATTGCGCGGGAGCGGCGGTGATCAGAGTGAAGTCATCCTCCGCATGGCGCAGGATCGACATCTCGGTCAGGATCCGGCCCCGGCTGTCGGGGAAATAGCCCAGCGTCATCCGCCCGACCTTGGGAAGCGCGCCTGCGATCCGCCCCCGCAGCCATTCCGCCGCCCCCGGCCCCGCAAGCGCGAAACGCGAGAACCCCGGCAGATCGAGCACGCCCACATCGTCGCGCACCGCCACGACCTCCTCACGAACCCGCGCCGCCCACGGGCCATCCCGGTCCCATGTCTGGGTCGCGGCCTCGGCGGTGTCATCACCGGGTTTGGCGAAATAATTCGCCCGCTCCCACCCGTTGTAGGCCCCCATCTGACCGCCCGCGTCGCGCAGCCGGTCGTGCAGCGGCGACAGCTTCTTGTCGCGCCCGGCGGGCCATGCGTAATGCGGGAAATGCATCGCATATTCATGGCCATAGGTCTCAAGCGCCTTGGCGAGGGTAAAGTCGTGATCGGCATGGGCAGTGTAGCGGCGCGGGTCGACATCCCACATGTCCCATTCCGTTTCGCCTTGCGTGATCCATTCGGCCATGACCTTGCCCGCGCCGCCGCCCTGCGCGATGCCAAAGGTAAAGCTATGCGCCTCGAAAGCGTTCGGCACGCCGGGCATCGGGCCCAGCATCGGCAGCCCATCGGGCGCATAGGGGATCGGCCCGTTGATCACCCGCCCCACACCGCTCTGGCCCAACAGCGGCATCCGCGCCATGGCGTCTTCGATATACCATTCCAGCCGATCCAGATCGTCGGGATAAAGCTGAAAGCTGAAATCCTCGGGCATCGGATCCTCGGGGGTGACCCAATGCGCCTTGCAGTTGCGCTCATAGGGGCCGAGGTTCAGACCGTTCTTGTCCTGCCGCAGGTAATAGGAGCTGTCCACATCGCGGACCATCGGCATCTTATGGCCCTTCTCGGCGGTCCACGCGGCAAGTTCGGGGATTTCTTCGGTCAAGAAATACTGATGGCTCATCACCACCGCGGGCACCCGGCGGCCCCCATGGGGGCGGAACCATTCGCCCACCCGTTGCGCGTAGTAGCCAGCAGCGTTGACCACCTTCTCGCAGCGGATCGCGCCCTTGTCGGTATGGACGATCCATTCGCCCCCATCGCAATCTATGCCGGTGGCGGGGGTAAAGCGGTGAATTTGCCCCCCTGCCTCTCGCGCACCTTTGGCAAGGGCTTGGGTCAGCTGCGCCGGGTCGATGTCCCCATCCAAGGGATCCCACAGCCCGCCTGCCAAATCGTGCAACTCTATGAAAGGATTGTGTTCCTTCAATTCGGCGGGGGTGCACATCTCCATCCCCAGCCCCTGCGCGCGGGCCATGGAGGCGACATGTTCAAACTCCTGCATCCGCTCGCGGCTATGCGCGAGACGCAGCGCCCCGGTCACATGGTAGTTGATCGGATAGCCCACCTCCCCGCCCAAACTGCGGTACATCTCAAGCCCGTAGCGCTGCATGTTCATCACGGCCCAAGAGTTCGAGAAATTCGGGCAATTGCCCGCCGCGTGCCAAGTGGAGCCTGCCGTCAGTTCGTTCTTCTCAAGCAAGACGCAATCGGTCCAGCCCGCGCGGGCAAGGTGGTATAGGGTCGAGACCCCAACCACCCCGCCCCCGATGATCACAACCCGTGCCGTTGTCGGAAAATCAGCCACACGCACCTCCTATCGCCATGCACCGCCAAAGGGCTGGCCAGAGGCGCCCCCGGTCAGTTGCAGTTCTTTTAAATTGATGAAAACCCGGTTCAGTAAACCGGCGGAGAGATCACCCAGACCACCACGGCGGGCGTGTCGTGCGGGTTGTCCCAAGTGTAATATTCGCCGCGAATGCGAAAGCTGTCGCCGGGGCCAACGGTAAAGCGGCGGTCGGCAATCGTGAGGTTCAACCGGCCCGAGATGACGAAGCCGACCTCTTGCGTCTCCCGCTTCACCGGCGCTTCCAGCCCCGAATAGGCCGCAAAGGTCGAATGGATCACTTCGAAACTGTCGGTCAGATCGGGCGAAAGCAGTTCTTCCGTCAGCCCGTTGGCGGCACTGCCCATGGCCCGCCGCGCCCCGGCCCGCACGACATAGCCGCGCTCTTCGGAGGTCACTGTCGCCTCGCCGAAAAGCAGGGAAATCGGCACGTCCAAAATCTCGGCCATGCGCCGCAGATCGGCGATGGAAGGGGTCGAGATGTCGCGTTCGATCTGACTGACCCAGCCGACCGACCGGCCCAAAGCCTCGGCCATATCCGTGAGAGTCAGTTTGCGCCCTTTGCGGATCGCCCGTAGGTCGGCCCCCAGAGAGCGTGGCCCCACGGCCTCCGCCCCGGGTCTTTTTGCTCGGGTCATGTGAAATTTTCCTCCATTTTTTCACTGTGGCGCGGAATTCGGCGTCTGGCAAGGGGGGCTCCTTTCATACAGAAGGGGATTGCGGGCGGGGTTAAGACCGCCCTTTCCAAGGGACCAGCAACCGCTCAGCCTTGCGCATCAGCATGTCGATGCCGAACCCGATGATGCCGATCAGGATAATCCCCATAAGCACGATGTCGGTCAGCTGGAATTTGGAGGCGACCATGATCATCATCCCCGCCCCCTTCTCTGCCGCGACCAGTTCGGCGGCGACCACCGTGCCCCAGCAGACCCCCATCGCCACCCGCGCACCGGTAAAGATCTCGGGCAGTGAGTTTGGCACGATAACATGGCGCATGATCTGCGCCTTGGAGGCGCCCAACGAATAGGCCGCATGGACCTTGGTGATATTCACCCCCGACACGCCCGAACGCGCCGCGATGGCCATGATCCACAGCGCCGCGAGGAACAGCAGGATGATCTTGCCCACCTCCCCGATCCCCGCCCAGATGATCACCAGCGGGATCAGCGCGAGCGGCGGCACCGGGCGCATGAATTCGACAATCGGATCGAACCAGCCCCGAAACCAGCCCGACAGCCCCATGGCATAGCCCAGCGGAATGCCCACCAGCGCCCCAAGAGCGAACCCCACCACCACGCGAAACAGCGAATAGCCCAGATGCTCCCACAGGGTGCTGTCGCGGTAGCCTTGGCTTGAGATCTCAGCAAGGCGGGACACCACGGCTTCGGGGGGCGGCAGCCAGATCGGCTCCATCTGCCAACCTTTGGCGGGCTCGAAGTTCAACGTGCCCTTGGGCGACATTCCCACGCGGCCAAACTCGGTCTGCACCTCGCCACCGGGCGCGATCTCCTGCCCGTTCACGGCGACGACCCGGTGCCCGACATCGCGGCCCTTCTCGTCATTCTTATCAACACGCAACAGCCCCGAGCGCCAAGCGCCGATGGTGAAAGCGTCATTCTTGGCCCAGCCTTCGCCGGGATCGACCTGCGGCGTCTCGGCGTCTTCGCCCACCGGATGCACCAGCACCGTGATCGTGCCGTCATCGCGGGAGCCGTCATCGGCCTCGGCAGTATAGGTCAGCTCGGCCAGCCCCTCAAACGGGCCGGGCGCATGTAAAAACCGGGGCAACAGGGATGAGCCGGTGAAGGCGCCCCACAGCAAGAAGATCGTCAGGATCGAAATCACGCTGGCGGTGCGGTTCGACGTCACCGCGCTTTCGTCGCCAAAGGTTACCGTTTTACGCGCCGCGAAACCGCTGGCGGTCTGATCGACAACCAGACGGACAAGGAAAAAGGAAAGCGCGAAGATGACGATATAAATAAGCAGGATCAACATCATGCCTCCTCCGTCCGGCCCATGATCTCTTCCTCCATGTCCCAGATCATGCCGAGGATCTCCTCGCGCCTTTCGGCGAATTCCGGGTGTTTCTTGACCTCACGCAGGTCTTGCCCCACGCCCAGATCGGCAAAGGGCAGACGGTATTCGCGGTGAATGCGCCCCGGGCGCGGCGCCATGACCAAAAGCCGCTCGCCAAGCAGCAGCGCCTCTTCGACCGAATGGGTGATCAAGATGATGGTCTTGCCGGTCTCTTTCCACAGTTTCAGCACGAGGCTTTGCATTTTTTCGCGGGTCAGCGCATCCAGCGCGCCCAAGGGTTCGTCCATCAAGATCACATCGGGGTCATTCGCCAGACAACGCGCCAGCGCCACCCGCTGCTGCATCCCACCCGAGAGCTCATAGATCGCCTTTTCCTTGAAATCGCCCAGCCCGACGATATCGAGCAAATGGTCAACCTCGGCCCCGTATTGCTTTTCGCCCTGCCCCTTCATGCGCGGACCAAAACTCACGTTTTCACGCACTGACATCCACTCAAAGAGCGCGCCCTGTTGAAAGACCATGCCACGCTCGGCATCCGGCCCCGTGACACGATGGCCGTTCATCACGATCTCGCCCGAACTCGGGGCAAGGAAACCCGCCACGATATTGAGCAACGTCGTCTTGCCACAGCCCGAGGGGCCAAGGACCGACATCAATTCCCCCTCCGCAAGGTCAAGCGATACGTCCTCAAGCGCCTGCACATGACTGCCATTGGGCAGATCAAACCGCATCGACAGGTTTTCGATTTTCAATCCCGACATGCCGCCCCGCTGCTTTTCGTTTATCGGCGCGCCCCATCTGCCCGGTCCCTCGCAATCAGGCACCGGGCTGAAACGGGGCGGCCTATTTTTGCGCCGCTTGGCTTACATATCGCTCGCGGCTTGCAGCGGGCCGGTGTTCACCGCGTCTTCATAGCTGTCGAGCGCTCCGTCGATCGCGCCTGCTTCGACAAAGACATCGGCCACGCCTTTCATGAACTTCTGCGCGCCCCCGCCGAGCCATTTCTCACCCATCTGCTCATCGACCGTCGGGAAAGAGAATGTCGCGATGGTTTCCATCGTGGCGCCTTCGTCCATACCGGCGTCCTTGGCGATGACGGGCAGCATCTTGTCGCGGTTGGCCTCATCCGCCCACATCGCATTTGCCTCGGCCGTCACGCTCAGGAAGGCGGCGACCGTGTCAGAGTTCTCGGCCACCCAGGAGGCCGGGCCGGAGGTCACGTCGAAGACAAGAATGCCCAACTCTTCCTTCTCCGCGCCGGTCAAAAGGATATTGCCATGTTCCATCATCCGTCGCAGCGACCCACCCCAGCCGCAGGCCATATCGACCGATCCCTGCGCGATGGCCGCGGCCCCATCTGGCGGCGCCATATCCACCACGTCAAGCGATCCAACATCGACGCCGAAGTGGTTCATTTGTTTGAGAAAACCGTAATGCGCAGCCGTGCCAAGCGGCACCGCAACCTTCTTGCCCGTCAGTTCCTCGGCAGAGGATTTGTCGATCTCCAGCGCCTCGCGCACGACGCAATTGTCATTCTCGGAATAGCTGACCGCGACATCGAGAATTTGCAGGTCTTGCCCCGCCGAAGTGGCGACCACGAAGGGCGGCACGCCTTGGCTGAGCGACAACTGCACATCCCCCGCGGCCATCGCCGCCGACATGGCGGTGCCGGAATCGAAGCTCACCCAGTTCACCGTCGTGCCGAGCGCTTCGTCATACATCCCCTCCGCCTTGGCGTATTGGAACGGCATCGGCCATTCGAGGAAATACCCAACGGTCAGATCCTGCGCGGCGGATTGACTGACCCCCAGCACAAGCAGGCTGGCGGCGGTGCCCATCAGTTTCACGGTCTTCATGATAGTCTCCCTTGGTTTGTTATGGTCGCGTCTTGCAGTCGAACTCCCGTTCACATGGATCGCGACCATCGGCCCTGTCAGACATCAGGAAGGGCAAGCCCCGGGTCATGTGAAAAAATCCATCACCTTTTCACGATACGAGTGAAATTGAACTTTTCAACAAATTTCTCACGCCGCAGCGCAACATAATTTCAATGTTAAGAAGTATGCGTAGAAAATACGCCAGAGCGCGCGTGATTTCCGAGAACCACGCGGAATTTCTAAACAGAAATTTAAGGGTTTTGGCTGACCGTCAGGCTCAACCCAATGATTAGGGGAGCCTTAACCAATCGGAATGCCCCGGCCCGGGCCGGGGCGCTCTTGACCCGCGCGGGCGCGGGTCAAGTCTTTCAATACGCTTCTAGAACAAGCGCTTACCAGGAGGTGATGACCGTGCCCTGATAGCTTTCATCGATGAAGGTTTTGATCTCATCGGAGTGATAGGCCTTGAGCAAAGTCTCAACCCATGCCGCTTCCTCGTCACCCTTGCGGACGGCGATGACATTCACATAGGGGTTCTCGGCGCTTTCCATCGCGATGGAATCTTCCTTGGGGCTGAGGCCCGAGGCGATCGCGTAGTTGGTGTTGATCAGTGCCGCATCCAGATCGGCCAACGAACGCGGCAGTTGCGCGGCGTCGAGTTCTTTGAAGGACAGTTCCTTGGGGTTTTCGGTGATGTCGAGGACGGTTGGCACCAGACCTGCGGCCTCATCGACTTTGATCAAGCCAAGTTCTTGCAGGACCAGCAACGCGCGGCCACCGTTCGTGGGATCGTTCGGAATGCCGAATGTCGCGCCTTCTTCGAGATCGGCAAGATCGGTGATCTTGTCGGAATAGACGCCCATCGGGGTGGTGATCGTGTTGCCGACCACGCTCAGCTCAAAGCCGCGGTCTTTCATCTGCGCTTCGAGGTAGGGCACGTGCTGGAAAGAGTTCGCCTGAATGTCGCCATCGGCGAGTGCTTGGTTCGGCACTACATAGTCAGAGAATTCGACCACATCGATTTCAAGGCCCATAGGCTCCGCGATGCGGGCGACTTCTTCCATGATTTCGGCATGTTCGCCGGGGGAAACGCCGACCTTGATTTCCTCGGCGGCAAGGCCAGTGGTTATCAGCGCCAGAACGGAGGTGAGTGTTGTAAGACGAAGCATAGTAGTCTCCTTAGATTGAGAGAACGGATGTAAGGCGCGGCCTATTGACCGCCACTTTTGGTGGCCCGTTTGTCCACGGCGCTGGCAATACGCTCGCCAATGGACTGCACAAGCTGCACCAGAACGATGAGGATGATCACGACAATCGCCATGACGTCGGGCATAAACCGCTGATATCCATAGCGGATACCCAGATCGCCCAGACCTTCGCCGCCCACGGCGCCGACCATGGCCGAGTAACCGATCAGGCTCACGATGGCGAGGGTCAAGCCCAGTGTGATGCCGGGCAGCGCCTCGGGCAGCAGCACCTTGCGGATGATCTGCAGCGGTGTCGCACCCATGGCACGGGCGGCTTCGATCAGACCGGAATCGACCTCGCGAATGGCGTTTTCCACCAGCCGGGCGATGAAAGGCACCGTGGCAATTGTCAGCGGCACGATCGCCGCCGTGGTGCCAATGGAGGTGCCGGCGATCATGCGGGTGAAGGGAATGATGGCCACGACCAGAATGATGAACGGCACAGAGCGCGTGGCGTTCACCACCAGCCCGAGCACCTTGTTCACCCATGGGGACGACAGCAGTTCCCCACGTTGCGATGTGGCCAGAAACAGCCCCAGCGGCAGGCCGAAGAGCGTGCCGAGGATGGCCGAAATCGCCACCATATAAAGCGTTTGCCCCGTGGCTTCGATCAATAGGTTAATCAGGTTAGCCGACATAGCCCAGCACCTCCGTCAGAAGCCCGTGTTGGTCCAAACAGGCCCGCGCTTGGGCGGCCTGCGCCACGGGCATCGACACCAGCAGGTTGCCGAAGGGCCGCGTGCCGATCTCTTCCACCGCACCGGCAAGAGTATTGACCGGAATGCCCATCTCTTGCGTCAATCGCGCCAGCATCGGATCGGTGGCATGGGTGCCCGCAAAAGTGACGCGGATGACCTCTTCGCCCCCTGCCGCGGGCGGGGTTTGGGTCAGCCGGTCTTTGACGAAGGCAGGCAGGGTGACGCCCGTCACGCCCGACAGGAAGGATCGCGTCGTCGCATGTTGCGGCGCGGTGAAGATGTCATAGGTCTCCCCATGCTCCACGATGCGGCCCGCGTCGATCACCGCCACATGGCTCGCGATGTCGCGCACCACGGCCATCTCATGGGTGATCAGCAGGATCGTCAGCCCCAGATCGCGGTTAATGTCCTTCAAAAGCGCCAGAACCGTTTGGGTGGTTTCGGGGTCGAGCGCCGATGTCGCTTCATCCGACAGCAGCACCTTCGGTCCGGTGGCCAAGGCCCGCGCGATGCCGATACGCTGCTTCTGCCCGCCCGAAAGCTCCGCCGGATAGCGCCCGGCCTGCGCGCTCAGACCGACACGGTCGATCAGGTCGGCCACCCGCGGCTTGATCTGCGCGCTCGGCATTCCCGCCACTTCGAGCGGCAGGGCGATATTGCCCGCCACAGTGCGTGAAGAGAGCAGGTTAAAGTGTTGAAAAATCATGCCAACGTCACGGCGGATCGCGCGCAGCTTGCCGCCCTTGGCACTGCCGACATCCTCACCCCCGACCAGCACTTTGCCGGTCGTCGGACGCTCCAACCCGTTGACCATCCGCAGCAGGGTCGACTTGCCCGCCCCCGAACGCCCGATGATCCCGGTGATGGAGCCGGGTGCCACGTCGAGGGAAATCCCTTCGAGCGCATTCACGGTCGCACCGCCCGCTTTGGTAAAGGCCTTGCCAACCTTGTCAAAGGCGATCGAGGCGCCTTCTGTTGTGATATCAGTCATTTTCCGTCCGGATCGGGGTGGGTTTCGGGTGGTGCCCCCGTAGATAGAACCCCTGCGGGCGATGCAAGGCATGATCGTGCATAGCTGCCTTGTTTCTCGGGCCTATCTCTCGCAGCCGCATTCGCCCCTTGTGCCGCAAACCGATGGGGATGATTATATTCACGAATCGGAATGAATGATGGGAGGGGATCAGATGAAGATTAACAGACGGATGGTGCTTGCCGGAATGGGGGCGGCAGCGCTTGCCCAAACGCCGCTGCGCGCCTTCGCGATGACCTCGGCCCAGATCGGCGGCTATGAGTTCATAAGCGTGAGCGACGGCAATCTGGTACTGCCGCGCAGCTTTTTCTTCGAAGGTTTGCCGCAAGACGCACTGGCGGAGGCTTTGGCGCCCTTCGACCTGCCCCAAGACCAGTTGGAGCCGCCCTGCAACCTAACGCTTTTGCGCAATGACGAGCGTGTGATCCTCTTTGACGCGGGCGCGGGCCCTGCCTTCATGCCCTCCGCCGGGGCGCTGCTCGACAGCCTCGATGCCGCAGGCGTCGCCCCGGAGGCGGTGACCGATGTGGTCTTTACCCATGGCCATCCCGACCACCTTTGGGGCGTGCTGGACGATTTCGACGATCTGGTCTTTCCCAATGCGCGCTACCATATGGGCCAAGTCGAATGGGACTATTGGAGCGATCCGGCGACGGTGGACCGGATTGGCCCGGCCCGCGCCGCCTTTGCCGTGGGGGCCGCGCGGCGGTTGGAAGCGATTGAGGATCGGGTGAGCCATTTTGCCGACGGGGACGAAGTGCTGCCCGGCATCACGGCGCAGGCGAGTTTTGGCCATACGCCCGGGCATATGTCCTTCCTTCTGGGTACGGGCGGTGATGCGCTGCTTATCGGCGGCGATGCCATTGGCAACCACCACCTTGCCTTTGCCCGCCCGGGCTGGGCCAGCGGATCGGACCAAGACCCCGAGCAAGGCGCGAGGACCCGGCAGCGCTTGTTGGACCGGCTGGCGCAGGAGCAAATCTGGTTGATGGGCTTCCACCTGCCGCAGGGCGGATTGGGCCGCGTCGAACGGAGTGGCGAAGGCTATCGTTTTCTGGGGGCCGCACAATGAAGCACCTGATTTGCGCCGCCGCCCTCCTGCTCGGCTCGAACGCCATGGCCAGCGAGGATATCGCTGATAAATACCCCAGCTCCCTGCTCTACGACAAACCCTATGAAGTCATTCCCGGCGTCTTTTCGGCCATCGGTGCGACGGCCCCGCCCACCTATGAAAACGCAGGCCATAACAACAACCTAAGCTTCATCGTGACCGGCGAAGGCGTTGTCGTAATCAACGGCGGCGCGGCCTATGGGCTGGCCGCGGCACTACATGAAGAGATCAAGGCCGTGACCGACGAGCCGGTGAAACTGGTCTTTAACGAGAACGGTCAGGGTCACGCGGTTCTGGGCAACGGTTACTGGGCTGAGCAAGGCGTGCCGATCGTCGCGCATGCAGACGCCGCGCATGAGGTGGAGCGCTTTGGCGGCAGCATTCTGGAGGCCATGCAGCGCTACAACCGCGACCGGTCCGAGGGGACGGAGGTGCAACTGCCGACCGAGACCTTCGAGGATGAATATATCGTCGAGATGGGCGATTTCCGCATCGAGGCCCGCCACCTCGGCCCGGCCCATAGCCCCGGCGATATCGTGATCTGGCTGCCGAAGCAGAGCCTCGTGATCTCGGGCGACATGGCCTTTCATGAGCGCATGCTGCCGATCTTTCCTGACACGATGACCGCCGAATGGATCGAGACTTGGGAAACCGCGTTTGAGCCGCTGAAGGCCCGTTATGTGATCCCCGGTCACGGGCATCCGACCAATATGGCGCAGGTCCGTCGCTTCACGCGGGATTATCTGCTCTACCTCCGCGCGCAGATCGCCGCCCATCTGGAGGCGGGGGGCGGGCTGGCCGAGGCGTACTATGTGGATCAATCGCCCTATGCCGGGCTTGATACTTTCGAGGAATTGGCGACGAAAAACGCAGGCCGCGTTTTTGAGCAGATGGAGTTCGAGTAGTGCGCCCCGCTACTTCCCCGCAAGGCTGAAGGGCTGTGATGCGGCCCCGTCGCGATACCAGCGCATGATCTTGCGGCGCTCTTCTTCCTCCATGAAGGACACATTGGCGGGGGGCATGGCATTGGTCACCCCCGCTTGCAGATAGATCTGCCGCGCGGCCCGGGCAATGTCGGCGGGCGTTTCAAGGAGCAACCCCTTAGGCGCGCGGTGGATACCGTCGTAGAACGGCTCGCGCGCATGGCACATGGCGCAACGCCCCGGCACGATATTGGCCACCTCGTCAAACCCCTCGGCGCTGGCGAAAAGCTGCTCTGTCTCTGTCAGCGCGCGGGCCTCTGCCGCTTCGATATCGTCTTGCATCAGGGGCGCGGTTGAGAGCCACATGATCGCCACGAACAAAGGCGCGGTCACGCCCCATGTCCAATGCGGGCCCTTGCCGGTCGCGTGCATCGTGTTGAAGTAGTGCCGGATCGTCACTCCCATCAGGAAGACCAGCGCGGCGATTAGCCAGTTGTACTCGGTCGCGAAAGCCAGCGGGTAGTGGTTGCTAAGCATCAGGAAGATGACCGGCAGCGTCAGGTAGTTGTTGTGGGTCGAGCGCAGCTTGGCGATCTTGCCGTATTTCGCGTCCGGCGTGCGACCCTCCTGCAGGTCCTTCACCACGATGCGCTGGTTCGGCATGATGATGAAAAACACGTTCGCCGTCATGATCGTCGCTGTAAATGCCCCCAGATGCAGCAGCGCCGCGCGGCCCGTAAAGACTTGGTTGTAGCCCCAGGCCATGGCCACCAGCAGCACGAACAAGAGCAGCATCAGCACCGTGGGCCGGTTGCCGAGTTGCGATTTGCACAGGAAGTCGTAGATCAGCCAGCCCAGCGTCAGCGAACCCGCCGAGATCAGGATGCCTTGGAAGACCGAGAGGTCCGCCTTGGCCGGATCGATCAGGTAGAGCTCCGCGCCCGCCCAATAGACGACCATCAAGAGCGCGGCCCCAGACAGCCACGTCGAATAGCTCTGCCATTTGTGCCAGATCAAGTGCTCGGGCATGTTTTCCGGCGCCACGAGGTACTTCTGGATATGGTAGAAACCGCCGCCATGGACCTGCCACTCTTCGCCGAAGGCTCCGGCAGGCAGATGCGGCACCTTGCGCAGGCCGAGGTCGAGCGCGATGAAGTAGAAGGACGCGCCGATCCATGCCATGGCGGTGATGACATGCACCCAGCGGATGGCAAAGCCGATCCAATCCCAGATGATGGCTAAGTCGTGCATGAGGTCTCTCCGGATGATTCACCGGGCAGACTATTCAATCGCGGATTTTACCGCTAGATTTGGCATTCCCTAAACTCTATCAAAAGTTCCCGATAAATGTCCTATTTCGACAACATCCGCACCTTCGTGCGCGTCTACGAGCTTGGCAGCATGTCGGCGGCGGCGCGCGACCAGCGGGTCTCTCCGGCAGTGGCCTCGGCGCGGATCACCCAGCTTGAGGGGCATCTGGGCGTGCGGCTGTTCCAGCGTACAACACGCAGCCTGTCGGCCACCGAACAGGGGCGGATTTTCTACGATGGCGCCTGCAAAATCCTCGCCTCCGTGGCCGAGGCCGAGGCGGGTATCGAAGACGTCACCGACAATCCGCGCGGCACGCTGCATGTGGCGGCCCCCTTGGGGGTCGGGCGGCGGCTGATCGCGCCGCATGTGCCCGCGTTTTCAGACGCTTATCCGCTGGTCGATGTGCGGCTGCGCCTCAGCGACCGCAAGCTCGATCTCACCGCCGAAGGGTTGGACGTGGCCTTTTTTCTGGGTCGCCCGCAGGATTCTACACTACGGATCCGCAAAGTGGCCGATTGCGAGCGCGTGCTCTGCGCCAGCCCGGCTTATGTCGCGGCGCATGGGCATCCCCGCTCGGGGGCCGAGATCGACCGCGGCCAGCACAATTGCCTCAACCTGCGCTTTCCCGGCGCGACCGAGTTTCAATGGCAGCTACAAGGCCCTGAAGGCGCGGTGAAATACGACGTGCGCGGGCGGTTTGAGAGTGATGATGGCGACGTGCTGACCGATTGGGCGCTGGCCGGCGCGGGCATCGCCATGAAGCCGATCTTTGAGATCGCCGAACATTTGCAAAGCGGCGCTTTGGTGCGGGTCGTGGAAGACACGCCGCCCCTGCCCGTTCAAATGGCCTGCCTCTACACCCATCGACGCCATCAAGACCCGAAAACACGGCTCTTCATGGACTTCATGATCGCGCGGATGGAAGACGCGCTAAAGGTCTAGCTGCCCCGATAGGTGGAATAGCTGAAGGGCGAGAGCAGCAGCGGCACATGATAATGCGCGGCCTCAGACATGCCAAAACGCAGCGGGACGACATCCAGAAAACGCGGCTCTTCCGCCGGGGCGCCCTGCGCGTCGAGGTAGTCGCCGCAGTGGAACAGCAGCTCATAGGTGCCGGTTTCGAACTCCGCCGCGGGCAGGATCTGCTCATCGGTGCGGCCATCGGCATTGGTGGTGAGGCTGCGCAGATGGGTCCGCGTCTCGCCCTCCAGGCGGTAGAGGTCGACCTTCAGCCCCGCCGCCGGGCAGCCGCGCGCGGTGTCCAATACATGTGTTGTCAGATAGCCTGTCATCATACCCTCCGTGCCTAACCCTTGATCGCCCGCGCCGCGCCCGAGCAAAAGTGCCCTTTTCACGATAGTCTTTCAGGAATTAATTGAAAGCAATCTAAGACCTTCCGGTCTAGACAGAGAACGACAGAAGGAGAACGACATGACTCGCTACCCCCGCGACATGCAGGGTTACGGCCCCACCCCCCCAGATGCACAATGGCCCGGTGGCGCGAAGATCGCCGTGCAGCTGGTGCTGAACTACGAAGAAGGCGGTGAGAATAACATCCTGCATGGGGATGCGGCATCAGAAGCGTTCCTGTCCGAGATCGTCGGCGCCGCGCAATGGCCGGGTCAGCGTCATGCCAATATGGAATCGATCTATGAATACGGCGCGCGCGCCGGGTTCTGGCGGCTGCACCGTTTGATGAAAGACCTGCCCGTCACGGTCTATGGCGTCGCCACGGCGCTGGCGCGCTCGCCCGTACAGGTCGCCGCGATGATCGACGCAGGCTGGGAGATGGCGACCCACGGTCTGAAATGGATCGAACACAAGGACATGGCCGAAGACGCAGAGCGCGCAGCCATCGCCGAGGCGATCCGCCTGCATACCGAAGTGACCGGCCAAGCGCCGCGCGGCTTTTACTGTGGGCGCTCGTCCGAGAACACGCTGCGCCTTGCGGCAGAGACCGGGCAGTTCGCCTATGTGGCCGACGCCTATGCCGATGATCTGCCCTATTGGATGGAGGTCGGTGATCGCGACCAGTTGATCGTCCCCTATACGCTCGACGCCAACGATATGCGTTTCGCCACGCCGCAGGGGTTCAATGCGGGCGCGCAGTTCTTCGACTACCTCAAAGCCAGCTTTGACGCACTTTACCGTGAGGGGGCCGAGGGCGCGCCGAAGATGCTGTCGGTCGGGTTGCACTGCCGCCTGATCGGCCGCCCCGGTCGGGTCGAGGCGCTGCGGCAGTTCATCGAATACGCCCAAAGCCATGAGGGCGTCTGGTTCGCGACCCGCGAGCAGATCGCAGATCATTGGGCCGCCACCCATCCGCACCAGCGCCGCGCGCGCCCCAGCCAGATGGACCGCGAGACCTTCGCCGCCAAATACGGCAGCATTTTTGAGCATTCGCCTTGGATCGCCGAGGGCGCCCATGCGCTGGAACTGGGCGCGGGCCATGACACCGCCGTCGGCCTGCACAGTGCTCTGGCACGGATCTTCCGCTCCGCCTCAGATGCGCAGCGCCTCGGCGTGCTGCAAGCCCACCCCGATCTGGCGGGCAAACTCGCGCAGGCCAAGCGGCTGACGGCTGAGAGCACCTCGGAACAGGCCGCAGCGGGGCTGGATGCGCTGACGGATGAGGAGCGGGAAACCTTTACCCAATTGAACGACAGATATGTCGAAAAACACGGCTTCCCCTTCATCATCGCCGTGCGCGACCACGACAAGGCGGGCATCCTCGCCGCTTTCAAACGCCGCATCGACAATGACCGCGACACCGAGTTTGCCGAGGCCTGCCGCCAAGTCGAACGGATCGCGCAGCTGCGCCTGAAAGACCTGCTGCCATGAGCAGACAGATCCTGCTCCAGCCCCTCACCGCCGAGGCTTTCGCCCCCTTCGGCGAGGTGCTGGAAGTGCGCGGGGCGCCTGACAAAATCATCAACCAAGGGCTTTGCGGGCGGCATCACGATCTGGCCGATCTCGACTTTGGCGGGGGCCGCGCGGGCATCAGCGTCTTTAACGCAGAGCCGCGCGCCCTGCCCTTCACCCTTGAGATGGTCGAGCGGCATCCGCTTGGCGTGCAGGCCTTTCTGCCGATGCACCAAAACCCCTATCTGGTGGTCGTCGCCCCCGATGACGCAGGCCGCCCCGGCCCCCTGCAGGCGTTTCTCGCAGGCCCCGGTCAGGGCGTGAACTACCGCCGCAATACATGGCACGCGGTTTGCTGCCCGCTGAGCGCCCCCGGTCTTTTCGCCGTGGTCGACCGGATCGGCGAAGGCGACAATTTGGAAGAACATTGGTTCGATCAGCCGTGGGAGGTGGTCGCAGCCAAGGAATAACCGTCATGCCCTCACCAGAAGCGGCAGACGGGATCGGTCAATAGGGAGAACGACATGACTGACGCTTCACTGGGCACGCCGGCGCAACTGCGCGACCCGAATTATACCCCCGCGCTGTCCAAGGCCGTGCCCTTGGGCATTCAGCATGTCTTGGCGATGTTCGTCTCCAACGTGACGCCCGCGATCATCGTGGCGGGGGCTGCGGGCTTTGGCTTTGGCTCGGACGCCGGGGCGCAGGGGTTTCCGGACATGACCTATCTGATCCAGATGTCGATGCTCTTCGCGGGCATCGCCACGCTGTTTCAGACCATTGGCATAGGTCCGGTGGGGGCGCGGCTGCCGATTGTGCAGGGCACGAGTTTCGCGTTCCTGCCCA
Organism: Sulfitobacter sp. 1A15258; assembly: GCF_043557045.1. Lineage (NCBI taxonomy): Bacteria > Pseudomonadati > Pseudomonadota > Alphaproteobacteria > Rhodobacterales > Roseobacteraceae > Sulfitobacter > Sulfitobacter sp. 1A15258. Next base: position 218,816 of record NZ_JBIFFK010000001.1, on the reverse strand, counting down.
TCATGATCCCGCTTGTCGCGGGCAAAGGGGTCGAGGCGCTGCCCGCACTCTTTGGCGGCGTTCTGGTCGGCGGGCTGTTTCATGTGCTGTTGGGCACTTTCATCGGACGCATCCGCTTTGCCCTGCCGCCACTGGTGACCGGGCTGGTGGTGACGATGATCGGCCTCGCGCTGGTCAAGGTCGGCATCCAATATGCCGCCGGGGGCGTGCCCGCGATCAACAGCCCCGAATACGGCAGCCTGTTGAACTGGTCGGCGGCGCTGGTGGTGATCGTGGCAACGCTGGGGCTGAAGTTCTTCGCCCGGGGCATGCTGTCGGTCTCCGCCGTGGTGATCGGCATTGGCGTGGGCTATCTCTATGCGCTGGCGATGGGGATGGTCACCTTCGAGGGCATCGCCACAAGTTGGAACCGCGCCGCCGCCGTGGCGCTGCCCGTGCCCTTTGCCTATGGGTTCGAGTTCAGCTTCGCCGCCATCGTCGGTTTCTGCCTGATGGCCTTCGTCTCGGCGGTTGAGACCGTCGGCGATGTCTCGGGCATCACCAAGGGCGGCGCGGGGCGTGAGGCGACGGATGCCGAGATCACGGGTGCCACCTATGCCGACGGTTTGGGCAGCGCGGTGGCCGGGGTCTTTGGTGGGTTTCCCAATACCTCTTTCAGCCAGAACGTCGGCCTCATCGCGATGACCGGCGTGATGAGCCGCCATGTGGTGACCGTGGGCGCGCTGTTCCTGATCCTTTGCGGACTGGTGCCGAAAGTAGGCGCGGTGATCCGCACCATTCCCATCGAAGTGCTGGGCGGCGGGGTGATCGTGATGTTCGGCATGGTGGTCGCGGCGGGCATCTCAATGCTGTCGGACGTGAACTGGAACCGCCGCAACATGGTGATTTTCGCGATCTCGCTCTCGATCGGTCTGGGGCTGCAACTCGACCCCAAGGCGGTGCAATACCTGCCCGACACGCTGCGCGTGCTGATGACCAGCGGGCTGCTGCCTGCCGCGCTGATCGCGATTGTGCTGAACTTGATGTTGCCCGAGCAATTGTCGGATGAGGCGACGGAGGAGGTTTCCGGCGGGCTTTCGGGGCATGGTTCGGGGTCGTTGGAGAAGCGGGTTTGATGATGAAGGGGCGCCCGATGCGGCGCCCCTTTGTTGTGACCAACTCGGCTCGATACAATGCGATAGGCAACCGGCTAGCGCATGTCGCTTAAGACCACCGATTTTGGAAACCACCTTGGCCCGGAATCAAGCCGAAGGCGCCGGGCCATCGCCTGCCCGCCCCACCGGGTAGGCGATTTGGCGAGGCTGGGCGTAACCTAGCGAGCACACATCATGACTGAACCATAAAGTGGCACGAACCAAGGTATGTTCGCCGACCCGCGGGCAGGCGCTGGCCCTCGAGTTCCGCAAAGGTCCTCAGCGCAGCTTCATATGCCGGTTCACGTCCTTATAAAGCAGATACCGGAACGGCCCCGGTCCGCCCGCGTAGCAAGCCTGCGGGCAGAAAGCGCGCAGCCACATGAAATCACCCGGTTCGACCTCAACCCAATCCTGATTAAGCCGGTAGACCGCCTTGCCCTCCAACACATAGAGCCCGTGTTCCATCACATGAGTCTCGCAAAAGGGGATCACCCCACCGGGTTGTAGCGTGACAATGGTCACATGCATGTCATGGCGCAGATCCTGCGGATCCACGAACCGCGTCGTCGCCCAGACGCCATTGGTATCGGGCATCACATTCGGCTCGATGTCCTGCTCGTTCAGCACCAGCGGATCGGGGCGGTCCAGCCCCTCCACCGCCTCATAGGCTTTGCGGATCCAGTGAAAGCGCGTCACGGCGCCGCTGTCGTTTTTCAGCGTCCAATCGGCCCCCGCGGGGACATAGGCATAGCTGCCCTCACGCATCGCGTGCTGTTGGCCCTCAACGGTCAGGGTGAAGCCACCCTCGACCACGAAAAGCACCCCCTGCGCCTGCGCATCAAGCTCAGGCCGGTCCGAGCCGCCACCGGGCTGCACTTCCATGATATATTGGGAGAATGTCTCCGCAAAGCCGGTCATCGGGCGGGCGATGACCCAAAGCCGCGTGCCCTCCCAGAACGGCAGGAATGAAGTCACGATATCGCGCATCGTGCCGCGCGGGAGAACGGCATAGGCCTCTGTAAAGACGGCGCGATCTGACAAAAGCGTTTTTTGATCCGGGTGGCCGCCGGTGGGTGCGAAATAGCTTGGGGGGGTCATCAACTCTCTCCGTCGGGATGGACTGCAGAATTGCCGCTTCCCAGGCCGAGGCCAAGGGTTTTATCGCTGAAGGATTGTTCGGGGATATTTGATAGTCCCGACCCCGCTTAGGGCTGAGTAACAGACCGGCCCCGCCTGCCGGGACCGGTCTGCGCAGAGAGCAGCCTCAGAAGAAAGCCGCCGCTTCCAGCTCAACTGTAATCACCCCGATGATTGCGCCGTTCGACGGTTCCGTGATCGGCATCGAGACGCGGCTTTGATGGGCCTTCGACCTCTCGTCAACGGCCACATGATCGATCACGAAAATCCCCGACGGCGGCGAAAAACGGTTGCTGTTCTTGGGCTTGCCGCCCTTGAAGTAGACTGAGGCGCTGCCGCTGGAGACCACGGTCAACCCATAGGCATCCAGCAAAGTCACCCCGGCGATCTGCCCCTCGGCGCGGGCGATCTGCGTTTGGAGAAAGGCCGCGGCAATCGGCGCTTTCGGCTGAGCCACCCCGGCGCCCGGCCCGGTGACTGCCGCCGGCGTGACCGCCAGCGCATTCATTTCGCGGTGCCGCGCGTTCTGCTGTGCGATTGCATCGACGATGCGGGCATCATTGACCCAAGACAGCAATTCGCGGTCGATGTAATCGTTCACCGCCCAAGGCACTTCGGAGGCGGAAACCTTGAGCCCGGAACACAGGATGAAGATGAGCGATACAAGTGGCAGGTGTCGTAGCATCGGGGAGCCCTCATGAGGTAGGCGGCACAATACCGCGGGAGAGCTACACCCTAACGTTTGACTGGTTTACGCCCCATGAACGGCAATGGCGGCTTGACCCTCTTCGCCCTTAAACCCTGTCGCCACCACGAATTTCTCCGATGAATCGGGGCGGCTGGCAGGTGGTTTGATATTGGCGACCTTGGCAAAACGGCGCTTGAGCAGCTTTTGCAACTCACCTTCCGCGCCGCCTGCCAGCACCTTGGCTACGAATGTGCCGCCCTCTTCCAACACATCGAAAGCGAAATAGGCCGCCGCCTCGCAAAGCGCAATGATGCGCAGGTGGTCGGTCTGTTTATGCCCGGATGAGGCCGCGGCCATATCCGACATCACCACATCTGCCTTGCCGCCGAGCCATTCCTTGACCTTGAGGTCGGCGTCATCCTCCATGAAGTCAAGCTGGTGCAACTCGCAGCCCGCAATCGGCTCCATCTCTTGTAGGTCAACGCCCAGAATGGTGCCCTGCGCCTTGCCCTTCTTTTCGCCCAGCACGTTGCAGCGTTTGACGGCGACCTGACACCAACCGCCCGGCGCGGCACCAAGGTCAACCACCCGCGCGCCGGGGACGAGGAACCGATATTTATCGTCCAATTCCATGATCTTATAAGCCGCCCGCCCGCGATAGCCTTCGGCCTGTGCGCGTTTGACATAAGGATCGTTCAACTGCCGCTGCAACCAACGGGTCGAACTGAGCTTGCGCCCGCGTGCGGATTTCACCTTGACCTTGAGGTCACGCTGACCGCGCCCCGAGGTGTTCTTTCCGTCCGGTGTCTTGGCCATTAAAAGACCCCTTCTTCTAATACGCCATCGGCGCTCATCTGTGCATATAGCAGGCCTTCGCGCAGACCGCGATCCGCAACTGACAGCCTGTCGGTCGGCCAGCAGCGCATCAAGGCTTGCAGGATCGCGGCCCCCGACATGATCAGCGCCGCCCGGTCTTGGCCAATACGCGGATCGGCGCGCCGCCCGCCCGGCCCCATGGCGATATAGGAATGGATCACCTTGTCGATCTGGGCGCTGGTCATGCTGAGGCCGTCGACCTTTGTCCGGTCATAGCGCTTCAGGTTCAGGTGGCTTGCCGCCACGGTGGTCACGGTGCCCGAGGTGCCGACGATCTGGAACCGCTTTTGGGACTGGATCGTCTGATAGGGCGTAAAATCGGTGAGGTTCTCTTCGAAAAACCAACTCATCAGCGCAAAGCGCGCGGCATCGTCTTCAACGTCAGAAAATTGATCCCGCAGGGTCGCCACCCCCAATGGCACGCTGATCCAATCCACCACCCGGGCGGCGGGGACATCGGATTTCGCCTGATAGAACCCGCCCTGAAGCCGCATGATCGAGCGTGCCCGGTCGGCACGTGGCACCTTGGAAATGTCGATCCAGACCAGCTCGGTTGAGCCGCCGCCGATGTCCACCACCAGCAGGTTTTCCGTCTTGCGGCTGACCAGCGGCGCGCAGGAGATCACGGCAAGCTGGGCTTCTTCCTCAGGGCGGATAATGTCGAGCTTCAGACCGGTCTCGCGCTGGATACGGCGCATGAACTCCGCCCCGTTCTGCGCGCGGCGGCAGGCTTCGGTCGCGACAAGACGCATGTTCTGCACCTTGTTGCGCCGCAACTTTTGCTGACAGATGCGCAATGCCTGAATGGTGCGCGCCATTGATCCGCGCGAAAGCCGCCCGGTCTTTTCCAAACCGGCACCCAATTGCACCGATTTAGAAAAACTGTCCACCACATGGAAACCGCTGCCCCGAGGCTGTGCGATCAACATGCGGCAGCTATTTGTACCCAGATCTAGGGCCGCATATAGCTCATTAGATCTGGGCGGAACTGGCGCGGGGCTCAGAGCCGGAATGTCTTTGTCGAGCGCACCCGCACCTTTGGGACGCTGTGGCGCCATGGTTACGCGCCTTTCATATCGAGTTGCCCCCAAGGTATTCCCTGCGCCCAGCCGGTGCAAGTGGTCGCGGTGCCTTGGGCCAATTTCCGCGGCGTCCGCGGGCCGTGCGCGCTCCGCCATCCGGGTCGCCTCACAATCATCTTGAGAATAATGGGGGCGCCGCCCCCTCGTGATGACAGGGCCAATGCGCTATCACCTCTCCCAAGTCGCGGATGGGTCGTGTTTCGTCGAAAAACGGCCCTGTCCTGACCGCGACGCTCGTTAGACAGGTTTAAACCGGAGGAATCGTCCCATGCCCGCAGTCACCATCGTTTACTGGCGCGATATCCCTGCTCAGGTGATCGTCGGCAAGGGCCGTCGCGGGTCAAAACGCCCCCTGCCCGAACGCTTTGAACAGGCGATCGACCGCGCGGCGATGAAGGTGGGGGCTGCCAATACCGACGCCTATCTCGCGGAATGGCGCAAGGCAGAGCCTTTTGAGGTTGAGGGTGATCCCGATAGCATCGCCGATGCCGAAGCCGCCCGCATCGACGCGGAATACGACCGCGACCGGATTAAGCAACTGATTGACAACGACGGCTGGGCATAGCCTGCCAGCCCTATGATCAAGGACACGCTCATGGCACTTTTGAACTTCCGCAAAAAGGAAACACCGGTCCCACAGGCGCCGGTGGCCGAAGTCGAGGCGCTGTTGAAAGATTATTCTATCGAGGTGATGCCCCGCACCGCCGAAAAGGTCGAGGATTTCCGCGCCCTGCTGCCAGAGGGCAACCGTGTCTATATCGCCCATATCGACGGCACCCCGATCGAAGATATGGTTGCCACCGCCGCGCGGTTGAACGCGGATGGCTTCAAGGTCATGCCGCATTTCCCGGCCCGCATCATCAAGGACCGCGCCACGTTGGCCGATTGGATCGCCCGTTATCAGGGCGAGGCCGATGTGCGCCAAGCGCTGCTGCTGGCGGGCGGTGTCACCACCCCGGCGGGGGATTTCAGCGACTCGATGCAGTTGATGGAAACGGGGCTGTTCGACAAGGCAGGCTTTACCCACCTGCATGTCGCCGGCCACCCCGAGGGCAACCGCGATATCGACGCTGACGGGGGCCGCCTCAACGTCGATGCGGCGCTGAAATGGAAGAATGATTTCCAGACCCGCACCGATGCTAAAATGGCCATTGCCACGCAATTCGCCTTTGACGCGCAGCCGATCATCGAATGGGCCGACAGTCTGAAGGCCGCTGGTATCACCCTGCCGATCCACATCGGCATCGCGGGCCCCGCCAAACTGCAAACGCTGATCAAATTCGCCATCGCCTGCGGTGTTGGCCCCTCGCTCAAGGTGCTGCAAAAGCGGGCGATGGATGTCACCAAGCTGCTGTTGCCCTATGAGCCGACAGATGTGATCAGCGACTTGGCCGCCCACAAAGCGGCCCACCCGGATTTCAACATCACCCATGTGCATCTTTTCCCGCTGGGCGGGATCAAGACCAGCGCCACATGGGTCCAAGAGAATGGCGGCGCCTCTGGGGTGCCCGCCGACGCAGCCTAAAGGAAGTTACATGACCAGAACCGTCATCGAATCCAAGACCAAGACCGCCGTCATCGGCTTTGACGAGCCGTTTTGCGTGATCGGAGAGCGGATCAACCCCACGGGCCGCAAGATCCTCAGCCAAGAGCTGGAGCAAGGCGATTTTTCGCGGGTCGAGGCGGATGCCATCGCGCAGGTCGCCGCCGGTGCCACCGTGCTCGACGTGAACTCCGGCGCGGTCTTCTCCAACAAAATGGCCGAAGACCCGCGCTATGCCGACAACAACTTTGTCGAGCCGATGCTGATGCCGGAGCTGATCAAGGTCGTGCAAAACGCCGTCGACGTGCCGATCTGCATCGACAGTTCAGTCCCCGGCGCGCTTGAGGCGGGGCTTGAGGCCTGCGAAGGCCGCCCGCTGCTGAACTCCGTAACCGGAGAGGAAGAGCGGCTTGAAGTCGTGCTGCCGCTGGTCAAGAAATACAACGTGCCTGTCGTGGCGATCTCCAATGACGACACAGGGATCTCCGAGGACCCGGATGTCCGCTTTGCCGTGGCGAAAAAGATCGTCGAACGCGCCGCCGATTTTGGCATTCCCGCCCATGATATCGTCGTCGACCCGCTGGTCATGCCGATTGGCGCCATGGCGACGGCGGGCCATCAGGTCTTTACCCTCGTCCGCCGGTTGCGCGAGGAGTTGGGCGTGAACACCACCTGCGGCGCCTCCAACATCTCCTTTGGGCTGCCCAACCGCCACGGCATCAACAATGCCTTCCTGCCCATGGCGATGGGAGCGGGCATGACGAGTGCGATCATGAACCCGGTGGCCGTGCCGCTGAGCGCCGCCAAAATCGCCGAAAAGCGGGCCGAGATTACCGCCGCGGGGATCATCCTCCCCGAAGATATGGATGATGAGACCTTTGCGACGCTCTTCAACCTCGGCTCGACCAAACCCCGCCCGGGCAAGGAGATGGAGGCCATCCGCGCCGCCAACTTCCTTTTCGACCGTGACCCTCACGGCAGCGCTTGGATTGAGTTCAACAAAAGCGCGCCCAAAGCGGGGCAAGAAGGCCGCGGTCGCGCGGGCCGCTCAGGTGGGCGCCGCCGCCGCTAAGGCCGCCTGACAAGATCAAAAAGCCCCGCCAGCATCGCTCGGCGGGACTTTTTCTATGCGGACAGGCGGAAGTCCGAAACGACGCTTTCCGGCGCTACTCCGCCCGGTTCCCGCTCACCAATTCTTGGATCGCGGCCATAACGGCGGCCACATGATGGGGGTCTTTTGCCGCGCTATGCGGCTCATTGAACCCGCCCATGTCATTGTCGAAATAGGCGCCGGAGGCCCCTGCAAACTCATCCGAAAGCGCGGCGCGGGCAAGGATGTCGGCCCCGATGCTCAGGTCGTTCCCGGCGACGCCAAAGCCTTCCTTCACCATCTTCGACGCTAGAAGAGAGCCGGGGTTCACCGCGATGAAAAGCGGCCCGTCCTGATGCGCGCGGGCCATCTGTTGGGTCCAGATCGTGATCGCCAATTTGCTCTGCGCATAGGCCGCCATATCGTCAAGCGTCACCTCGCCCCTAAGCGCGGCTACCTCCACCGGCGCCTGCGCGGCGGAGGAGAGGTTCACCACCCTGCCCGCTTTGGGAAGCACCGGCAGCAACAGTTGAACCAGCAGGTAGGGCGCCAGCGTGTTGACCACGAAACGCGCGTCCAACCCTGCCTCGGTGCGCGGCACGGGCAGTTTCAGGACACCGGCATTGTTGATCACCACGTCGATTTGGCTGTGATCAATGCGCAGCGCCTCTGCCAGCGTCACGACCTCTTCCAGCCGCGACAGGTCCGCGCGGTAGGTCTGGGGATTGCCCCCCACCTCCGTCGCAGCAGCGCTGAGTTTCTCCGCACTGCGCCCGTGCAGCAAAACACTATGCCCCTGCGCGCTGAGCTTTTTGGCGGTCAACAGACCGATACCGTCGGTCGCGCCGGTGATGAGGATCGTCTTGGTCATCTGTCTCTCCTTACTTGGTCTCTGCGCGGGCATGGGAGGCGGCTCTGCGCGATCACCACCCGCCCAGAACCTGCTTGCCGATCACCCGCCCGCTTTCCTGACGCTCATGGGCCGCGCGAAGGTTTTCCACATTTATCACGCCCGCATGTTCCGTCACGGTAGAGCGCAAAATGCCTGCGTCGATCATCTGCGACACCCGGTTCAACAGGTCGCGCTGCGCAGTCATGTCCTCGGTCTGGAACATCGAGCGTGTGAACATGAACTCCCAATGCACGCTTAGGGCTTTCGGTTTCGCCGCTTTCATATCCAGCGTCTCAGGGTCGTCGATCAGCGCGATCTGCCCGCGCGGCGCGATGCTTTCGATGATGGCGGGCCAATGCGTATCGGTGGCCGTCAGCGCGGCGACATAACTTGGCATGAGATCGAGCGCGGCAAGCTGCGCCACCAGATCGCCCCGGTGGTCCACCACATGATCCGCCCCCATCTTGCGCACCCAATCTTGGGTCTCTGGCCGCGAGGCGGTCGCGATCACGGTCAAACCGGTCAGGGCCTTCGCCAGTTGAACAAGGATCGACCCCACGCCCCCGGCCCCGCCGATGACCAAAATCGCATCCCCTTCGCCAGCGCCCTCGGCCAGCCGGAAGGAGTCGAACAGCATCTCCCAAGCCGTGATCGCGGTCAGCGGCAGCCCGGCGGTCTCAACGAAATCAAGGGTTTCCGGCTTTCGCCCGACGACCCGGGAATCGACCCTGTGGAAGGCGGCATTGGTCCCCGCGCGGGTCACGTCCCCGGCATAGAACACCTCATCCCCCACCGCAAAATCGCTAACCTCTGCGCCCAGTTCCACGACCACGCCCGCGGCGTCAAAGCCCAAGACCTTTGGACCACCTTCAGGCCCCGAAAGCGCGCGCAGCTTCACATCCACCGGATTGACCGAAATGCCCTTCACCTCCACCAAAAGATCATGTGGTCCGGGTGTGGGACGCTCAATTTCGAGCATCTCCAAAACCTCTGCCGGGCCGGTGCTGTTATAGCCGATGGCTTTCATTTTGTCTGTCCTTCTGCAGGGATATTGCTGTTGGGCAGAAGGTATCAGCTTGTTCGACTATATAAACCGCGACAGACGCGGATAGAGTTTTTAGATACAGAGTATAATCCGAACGCTTGGCGGGCCTACGGCCCCCCCCCCCGCAAGCAAAGGCATAGACCCCAACGCGACAAACGACATTCACATGGAGAAAAATGGCGGACCCTAGAGGATTCGAACCTCTGGCCTCTGCCTTCGGAGGGCAGCGCTCTATCCAGCTGAGCTAAGGGTCCACTGAGGGGCGGTATAGCCAGAGCGCGCCGCCCCTGCAATGGGAAATCCGGGGGCGAGGGCGGCGAAATTCACCTTAGGCGAAAAGATCATGCGCCAATTCGAGGGCATCGACCAATGTGTCGACCTCGGCCCGGGTGTTATACATGCCAAAGGACGCGCGGCAGGTGGCCGAAACGCCGAGATGCGTCATCAAGGGGGCTGCGCAATGATGCCCCGCCCGCACGGCCACGCCTTTCTTGTCGAGCACGGTCGAGATGTCATGCGCATGGGCGGCGCCGTCCAGCGTGAAGCTGAAGATCGCCGCTTTGTCCGGCGTCGTGCCTTGCAGGTTGAGCCAATTCAAACCGCCGAGCCGCGAGACCGCGTAGTCGCGCAGATCGTCCTCATGGGCGGCGATATTCTCCATCCCCAGATCCATCATGAACTCCAGCGCCACGCCCAAGCCGATGGTGCCGACGATTCCAGGGGTGCCGGCTTCGAACATCATAGGTGGATCGTTGTAGCTCACCGCGTCCTTGCTAACTTCGCGGATCATGTCACCGCCGCCAATGAAAGGGCGCATTTCGGCCATGCGCTCGGATTTGATATAGATCGCGCCCGAACCGGAGGGGCCATAGAGTTTATGCCCGGTAACGGCAAAGAAATCACAGCCGAGGTCCTGCACGTCGACCGGCATATGCACCGCCGCCTGCGAGCCATCGACCAAGACCGGAACGCCCTTCTCATGGGCGGCTTCAGTGATGGCTTTCACATCAACTTTCGTGCCCAAGACGTTGGAAAGGTGCGATATTGCAACCAGCTTGGTCTTCGGTCCGATGGCATCAATCACCGCCTGCGGGTCAAGCGCGCCGGTGGCGTCCACATCGACCCATTTCAGCACCACGCCCTGCCGTTCGCGCAGGAAATGCCACGGCACGATATTGGCGTGATGCTCCATCACCGACAGGACGATCTCATCGCCCGCCTGCATGCGCGGCATGGCCCAACCATAGGCCACGGTATTGATCCCCATCGTCGCCCCGGTGTTGAGCACGATCTCATCTTCCGACCCGGCGTTGAGGAAGCGTGCCACGGTGCCGCGCACGCTTTCGTATTTGTCGGTCGCTAGATTGGAAAGGTAGTGCAAGCCCCTGTGAACGTTGGAATATTCATTCGCATAGGCTTGGGTAATCGCATCGATCACCACCTGCGGCTTCTGGGCCGAAGCGCCATTGTCGAGATAGACCAGCGGTTTGCCGTTCACCTCGCGGCCAAGGATCGGAAACTGCGCCCGGACGGCTTCAACGTCGAACATGACTTAAACTCCCTGGGCGGTCAGCCCGATCAAAGACAGCAAAAGGCCCAACCCCAGCAAGACCCCAAGCGCGGCGCCCGCGAGCACTGCAGCGGCGTGGAACAGCCCCGGCAGATGCAAGAGTTCGGCCACGAAATTCAAAAGGATCCAAAGACCCCAAAATGTAACGACGAAAGAGGCCAGCAGCGCCACTGGCGGTAGGGCCAAAGTTAGCAGCAGGATGCCCAGTTGGGCGCAGAGGCGAAGCGCCTGAAGCCACACGACGGCAGCCAAAAGCGGCGTCAACGCGCCCTGCCCGCCCAGTGCCCGGCCAACCCAAGTCAGCGCATGCACATAGAGCACCATCAACCCGGCCAGCAGCGCGAAGAGCACCAATGGCGATTGGAAATAGCTCGGCAGCGCCATGGCGGGCGGCGCGAGCACGAAGGTGGCCGAGATGACCAGCGCGTTCAGCGCGGCGACCAAGGCAAGCGACGTCCAGATGACATCATTGCCCAAGGGCAGCTCCGCAATCTGGCGCGCTGCCGCGCGGGGGCTGCGCAGGGTGGTCTGCGCAAGCTGGATCAGGGCGCCGCTCATCTCAGCCCCGCTGCGCGGCGACAAGGCCCGCGATCCAGAACCAAAAGAACACGGCCAACCAGATCATCCCTACAATTTGCGCCTGCAGGCCCGGCCCGATGAACCCAAGCGCGAGGCCCAGCAACAAAAGGATCGGTGCAGAGGCAAGGAGCGACCAAACCAAGGTCAGACGCACCGCATAGCCGGTGAGCCGTTGCCCCGCCACGCGGCTGATTGCCCAGACCATCGCGGCCAAGCCATAGAGCAACAAGGGCATCACGAAGATCCAGAAAAACGCGCTCCAATACTGGCGCACCGCGAGCGGCCCGTCCGGATCGAGATGCGCCGCGCGGGCTTGATACGGCGACAGGGCCACGAAGATCAGCAGCCCCGCCATCAGCGCGAACATCAGCACGCGCACCTCGTTGCGTCCCTGCGCAAGCAGCCCCGACATCACTTTGCCGGGGCCGCGGTAGGTCGCAACGATATCGCTGGTAACAGCCATCAGGCGCTACGACGCTCCAACCACGAGCTGAGACGCCCGGTGATTTCCTCCCGCAGTTCCTCGGCCTCGATCTCCTCCACCGCTTCGGCAAGGAAGGCCAGCGTCAGAAGGTCGGTTGCCTCGGCATGGGACACACCGCGGGCGCGGAGGTAGAACAGCGCCTCCTCGTCGATCGCGCCGGAGGTGGAGCCATGCGAACAGGCCACGTCATCGGCGTAAATCTCAAGCTCTGGCTTGGCGAGGAACTGGCTGTCGCCGTCCAGCAGCAGCGACTGGCTGATCTGGTAGCCATCGGTCTTCTGCGCGCCTTCCTTGACGAGAATCTTGCCTTGGAACACGCCGGTGGCACCATTGCGCAGCACCTTCTTGAACACCTGACGGCTTTCGCAGTTCTCGGCATCATGGGTGATGAAGACCGTGTCGTCATGGTGGAAATCACCATCGCCAACGCAGGCGCCCGCGACATGAGCCGAGGCATCGTCGCCAGTGAGTTCGATCACGCATTCGTTGCGCGTCAGGGCGCCGTTCACGGTGACGGTAAAGCTCTTGAACAGCGACTCGGTGCCCAGACGGGTGAAGACATGGGTTGCGGCACGGCGCTCGTGGTCGCGGCCCTGTGCGCGCACATGGTGGAAACGCGCGGTGTCGGCCACCTCGACCTCCATCACGGTGTTGAAGCGCGCGGCGGCGGGGCCGTTCTCCAAAAGCGTGACTTCCGCACCTTTGTCGAGCTTCACCACATGGTGCAACATCGCGTCAGAAGTCTCTGATTTATGGGTATAAACCAGATTGACTGGCTTGCTCGGCGTGCCGGTCACATGGATCAAGACGCCATCGGTCGCAAAGGCGGTGTTCAGCGCCGCCAGCGGGCGTTGCACCGGGGTCTGGCCGTTCTTTTCCAGCGTCCCGTAGAGGTCACGCGCCCAGTGCAGGTCACTGTCCGCCGTGGCGAGCCGTTCGATGCTGACGCCTTCGAGCGTGAGGTCATCCGAGGCGTCGGGATCGAACACGCCATCGACAAAAACGATACGCAGACGCTCGGTGCGGTCGAACAGCGGCGCATCGCCGTGATCAAAGATCGCGGCAGGCTGCGCCTCGGCCTGGGTCAGCGTGTCGGGACGGGTGAACTTCCAATATTCATCCCGGCGCTGCGGCAGGCCCATGGCGCGGACCCGCGCCAGCGCATCCTCGCGCGCCGCTTGGCTCCAGCCGCCCTGCGGCATGTCGAGCGCTGCGATCATCGCCTCGGTCGGGGTTTCTTTCAGTTGTGCTTCGGCCATTATGCCACCTCGGCAAGGATGTCTGCGTAACCGTTGTTCTCGACTTCGAGCGCGAGCTCAGGACCACCGGTCTTGATGATGCGGCCATCGTGCATGATGTGCACGACGTCGGGTTTGATGTGGTCGAGAAGACGCTGGTAGTGGGTGATGACGAGGAAACCACGGCCCTCGGTGCGCAGGGCGTTCACGCCTTCGGCCACCAGTTTCATCGCGTCCACGTCGAGGCCCGAGTCGGTCTCGTCGAGGATGCACATCTTGGGCTCGAGCATCGCCATCTGCAGAATTTCGTTGCGCTTCTTCTCACCGCCGGAGAAGCCCATGTTGACGGGGCGCTTCAGCATGTCGGCGTCGATCTTCAGATCCTTCGCCTTGGCGCGGATTTCCTTAAGGAAGTCGGCAGCCGAGATTTCCTCTTCGCCGCGCGCCTTGCGCTGTGCGTTCACCGCGGTGCGCAAGAAAGTCATGTTCCCAACGCCGGGGATTTCCACCGGGTACTGGAACGCGAGAAAGAGGCCCGCCGCGGCGCGCTCTTCGGGTTCCAGCTCAAGAATGTCTTCACCTTCGAGCGTGGCGGAGCCTTCGGTAACCTCGTAGCCGTCCTTGCCCGAGAGCACGTAGCTCAGCGTGGACTTGCCCGAGCCGTTCGGCCCCATGATGGCGTGGACCTTGCCGGCCTCGACTTCCAGATCGACGCCCTTGAGGATCTGCTTGTCCTCTTCTTCCAGTTTCACCTGCAGGTTCTTGATGCTCAGCATTTCAGTCTCCTTCTGGCGCGCCTTGCGCCGCAATTCATGCTATTTCAGTGTTGTCTCAGGGGCTTGCCCCTGCGTGTTAAAGTTCATGCCGCCCCCTGACGGGCGCAGAGCGCGGCGGGAAAGCTGTCTTTCAGCGCGGCGCGGCAGGCCGTGATGCCGTCTTGGTAGCTCAGCGGCGCGTCGGGTTTGTGCGCCGCCGGGATTTCGGCCAAGGCAATCGGCGCGCGCATGTCGCGCCCCACGGAGGCGGCGTAGTCGTGAAACTTCAACCGCCCCTGCCCCTCGGGCGTCACCCAAGTATTGGCCACGCCGTAAGCGTCCGCCGTGATCAACCCGTGCAGCGACGAGGCAAAGACATGGGCGCAGGCCGCGATGGCGGCACAGACCTGCTCCACCGGATCGCGCGGGTCGATCAGCACATAGGCGCTGTCGGAGGCGACGAGGTCTAGCAGGTCGGGATCGTCCGCCAGCGTGTGATGCGGCACGATGCCGATCTTGTCGCTGCGCGGTCCCTCGCTAGGCAGAACCTCGTTCACCAAAAGCCCCGGATCGCCGAAAGTATCGGTCTCGATCCCGAGAAGCGCCGCCGTCACCGGCCCCCGCAGCAGGGCAATCTCGATATTCTTCAAGAACGCACGGCCTCCGGCGGGACGCAGCAACCCGCTGCCCCAGATCACCGGCTTGGCTCCCGCACGCGGCGTGTCGTAGTTCCGCCGCACGATCTGCAAGAGCGAGCCGAGACCAAAGACATCCGCCTCATCCACCGACGCATGCTCCACCCGCCGCCCCGAGACATGGCTCAGGACCAGCGGGCTCAGCGCATCGCCGAAGTTCGGCTGCGCCTTCCACCAATGCAGGCGGAGGGGAGTGTGCGCCGCATCAAGGCTCATCAGCCGACGGAGCCTTCCAGCGAGATCGCCACGAGCGCCTGCGCTTCCATGGCGAACTCCATCGGTAGCGCCTGCAGCACGTCCTTGCAGAAACCGTTCACCACCAGCGCCACAGCCTCTTCCTCGTCCATGCCGCGCGAGCGGCAATAGAACATCTGGTCGTCGTCCACCTTGGAGGTGGTCGCCTCGTGCTCAACGCGGCTCGAGTTGTTCTTCACCTCGATATAGGGCACTGTATGCGCCCCGCATTCCGAGCCGATCAACAGGCTGTCGCACTGGGTATAGTTGCGCGATTCCTTGGCCTTGGGGTGCATCGAGACGAGGCCCCGGTAGGTGTTCTGCGCCTTGCCGGCCGAGATGCCCTTGGAGACGATCCGCGACTTGGTGCGCTTGCCGAGGTGCACCATCTTGGTGCCGGTGTCGGCCTGCTGCATGTTGTTGGCGATGGCGATGGAGTAGAACTCGCCTTGGCTGTCGTCGCCGCGCAGGATGCAGGAAGGGTATTTCCAGGTCACGGCGGAGCCGGTCTCGACCTGCGTCCACATCACCTTCGCACGGTCGCCACGGCAATCGGCACGCTTGGTCACGAAGTTGTAGATACCGCCCTTGCCGTCCTCGTCACCGGGGTACCAGTTCTGGACGGTGGAGTATTTCACTTCCGCGTCTTCCTCGACGATGATCTCGACCACGGCGGCGTGCAACTGGCTCTCGTCGCGCTGCGGCGCGGTGCAGCCTTCGAGGTAGCTCACGTAAGAGCCCTTGTCGGCGATGATCAGCGTGCGCTCGAACTGGCCGGTGTTCTCGGCGTTGATGCGGAAATAGGTCGACAGTTCCATCGGGCAGCGCACGCCCGGCGGGACATAGACGAAGGACCCGTCAGAGAAGACCGCGGAGTTCAGCGTGGCGTAGAAGTTGTCCGAGACCGGCACGACCGAGCCGAGGTACTTCTTCACCAGATCAGGGTACTCGCGGATCGCCTCGGAGATCGAGCAGAAGATCACGCCGGCCTTCTTCAACTCTTCCTGGAAGGTTGTGCCGACGGAAACGGAATCGAACACCGCGTCCACCGCCACCTTGCGGCCTTCGGCAGGCGCATCCTCGGCGCCTTCGACGCCAGCAAGGATCATCTGCTCCTTCAGCGGGATGCCGAGCTTCTCATAGGTCGCCAGCAGCTTCGGATCGACCTCGTCGAGCGACTTGGGCTTATCGGCCATGCTCTTCGGACGGGCATAGTAATATTGTTCCTGAAAGTCGATTTCAGGATAATCCACCATCGCCCAATTCGGCTCTTCCTTGCTGAGCCAACGGTTGTAAGCCTCAAGCCGCCATTCGGTCATCCACTCAGGCTCGTCGTTCTTCTCCGAGATCAGCTTTACGATCTCCGGCGTCAGCCCTTTGGGCGCGTATTCCATCTCGATGTCGGTGGACCAGCCGTATTTATACTTGCCGCCGACTTCGCGCACGGCATCCACGGTTTCCTGGTCAACGCCTTCCTTGACGCCATCATTCTCTTTCAGGGTCATATTTTCCAAGGTTTCAGTTCCTTTCCGTGGCGGCGCTCAGGCGGCCCGCGTTTCGTGCTTTTTCAATTTGGCGGTCCAGCTTGTGGCGAACCGCAGGATATCTTCCCGGGTGGTGTCGAGGCCCAGCGACACCCGGATCGCGCTGGCGGCCTGTGTTTCATCAAAGCCCATGGCGCGCAATACGGCACTGGCGCGCACCTTGCCGCTGGAACAAGCCGACCCCGCCGAAATGGCAAAACCGGCAAGGTCCAACTGCATCACTTGGGTCTCGCCCTTCCAGCCGGGCGTGACGATACAAGAGGTGTTGGGCAGGCGCTGAGCGCCTTTCCCTACAAAAATAGTCAGACTTGCGACATTCGCAAGGGTCGCTTCCAGCAAATCACGCTGTTCTGCCACCTCTTCCCAACGCCCCGCAGCCAGATCCGCCGCCGCCGCCTCAGCCGCCGCGCCGAACCCCGCGATAGCAGGGATATTCTCGGTCCCCGAGCGGCGGCCCATCTCCTGCCCGCCGCCGCGCAGCAGCGCATGTTCGGCCAGATCAATGCCGCGTTTGACGATCAATGCGCCGATCCCCTTGGGCCCGCCCAGCTTATGCGCCGAGACAAGGATGAAATCCGCGCCCGAGGTCGCCATTTTGAACCGGGTCTTGCCGAGCGCCTGCACCGCATCGACCAGCACATAGGGCGTGCTCTCCATCGCCCAACACTGCTGCGCCAAAGGCATGGTCTGCTGCAACACACCCGTCTCGCTGTTCGCGGCCTGTAGGGCCACCACATCGGCCACCGCCGCGGCGGTCAGGTCACCGTCCCAAACACCCTGTGCGTCGACACCCAAACGCGCCGCCTGCCCCCAAGACAGAACCGCGTCATGTTCCACCGCTGAGGTCACAACCCGCGCCCCCATCGCCGCCGCAAGCGCCGCCGCTTCAGTCGCTCCGGAGGTAAAAATCACATCGACCGGATCACAGCCCACAAGCCCCGCCACCTGCACCCGCGCGCGCTCGACCACGGCCTTGGCCGCACGCCCCTCGGCATGGACCGAGGACGGGTTGCCGGGCAGGTCCATCGCCGCAATCATCGCCGCGCGCGCCTCCGCCCGCAGCGGCGTGGTCGCGTTATGGTCAAGGTAGACCCGCATCCTTCATCCTTTTCCAAATACCGCGGGGGTCCGGGGGCAGCGCCCCCGAAATTCCACATCACCACCCGCGCAGACCACAGCCGCCAAGGCGCCCCCGTTGCCCAAAACCACCCTCACGACTCATCCACCACGGCAAAGAGGGTTGGCACCGCCGGACAGGGGGCCAGCTCGTTCTCAACCACATCCGAAAGGCGCGTCTGGTGGAGGAAAACATAAACATGCGCGCTCAGCCCCTGCCACAGCCGGTTGGTCAGCGATTGCGCCCGGCTGCCCGACAGACCGCCCGAGGCGCCCGCCCCCTTGTGCATCGCATCCACCGTCTCATCCACCGCCGCCAGCACATCGACGACCCGAATATCCGCCGCCGGACGCGCCAAACGATACCCGCCGCCCGGGCCCCGAACAGAGGTCACCAATTCAGCCCGGCGGAGCTTGACGAACAACTGCTCCAGATAGGGCAAAGAGACCGACTGCCGCTCGGCAATGTCGCCCAGAGACACCAAGGTGCCCTCGGGTTGCAGGGCAATATCGGCCAAAGCGACCATCGCGTAGCGCCCTTTGGTAGATAGCTTCATCGTCTCACCCTCACCCGCCGCGCCATTTGATTGACGTGGGCGGCTTAAATGCCTAAGTCCAAAGACTGATCCACGCGACACTGCGCGGAACCAGATTAGAACCGTTCTAAGGTGGCCTAGCGAATTCGTCAACTATTCGCGGCGATCTTTGAACCCCTAGACAGGGATACCCATGCCCGAGGTTATTTTTCCCGGACCCGAAGGCCGCCTTGAAGGCCGCTACCACCCCCAAAAAGAACGTGACGCCCCGATTGCCATCGTGCTGCATCCGCATCCGCAGTTCGGCGGCACGATGAATCACAAGGTCGTCTATAACCTGCACTATGCGTTCTACAACATGGGTTTCACCGTGTTGCGCTTCAACTTCCGTGGCGTGGGCCGCAGCCAGGGCGAATACGATCAGGGCATCGGCGAATTGTCTGATGCGGCCTCGGCGCTCGATTACCTGCAATCGATGAACAACAACTCCAAGCACTGCTGGGTTGCGGGTTTCTCCTTTGGCGCATGGATCGGGATGCAGCTGCTGATGCGTCGGCCTGAGATCACGGGCTTCATCTCGGTCTCTCCGCCTGCGAATATGTACGACTTTTCCTTCCTTGCGCCCTGCCCGGCCTCGGGTCTGGTGATCAACGGCACCGCCGACCGCGTGGCGCCGCCCGCGGATACCACGAACCTCGTCAGCAAGCTGCACGAGCAAAAGGGCATCACGATCACCCATCAGGAGATCGAAGGCGCCGGGCACTTCTTTGAAGAGCCGCATATGGACACGCTGATCACCTCGACCAGCGACTATGTGAAACGCCGCCTGACGGAATCCACACGCTGATGGCGGACGCGGTTGTCACCCAACTGGCCAATAAATTGGCCGAGGAATGTCTTGCTGTGCAGGCCGAGACGGGTGAAGACCGCTTGTTCATGGAAGTCGGCGAGGTGCTGGGCGCCTCGTCGCAAACGCTGGAAGAAGCCTTCCTCACCGCCGTTCGCACCCGGATGGCCAATGACAAGGCCCGCGCCTTTCTGGCGCGCAAGCTGCGCGACCATCGCAGCAAGGGCGGCGCATGACAGAGCGGCTGGACAAGCAGATTGCCTTTCTCAATGAGGCCGACAAGCTGAAAACCGTGCTGCGCGGCACCACCCTATGCGATGCCAGCCGCGCGGAAAACTCTGCCGAACATTCGTGGCATCTGACGCTCTATGCACTGGTGCTGGCCGATCAGGCAGGGCCAGAGGTCGACATCAACCGCGTCATCAAGATGCTGATCCTGCACGACCTTGTCGAGATTGACGCGGGCGACAATCCAATCTTTGGCGATTACGACGCCGCCGAGATGGAAGCGCAGGAACAAATCGCCGCCGACCGCCTCTTTGGCCTATTGCCGGACGATCTGCGGGACGACCTGCGCAGCATCTGGGAAGAGTTCGAGGCCGCCGAAAGCCCTACGGCCCGCTTTGCCAAATCGCTTGATCGGTTCCAGCCGCCGATGCAGAACCTCGCCTCCGGCGGCGGCAGTTGGACTGACTATAACGTCTCGGAAGCGCAAATCGAAGAAAAGGTGGGCCGCAAGATCGCCATCGGCGCCCCTGCCCTTTGGTCCTATGCCCGCGCCCGCATCAGCAGCTTTTTCGCCGGGGTCGGCGCCTGACCGCAGCCTTCGGCATACCATTGTATACGATCTTTCTCTTTGGCCCCGAATAGGCTAAAGCACGGCCAAACGCACCCTGAAACAGAGGAATTCGTCATGTCGAAGATCAAGGTAGAAAACCCCATCGTCGAACTCGACGGCGATGAGATGACCCGGATCATCTGGGATTTCATTAAAAAGAAGCTAATCACGCCCTATCTTGACGTTGACCTGAAGTATTACGACCTCGGCATCGAAGTGCGGGACGAGACCGACGACCAGATCACCGTCGACGCGGCCCATGCGATCCGCGAACATGGCGTCGGTGTGAAATGTGCTACCATCACACCTGACGAGGCACGGGTCGAGGAGTTCGGCCTCAAACGCATGTACCGCAGCCCCAACGGCACCATCCGTAACATCCTCGGCGGCGTGATCTTCCGCGAACCGATCATCTGCCGCAACGTGCCGCGCCTCGTGCCGGGCTGGACGCAGCCGATCGTCGTTGGCCGCCATGCCTTCGGCGACCAGTACCGCGCCACCGACTTCCGCTTCCCCGGCAAGGGCAAGCTGACCATCAAATTCGTCGGCGATGATGGTGAGACCATCGAGAAGGAGGTCTTTGACGCGCCGTCGGCTGGCGTCACCATGGCGATGTACAACCTCGACGATTCGATCCGCGATTTCGCGCGCGCGTCTTTCAACTACGGTCTGAACCGTGGCTGGCCGGTCTATCTCTCGACCAAGAACACGATCCTGAAGGCCTATGACGGACGGTTCAAAGACCTGTTCCAAGAGATTTTCGACGCGGAATTCGCCGAGGACTTCAAGAAAAAGAACATCTGGTACGAGCACCGCCTGATCGACGATATGGTCGCCTCGGCGATGAAATGGTCGGGCGGCTATGTTTGGGCCTGCAAAAACTACGACGGCGACGTGCAGTCGGACACCGTGGCGCAGGGTTTCGGCTCGCTGGGGCTGATGACCTCGCAACTGATGACGCCCGACGGCAAGATCGTGGAGGCCGAGGCCGCCCATGGCACCGTCACGCGCCATTACCGCCAGCACCAGAAGGGCGAGGAGACGTCGACCAACTCCATCGCCTCGATCTACGCTTGGACCGGCGGGTTGAAGCACCGGGGCAAGCTGGACGAGAACACCGCGCTGATCAACTTCGCCGAGACGCTGGAGAAGGTCGTGGTGGATACGGTGGAATCAGGTTTCATGACCAAGGACCTTGCCCTGCTGGTGGGGCCGGATCAGGGCTGGCTGACGACGATGGGGTTCTTGGAGAAGGTGGATGAGAACCTGAACAAGGCGCTGGCGGGCTAAGCCTGTCGGATGTTTGGAATGACAGAGGGCCGCACGATGCGGCCCTTTTCTATTTTTCGGTCACGCCTGCCACCCGGCCCGGAATCAAGCCGTAGGCGCCGGGCCATCGCCTGCCCGCCCGGCCGGGCAGGCGCTGGCCCTCATTGCGAAACTGGAGCCGCGCTGGTCCTCACTGCCCCCGGTTGTGCGTCCGCGCGTAAAGCTTCGCGATGATCCCACTCGCCGTTTTCTCGAACAGGCACGGGATCAGCGCATGCACCAGCGCCGCGCCAGCTGCCGCAAACAGCAGCCCCGAAAACTTCAGCGCGAAGGCCATATGCTCCACAAACGTCTCATCCACCTTGGCGGGATGGTCGAGGAAGATGCGTGCGATCATGGGAAACTCCTGTCTCTGCCTTTCCCCCACCCTAGCCGAGCCTGCTTGTGACATTGTCTCAAATTACTCCCGACAACCGCTTGTGTGTGAGAAAATTTCCCGCCAAACTACCGCCATGACAACACTTGATGAGATAGACCGCCGCATATTGGTCGAACTGCAACGCGACGCTAGCCAATCCCTCGAAGCGCTTGGCGCGGCGGTCCACCTGTCGCGCAATGCCTGCTGGCGCCGCATCCGGGCGCTGGAAAAGGCCGGCGTGATCAAGAACCGGGTGACGCTCTTGGACGCGGCAAAACTCGGCCTCGGCCTCAGCGTCTTTATCCAAGTCCGCACCAACGCCCATGCGCCCGACTGGCTTGAGAAATTCTCCCGCGCCACGAAAGCCATGCCCGAGATCCTCGGCGTCTACCGAATGACCGGTGATCTGGACTATTTGATCCGGGCGCGCGTTCGGGATATGGCGGGATATGATCGCCTCTATCAGGACCTGATCCGCCGGGTGCCGCTATCGGATGTCTCGGCCAGTTTCGTGATGGAGGAGATCAAGGAAACCACCGAACTCCCGCTCTGAGGAAGACCGAGATGCATTACCTGTGGCTCATCATCGCCGTGGTGGCGGAAACCCTTGGCACGACCGCGGTGCAGGCCTCGCATCAATTCACCCGGCTCTGGCCTTCGGTGGCGGTGGTGGTCTTCTACATGATCTCTTTCTACTGCATGTCGCTGGCGCTAAAGGTCATGCCGGTTGGGATCGTCTATGCCTTTTGGGCCGGTCTGGGCATCGTGCTGATCGCGATTATCGGCTTCGTCCTCTTCGGCCAGCGGCTTGACCTGCCGGCGGTTCTGGGGCTTGTGCTGATCATCAGCGGCATTCTGGTCATCCACCTGTTTTCGAACAGCGCCACCCATTAAGGCTGCACCAGTGGCACAGCTTCGCGCAGTAAGGGGGGCGTCACGGCATTAGGGCTAGCAATTGTAGCCGGGGCGCGGTATGGGCGGCGCAATTATACGCGCAGCTTCAGGTTGGCGCGTCCCTCCCCTATCCAAAGGCTGACTTAATGGACCTGCGCAACATCGCAATCATCGCCCACGTCGACCACGGCAAGACGACGCTGGTGGACGAGCTTCTGAAACAATCCGGCACCTATCGTGAAAACCAGGCGACCACCGAGCGCGCCATGGACAGCAACGATCTGGAGCGTGAGCGCGGCATCACCATCTTCGCCAAGCCGACCTCCGTCGTCTGGAACGACACCCGCATCAACATCGTCGACACGCCGGGCCACGCCGACTTCGGCGGCGAGGTTGAGCGCATCCTGTCGATGGTCGATGGTGTGGTGCTTTTGGTGGACGCCGCCGAAGGCCCGATGCCGCAGACCAAATTCGTGACCTCCAAGGCGCTGAAACTGGGCCTGCGCCCGATCGTCGTGCTGAACAAGGTCGACAAGCCGGATGCCGAGCCTGACCGTGCGCTGGATGAGTGTTTCGACCTTTTCGCCAGCCTCGACGCCACCGACGAACAGCTCGAATTCCCGCATATGTATGCCTCGGGCCGCTCCGGCTGGGCGGATGCCGAACTTGACGGGCCGCGCAAAGACCTCTCTGCGCTGTTCGACCTGATCCTTGATCACGTCCCCGCGCCGAAGCAGATCGAAAACGCCGACAAGCCCTTCACCATGCTGGCCACCACGCTTGGCGGCGACCCGTTCCTGGGCCGCCTGCTGACCGGTCGCGTCGAAACCGGCACCCTGAAAGCGGGCCAAACCGTCAAAGCGATGTCGCGCGACGGCACCCAGATCGAGACCTTCCGCGCCACCAAAATCCTCGCCTTCCGCGGGCTGGAGCAGACCGCCATCGACGTGGCCGAAGCGGGTGACATCGTCTCTATCGCGGGCATGGCCAAGGCCACCGTGGCCGATACGCTGGCCGATCCTTCGGTGAACGAAGCGATCCCGGCGCAGCCGATCGACCCGCCCACCATCACTGTGACCTTTGGCATCAACGACAGCCCGCTCGCGGGCCGCGACGGCAAAAAGGTGCAATCCCGCGTGATCCGCGAGCGTCTGCTGAAAGAAGCGGAGAGCAACGTGGCGATCAAAATCTCCGACACGCCGGGCGGCGAGGCTTTCGAAGTCGCGGGCCGCGGCGAATTGCAGATGGGCGTGTTGATCGAGAACATGCGCCGTGAGGGGTTCGAGCTGTCGATCTCCCGCCCGCAGGTGCTGTTCCAAGAGATCGACGGCGTGCGCCATGAGCCGATCGAAGAAGCCACCATCGACGTGGATGACGAATACTCCGGCGCGGTGATCGAAAAGATCACCGGCACCCGCAAGGGCGAGCTGGTCGAGATGAAACCCGCCGGCGCCGGCAAGACCCGGATCATCGCCCATGTCCCCTCGCGCGGGCTCATCGGCTATCACGGCGAGTTCCTGACCGACACCCGCGGCACCGGCGTGTTGAACCGCGTCTTCCACGGCTGGGCACCGCACAAGGGTCCGATCCCGGGCCGCCGCGCGGGCGTGCTGATCTCGATGGAGAACGGCACCTCGGTCGCCTACGCGCTGTGGAACCTCGAAGAGCGCGGCAAGATGATGATCGGCGCGCAGGCGGACGTCTACACTGGCATGATCATCGGCGAGCACAGCCGCGACAACGATCTGGAAGTGAACCCGCTGAAGGGCAAGAAGCTGACCAACGTGCGCGCTTCGGGCACCGATGACGCAGTGCGCCTGACCCCGCCGATGACGCTGAGCCTTGAAGAGGCGATTGCCTATATCGACGACGACGAGCTGGTCGAAGTGACCCCGAACGCCGTGCGCCTGCGTAAGCGTTACCTCGACCCGCATGAGCGCAAGCGGATGGCAAAAGCCAGCTAAGCTACGGCAAATCAAAACAAAACGGCAGCGCATTTCACGATGCGCTGCCGTTTTCATATCCGCGCCTCGGAGGCCTCGCGGCGTTAAGTATCGCTTTCCTCGCGATCGATATGACCGCGTCTCGCCAAACTCAGCGCCGCAATCAGGCAAAGGATGGCCCAAGCCCCGCCGCCCAGCCAGCCCGCCGCCACATCCGTCGGCCAATGCACCCCCATATAGACCCGGCTGATCCCGACGAGCAGCGTGAGCAGGACGGCAACCGCCAGTGTATAGACCTTGAGCGCCCAGCGTTTCTGCGCCCGCGCCACCATCGCGCCAAGGGTAAGGTAAGCCACCGCCGCCATCATCGAATGCCCCGAGGGGAAGCTCGCCGTATGCACGAGTGAGCCATGCGGCACGAGGTCAGGGCGCGGACGGTCGAAAAACTCCTTGGCGATGCTGCTCAGCACGATCCCCCCGCCAACGGTGGCGAGGATGTAAAGCGCGGTCGACCACCGCCGTTCCAACAGGAAAAAGAGCGAGACGACAACAGTCGTCAGGACCAGCACCGCGACCCCGCCAAGGGCTGTCAGATCGCGGCCGATTTCCTCGACCCACCACGGGCCGATGGGATCGGAAAGGTCGCCGGGCGTGCGCAGGAACAACAGGATGTCACGGTCAAGGCTGCTGGTGCTGCCTTCGACGACCTCTTCGGTCAGTTCGGCCAAGGTCCAAACGGCTGTGATCGAAAGCCCCATCAGGGCCAGTGTCGTCACCTCCACATGGCGGCGGCACCATTGGGCGAAAGCGGATAGTCGGTCGAAGTTCATAAGAGATCAACCGCCTTCCCGTTAGAAGGTTCCGCCCCGGCAATGCAAGACGCCCCGCCTATCGTTCAGGCAGGGCGTTTTAGGGTCATTCGTCGGTTTCGACGATCATCAGTTCGCGCTCTGACGCCCCGCGCGCATGGCTCAACGCCGCTTGATAAGCATCGGAATGATAACATTTTTCGGCCGTTTCGACATCGGGGAAACGCGCCACCACATTGCGCGGACGCTCTTTACCCTCAAGCTGAACGAACCGCCCGCCGCGGGCGATGAACTTACCGCCATGTGCCGCAATGGCCTCGGTGGCGCCAGCGGCGTATTTCTTATACGCCTCCTCATCGGTGACGGTGACATGTGCAATCCAAAGTGCGCCCATGGGCCTTATCCTTTCAAGATATTCTCAGCCGCAGCAATCGCCGCCTCGGCATTCTCCGCCGAAGCGCCGCCGCCCTGCGCCATGTCGGGACGGCCACCGCCGCCCTTACCGCCCAGTTCGGCCACCGCCGCTTTCACCATGTCGACCGCCGAGAGACGATCTGTCAAATCCTTCGTCACACCGCCTGCGACTGCGGCCTTGCCGCCGGTGTCGGCGATCAACAAAACCGCGCCTGAGCCGAGCTTGGCCTTATGTTCATCCACCAGACCCGGCAGGTCTTTGCCCGTGATACCGCTCAGCACTTGGCCTACGAATTTCACGCCGTTCACCTCGCGCGCTTCGGGCGCAGCCGCGCCGCCGCCCGACATCGCCAATTCACGACGCAGCTGCGCCACTTCGTTGGACAAGCTGCGGCGTTCGTCCAACAATGCACGCACCCGTTCCGGCACGTCACTGGCCGAAGTTTTCAACTCCGCCGCGACCCGGCTCAGCACCGCTTCCTGCTCGCGCAGCCATGCCAAAGCCTCGGTCCCGGTCAGCGCTTCGATCCGGCGGACGCCCGCGCTGCTCGCGCTATCCCCTAAAAGGACGAAGGCGCCGATATCACCCGTCTGCCGCACATGGGTGCCGCCGCAAAGCTCCAGCGAATAGGTCGACTTGTCGCTGCCCTTGCCGGACCCTTCCAACTGCCCCATCGAGACGACACGCACCTCGTCGCCGTATTTCTCACCAAAGAGCGCCTGCGCCCCCATGGCGCGCGCATCGTCTGGCGTCATGATCCGTGTCTCAACCGGCGTGTTCTGGCGAATGTAATCATTCACCTCACGCTCGACCTGGCTCAACTCTTCCTGCGTCAACCCCTTGGCATGGGAGAAGTCAAACCGCAGACGATCATGCGCATTCAGCGAACCGCGCTGCGAGACATGGTCCCCAAGCGCGTTGCGCAGGGCCTCATGCAGCAAGTGCGTGGCCGAGTGGTTGGCGCGGATGGCACTGCGCCGCAAACGATCCACCTCAAGAACAGCGGTCTGCCCCGGCTTCACCTCGCCTTCGACCACATGGCCGAAATGCACGAAAACGCCCGCCGATTTCCGCGTATCGGTCACGTTCACGATACCGGTCTGCGTCCGGATCACGCCGGTATCGCCGACCTGCCCGCCGCTTTCCGCATAAAACGGTGTCTGGTTCAGCGCGACCTGCACGTCGCTGCCCACTGCGGCTGTTTCGACCTGATCACTGCCCTGCACCAAGGCGACGATCTGCCCCTCAGCACTTTCGGTGTCATAGCCCAGAAACTCTGTCACGCCGCTTTTGTCGGCCACATCGAACCAAACGGTAGCATCCGCAGCCTCGCCCGATCCGGCCCAGGCCGCACGGGCCTTGGCCTTCTGCGCCGCCATCGCCGTGTCGAACCCCTCGGTATCGACCGCACGGCCCTTCTCGCGCAGCGCATCCTGCGTCAGATCAAGCGGGAAGCCATATGTATCATAAAGTTTAAATGCCGCCTCCCCCGGAAGGGTCGCCCCCTCGGGCAAACCGCTCAACTCATCATCCAGCAGCTTCAAACCGCGATCCAACGTTTGGCGGAAACGGGTTTCCTCCAACAGCAAAGTCTCACGGATAAGCGATTGCGCCTGTCCCAACTCAGGGTAAGCCGCGCCCATCTGCTGCACCAAGGATGGTACCAGCTGATGCATTAAGGGATCCTTAACGCCGAGCAGATGTGCATGGCGCATGGCGCGCCGCATAATTCGGCGCAGCACATATCCGCGGCCTTCGTTGGAAGGCATTACCCCATCGGCAATCAGAAAGGAGGTCGATCGCAGGTGATCCGCGATCACCCGGTGATGGGTCTTGCCCGGCCCATCGGGATCGGTCGAAGAGGCATGGGCGCTGGCCTCAATCAGGTTGCGCATGAGGTCGGTGGCATAGTTGTCATTCGTGCCCTGCAACAGCGCCGCCACCCGTTCGATCCCCATCCCGGTATCGATAGACTGGTTGGGCAGCGGCTGGCGCGTGCCGTCTTCGAACTGCTCGTATTGCATGAAAACGAGGTTCCAGATCTCGACGAAACGGTCACCGTCTTCCTCGGGCGATCCCGGAGGGCCACCCCAAATGTGATCGCCGTGATCGTAGAAAATCTCTGTACAGGGTCCGCAGGGGCCGGTGGGTCCAGCGGACCAGAAGTTATCATCCGTCGCGATGCGAATGATGCGCTCATCCGGCAGTCCGGTATGCGCCTTCCAGATCTTAACCGCCTCTTCATCGGTATGGTACACTGTGACCAAAAGGCGGTTCGGGTCGATGCCGAACTCCTTGGTCAGCAGGTCCCAAGCAAAGGGGATCGCTTCGGCCTTGAAGTAATCGCCAAAGCTGAAATTTCCGAGCATCTCGAAAAACGTGTGATGCCGCGCGGTATAGCCGACATTGTCGAGGTCATTGTGCTTGCCGCCCGCCCGCACACATTTCTGCGCCGATGTGGCACGGCTGTAATCGCGCGTCTCGACCCCGGTGAAGAGGTTCTTGAACTGGACCATGCCGGCCGCTGTGAACATCAATGTCGGGTCGTTGCGCGGCACCAGCGGGCTGGAGGGCACGATCTGATGCCCCTGCGCATCGAAATAATTCAGAAAAGTTGAGCGAATTTCATTCAGCGTCTTCATGGCGAGGCCTTCCGGGGCAGATTTGATCGGTCCCAAATACCCCTCAGTCCCGGCGCTGTCCACCGTTCCTGCCCATGAAAAAGGGGCGCAGCCTTTGGCCACGCCCCTTCTTAAATTCAAATTGTCAAAGCAGGTTCAAGCTTCGAGAATATCCGCGTCGTCACCCCCGGACCCTTCAAAGTCCAATCCGTGGGCCGCGCGGATCTTGTCTTCGATCTCCGATGCCATGGCAGTGTTCTGTTTCAGGAAGTTCTTAGCGTTCTCACGCCCCTGCCCGATCCGTTCATCCCCGTAGCTGAACCATGAGCCGGATTTATCAACCACACCGGCCTTCACCCCGAGGTCCAGCAACTCCCCCATTTTGGAGATGCCTTCACCATACATGATATCGAATTCGACCTGTTTGAAAGGCGGCGCCACCTTGTTCTTGACGATCTTAACCTTCGTTGCGTTGCCCACGACTTCGTCCCGGTCCTTCAGGGCGCCGATCCGGCGGATGTCGAGACGGACGGAGGAGTAGAATTTCAGCGCGTTACCGCCGGTGGTGGTCTCCGGAGAGCCGAACATCACGCCGATCTTCATCCGGATTTGGTTGATAAAGATAACCATACAATTGGACCGGCTGATCGACCCGGTGAGCTTGCGCATTGCTTGGCTCATCAAACGGGCCTGAACGCCAACATTGCTGTCGCCCATCTCACCTTCAAGCTCGGATTTCGGCGTCAGGGCCGCGACGGAGTCGACGATCACCATATTGACCGCGCCAGAGCGTACCAGCGTATCGGTGATCTCAAGCGCCTGTTCACCCGTGTCGGGCTGGGAAATCAACAGCTCGTCAATGTCCACGCCAAGCTTTTTCGCATATTGCGGATCAAGGGCATGTTCCGCGTCGACAAAGGCGCAAACGCCCCCTGCTTTCTGCTGCTCTGCCACGCAATGCAGGGTCAGCGTTGTCTTACCCGAGGATTCCGGGCCATAAATCTCAATGATACGCCCCATCGGCAAGCCACCGATACCAAGCGCAATATCAAGGCCAAGCGAGCCTGTGGAGCTGGCTTTGATATCCTGGATCGCCCCTTCGGCCCCCAGTTTCATGATCGACCCTTTGCCGAACTGACGTTCGATCTGGGCCAGCGCGCTGTCGAGCGCCTTTTGCTTTTCTGCGGTTTTCTTGCTGTCCATCGTCAAAAGATCTGCCGTTGCCATTAGGTTCATTCCTTAGTGTCACAGTGGCGCCCCGGCGGCAATCGCCTGCGCGCTGCGTCGCTTATGTTCCTCTAATGTTCCATATGAGGGTAAATGCGGAACATTTCAATGACTTTGTTTGTCCTTTATGTTTTGGCGAGAATGGTAAAGAAATGGTTTACCCAAACCAGAAAGGGCCGCCTGCAGCCCAAGGTAAGACGCAATTGATTGTTTTTTTTAAAGAACGGCTGGCTTTTCTGTCGGTCCCAAAGACCGGAACCACGGCCTATGAGAAAGCACTGGCGCCGCGGGCGGACATGGTGATTTCCGATCCGCCCATGCTGAAGCATGCGCCTGTTTATCGCTATAATCGTTTTATTCGACCAATGTTTCTAAAAGTTTGCGATGCCGAGCTTGAGCTGATGGCAGTGATGCGCGAACCGATCTCTTGGCTGGGCAGTTGGTATCGCTATCGGCAGCGCCCCTTCATGAAGGGCAAGCCGAACAACACTTTCGGGATCACTTTCGACGAATTCGTCCTCGCCTATATGAAGGGCGACAAGCCGGGGTTCGCCGATGTGGGGAGCCAGCTGAAGTTCATGGAGACCCAACCGAACGGCACCGGGATCACCCACCATTTCCGCTATGAAGATCAGACGCGGCTTCGTCGCTTTTTGGAAGAGCGGCTCGACGTGATGCTGACCCTTGGGCAAGAGAATGTCTCTCCCAAAATGGAGCTGACGCTATCCCCAAACGTGAAAAAGCGCTTTCGCCGTAAGTTCGCGGCGGAGTTTGAGCTCTACGAGTCGATCACATAACCCTGCCCCGCGTGATGCTCAGTGCAGCTGATTGTGGACCGTTGTGGTCAGGTCAGTGAGAGAGAAGGGTTTCGGTAGGAAGACAGAATTCGGAATTTTCGACTGTTCTTGGCCGAAGTTATCCTCCGCATAGCCCGAGACGAAAACCACCCGCACATCCGGGCGTTGTTTGAGCGCTTGGCGCACCCAACTTGGGCCATCCATGCCGGGCATAACGACGTCTGTTACGAATACATCGATATCCAACTCCTTATCTTCGAGCATCTTTAACGCGGCTTCGGCGGATTCGGCTTCGAGCACTGTGTAGCCGCGCAGCCGCAAGGCGCGGCTTGCGAAGGCGCGCACGGGTGCTTCATCCTCCACCAGTAAGATCACCCCGTCGGACCGCTGAAGCGGGCTTTGATCTGGCGATGCCGGGGGCTTTTTCGCGACGGCAGTGGGCTGGCCCTCCAGCACGGGGAAGTAGAGGGTGAAACATGTGCCCCGCCCCAACTCACTGTCGATAAAGATGAATCCTCCCGTTTGTTTGACGATGCCATAGGCAGTGGAGAGACCCAGGCCGGTGCCCTCGCCGGTTCGTTTGGTGGTGAAAAATGGCTCGAAGACTTTTTGCAGCTTATCCTTCGGAATGCCCGTGCCATCGTCATGCACCTGCACCGTGACGTAGCGGCCTGCTGGCACGCTGACCCGATCTCTTTCAAGCGGTTGGTCGAGGCTCGTCACCTCGGTCACGATACGGATCTCGCCCCCGGCGGGCATGGCATCGCGGGCGTTGACGACGAGGTTCATCAAAACCTGCTCCAACTGGCGTTTATCCGCGCGGATCGGCGCAAGTACCGTGTCATGGCTAAGGGTCAGCGTTACTTTTTCGCCCACCAGACGGTTCAGCAAATGCGTGAGATCGGCGAGGGTATCGCGCATGTCGAGCGTCTCTGGCCGGAGGGTTTGTTTGCGCGAGAAGGCGAGGAGTTGCCCCACAAGGGCGGCCGCCCGGTTGGCGTTCTGGTTGATCTGGACCAGATCGCTGAAATCCGGGTCGCCCTGATCGTGCCGCAGCAAGAGGAGGTCACAATGCCCGGAAATCGCAGTCAAAAGGTTGTTGAAATCATGCGCGACGCCCCCGGCAAGCTGTCCAATGGCCTGCATCTTCTGGCTCTGCACGAATTGTGCCTCAAGCGATTTGAGTTCGGTCGCGTCCTGCAGCACCGCGATGAGGGCCGCCTCGCCGGCTTCGGATATGCGGTTGAGCGAAACCTGAACGAAGACCTCCTGATCCGTTCGGGTGAGCCTGAGAAATTCGGACTTTTGAACCAACCGCCCTGCAAGACTGTCTTGCAGCCAGTCCGAGATCGAGCGGCCGAGCCCCTCCATCAGATGCGAAAGATGACTGTCGCGCCGCAGCGATACGCCGAGCAATTTCCCCGCCATACGGTTGAAGGCCAGTACCGTTCCGTCGGGGCGCAGTTTGATCATCGGGACGGGGAGGTCTTGAAAGGTTTCCCAGCCCAATTCATTGGGAGAGGCAGCCCCTTCGGGCGGCGGCAGAAGATAGAGCGCGCGGCGGTTCGCGCCAGCCTCAACCTCGGCCACCAGTACCTGCCGGTTTCCTTCTGCAGTGGCGATTTCGGTCACGGTTCCGGGGGTTAAGGGTAGGGAATTGAACAATCGGTCCAGTGACTTCACCCGCTCCCCGACCAGTATGCGCGCCGCTTCATTCATGAAAAGGATCGTGCCGCCGCGGCCCTGCATGACCATTGGCAAGGCCATGCTTTCGTGCGTACTGCGGGGGCCCTCGCGGGTTGCAACGCTTTCAATCCGCCAAAGCAGGCGGTCGGCTGATAACTGGTGCACCGATAGGCGCATCGGGCCGGACCGGGTAATCACCTCTTCCCGGGCGTTGCCGCTGGCGGTGGCGCGTGATTGCAGGCGGTAGAGAAGGCCCACGGGATTGGCGAAATGCGCTCGTAAGGCCTCCGCGAGGGTTTCTTCGCCGACCTCGCCGAACTGCTTGAGAGCCGCCTCGTTGCGGTAAATGACTTGCCGATCGGAGGTAGCGATGAAACTGGGTGCGGCGTCTTTTGCGATGAAGTCCGCGACTCCATCCGCGCTGACCCGAATCCGGCCTCTATCCCATAGAAGAAAGACGATGTAACCAGTTGAAATAAAACCCAATGTGGCCGCCGAGGCAGCAAGGGCAAGCTGCAACGTCGCATCAGTGCTGCGCAGCGCAAGCGCGCCAGCGGCAAGAGCCATCACCACAAGCAGCCAAAGCCGCCTGAGGCCCGCCTGCCCCCCAATCCCTGAATGCCCAACGCCCTGCTGCACGCACATCCCCTAACAACCGAATCATACGACTATTACGTGCGACAGAGGTTAAGCAGGCTTTAACCGAAATCGGTTTGCACGCATTGGTTGATTATGGGTAAATTTACTCGCGCGTCAACTGTGCTGAGAAGAAACCGTCGCCATCGGGGGTTACGTCATAGCGATCCATGCGGGCGACTCGCCACTCGGGATGGCGGGCCAAGAAGGCTTCGACCCGCGCCTCGTTCTCCTCTCGAAACAGGGAGCAGGTGGCATAGGCCAAGACTCCGTCGCGTGCGGTAAGTCCTGCTGCCGTATCGAGAATTTGGTCCTGAATGGTGGTCAACTCGGTCAAGCGCTCGGGGGTCAGGGTCCATTTCCCCTCCGCCGCGCGGCGCCATGCGCCCGAGCCGGAACAGGGGGCATCGGAGAGGACGAGATCATAGGGGGCGCCCGCTTTGGCTTCTTCGGTATCGACTAGGGAAATCGCGACGCCCGCGCGATCGGCGCGGGGGGACAGGTCGCTCATTCTGCGGGGGTCTATGTCGTGAGCCGTGATCTCGCGCGCGGGGTCCATGGCCAGAGCAAGCGCTTTGCCGCCGCCGCCGGCGCAGTAGTCGAGCACCCGACCCCCCGAAGGCAGAGCGGCGACGACAGCTTGGCTCGCTGCGTCTTGCAATTCGACGTAACCGTCGGTGAAGGCGGCGGAATTTCGGATGCGGCGCGCACCTTCGGTCACGGTCAGCGCGGCTTTGGCAAGCGGGTTTGCGCGGGTTTGGACGCCCTCTTCGGCCAGCAGTTCTTGCGCGGCGGGCACGGCGATCCGCGCGGTGTTGACCCGCAGGCAGATCGGCCCGCGCTCTTGAAGCGCGAGCGCCGCGGCATCCGCATTCTCCCCAAGCGCCGTATCGAACAGGGGGAGCAACCAGTCGGGCAGGTTCAGCCGCGTCGCGCGATCCTCGGGCGCTGGCGGGAAAGCCCGTTCGGCCTCGGACAGCGGCGCGGGCGCATGGCCCACCCCTGAAAAGAGCGCGTCAAGGTCGGCCCCCTGCCCGTGCAGCACACCGATCAATAGCGCACGGCCCGTCTCCCCTCTGCCGTAATATGCCGCGCTGCGTTTCTGGCGCAGCACGTCGAACACATGATCGCGCACGGCGGCACGGTCTTTGGAGCCCGCGAAACGGCTCTGACGCGCCCATCGGGTCAGCGCTTGTTCGGCGGCCAGCCCCCCGGCAATTGCGTCCAGAACTTCTATCGCAGCGGATACGCGCGCGCCGGGGGTCATGGCATTTTCCTTTTGCAAAGAACGGCCCGCGGGCCGTTGCTTTATGGGTTAACCGATACGGTAGTTCGGGCTTTCGCGGGTGATCTGCACGTCATGCACATGGCTTTCCTTCAGCCCCGCGCCGGTGATCTTCACGAAGTTGCAATTGCGGCGCATCTCATCGACCGTGGCGCAACCGGTATAGCCCATGGCCGCGCGCAGACCGCCGACCAATTGGTGCAACACATTGCCCGCGCTGCCCTTGTAAGGCACCTGACCTTCGATCCCCTCGGGCACCAGTTTGTCAGAGGCGGCGTCTTTCTGGAAATACCGGTCTGCCGAGCCGCGCGCCATGGCGCCCATGCTGCCCATTCCACGGTAGCTTTTGAAGCTACGGCCTTGATAAAGAACGACTTCGCCGGGGCTTTCGTCGGTGCCGGCGATCATGCTGCCGACCATGGCGCAGGAGGCACCTGCGGCAATCGCCTTGGCGAAATCGCCGGAGAACTTGATGCCGCCATCGGCGATGATCGGCACGTCGCCCGCAGCGGCCACGCAGTCCATAATTGCGGTCAGTTGCGGCACGCCCACGCCCGCCACCATCCGCGTGGTGCAGATGGAGCCCGGGCCGATGCCGACCTTGACCGCATCGGCGCCCGCGTCGATCAGCGCGCGGGTAGCGTCGCCGGTGGCCACATTGCCCGCGACGACCTGCACATCGCCGAACTGTTTCTTGGCCCGGGTCACCGCATGGGCCACGCCTTCGGAATGGCCATGGGCAGTGTCGATCACGATCATATCGACGCCCGCATCGACCAGCGCTTCGGAGCGTTCGAAGCCCGCGTCGCCCACTGTCGTCGCCGCAGCGACACGCAAGCGGCCCAGATCATCTTTGCAGGCGGAGGGGTTCAACACGGCCTGTTCGGTGTCGCGCAGAGTCAGCAGCCCGGTGAGCTTGCCTTCGGCGTCCGTGACCAGCAACTTCTCGATCCGGCGCGATTTCATCAGGCTGATCGCCTCGTCCCGGTCCGCAGGCTCTTGCAGGATCGCCAGCCGATCAGAAGTCATCATCACCGAGACCGGCGTGCGGTCGTCGGAGGCGAAACGCATGTCGCGGTTGGTCACGATGCCCAGCACGCGGCCATTTTCGTCTACAACCGGGAAGCCGGTCACGCGGTAGCGTTCTTGCAGGTCCTTGGCATCCGCCAGCGTCTGGTCGGGGCGCAGGGTGATCGGGTTGTAAACGATTCCGGATTCAAAGCGTTTCACCCGACGCACTTCGCGGGCCTGTTCTTCGATCGTGAGGTTGCGGTGCACCACCCCCATGCCCCCGGCCTGCGCCAATGCGATGGCCATGCGGCTTTCGGTCACCGTATCCATGGCCGAGCTGAGCAGCGGGATATTGAGCGCGATGCTCTGCGTGACGCGGGTTCGCGTGTCTGCGGTGGACGGCAACACAGAAGACGCTGCGGGAACCAGCAGGACGTCATCAAAGGTCAGGGCCTCACGAATCTCCATTTAACACCTCGGGTCTGGATGGGTTCATTTGGCGGTTTCCTATTTCACGGATGGCCGGGATTGGAAAGGCCTATTCCCCCGCGTAAGCCACAGACGGCGAATGACGCGGGCGCGGCATGAATTGCCGCCCCGCATCTTTCCCCCGCCGCGCGGCACGCTATGCTGTCGCAAAGAAACAAAGGACGGCCCCGATGAGCAGTGACCCCCTCGTGATTTTCACGCCCTCCGGCAAGAGAGGGCGCTTTCCCAAAGGCACCCCGGTGCTGACCGCCGCGCGGCAGTTGGGTGTCGATCTGGACTCGGTCTGCGGCGGGCGCGGCATCTGTTCGAAATGTCAGGTCTCGCCGGGCTATGGGCAGTTTTCGAAACATGGGGTGACCGTCGCGCCCGATGCGCTGAGCCCATGGAACGCGGTCGAAGAACGCTATGACGAGAAGCGCGGCTTGAAGGAGGGCCGACGTCTGGGCTGTCAGGCGACGGTGCAAGGCGATGTGGTGATCGACGTGCCGCCAGAGAGCCAAGTGCACAAACAGGTCGTGCGCAAACGCGCCGAGGCGCGAGAGATTGTGCTGAACCCGTCGGTCAAACTCTTCTACGTCGAGGTGACGGAGCCCGACATGCACGAACCCTCGGGCGATCTGGAACGTCTCAGGGCCGCGCTGGCCCAGCAGTGGGAGCTGGAGAAAGTCACCGCCGATCTGCACATCCTGCAAATGATGCAGCCGGTCCTGCGCAAGGGCGATTGGAAAGTCACCGTCGCCGTCCACCTGGGCGATCAGGAAAACGCCGCGCGGATCATGAACATTTGGCCGGGGTATTACGAGGGCACGGTCTATGGTCTGGCGGTCGATCTCGGCTCTACCACCATCGCGGCGCATCTGTGCGATCTGCAAACCGGTGAGGTCATGGCCTCTTCCGGTGTGATGAACCCGCAGATCCGTTTCGGCGAAGACCTGATGAGCCGCGTCAGCTATTCCATGATGAACCCCGACGGCGCGCAGGAGATGACCCGCGCGGTGCGCGAAGGGATGGCGACGCTTTTCACCCAGATCGCCGCCGAAGGGAATGTCGCGCCCGATCTGATCGTCGACGCGGTCTTCGTCTGCAACCCTGTGATGCACCACCTGCTGCTGGGCATCGACCCCTTCGAGTTGGGTCAAGCGCCCTTCGCGCTTGCAATCTCCGGCGCGCTGCGTCTGCGGGCCGAGGATTTGGACCTGAACATCCACCCCTCCGCCCGTGTCTATCTGCTGCCCTGCATCGCGGGCCATGTCGGCGCGGATGCCGCCGCCGTCGCCCTGTCGGAGGCGCCTGAGAAGTCCGACGAATTGATGCTTGTGGTCGATGTGGGCACCAATGCGGAGATCTTGCTGGGCAACAAGGAAAAGGTGCTGGCCTGTTCCTCTCCCACCGGGCCCGCGTTTGAGGGGGCGCAGATCAGCTCGGGCCAACGGGCGGCACCGGGGGCGATCGAACGGGTCGAGATTGACCCGGAAACCAAGGTGGCCCGGTTCAAGGTGATCGGCTGTGATCTCTGGTCTGACGAGGACGGCTTTGAAGAGGCGGTGGCGAGCACCGGCGTCACGGGCATCTGCGGCTCCGGCATCATCGAAATGGTCGCCGAGATGCGTATTCACGGCATCGTCGACGCGCCGGGTCTGATTGGCAGTGCTGCGCAGACGGGCTCCGCCTCGGTCTTTGCCGATGGGCGCACCAACAGCTATCTGGTCTATGACGGCACCGAAAAGGGCGGGCCCAAGATCACGGTGACCAACCGCGACATTCGCGAAATCCAGATGGCCAAGGCCGCGCTCTATTCCGGCGCGCGGCTGCTGATGGACAAATTCGGCGTCGACAAGGTCGACCGCGTGGTGTTGGCGGGGGCCTTTGGCGCGCATATCAGCCCCAAACACGCAATGGTGCTAGGCATGATCCCCGACGCGCCGCTCGACAAAGTCACCAGCGCGGGCAATGCGGCGGGCACCGGCGCCCGGATCGCCCTGCTCAATACCGAGGCCCGGGCCGAGATCGAGGCGACCGTGGGCGCGATCCACAAGATCGAAACCGCCGTCGAGCCGCGCTTTCAGGAGCATTTTGTCAACGCCTCAGCTATCCCCAATGCGGTAGAGCCTTTTCCCATCCTCAACAGCCTCGTCGCCCTGCCGGAGATGACCTTCAACACCGGCGGCAGCGGCGAAAGCGAACGCGGCGGGCGTCGGCGCAGAAGAAAGGCGACGTGATGACTGCCTCGGACAACAGCGATCAGGTCGAATTCTGGAGCGCCTCTGCGGGGCAGAGATGGGCCGCGCGGCAGGCTGAGCTGGACATACTGATGCAGCCGGTGCTCGACGGCGTGCTGGCGCGCGCCGAACTGGCACCGGGGCTGCGGGTGCTCGACATCGGCTGCGGCGCGGGGGCGGGCTGTCTCGCCGCCGCCGAGGCGGTGGGCGCTGCGGGCGCGGTGCTGGGCGTCGATGTCTCTGCCCCGCTGCTCGACCTCGCGCGGCAACGGGCCGCCGCCCTGCCCCATGTTGCCTTTCACCACGGTGATGCAACGACGCTAGCGCTTTCCCCTTCCTATGACCGGCTGATCTCGCGCTTTGGCGTGATGTTCTTTGCCGATCCGGTGCTCAGCTTCACGCGCATGGCCGCGCAACTCAGCCCCGGCGCGAAAATCAGCTTTGCCGCTTGGGGCCAAATCCCCGAGAACCCTTTCTTTACCCTGCCCAACCGCGCGGCCCGGGCCACCATCGGCGCCATGCCGAAAAGCGATCCCGACGGCCCCGGCCCCTTCGCCTTTCGCGACCCTGAACGCGTGGTGTCGATCCTCGCCGAGGCGGGCTTTGTCGATATCGCCTGCAATGTGACACGGCTTGACCTCACCCCCGCGGGCACGGTCGATGACCTTGCCCAGCAGATGTGCGACATCGGCCCGGCCAGCGGCGCGATCAATCATTTCGAGGCGGGCCCGGCACAGGTCGAGGAACTTCGGCAAACCATCGCCGAAGCTCTGCGCCCCTATGCGGAAGACGGCCCCCTGCGCCTGCCTGCCGAGATCAATTTCCTCACCGCGACGAAACCCTGACTTGACCTTCCCCCGCGCGCCGATTATCTCATCCTCAGCGCGCGGGTATGGTGAAAAGGTATCACGGCAGCTTCCCAAGCTTTAGTTACGAGTTCGATTCTCGTTACCCGCTCCACGCTCCCCCTCCGCCTTTGTGATCCCGCCGCATGGCCCCACACAGGCCCCGCAGGGTTCCCCGAGGTCACCCCCATGAAAAGCCTATTCTGGTCCGAATTTCGCCATGATTGCCCGCAAAAGTAGCAATCAACAGGGAAGTAACTTACGCGCGGATGGCCCAACGATGTCGGATGCGCATTGAGGCAAAGGAAAAAAGCGTGGCAAACGCGTTTCGGGACTACGCGACATCCAAGGCGTATATCATCGTCAATTTCATCGTACTGTGCTGTGTCGCCGGCATCAGCTATTCGATCGTCAAACTGGATTACGAGCAGCATATCGCCAGCATCCGTCAGGATGCCCGGCAAACGCTGCATGAAGTCAGCAATCAGGTGCAGCACCAGTTCCAGGAAACCATTCTGGTCACCAAGAACATCGAGAATATCCTGCTGTCCGGTGAGGCGTTCAGAGACAAGAAGATCGAACTGCTGGTCAAGGAACTGCGCGACCGGAACCCCGGCATTCAAGCCTTCGCCCTCGCCCCCGACCTCAAGATCACCCATAGCTATCCCAAGACCCAGAATGGTGAGACCATCGGTCTGGAATACAAGAACATTCCGGCGCAGCTTTCGGGCGTGGCCAATGCCTATCGCCGCCAAAGCCCGACCATCGAAGGGCCGCTGAACCTTGTTCAAGGCGGCAAGGGCTATATCATGCACTATCCGGTGTTCGAGCGCCCCATCGGCCTGGGCGCGCCGCGCTTTTGGGGGGTGATGTCCATCGTCTTTCAGCCCGACCGGCTGTTCGAGCCGCATCAAAACCCGCATCAGGCCGCCGACTACATCTATAGCCTCCGCGCCTTTCCCACAGGCGTCATGCCGCCTGAGATTGAGCCTGCGGCGGTCGACCCCACAGCCCCCGTGCGCACCCGGTTCGAGCTTTTAGGCAAGACATGGGAGGCGACGGCCAGCCCCGCCAACGGTCTGCCCCCCTATGCCCCGCAAAGCCCCTACCTCGTAGCCTTCGCCCTGATCGCGACCATCGCGCTGATGGCAGGCCTCTGGGCCTTCCGCCGGGTCACGCTGAAAAAGCAGGAAGCCCATGCGCTTTTGGCTGAGGGGATTGGATCGATCCAAGAGGGGTTCATCGCCTTTGACGAGAAAGAACGCCTTGTCACCGTCAACAGCAAGTTTCTGGAGTATCACCCTGAAATCGCTGACCTTTTGATTCCCGGCAAAACCATCGAAGAGCTGTTGCGCCATTGGGTCGCCCGCCATCAGCACCCAGAGCAGGTCGAGGAGCGTGGGGCATGGATCGCCAAACGTCTCGCCCGGTTCCGCAACCCGACCGGCGCCTTCATTCTTGAGGTCTCGGATAACTTCTGGCTCAAAGTCACGGAATCGCGCACGCCGCATGGTTATACCGTGGGCATCTGGACCGATGTGACGGCCGAGAAACGCGCGCTCGACGCGGCCAAGGCGGCGGACCGCGAAAAGACCGAATTCCTGAACAACGTCAGCCATGAATTGCGCACGCCGCTGACCGTGATCTCGGGCCGGGCGACCTTCTTGCAACATGCCGAGAAGCTGCCCCAAGCCCGGCGTTTGCAGACCGCGCTGAACAACAGCGCCAATGCCACGCCCGACATTCGGCACAGCGTCGATGAGTTCCAAAACTTCGTCTCTGACCAAGCGGGCGGCATCGCGGGGTCGTCCAAACATATGCTGCGCCTTGTCGAAGACCTGTTGGATTGGACCAAGGTCGCGCGCGGCAAGATGGAGCTTGATCTTCAAGAGATCGAAACCAGCGAGATCGCCCGCTCCGTCGCCGATGACCTGCGCCCGGATGCCGAGGCCAAGGGGCTGACCCTGACCTATGAGGACAATGGCACGGCCCTCGCCAATGCCGATCCGGTGCGCCTGCGGCAGATCCTTTACAACCTGATTTCAAACGCGATCAAATTCACCCGCAGCGGCAATATTCATCTGCAGATGCAGCAGGATGCCGAAGAGATCACCTTCTCGGTCTCCGACACGGGCTGCGGTATTTCCGAGGACAATCTCGAGCGGGTTTTCCTGCGGTTTCAGCAGGTTGACGGCTCAATGTCGCGTGAGAACGGCGGCTTGGGATTGGGACTTGCGATTGCCGAGCAACTGGCCAGCCTGCATGGCGGCAGCCTGTCGCTGGAAAGCAAAGTCGACGTGGGCAGCACTTTCCGGCTGACCCTGCCCCGCCCCGTGGCCGATAGCGAGATGCGCCGCTCGGCCTGATGGCAAAACGCCCCGGCCCAAAGCGGACCGGGGCCTATTGCCTCAACTCTCGCCCTGCATCAGCACATCGCCAAAGCGGTCCCGCAGATCGCGTTTCAGCACTTTGCCCGTCGCGTTGCGCGGCAGTGCCTCGGCGAAGACCACCCTGTCGGGCACCTGCCATTTGGCGATCTGATCCTCGAAAACCTTGAGAATATCCGCCTCTGACGGATCGGCCCCTTCGGCCTTCACCGCGACCAGAACCGGGCGCTCGTCCCATTTGGGATGGGTGGCCCCGATGACGGCGGCGTCGGCCAGATCGGGGTGGGCGATGGCGATATTCTCTAACTCGACCGAACTGATCCATTCGCCGCCCGACTTGATGATATCCTTGGCGCGGTCACGGATGGTGATATAGCCGTCGGCGTCCATCGTCGCGATATCGCCGGTGTCGAACCAGCCATCGCGCAGGGTGCTGTCGCGGTCGGATTGGTAGTAGGCATCCAAAATCCAATGCCCCCGGGTGACCAGAGCGCCTTGGGTTTCGCCGTCATGGGGCAACGGCTTGCCTGCGTCGTCCCAGATCTCAAGCTCAACACCAAAGACCGGGCGGCCTTGGTTCTCGCGCAGCTTGTGCTGGGCATCCTCGGGCAATTCACCGTGTTTCGCCAAGGGTTTGTTGACGCTACCCACCGGCGACATCTCGGTCATGCCCCAAGCGTGGATGGTCTCCACCCCATAGTCTTCGCGGAAGGTCTTGATCATCGACGGCGGACAGGCCGAACCGCCGACCACGGTACGCTCTAAGCTGGGCAGTTCGCTGCCGGATTTCTTTGCTGCCGCCAAGAGCCCTTGCCAGATCGTCGGCACGCCAAGCGCCA
This sequence comes from Sulfitobacter sp. 1A15258, assembly GCF_043557045.1. Taxonomy (NCBI): domain Bacteria; kingdom Pseudomonadati; phylum Pseudomonadota; class Alphaproteobacteria; order Rhodobacterales; family Roseobacteraceae; genus Sulfitobacter; species Sulfitobacter sp. 1A15258. The sequence continues at coordinate 177,101 of NZ_JBIFFK010000001.1, read as the reverse complement.
AGGAAACGCGGTAGCTGTCGATCAGCCCCACGAGCGAGGCACCATCAAGGTTCGGCCCCGGCAACACCATTCGCGCACCGGTCATCGCGCTGGCATAGGGGCAGCCCCAAGCGTTGACATGGAACATCGGCACCACGGCCATCACGATGTCCCGCGCGGAGATCGCGATGCTGTCGGCCATGTTGATGCCAAAGGAATGCAACACGGTCGAGCGGTGGGAATAAAGCACGCCCTTGGGATTGCCTGTGGTGCCAGAGGTGTAGCAAAGGCTCGACGCCGTGTTCTCATCCAGATCGGGCCAGTCGAACCCGGCATCGCCCGAAGCCACCAATTCGTCGTAGAAAATCAGCCCCGGTAGTGTCTCGGCGGCCTCGGCATCGGGGCCGGACAACAGGACGAGGTGCTTGAGATGCTCAAGCTTATCGCGGATCGCGGCGACGAGGGGGACGAAGGTCTTGTCGATGAATAGCACCTCATCCGCGGCATGGTTGAGGATATAGACAAGCTGATCGGCAAAGAGCCGCGGGTTGATCGTATGGCAGACAAAGCCCGCGCCGGAGGTGCCGAAGTAGATCTCCAGATGCCGCCGATTGTTCCATGCGATGGTCCCGCAACGCGCCTGCGGCGACAGCCCCAGATCGGTCAAGGCCGCGCCCAAACGCCGCGCATTCTCGGCCACCTGCCCCCAGTTCGTCTCTTCAACCCCGCCGGTGGTCGAGACCGAGATGATCTCGCCCTCGGGGTGATAGCGTTCGGCATGGGAAATCAGGCTTGAGATCAGCAGCGGCTGCGTCATCATCTGGCCAAGCATAGGGGGTCCTCCAATCATTTGCTTTGAGACTGTCCAAAGGTCAGGGCAGTTGCAAGCCTTCCCCTCCGGCAAGTCGTAAGAGCGCTGACGGACAGGACGACGGCACCGCGCAGGCGGCTATCGCCCGCGCGGTGCCTCGTTCCGGTCTAAGGGCAGCCCCTAGCCGCGATGCTGGTGGATATAGCCGATCAGCCCTGCGGTGGAGCCGTCTTTCCCTTCGGCAGAGACCTCACCTTCGACCAGCGGTTGGAGCGATTTGGCCAGTTCCTTGCCCAGTTCCACGCCCCATTGATCGAAAGAGTTGATGCCGAGGATCACCCCTTCGACGAAAACGCGATGCTCGTAAAGCGCGATGATCTGGCCCAGCGTGAAGGGATCAAGCGTTTCATAGGCGAGTGTGGTCGAGGGCCGGTTGCCGGGGAAGACACGGTGGCGCGCTTGGCGTTCAAGCGCGTCGCCCGAAAGCCCCGCGTCGCGCATGATGGCGCGCGCTTCGTCCAAAGACCGCCCGCGCATCAGCGCCTCGGATTGGGCGAGGCAATTGGCGATGAGCAGATCGTGGTGATGCTGCAACTCCGGCTCATGCCCCTTGGCCGCCACCAGAAACTCGCAAGGGATCACCCGGGTGCCTTGGTGGATCAACTGATAGAAAGCGTGCTGGCCATTGGTGCCCGCCGCGCCCCAGACCACCGGGCCGGTGTGGCGCGGGCTGTCGGCGCCGTCCATCTGCACGCCTTTGCCGTTCGATTCCATCTCAAGCTGTTGCAGGTAATCGGGCAGCATCTCAAGCCGTTGGTCATAGGGCAGCACCGCGCGGGTGGCATGGCCGCAGATTTGGTTGTGCCAGATGCCCACCAGCGCCAGAAGGATCGGCATATTCTCAGCCGGATCAGCGGCGCAGAAATGGCGGTCCATCTCCTGCGCGCCGCGCAGGAAGCTGTCGAAAGCCTTGGGCCCAATGGCGATCATCAGCGAGAGCCCAATCGGCCCCCAGACGGAATAGCGCCCGCCGACCCAATCCTCGAAACCGAAGACCCGAGCCGGGTCGATCCCGAACTCAGCGGTCTTGTCATCAGCGGTGCTGAGCGCGGCGAATTGCGTCGCCGGATCGCCGCCATGGTCCTGCATCCATGCCCGCGCCGTGCGCGCGTTGGTCATGGTCTCAATGGTGGTGAAAGTCTTGGACGCGACGATCACCAGCGTTTTCTTGGCATCCAGCCCCCGCAGCGTATCCGCGATATGCGCCCCATCGACGTTTGAGACGAAGTGGCAGCGCGGCCCATCGTGATAGGGTGTCAGCGCGCGGGTCGCCATGGCCGGGCCAAGGTCGGAGCCGCCGATGCCGATGTTAACCACATCCGTAATGTCGCCGCTGCGCACCTGATCGGCAAAGCTGCGCATCCGCGCCAGCGTGTCGCGGACCTGCGGCATGACATCTTCGCCCGCGACCTCTACCGGCCCGCCATCGAGATTGCGCAGCGCAGTGTGCAGCACCGCGCGGCCCTCAGTCTCATTGATCGGCGCGCCCGCGAACATCGCATCGCGCCGCTCGGTGACTTTGGCGTTTTCGACCAGTTGCAGCAGTGCCGCGCGGGTCTCGGTGTCGATATTCGTCTTGGCGTAGTCGAACAGCATATGCTGCGTCCGCAGCGAGAAGTCCTCGGCCCGGTTCGGGTCATAGAACAGTGCCGTGATCTTGCGGTCCGCCACGGCGCTCTGCCGCTCTTGAAGGTCTTGCCAAATGTTCATCATGCCGCCCAGTAAACTTCGATTTCATCCAGCACCGATGCAATCGGCGCCTCTTCGGGGGAAAGCCCCTGCGCGCGCTCAAGGGCCGCGCGTTTCTCATCCCCGAAAATCACGAGATGCTTGTTCAGCGCCCCGTCGAGCACATGCGCCGGCAGCGTGACCCGCGCAGTGGGCTGGCCCTCGGGATAGACCGGGCACAAAAGCGGGGCATCGGCGGCCAAAGCGTCAGGCAGGCTCCGGTCGCCGGGGAAAAGCGAGGCGGTGTGCATGTCGTCGCCCATGCCAAGCAACAGGACAGAGATCGGCACATGATCCGTCAGACTGGGGGCCACCACCTCTGCCCCCTCGCCCGGAGAAAGCCCGGGGCGGAAAAAGGGGATGAACTGCGCCGCCGCGGCACGGTCGTTCAAAAGATGCTCGCGCACCAGACGCGCGTTCGACAGCGGGTCATCCGCGTCCACCCAACGCTCATCGGTCAGCATCACATCCACCCGACTCCAATCCAGATCGGTCGCGCTGAGCATCTCAAAGATCGGCCCGGGGGTAGAGCCGCCTGGCACCGCGAAAGACACGCGGTCATTGCCCGAAAGCGCCGATTTCAACTTGCCCGCCAGTTTGTTGGCGACATTCATCACCAGCATTTCGCGGTCCGCATATTCGATGATGTTCATGGGGATACCTTTCGCCATTCACGGCCATCGCGCCGCATCATTTCTGTCGCATCCGTCGGCCCCGCCGAGCCGCTGTCATAGGGTTTGGGCACGTCGTGACGCGCCTCCCAGCCTTGGATGATCGGATCGGTCCAGGCCCAGGCGGCCTCGACCTCGTCGTCGCGCATGAACAATGTCTGGTTGCCCCGGATCACGTCCATGATAAGCCGCTCATAGGCATCGACCTGATCGCCCCCATCGGGGCCAAGCGCTTCGGCAAAGGTCATGTCGAGCGGCACATCGACCAGACGCATGCCCCCCGGCCCCGGTTCCTTGATTGTCACGCCAAGAGTGATGCCCTCGTTGGGTTGCAAGCGGATCGACAGCACGTTGCGATGACGGCCCGCGTCTTCGGCAAAGATGGAATGCGGCGTGTCTTTGAAAACCACCGTGATCTCGCTCGACCGGGCCACCATCCGCTTGCCGGTGCGCAGATAGAACGGTGTGCCATGCCAACGCCAGTTGCTGATATGGGCCTTCAACGCCACGAAACTCTCGGTCCGCGACCGTGGGTTGCCGACGGCATCGCGGTAGCTGGGGGCATCTTCTTCATTGCCCTCTTCAGCCTCATACTGTCCGCGCACGAGGTGATGCGGCAGCACCGGATCAATCGCGCGGATCACTTTCAGCTTTTCGTCGCGCACCGCATCGGGGTCGAAACGCGCGGGCGGCTCCATCGCGATCAGGCACAAGAGTTGCATCAAGTGGTTCTGCACCATGTCCCGCATCGCGCCGGATTTGTCGTAATACTCCCCACGCCCGCCGACGCCCACCGTCTCGGCCACGGTGATCTGGATGTGGTCGACGTATTGGCGGTTCCACAACGGCTCGAACAGCATATTGCCAAAGCGCACCGCCATGAGGTTCTGCACCGTCTCTTTGCCGAGGTAGTGATCGATCCGGTAGATCTGTTGTTCTTTGAAATAGGTGGCCAGCGTCGCGTTGAGGGCGCGCGCACTCTCCAGATCGCGGCCAAAGGGTTTTTCCACGACAATGCGACATTCTTCGCCCGCCATGCCCCATTGCTGCAACCGTTCCGCCAGATCGCCGAAAAGCCCCGGCGCGACAGAGAAATAATAGACCTCGATCCGGTCCTTGCCGGACATCAGGTCTTGCAGTTCGGCCCAGCCGGTCTCTCCGCGTGCGTCGATGGCGACATAGTCAAGCTTGGCGAGAAAGGCGTCGAGGTTGTCGCAGGCGTCTTTCCCGCCGAACTCTTCAATCGCTTCGGCCACCATCTCGCGGTAGCCTGCGGCGTCCATCTCGGTGCGCGCAGCGCCGATGATCCGCGCCTCTTCGGGCATTTGGCCCGCACAATATCGCCGGTAAAGACCCGGCAAAATCTTGCGCCGGGCCAGATCGCCGGTGCCGCCAAAGATGACAAGATCGAAGGGGTCGACAGGGATAACACGCGAAACCATTGACTAATCCTTGTCCGGGCAGAGTGGCAGAGTTAGCGCAAACATACTTATTTTTCCCTACATCACAAGACTGTGCGCCCCGGTGCTTGGACTTTTAGGGTGCGCCGCAATAGCTTACCACAACAGGAACACACGGGATCACGCAAGGAACAATCATGAAAGATATTGCGCAAGCAAACGAGGGCAAGTTCCAGAACCCGGCGGTCACTGCCAAGGGGGAACCCCGCGCCACCGTGGCCCTGCGCGGGGCGGAAACGCTTTGGTTCAACACAGGCACCCTGTGCAACATCGAATGCGTGAACTGCTACATCGCCTCTAGCCCCAAGAACGACGCGCTGGTCTATATCACCGCGGATGAGGTGCGCGACTATCTCGACCAGATCGAGGAGCGTAGCTGGCCGGTGCGCGAGATCGCCTTCACCGGCGGTGAGCCCTTCATGAACCCTCAGATGATCGAGATCACCGAAGCCTCGCTAGAGCGCGGATACGAGGTGTTGATCCTGACCAACGCCATGCGTCCGATGATGCGCAAATCGGTGCAAAAGGGGCTTTTGCGGCTGCGCGATGCCTATCCCGGCAAGATGACCTTCCGCATCTCCGTCGACCATTATCGCCGCGATCTGCACGACGCGGAACGCGGCGAGGGTGCCTTCGACAAGACCCTGACTGGCATGGAATGGCTCCGCGACAACGGCTTTCGCATGGCCGTGGCGGGGCGGTCGATCTTTGCCGATAGCGACGTCGACAGCCGCGCGGGTTATGCCGCCTTCTACGCCGAACACGGCTTTGACATCGACGCACAAGACCCCGCCATGACCGTTCTCTTCCCCGAGATGGACGAGGCCGTGGAGGTGCCCGAAATCACCACCGCCTGCTGGGGCATCTTGGACAAGTCCCCTGACGCGGTGATGTGCGCCTCCTCCCGTATGGTGGTCAAACGCAAGGGGGCCGAGAAACCCGCCGTGCTGGCCTGCACGCTCTTGCCCTACGACCCTGAGTTTGAACTCGGCACCACATTGGCCGAGGCGGAGCGCGACGTGGCGCTGAACCACCCGCATTGCGCAAAGTTCTGCGTGTTGGGCGGGGCGAGCTGTTCGGCCTAACGCCCCTGCCCTTCGGCCTGCTGGCTCAATGCAGCGTGAATTCGCCCACTTGGTGCTGCCACTCACCGGGACCAATTAGCTTGCGATGCGTGAAGCGGACCGAATGCAGCGGGCCGTCCAGTTCCGCGCGCCAGAATTCGACGAATTCAAACAGCCGCGGATGGTCCGGTGCGATGTCGTAATCCTGCCAGATATAGGTGTTCAGCACATGGCTATAGTCGGGCATGTGGTAGAAGAACTCTGCCGTGGTCAGCCCGTAACCTTTCAGCATCAATTCGGTTTCACTGCGGGGCATGTTGCGCCTCCCTTGCTGCCTCTGTAGAGCAAGTTTGCGCGGTCAGAATTACTTTTCAATGAAAACAGTGTGTTGGCACTTCGCCCCGAGTGCTGCCAGTGCGTTTCGGCCACAGCCATTGCACCTGATATGCCCCGTCTGCTATAGAAAACCCCAAGATATAGAACCATAAAAATGGTGGGCAAGATACGTGACCGATACGCCGGATACCCCTGAAAACGCAGACGAAAAGCCCATCTTTCACGGGCCGTCGGTGACCATCGAACACGAGATGCGTACGTCCTATCTGGACTACGCGATGAGCGTGATCGTCAGCCGCGCGATTCCCGATCTGCGCGACGGTCTGAAACCGGTGCACCGCCGCATCCTCTACGCGATGCATGAGACCGGCAACACGCATGATAAACCCTACCGTAAATCCGCCCGTCCCGTGGGCGATGTGATGGGCCAGTACCACCCGCATGGCGACAGCGCGATTTACGACGCGCTGGTGCGGATGGCGCAGGATTTCTCCATGTCGCTGCCGCTTCTGGACGGTCAGGGCAACTTCGGCTCGATGGACGGCGATAACCCGGCGGCCATGCGCTATACCGAGGTGCGGATGGACAAGCCCACCGCCTATCTTCTGGCCGATATCGACAAGGAAACCGTCGATTTTCAGGACAACTATGACGGCAAGCAGCAGGAACCCACGGTTCTGCCCGCGCGCTTCCCGAACATGTTGGTCAACGGTGCGGGCGGCATTGCCGTCGGCATGGCGACGAACATCCCGCCGCATAACCTTGGCGAGGTGGTGGATGCCTGCCTTGCGCTGATCGACGATCCGGACCTGACCTCCGAACAGCTCATCGAATACGTCCCCGGCCCTGACTTTCCCACGGGCGGCATCATGCTGGGCCGATCCGGCGCGCGCAAAGCCTACCTTGAGGGCCGCGGCAGCGTGGTGATCCGCGCCAAGACCCGGGTCGAGGAAATCCGCAAAGACCGCTGGGCCATCGTCATCGACGAGATTCCCTATCAGGTCAACAAAGCCACGATGATCGAAAAGATCGCCGAACAGGTTCGCGAGAAGAAGATCGAGGGCATCGCCCACGTTCAGGATGAGAGCGACCGCAACGGCGTGCGCGTGGTGATCGAACTCAAACGCGAGGCCACCGCCGAAGTGGTGATGAACCAGCTTTACCGCTTCACCCCGATGCAGACATATTTTGGCTGCAACATGCTGGCGCTGAATGGCGGCCGGCCTGAGCAGCTCACTTTGCGCAAATTCCTCAGCTACTTCATCGACTTCCGCGAAGATGTCGTGGCGCGGCGCACGGCCTACTTGCTGCGCAAGGCGCGCGAGCGCAGCCATATCCTTTGCGGTCTCGCGGTCGCTGTCACCAATATCGACGAAGTAGTCGCCACCATCCGCTCCTCCGCCGATGCCGCCGAGGCGCGCGAGAAGCTGATGACCCGCCGCTGGCCCGCCGAGGACATCCTGCCCTACATCGCGCTCATCGACGACCCGACCCATACGGCGAACGAAGACGGCACCTACAACCTCTCCGAAGCTCAGGCCCGCGCCATTCTGGAACTGCGCCTGCAGCGCCTCACCCAGATCGGCGTTAAGGAAGTGACCGACGAGCTGGAAGAGCTGGCGGGCAAGATCAAGGAATACCTCGAGATTCTGGGTTCCCGCGAGCGCATCCTCGGCATCATCTCGGACGAGTTGCGCGAGGTGCGCGAGCAATTCGCCGTGCCGCGCCGGACCGAGATCGTCGACTGGTCGGGCGACATGGACGACGAAGACCTGATCGCCCGCGAGGAAATGGTCGTGACTGTGACTTCCGGCGGCTACATCAAGCGCACGCCCCTGGCCGACTTCCGCGCGCAGCGCCGCGGCGGCAAGGGTGTCTCGGGCATGCAGACCAAGGAAGAGGATGTCGTCACCAACCTCTTCGTCGCCAACACCCATACGCAACTTCTTTTCTTCACGACCGACGGCATGGTCTACAAGCTGAAGACATGGCGCCTGCCGCAGGGCGCGCGCACCGCCAAGGGCAAGGCCATCGTGAATATCCTGCCCATCCCCACCGGTGTCTCCATCGCGGCGATCATGCCGGTGGACCGGGATGAAAAGGAATGGGACGACCTGCAGGTGATCTTCGCCACCTCTGCCGGGACCGTGCGGCGCAACAAACTGTCGGATTTCACCAATGTGAAGGCCAACGGCAAGATCGCCATGAAGTTCGAAGGCGAGCATGAGGGCACCACGCTGATCAACGCGCGCATCGCCTCGAACGACGATGACGTCATGCTGGTCACCGACGCGGGCCGTGCGATCCGCTTCCCGGCGACCGAAGTGCGGGTGTTCAACTCGCGCAACTCAGTTGGCGTGCGCGGCATCCGTCTGGGCGAAGGCGACAACCTCGTCTCCATGTCCGTGATCCGCCACTTCGAAGCGAGTTCGGAAGAGCGTGTCGCCTATCTCAAACAGCGCCGTCTGATGGCGGGGCTGACCGATGAGGACAGCAGCGATGACGAGGAAGAGCAGGTTCAAGCCGGACAGCTGAGCACCGAACGCTATGCCGAAATGTCCGCCGCCGAGGATCTGATCCTGACGATCACCGCCAAGGGTGCGGGCAAGGTCTCCTCGGCCCATGACTACCCTGTGCGGGGCCGCGGCGGCATGGGCGTGACCGCTTGGACCAAGGCCATGGCCCACGGCCCCATCGTCGCCTGCTTCCCGGTGGAAATGTCCGATCAGGTGATGCTGGCGACCTCCAAGGGCCAGTCGATCCGCGTGCCGGTCGAAGGCATCTCCTTCCGCTCGCGCAGCGCAGGTGGTGTCAAAGTGTTCAGCACCGGCAAGAATGAGGAAGTTGTCAGCGTGGCTTGGATCGCCGACCAGGGCAACGAAGAGGATGAAGTCGACGGTGACAGCGCCGCCGAGTGATCGACGGCCACCCCGCCCCATGCATGTGCTTTGGGGCGGGAGCTTTTTACCAAAACAGCATCGAACAACAAAAAATCCCCCGCGCCATCAGCGCGGGGGATTTTCTAATCTTAAACTTCCGTTAGGAAATTAGTTGGTAGTAGTGGTCGAAGAAGAGGAACCGGATGCCGCGACTGCAACCAGAACCAGAGCAGCACCAGCTGCCGCCGCGCCGCCACCAAGACCAGCACCAGCAGCAAAGAGCCCTGCACCATCTGCAGCGGCAGGCACGCAAACGCGCGCAGTGTTGCCGTCTACGGTGACCGGATCAGGCTTACAGTTATAGACCACACCATTGGCACCTTGAACCTGAAGCGAATAGACCGCATCGTCAGACGCCCCAAGAACAGCCGCTTGAGAAGTGGTTTGGGCGAAAGCAGCACCCGAAAGAGCGATAGTTGCCGCCACCGTTGCAAGAATTTTCATGTCTAGGTACTCCTATATCTCGTCAAAAATGAAACTCACCGCAGCATCGCATATAATCTTATCCGGCGCAAAGGCGAAATATTAAGCTATGGTTAGGATTTATAGCGATGCCCGTTGTTTAAGCAACATCCAAAATGGCGAATTGTTCCCCATCTCGGATGCCTAAATTCCATACAGTTCCGTGAACTTGTTTTCTAGGTAGGTCAGCAACGGTGCCTCGGTCGGCGGCTTTCCGCAAGCGCGGGTGATTACCTCACGCGGCTCGTAAAGGCCCCCATGCTTTTGCACGTTCTCACGCAGCCAACCGGTAGCAGCACTCGTATCCCCCCTTGCCAAGGCTTCGTCGAGATCGGGTACGGCCTCCCGCAAAGCCTCATGAAGGCATCCCGCATAGACATTGCCGAGGCTGTAAGTCGGGAAATAGCCCAAAAGTCCGACGGACCAGTGCACATCCTGCAAGACGCCGTTTGACGGGCGGTCGACCGGATAACCGAAATCAGCCTCGAAAAGATCGTTCCATGACGCTTCCAGCCCGTCGACCTGCAAGTCGCCCGACATCAGCGCCCGTTCAAGATCGAAACGCAGCAGAACATGGAGGTTGTACTGAAGCTCATCCGCCTCGGTCCGAATGAAACCATCGGACACGCGGTTGACGATCCGGTAGAAGGTCTCGGCATCCGGTACGCCGAAATCGCCATAGACCGCCGTCATCTCACCAAAGAGCCACCCGGTGAAGGCGCGGCTGCGGCCGATTTGATTTTCGTAGATGCGGCTTTGGCTTTCATGCACCCCCATCGACGCGCCCCGGCCCAAAGGCGTCAGCAGATAGGCGCTGTCGATCCCCTGCTCATAGGCCGCATGGCCAACCTCATGCACGGTGGAATAAAAGCAATTGAACGGGTCGAGGGCATTGGTTCGCGTGGTGATCCGCACGTCCAGCCCCGACCCGGAGGAGAAGGGATGCACCGCCTTGTCGATGCGCCCGGTGGCCAGATCATAGCCAAAGCGCCGCGCCAGTTTGGCGGTGAGGGTCATCTGCGCCGCTTCGTCAAAGACACCCTCCAACACCGGCGGCGCTTCGGCTTCGCGGACGGCGGCGCGCAGTTCGGAGAGTTTTGGCCGCAGCGCGCCGAACATGGCTTCGAGGTCCGCCGCCGTGGTGCCGGGCTCGTAATCCTCCAGCATCGCGTCGTAAATCCCGATCCCGCGCCCTTCGGCCAGCGCGGCCCCCTCTTCGCGTTTGAGCGCGATCACTTCTTTCAGAGTGGGGGCGAAGGCCGCGAAGTCATCGGCGGCGCGGGCCTCGGCCCAAGTGCCTTGGGCGGCGGAGGTGACGCGGGCGATACGCGCCGCCAAATCGGCGGGCACGCGGGTGGCGCGGTCAAAATCGCGTTTGATGTGGCGCAGGTTCGCCTGCCCGACCGCGTCCAACGCCGCGGGCTCGATCTGGGCCAGCCAATCCGCGATGCGCGGCTCGATGCGGCGGGCGTGGAGGACGCTTTCCATCGCCGCCATCTCCTCGGCCCGCTGCGGGGCCGCGCCCCGAGGCATGACCGTTTCCTGATCCCAGCCCAAACGGCCTGCGACCTGCGCCAGCGCCTCGGTGTCGCGCTGGAAAGCCATCAAATCATCATATGCAGTCATGTCTCAGCCTCTCAGCGATGTGGCGACGGGATAGGCCGCAAGGAAACGCGCGCGCAGGATCAGCACCCAAAGCAGCACGGCCAGCGCCTGATGCGCGAGCGCCAGATGCACGGGCGCGGCATAGAGCACGGTGGTGATGCCCAGAACCACTTGCAAAGACAGCGCCGCCATCACGGCGTTGAAAGCAAAACGCGTCCGGGCATGGGCCGAGCGGCGACCGCGCAGCCAGACGACAACCCCGAAAGCGAAAAGAAGATAGCCCGCCATCCGGTGCATGAATTGCACCAACCCCGGGTTCTCAAAGAAATTCCGCCATGTCGGCGTGATGTCGAATGCCTCCGGTGGGAAGAACTGCCCCTGCATCAGCGGCCAGTCGACAAAGTAGCGCCCCGCGTCAATCCCTGCGACCAAGGCGCCCAGCAGGATCTGCAATGCGGCGAAATGCAACAGGCCCGTTGCCATGCCGAATTGCTTGGCTTCCTTGGCCCGGCGGGCCTGAATCAGATCGCGTTCGCTGCGACCCAGCAAGAGCACATACCAAGTGATGAAACCGAGGATGACAAAGGCCAGCCCCAGATGCGTCGCCAAACGGTAGGAGGCCACATCCGTCACCCCCTGCCCGCTGGTCACGCCGGAGGCGACCATCCACCAGCCAATCGCCCCCTGCGCGCCGCCCAATGCGCCGATAAAGAGCAGCCGTTTGGTCCAGCCGACAGGGATTTGCCGGCGCAGGAGGAAGTAGAGAAAGCCCAAGACCCAGACGAGGCCGATCACCCGGCCAAGCTGCCGATGCCCCCATTCCCACCAGTAGATGCTTTTGAAATCAGAGAGTTCCATCCAAGAGTTCTGAACCTGAAACTCGTCGATCTGCTTGTATTTCTCGAATTCTGACTGCCAATCGGCCTCGTTCATCGGCGGCAATGCACCGGTCACCGGGCGCCATTCCGTGATGCTGAGGCCGGAGTCAGTGAGCCGCGTCAGCCCGCCCACGGCGATCATGACAAAGACCAGCGCAAAGAGGATCATCAGCCAGACCCGGATCGGCCCGCGCGCGCCGCCCCGGCCCTTGTCGATCGTGCCGGTTTGCACCGGTGCACGGCTGGGTTGGTCGGTGCCGACCTCTTCGAACAGTTTGCGTTTCTCCGCCATGGCGCGCCTCTTTTTCCGTTTGGATAGAGTGGTATGACATGGGCAGAGAAAGGTCTAGCGGGGTGGGGTCGCCAGACAGGTGAGGGCCATCGCCTGCCCGGGGGTGGCGATCCGGCGGGGCCGTCATGCCACTTTATGGCTCAGCGATGGTGCAACATGCGTAAGGCGTTGCATTGCTTTGCAAAATCGCCTCCCCGTGGGGCGGGCAGGCGATGGCCCGGCGCCTGCGGCTTGATTCCGGGCCGGGCTTCGGCTCAGCCCTTCTCCTTCCAGCGGACCATTTGCCGCAGGATGCCATGCAACATCTGTACATCCGCCCGCGTCAGCGGCATCCGCGACCACATGTTGCGAAGGTTGAGCTTCATCGAGGCGACCTTATGCTCGGGGAAGAAGAACCCGGCCTCAGTCAACTGCTCCTCATAATGCCGCGCCAAATGGTCAACTTCGGCGCCCTTGGCCCAATCGGTGCCCGCCATCTCGACCACCTCATGGGTCACCTCGCCCTGCGCCCGCATCCATTCGTAAGACATCAACAGCACGCATTGCGCGAGATTGAGAGAGGCGAACTTCGGGTTCACCGGGACCGAGACGATGGCATTGGCCTGCGCGATATCCTCATTCTCAAGCCCTGCCCGCTCGGGTCCGAACAGCACCGCAACCCGTTGACCCGCCGCGATTTTCTCCGCCGCCAGCCGCATCGCGGCTTCGGGGCTGTAGATCGGCTTGGTCAGGTCTCGGCTACGCGCCGTAGTGGCGAAGGTGAAATCGCAATCGCCAAGCGCTTCGGGCAGATCGGCGCAATGCTGTGCCTCGTCCAACAGCCGTCCCGCCCCCGAGGCCATGGCCACGGCGGATTGGCTCGGCCAGCCGTCGCGCGGGGCCACGACCCGCATGTGATCGAGGCCGAAGTTCCACATGGCACGCGCCGCGGCGCCGATGTTCTCGCCCATCTGGGGGCGGACGAGCACGATGGCCGGGATCGGCGCGGGCTGAACGGGGGAGGAGGATGTCTCTATCATGCGCGCCTCATAGCCCCTGCGCCGCAGCACCGCAAGAAAGCCAGCGCGACGCACGCATATCCGTTTTCTTTTGCAACGCCCTGCGCTAGTCAGGCTCCCAGACCCGATTAAGGCCCCAGACTCGATTAAGGACAGTGACCATGGACGCGCCAGAACAGCCGCAGATTTACCTTATCACCCCGCCCGAAGTTGAGCTGAGCCAATTCCCCGCGCAACTCGCCGCCGTGCTCGACGCCCATCCGGTGGCCTGTGTGCGCATGGCGCTTTCGACCCGCGACGAAGACCGCCTTGCCCGCGCCGGTGACGCCCTGCGCGAGGTGACCCATGCGCGCGACGTGGCCTTGGTGATCTCGGATCATCTGTTGCTGGTCGAAAAGCTCGGCCTTGACGGCGTGCACCTGAGCGATGCGGCCCGCACCGTGCGCCATGCCCGCAAAGAGCTGGGCGATGATGCCATCGTCGGTGCCTTCTGCGGCACATCGCGGCATGAGGGGATGGCGGCAGGCGAAGCCGGGGCAGACTACATCAGCTTCGGCCCGACCCAAGCCAGCGCCCTTGGCGATGGAAGCTTTGCCGAGGCCGATCTGTTCCAGTGGTGGTCCGAAGTCATCGAAGTACCCGTCGTCGCCGAAGGCGCGCTTGACATCAACATGATCCGCGACCTCGCCCCCCGGACCGACTTTTTCGGCATCGGGACCGAGATTTGGGACAAAGACGATCCGGTGGCCGAACTCGCCACCTTGATCGCTGCCATGCAGGGCTAAGCGGCCCTTGGGGCAGCCCGGTTAAGGGCTGCCCGCTCGCTTACAGAAACACCCGTTCGATGAACCAATAGGCCCCGACCGCCGCGATGACGCAAGAGGCGGGGACCGCGATGGCGCGGCGATACCAGTCGCGATTCATCGCCCAGCCGACCAATACGAAGGCGATGGCGATCACGGCAAGCTGGCCCAGTTCCACCCCGATGTTAAAGCCGATGAGCGCCGGGACGAATTGCCCCGCAGGCAGGCCGAAGTCGCCCAGCACCGAAGCAAACCCAAGGCCGTGCAGCAGGCCAAAGCCAAAGATCACCAAGGGCCGCCAGCGGTTCAGGGCGGAGTGAAAGATATTCTCGACCGCGACATAGGTGATCGAAGCAGCGATCAGCGGCTCGACGATGGCCCCCGGCACGTTAACCCAGCCCAAAGCGCCAAGCGCCAGCGTGACCGTATGGGCCAGCGTGAAGGCGGTGACCTGCCAGATCAAAGGCCGCAGACGGGTCGACAGAAAGAACAGGCCCAAGACGAATAGAATGTGATCCAACCCTTTGGGCAGGATGTGATCGAACCCAACCGGGATGTAGCTGACGAAAGCCTGCCAGCCGCTTTCAGCATCACCGCCCCCAAGGGCGATTTCGGGGCTGGTCTCACCGCCCGACAGATAGCCTGTATAGGGCGCCTCCACCCCTTGCTGGCGCAGCACCAGCGCGCCCGCGCCATCCGGCCATGTCACCTGTACCTCTTCGGCGCCTGCCGGCACCGCGCCCTCTAGTCGCCATTGACTGTCGCGCGGCAGTTCGGCGTCGACCCCTTCGGGCACCTCGAGTGTCACACTCTCCAACGGCACGGCGGCGCCATCGACGCTGAGCAGCGGCAGGCTGTTCCACTTCGGCAAAAGCTCGGGCGCGCGGTCGGCGATGCGCGCGGCGGGCAGGCTGCGCAGCGCATCGTAATCGCCCGCATTCTCGGCATTGTCGGTGTCTTCGACGGTATCAAGGTCGATGCCCGCCAAGAGCGCTTCGAGGTTGACCTCCAGCGCCAGCACCGCCCGCCCGTCGGCCACGGTCAGATCCGCGATCGTGGGTTTGACCTCATGCGCCTGTGCGCCCGCGCCCGCCGAAAGCAGCGCCGCGCTTGACAACAGCCACAGCAACGCCAGCTTGGTTCTTAACAAAATGAAAGTTCGCTTCATGAAACTATCCCAGTTGTCCGCTATTATTTTCAGTATCTTATCGGCAGTGCCTGCCTTTGCACATGAATACTGGCTGTCGCCGGTGAACTATCAAGTGGAAAGCGGTGAAAAGATCGCGGCGCATTTTCGCAATGGTGAGGAATTTACCGGCGCGGCCTTCCCATATCTGCCCAACCGGCTCACGCGTTTCGAGGTCAAGATCGGCGGGAAAGAGGTCCCGCTATCGCCGCGCGCGGGCGACAGCCCTGCCCTGACGCTCCCCGCGCCCGAGGGTGACGCGCTGGTCGTGGCGCTGGCCGAAACGACGCCCTCCAAAGTCACCTATGAGGACTTCGACAAGTTCCTCCGGTTCGCCGCGCATAAGGATTTCCCCAAGGCCGAAAGCGATCACCGCGCGAACGGCTGGTCGACCGAGAAGGTCGTCGAGAGCTACACCCGCCACGTTAAAACCCTGATCGCCCTCGGAGCGGGCACGGGACAAGATGCGCCCACCGGCATGGCGACGGAGTTCGTGGCGCTGACGAATCCCTATGACGCAGAATTCGCGGGTGAGATGAAGGTGGCCCTCCTCTATCAAGGCGCACCTCGCGTCAACGCGCAGATCGAAGTGTTCGACCGCGCTCCGGATGACAGCGTCGCCATCTCCCTCCACCGCACCGATGCGGCGGGCGAAGCACTGGTTCCGGTCACGGCGGGCCATGAATACCTCTTTGATGCGGTGGTGCTGCGCCCGGCGGCAGAGGTGCAAAGAGGCGCGGGCTACGACCCCGATCAACCGGTCTGGGAAACGCTCTGGGCGGCGCTGACATTCGCGGTGCCACAATAACGCCGCTTGCGCGTGGGGAGATTTGGCGGCTAGAAGCGCCGCATGACCAAGACAGCTGACATCCTTTGCATCGGCTCCGTCCTTTGGGACGTGATCGGCCGTTCTGAAAACGCCATGCGCCAAGGCTCTGACATGCCGGGGCGGATCACCCGCCTGCCCGGCGGCGTGGCGCTGAACATCGGCATGGCGCTGGCGCGCTTTGGGCTGACGCCTGCGTTGCTTTCCGCCGTGGGGCGCGATGCCGAAGGGGATGAGTTGATCGCCGCCTGCGCCCTGCGCGGGCTGATTACCGATCACGTCTATCGCTCGGACGATCTGCCGACCGACCGTTACATGGCCGTCGAAGGATCCAACGGGTTGATCGCCGCGATTGCCGATGCCCATTCGCTGGAGGCTGCGGGCGACAAGATCTTGCGCCCGCTGGAGGATGGCAGCCTGCCCAGCCCCTATGAAGGGGCCGTAGCGCTTGATGGCAACCTGACCGTCGAACTGCTGGCCCGCATGGCGCAAAGCCCGCTGTTGGCAAAGGCCGATCTGCGCGTCGCGCCCGCCTCACCCGGCAAGGCGCTGCGGCTGACACCCTTCCTCAAGGCCGGGCGCGGCACGCTTTACGTGAACCTTGAAGAAGCCGGACTGCTCTGCCAGTCGAGTTTTGACGATTCCCCCACCGCCGCCCGCGCCCTGCTGGCCCGTGGCGCACGCCGCGCCGTGGTGACCGACGGCGGCAACCCCGCCACCGTGGGCCAAGGCGACGAGATCATCACCCTCACCCCGCCGCAGGTGCATGTCGCCCGGGTCACGGGTGCAGGCGATACATTCATGGCGGCCCATGTGGCCGCTGAACTTGGCGGTGCCGTTGCGCAATCCGCCCTCAAGGCAGCACTTGATGCCGCCGCCCTTTACGTTTCCGGAGAGACCAAGATATGACCACCGCCACATCCGCCCTGCCCCTGACCTTCAGCGCCGAGGTGGCCAAGGCCCGCGAGAACGCCGCGCCGATCGTGGCCTTGGAAAGCACCATCATCACCCATGGCATGCCCTATCCGCAAAACCTCGAAGTGGCGCGGCAGGTCGAACAGGACATCCGCGACGCTGGCGCCGTGCCTGCCACCATCGCCGTGATCCGTGGCGCGCTGCACATCGGTCTGGACGATGACCAGTTGAGCGATCTGGCCCAGGCCAAGGATGTGGCCAAACTGTCGCGCGCCGATATGGCCGTCTGCATCGCCTCGGGCGGGACAGGTGCCACCACCGTCGCCGCCACCATGATCGCCGCCAATCTTGCGGGCATCGAAGTTTTCGCCACCGGTGGCATCGGCGGCGTGCATAAGGGCGCGGAAGACAGCTTTGACATCTCCGCCGACCTCATGGAACTGGCCCAAACCCCCGTCACCGTCATCGCGGCCGGCGCCAAGGCGATCCTCGACGTGCCGAAAACGCTGGAAGTGCTGGAAACCCAAGGCGTGCCGGTCATCACGGTGGGCCAAGACAGCTTCCCCGCCTTCTGGAGCGCAGGCTCGGACCTGCAATCGCCGCTGCGCCTTGATGATGCCGCAGCCCTTGCCAAAGCCCACCGTACCCGCGCCGCCATGGGCCTGCCCGGTGGCCAGTTGGTGGCCAACCCGATCCCCGCGGCAGAGGAAATCCCCGCCGCCGAACTCGCCCCGATCATCGCGCAGGCCCAGGCCGAGGCCGATGCCCAAGGGGTCCACGGCAAGGGCGTGACCCCCTTCTTGCTGCAACGCATCTTTGAACTGACCGAGGGCCGTTCGCTCACCGCCAATATCGCACTGGTGCGCAACAATGCCCGGCTGGGGGCCAAGATCGCCGCAAACCTCGTCAACCTGCCGCGTTAAAGGCGAAAAACACCGCGGAGCCATTGCCGGGCCGGGGCATACGCCTTAGCTATGTTGCGATTAACTCTTCGGAAAACGGCGCAGATGAACACACCTTTTGATCCCGACCCAACGCAGGTTCGGCGCAGCCTTGTCGCAAGGCTGCGCGCGTCTTTCCTGACCGGTCTGGTCGTGATTGCGCCTGTCGGGCTGACCATCTGGCTGATCTGGAGCGTGGTCGGCTGGATCGACGGTTTCGTGCTGCCGCTGGTGCCCAAAGCCTACCATCCCGACCGGCTGCTCCAAGATTTCTTGGGCCTCGACCCGTCGATGCAGTTCAACGTGCGCGGCCTTGGAGTGGTGATCTTTCTGATCTTCACCGTCATGGTGGGCTGGGCCGCGAAAGGGCTGATTGGCCGTTCGATGATCCGCTTCGCCGAAAGTCTGGTGGAACGCACCCCCGTCGTGCGGACGATCTATTCCGGCATCAAACAGATTTCCGAGACGATCTTCGCCCAGTCCGAGCGGAGCTTTGAGACCGCCTGCCTGATCGAATACCCTCGGCGCGGCATCTGGGCGCTTGGCTTCATCTCGACCGAGGCGAAGGGAGAGGTCTTGGCCCGCACCAACGCGGGCGGCGAGATGCTCTCGGTCTTTCTGCCAACCACGCCGAACCCAACCTCGGGCTTCTTACTGTTCCTGCCGCGGGAGGATGTGATCGAACTCGACATGAGCGTCGAAGACGCGGCGAAGCTGGTGATCTCTGCCGGACTGGTCTATCCGCCGCGCCCCGGTGCCGATCTGCCCGAGGCGCTGGCGCTTTCAGACCCTGAAAACTCAGCCGAACATCGCGGGTAGATCGACGCTGCTGAGCTGGTTCAGGTCGTCGAAGTGCTCAACAAGGAACTGATCCGCCGCTGCGACACCGGCCTCATGCAGCGCACGTATCACCGCCGGGTTGGGCATCAGCTTTGTCGCCACTGATAGCTGCGCCATCAGCGCGTCGTCGGCGATCATATGCATGTGCACCCGCTTCATCCGACCCTCTGGCAAGGTGCCATCCGCGATCAGCCGCTGGACGAATTCAATCGCCCGCATCTCGCGCAAGAGGCTGGAGTTAAAGCTGATCTCATTAATGCGGTTCTGGATTTGCTGCGGCGTGACCGGCAGGTCTTCGCGGTCGAGCGGGTTGATGTTTACCACCACGATATCTTCTGGCAGATCATCGCGGAACAGCGGAAACAACGCCGGGTTGCCGGTATAGCCCCCGTCCCAAAACGCCTCGCGCTGGCCGGTCTGGGCATCGTCAATCTCAACCGCCTTAAAGATCGTCGGCAGACAGGCTGAGGCGAGCAAAGCATCAGGTCCGATCTCATCCCCCTCAAACACCCTGATCTTGCCGTTGCGGACCCGTGTGGCGCAGACGAAGAAGAACGGCGGCTCATGCGCGCCCACTTTACCGTAGTCGAACCGGGCCACAACATCTTCGAGCGGATTGCGATAGAACGGGCCGTAAGCATAGGGCGACACGACCCGCGTCAGCGAATCCGAGATCGCCATGGGCAGCGAATATTCCATCGCCTGACTGAGCTTGTCCAAACCGAAAGGCGCCAGCCAATGCGACAGCCGCAGGTCCGAAATGCCAGAAACCTGCGACCAAAGCCAATCAAGGTTCTCCCGCGCGCCCTCGCGACCGCCCGAGATCATCCCCGATTTCAGCGCCGCCCCGTTCAGCGCCCCCGCCGAGGTGCCCGAGATCCCGCAGATTTCCAGATCGTCCTGCTGCAACAGCCGGTCGAGCACCCCCCAAGTGAAAGCGCCATGGGCGCCGCCCCCTTGGAGGGCAAGGTTAATGCGTTTCTTGTCCGCCACGGCGCTTACAACGCCGTCCAGCCGCCATCGACACTGATCGTCGTGCCGGTGATCTGCGCCGCTGCATCCGAGCATAGGAAGGTCGCCGTGCCGCCCATCTGCTCAACAGTGGCGAATTCACGCGACGGTTGCCGGGTGAGCATGACCTGTTCGATCACCTCTTTGCGGCTCATGTCGTATTCCTTCATCGTGTCGGGGATCTGCTTCTCAACAATCGGGGTCAGCACATAGCCGGGGCAGATCGCGTTGCAGGTGATCGGGTCTTTCGCCGTCTCTAGCGCTGTGGTCTTGCTGAGGCCGACGATCCCATGTTTCGCGGCGATATAGGCGGATTTATAGGGCGATGCCGTCAGACCATGGGCCGAGGCGATGTTGATCACCCGACCCCACCCCGCCTTGCGCATCATCGGCAAAGCCTCGGCGGTGGTGTGAAAGGCCGACGACAGGTTGATCGCGATGATCGCGTCCCATTTCTCGGCCGGAAACTCAGGGATTGGCGCGACATGCTGGATGCCAGCGTTGTTCACCAGAATGTCACAGGCCCCCGCTTCGGCAATCAAACGCCGACACTCCGCCCCCTTGGACATGTCAGCCTTGATGTAGCGGGCCGTTACGTTGCATGTCTGCGCAATCTTCTGCGCCAGCGCATGATCCGCCTCGTCATCGGTAAAAGAGTTCAACACGATATCGGCCCCGGCCCGCGCCAATTCCCAGGCGATGCCCAGTCCGATTCCAGAGTTCGATCCCGTGATGACGGCTGTCTTGCCGGACAGGTCGATGGTGAAAGCCATGGCGCGTCTCCTTGTTCATGCTGCGCCTGCATCATGTACTGCGCGCGCGCCAAAGGGAAAGGGTTTGCGCGAAGGAGCTTAAGGGTCGGTGAAAATTGGCCAAAAAAAACGCCCGCGCGAGGCGGGCGTAAGTTATTGAGGCAGGTTTCATACAGGCAAGAAACCTATCGAGCAGTGACCTCTGTATACGCCTTTCACGCTCACAATCCAAGCTAAAAGTTTGATAAGGCGAGAATCCGCGGGTATGGAATAACTCCAACAAAATAAGGGCAGAACGTGATTGTTTCAAAAATGAGCTGGGAATTTTTCTCGAAAGCACGGGGCGTTGCGGCCCTTTCTTCACTGATTCTGCTCTCGGGCGCGGCATCGGCTGCCCCGCAACATGGAATCGCCATGTATGGCGAACCTGCTTTGCCGGCCGATTTTGACGCCCTTCCTTATGTGAACCCCGAAGCCCCCAAGGGGGGTGAGATCGTTCTGGCCAATACCGGGGGATTCGACAGCCTCAACCCCTTCGTCCGCAAGGGCACCGCGCCTTGGCAGTTGCCGCATTTTACGCATGAGACCTTGATGGGGCGGTCCTGGGATGAACCCTTCGCGCTTTACGGCCTGTTGGCCGAGACGATCGAAGTGCCCGAGGACCGCTCTTGGGTGGAATTCACCCTGCGCGAGGAGGCGCGGTTTTCAGATGGCACGCCGGTCACGGTCGAGGATGTGATCTTTTCCTTCGATCTACTCGGCACCGAAGGCCACCCGCGCTACCACGGGCTGCGCCAACAGATCGACAGCATCGAACAGACCGGCCCACGCAGTCTGCGCATGACTTTCAACAGCGACAACCGCGAGCTTGCCCTGCTCGCCGGGATGCGCCCCATCCTCAGCAAGGCGCAATGGGAGGGGCAGGACTTTGCCAATGCCCCCCTGTCCGAAATCCCCTTGGGCAGTGGCCCCTATACCATCACCGACTATCAAGCGGGCCGCCATGTCACGCTGACGCGCAACCCAGATTACTGGGGTGCAGAAGTGCCCTTTCGCCAAGGCACGCATAACTACGATGAGGTAAAGATCGACTTTTACGGCGATGCCAATGTGCTTTTCGAAGCCTTCAAGGCCGGTCAAATCTCAGCCGTGCGCGAATTCAACGCCGAGACTTGGGCCACGCAATACGACTTCCCCGCGATCACCCGCGGCGACGTGGTGAAATCGACCTTCCCGCATAGCAAACCGTCGGGCATGACCGGTTTTGTCATGAACGCCCGCCGCGCGCCTTTCGACGATTGGCGGGTGCGCGACGCGCTGATTTCGGCCTTCAACTTCGAGTATATCAACGAGACGTTGACCGGCGGCACCCTGCCCCGGATCACCTCTTATTTCTCGAACTCCGACCTTGCCATGCGCGACGGTCCGGCCACGGGGCGGGTTTTCGATCTGCTGGCCGATTACGCCGACACATTGCCGCCGGGCACAGTGGATGGCTATCGGCTGCCGGTGGCCGATGGCTCGGCCCGCAACCGCGCAGGCATCCGCGCCGCGATGCAGCAGCTGAATGCCGCAGGTTATGAGGCCGAAGGCGGCGTGATGCGCCGTGGCGATGGCACGCCGCTGACCTTCACCATCCTGCTGTCCAAGGGCAGCCGGGAAAACCTCGCGATTGCAGAGCTTTACACGCAGGCCCTCAAGCGGCTTGGCATCACCGCCGAGATCGAAACCGTGGATGATGCGCAATTCGTCGCACGGCAGAACAGCTATGATTTCGACATGACAACCTTCCGCCGCGCCCTGTCGCTCAGCCCCGGTACGGAGCAGCGTTTCTACTGGGGGTCGGAGGCCGCCGATCTGCCCGGCACACGCAACCTCATGGGCGTGCGCTCTCCGGCGGTGGATGCGATGATCGACAGGATGTTGCAGGCCCGCGAAACGGCGGATTTCGTCGCCGCGACCCGCGCGCTTGACCGGATCCTGACGGCGGGGCGCTATGTGATCCCTTTCTGGCAGTTCGACGAAGGGCTGATCGCCCATGACGCGCGCATGGCCTACCCCGAGACGATCCCGCTTTACGGCGATGGGCCGAACTTCATGCCCGAGGTCTGGTGGTGGCAACCGGCGGAGGGGTCAGACCAGTGAGGTCACCCAGAGGATCGTCGCATCCTCATCGCTGAGCGAGACGACGTTATGCCCCATGGTGGCGTCGTAATAGGCGCTATCGCCCCGGCGCATGTCGACGGGCTCGTAAAACTCGGTGAAGAGCCGCACCATGCCGGTCAGCACATAGAGGAACTCCTCCCCGTCGTGGCGCACCCAGCCGTCGAACTCCTCCATCCGGCGGGCGCGGATGCGGGCGCGGTAGGGCAGCATCTGCTTCTTGCGCAACGCATCGGCCAGCAGGACATGCTCATAGGTGCCGGTGGCCTTGGGCGCGCCTTCCTCGGCGCGGGTCACGGCCATGCGGCCCGTGATCTTCTCGCCTGCGGGCGGGGTGAAAAGCTGCGGCACGGTGATCTCTAGTCCCACGGCGAGCTTTTTCAGCGCGTCATAGGTGGGGGACATCAGCCCGTTTTCAATCTTGCTCAGGGTCGAACGCGCCAATCCTGCCTGCCGCGCCGCTTGCTCAAGCGTCCAGTTGCGCGCCTTGCGCAACTCACGCACCCTTGCACCAAGGTCGACCGGTGGGGCGGTCTCGCTCGCGCCGCTTTCGCGGGCGATCTGGATCATGGAACGGGGCGGCGTATCTGTCATGGACCTGCTATAGCCGCGCCCCGGGGCGCTTGCAACGTTGCCCGCTTGCGATACCGGCCCTGGCCCGCTATGCCCATTGCGCAACAATAGATGGGGCGCATCATGGCCGAAGCGATCAAACTCGATATCATGTCAGACCCGATCTGCCCGTGGTGCTATATCGGCAAGGCGCATCTGGACCGCGCTTTGCAGGACCATCCCGACCATCCCTTTGCCATCGAATGGCACCCGTTCCAGCTAAACCCCGACATGCCGCGCGAAGGCATGGACCGGCGCAGCTATCTCGAGCGTAAGTTCGGCGGCAAGGAAGGCGCCGTGCGCGCCTATGCACCGGTTGTGGAACATGCCGAGAAGGCCGGGCTGAATATCAACTTCGAGGCCATGCAGCGCACGCCTAACACGCTGGACGCGCACCGTCTGATCCATTGGGCCGGGATCGAAGGCCGCCAGACCGCCGCCGTCTCTGCCCTTTTCAAAGCCTATTTCGTCGATGCCCGCGATATCGGTGACGCCGAAGTGCTGGCCGATATCGCCGACAGTATCGAGATGGACGCCGCCGTGGTCACCCGCCTGCTGAAATCCGATGTCGACGCGCAGGACATCCGCGACCGCGATGCCCATAGCCGCAAGATGGGCGTGAACTCGGTGCCGACCTTCATCGTTGCCAACACCCATGCCGTCCCCGGCGCGCAGCCGCCCGAGCTATGGGCGCAGGTCATTGCCGATCTGACCAATCAACAGAGCTGAACAGGGCGGCAATCATTGCCAAGTTAAGCGTTCTCGACTATCGAGACCGCAACCACAAGTTATTCCCTGAAGCCTGCCCAAGCGGATCCGCCGTTCGGGACAATCGCCGGAGTGCGCCTTCGTGACCACCGAAAAACCAGAATTCTCCATGAGGCGGATCGAATTCGTCGGCCTTATCGCGATGATGATCGCCACCATCGCCTTTTCCATCGACGCGATGCTGCCCGCCCTGCCCGAGATCGCGGCGGAACTCTCGCCCGAGATGGCCCACCGTGCCCCGCTGATCCTGACAGCCTTCGTGCTGGGCATGGGGCTGGGCACATTCTTTAGCGGCGCGCTGTCGGATGCATTCGGCCGCCGCAACGTGGTCTTCGGCGGGGCGGCGCTCTATTGTCTTTCGGCCTTCGTCGCTTGGATGAGCAACTCACTCGAAGTCATGCTGGTGGCACGCATCTTCCAAGGGCTTGGCGCTTCTGGCCCGCGTGTGGTGGCCGTGGCGATCATTCGTGACCTCTATGCGGGGCGCGAGATGGCGCGGATCATGTCGGTAGTGATGATGGTCTTCGCGCTGGTGCCCGCCTTGGCCCCGATGCTGGGCGCGGGCATCATCCTGACGGCGGGCTGGCGCGCGATTTTCATCGCCTTCATGGCCTTCTCGCTCATCTCGGTCATCTGGATGGCCCTGCGTCTGCCCGAAACCCTCGCCCCCGAAGACCGCCGCCCGTTGCGGGCACGGCTGATCATTGGCGCGGTGCGCGAGTTGGTGGGTCATCCCACGGTGCGCCTGTCGATCCTCGTGCAGTCGCTTGCCATGGCGATGCTCTTTTCGATGCTGATGCTGGTGCAGCCGATCTATGACACCGTCTATGGCCGGGCCGAAAGCTTCCCACTGTGGTTCGGCGGCATCGCCGTGGTGGCGGCCAGCGCCAGCCTGATCAACGCGCTGCTGGTCGTGCGCTACGGCATGCGGCGGCTGGTGACCATCGCCTTGGGCGTGCAAATCCTGCTGTCGGGCGCCATGTATTTCCTCAACCTCGGCGCCCTGCCCGACCCTTATGGCTTTGCCGCTTTCGTATTCTTCCAGACCTGCCTGTTCTTCCAAGCGGGGCTGACATTGGGCAACCTCAACGCCATCGCGATGGAGCCGATGGGCCATATCGCGGGCATGGCGGCTTCGGTCGTGGGGGCAATTTCCACCGTATTGGCGGCGCTGATCGCCTCCCCGGTGGGGTTGATGTTCGACGGCACGACCAAGCCGCTGGCGCTGGCCATGCTGCTGATGGCAATCGCGGCCTATGCGCTGATGCTCTACATGGGGCGGGTGGAAAACCGGCAGCCGGCGGCGGCGGAATAACCGCCGCCTTTCGAAGGGTTTAGCCCTTCGCCTTGGCCTTTTTCGCGGTCTTTTCCTTGGCGATCACATGTTCGGCCAAATCGCGTGCGATGGCAAAGGCGCCTTTGATCTTATCGGCATCCGTCTTCCAATCCCGGCGCACGACGATCTTGTTGTCCTTCACTTTGGCCAGCCCGCGCTGGTCCTGAATGAACTTCACCAACCCCTCGGGCGAGGCGAACTTGTCATTGTGGAACTGGATCGTCGCCCCCTTCGGCCCGCCATCAAGCTTGGCGATCCCGGCGCGCTTGCACATCGCCTTGATCCGCACCACCAGCATCAGCGTGTTGACCTCCTTCGGCAGCTTGCCGAAACGGTCGATCAACTCGGCGGCGAAGCCTTCCAGTTCGACCTTGGTCGATAGCTCGCTCAGGCGGCGGTAGAGGCCAAGCCGCACGTCGAGATCGGGCACATAGTCTTCGGGGATCAGCACCGGCACGCCAAGGTTGATCTGCGGCGCCCATTGCTCGTCGGCCTCCGACAGCCCCTCAAGTTCGCCCGCCTTGATCTTGGCGATCGCCTCTTCCAGCATGGACTGATAAAGCTCGAAACCCACGTCGCGCATCTGGCCGGACTGTTCTTCGCCCAGCAGGTTGCCCGCGCCGCGAATGTCGAGGTCTTGGGAGGCCAGCGTGAAGCCCGCGCCGAGCGTGTCGAGGCTGCCCAGTACCCGCAGACGTTTCTGCGCGGTATCGGTGAGCTTCGCGCGTGGCTTGGTCGTGAGATAGGCATAGGCGCGCGTTTTCGAACGCCCCACCCGGCCCCGGATCTGATAGAGCTGCGCCAGCCCGAACATATCCGCACGGTGCACGATCATCGTGTTGGCGGTGGGAATGTCGAGGCCGGATTCCACGATGGTCGTCGCCAACAGGATGTCGAACCTGCCATCGTAGAAGGCGTTCATCCGGTCATCCAACTCCCCCGGCGCCATCTGGCCATGGGCCACGACGTAGGTCAGTTCCGGCAGTTGCGACTTCAGGAACTCTTCGATCTCGCGCAGGTCGCTAACGCGCGGCACGACGTAAAAGCTCTGCCCGCCGCGGTAATGCTCGCGCAGGAGCGCCTCGCGGATGGTTACCGCGTCGAACTCGCTGACATAGGTGCGGATCGACAGGCGGTCGACGGGCGGCGTGCCGATGATCGACAAATCGCGCACGCCGGTCAGCGACAGTTGCAGGGTGCGCGGGATCGGCGTGGCGGTCAGGGTCAGCACATGGATATCCGTGCGCAGGGCCTTCAACCGCTCCTTATGGGTGACGCCAAAGTGTTGTTCTTCATCAATAATCAAAAGGCCGAGGTCGTTGAAACGAATCCCCTTTGCCAGCAGCGCATGGGTGCCGATCACGATATCGACCGTGCCCTCGGCCATCCCTTCACGCGTCGCCGCCGCCTCTTTGGCCGAGACGAAACGGCTGAGTTGCCGCACGTTGATCGGGAAGCCGCGAAAGCGTTCCGCGAAGCTCTTGTAGTGCTGCCGAGCCAGCAATGTCGTCGGCGCGATCACCGCGACCTGCACGCCCGACATGGCCGCGACGAAAGCCGCGCGCATCGCCACCTCGGTCTTGCCGAACCCCACATCGCCGCAGACCAGACGGTCCATCGGGTTGCCGGAGGTCAGATCGTCGATCACATCACCGATGGCGCGAAGCTGGTCGTCGGTTTCCGTGTAAGGGAAGCGGGCCGAGAAGGCGTCCCACATGCCCGGCGGCGGGTCGAGCACGGGCGCTTTACGCAGGCTGCGTTCGGCGGCGATGCGGATGAGCTTGTCCGCCGTCTCGCGAATGCGCTCTTTGAGCTTGGCCTTTTTGGATTGCCATGCGCCGCCGCCGAGCTTGTCCAAAAGCCCTTCCTCATGGCCGTAGCGCGACAGCAGTTCGATATTCTCCACCGGCAGGTAAAGCCTTGACTGTTCGGCGTATTCCAGCACGAGGCACTCATGCGCGGCGCCTGCGGCGGCGACGACCTCCATCCCGTGATAGCGCCCGATGCCGTGGTCGACATGAACCACCAGATCGCCGGGGCTGAGGCTTTGGGCCTCGGTCAGGAAGTTCTCGGCCCGGCGCTTGCGTTTCGGCGCACGGATCAGCCGGTCGCCCAGCACGTCCTGTTCTGAGATCACCGTCATCCCCGGCGCCTCGAACCCATGCTCCAGCGCCCAAACCGCCAGATGCAGCCCGCGCTTGCCGATGCGGGTGGCATCCATCACCGGGATCGCCTCGGCCAGACCTTCGTCTTCGATCAGCCCGGTCAGGCGCTCCCGCGCGCCTTCGGAGTAGCTGGCGATCAGCACCGGCCCAGCTTCAAGCTTTGCTTTAATATGCGCGGCCAAAGCACCGAAAAGACTAACGGATTCCTGCTGACGCTCAGGGGCGAAATTGCGCCCGAGCCGCGCGCCTGCATCCAGCACTCCCGGCCCCGTGGGCTGCGGCAGCGGGTTGAACTGGATGACGCGGTGATCAAGCAACGCTTGGGTCCAGGCCTCATCGGTCAGGTATAGCCCCTCCGGCGGGGCGGGTTTGTACACGCTGTCCATCTTCGAGCGCGTCTTCATCGCCAGTTTGCGGGTCTCATACTGGTCTTCGATGGTTTCCCACCGCGCAATCCGCATCGGGGTCAGTTGATCGTCCAGAGTGACCGTCGCCTTGGGCAGATAGTCGAAAAGCGTTTCCAGATCATCGTGGAAAAACGCGAGCCAATGCTCCGCACCCTGATGTTTGCGGCCCGCGCTGATCGCCTCGTAAAGCGGATCGTCGGTGCCCGCGGCGCCGAATTCGATGCGGTAGTTCTGCCGGAACCGGGTGATCGCTGCCTCGTCGAGGATGACCTCGCTCACCGGGGCAAGTTCCACCAGATCAAGCTTTTCGGTCGTCCGCTGCGTCGCCGGATCAAACCGCCGCGCACCATCCAGCACGTCGCCGAAGAGATCAAGCCGTACCGGGCCAAGATCACCGGGCGGGTAAATGTCGATGATCCCGCCGCGCACGGCGTAGTCGCCCGGCTCCATCACCGTGGGGCTTTGCACAAAGCCCATGCGCACCAGAAACGCGCGCAGCGCCTTTTCGTCGATCCGGCTACCGACGCGGGCGGCAAAGGCCGCGTCGCGCAGGGTGTCGCGGGCGGGGATGCGTTGGCTGGCCGCGTTCAAGGTCGTCAGCAGGACGAACTGATCGGGCATCCCATGCACCAGCGCCGCCAGCGTCGCCATCCGCCGGGCCGAGATATCGGCATTAGGTGACACCCGGTCATAGGGCAGACAATCCCACCCCGGGAAGGTGACGACCGGCATGTCGGGGGCGTAGAACCGCAAGGCGGCCTGCATCGCCGCCATGCGTTTGTCATCGCGCGCCACATGGACCACCGGCTGGCCGCCCTTGGCGATTTCATCGAGGATGGCGCGGGCATCATAGCCTTCGGGAACGCCGGAGAGGGTGATATTGCGCGGATCGTTCATCGGGTCTCAATTGGCCCTCGGAGGGGGGCTGTCAACCCGCCAGCGGGCCGATGCTTAGATTTTGATACATTCCCCAAAGCGCGGTCACGAAGATCGAGACCATGCCGATGATCTGGGTGTAAAGCCGGTGCCGCATCAAGCGCCGCCGCAACACCTCGCCGGTTGAACCTTCGATGCGAATGAGCCGCGCCGTCGACAGGCTCAAAAGCCCCACCAGCGACATGGGAAAACCCAAGAGCAGCAAGGCTTGGGCGAATTCGATCCCATAGACGAACCCCAGGAGCACCAGAGAGGTCAGCGCGAAGAACCCCAGCCCCAAAAGCCACAGCCCCGAGACCTGCGAGATATAGAGCATTCGGTTCACGTTGATCCGCACGATGTCTTCCAGATCGGCCTCGGCCTCTCCGCCATAGCGGCGGGCGCGCAGGACCATGTCGAAGGGCACGCCGAGCACCCAGTGGCTTGCCGTTGACCACATCACAGCCAGCGCGATCCAGAACCAAAGGTTCGAGAAAGAGCGCATGTCGATCATTTCGAAAAGGGTTTGATACCAGTCCAAGGCGTGCTCGTCCGAATATTGAGTTCGGATCTCTTAGCGGTCCGGCGCGACAATTCATAGGGTTGAGGCGTTCAAAAATACATGGCAAGCCCGTGCCGAGCCATTCTGAGGTATAATTGATGCAACCCGTCCACGCCCCCTTCCCCGCCACACGCCTGCGCCGCACCCGTGCCAATGCCGGTATCCGCGCGTTGGTGCGCGAGAATGACCTGCAATTGGGCGATCTGATCTGGCCGGTTTTCGTGCGCGAAGGCGAAGGCGTGGAAGAGCCGATCCCCTCGATGCCCGGTGTCATGCGCCGCTCGGTCGACATGCTGGTCCCGGCGGTGCGCGCGGCGGCGGATCTGGGCATCGGCACGGTCTGCGTCTTCCCCTATACCGGACCTGAGGACCGGACCGAGGATTGCGCCCGCGCATGGGATCCGCAGAACGCCACCAACCGCGCCATCGCCACGATCAAAGAGGCGGTGCCGGAGATGGTGGTGATGACCGATGTGGCGCTCGATACCTATAACATCAACGGCCATGACGGTTTCGTCGAAGACGGCATCATCGTGAATGACCGCACGGTCGAGGCGCTGGTCAAGATGGCGCTGGCGCAGGCCGAAGCAGGGGCGGATATCATCGGCCCTTCGGATATGATGGACGGGCGCATCGGCGCGATCCGCGCAGGTCTCGAAGAGGCCCGGCATCAAGATGTGATGATCCTGAGCTACGCCGCCAAATACGCCAGCGCCTTCTACGGCCCCTTCCGCGACGCGGTTGGTGCCTCTGCGGCCCTGACCGGCGACAAGAAGACCTATCAGATGGATCCCGCCAACAGCGATGAGGCTCTGCGGCTGGTGGCACGCGACCTCTCGGAAGGGGCGGATATGGTCATGGTGAAGCCGGGGATGCCCTACCTTGATATCTGCCGTCGGGTCAAAGACGCCTTTGGCGCGCCAACCTTCGCCTATCAGGTCTCGGGCGAATACAGCATGATCAAGGGCGCGGCAGACCAAGGTTGGATCGACGGCGAACGCGCGATGATGGAGAGCCTTCTGGCCTTCAAACGCGCGGGCTGCGACGGCGTGCTGACCTATTTTGCCCCCGAGGTCGCCCGGCTTTTGCTCAAAAGCGCGTGACCTAAGGGCGTAAATCTGCGCAAAGGGGCCAATCAACATGACAAGCCGCGTGATTATGCGTAATCTCGCGCATAAGTCGGGAAAACCGGCAGCAGGCAACCGATCTTGAATATACAGGCAGAAAAGATGACCAATCAGACATATAACCGGCGCTTCGTGACATTGGGCGCCCTCTCGGCGCTCGGCGCGACCGCAGCCTGCGGCAATGGCGTGGGCGGACGCGGCAGCGCGATGATCGACGCACGCGTGGACGCGACATTGGCCGAGATGTACCGCGGCTATCCCAACACCCGGCAATTGGCCGAAAAGGCCAATGGCATGTTGGTCATGCCGCTGGTGACGGAAGCGGGCCTCGGCTTTGGCGGTGCCTATGGGCGCGGCGCGCTGCGCGTGAACGACGTGACGGTGGACTATTATTCGGTGACCAAAGCCTCGGGCGGCTTGCAGATCGGCGCGCAGCAATATGCGCATGTGCTGTTCTTCATGACCGAGCCTGCATTGCGCGAATTCCGCAGCTCGCCCGGTTGGGCGGCTGGGGCCGGTCTGGAATATGTGATCTCCGACAAGGGCGACAGCGTCAGCGCCGACACCACCACTGTCATGGCCCCCGTTCTGGCGGCGGTCTTTGGCCGCGCGGGCCTGCGCATCGGCGCGACGCTGGAAGGCACGAAATACACGCGGATCATTCCCTAAGGGCACCCGCGCCTGCGGAAAGCGAACGCCCGGCTTTAAGCCGGGCGTTTTTGTCTGGGGCAATGGGCAAAGCTGCCCGTCGCGGGTCACCCGAGGTTCTGCAACCGCTTAAACAGGCTCGACGTATCCCAACGCCCGCCGCCCATCTTCTGCACGTCCTTGTAGAACTGATCGACCAGCGCGGTCACCGGCAGGCTCGCCCCCGTCTCATCCGCCGCATCGAGACAGATGCCCAAATCCTTGCGCATCCAATCCACTGCAAAGCCGTGATCGAACTTGTCGTCGAGCATGGTCTCATAGCGGTTTTCCATCTGCCATGAGCCTGCCGCGCCTTGGCTAATCACCTCGACCACCGCGCGGCCATCAAGCCCCGCCTTCTCGGCGAAATGCAGCGCCTCAGACAGGCCCTGCACCAGACCGGCGATGGCGATCTGGTTGCACATCTTGGTCATCTGGCCCGCGCCGCTGTCGCCAATGCGGCGGCAAATTTTCGCGTAGACTTCCATGATCGGCAGCGCCCGGTCAAAAGCGCCTTCGTCGCCGCCACACATGATCGACAATTGACCGTTTTCCGCGCCCGCCTGACCGCCTGAGATCGGCGCGTCGACAAAGCTCACCTGCGCCTCATCGGCGGCGGCATAAAGCTCACGCGTCACGGCCGCCGAAACGGTGGTGTGATCAACAAAGATCGCCCCTGCCGTCATGCCGCCAAAGGCCCCGTCTTCCCCCAAACAGACTGAGCGCAGATCGTCGTCATTGCCCACGCAGGCGATCACGAAATCCGCATCCTTTGCCGCCGCACGCGGGGTCTTGGCCATGGCGCCGCCATAGGTTTTCACCCAGTCGTCTGCCTTGGCTTCGGTGCGGTTGTAGACGGTCACATCGTGGCCCGCCTTTTGCAGATGCCCCGCCATCGGAGCCCCCATGACCCCCAGTCCCAAAAACGCGAGCTTTGCCATGTGCTTTTCCTTGTCATTCAGTTGCGTTATTCCCTGTCATTACACCTACCACCCTGCGCGCTCCGGTCAATCTGCGCGCCAGTCGAGGATCCCCCGATGGCATTGATGTTTCGCTGGCTTATCCGATTGGCGGTGTTTCTCGTCGCGCTGAGCGTCGTGGTTTTGGTGCTGGTCTATTGGTTCGCCGCGCGGTCTCTGCCCGACTATGACGATACGGTCGAGGTCGCGGGCGTCAGCGCCCCGGTCGAGATCGTGCGCGACAATGCCAACGTGCCGCATATCTTCGGGCAGAGCGATGAGGATGTCTTTTTCGGCCTCGGTTTCGCCCATGCCCAAGACCGGCTGTGGCAATTGATCACCCTGCGCCGCACCGCGCAGGGGCGGCTGTCCGAGGTCTTCGGCACCGCCACGATCACCACCGACAAGCTGATGCGGCGCTATGACATCTACCGCCTTGCCGTGGCGGCGGCGGATAAGCTCGACCCCGAAACCGAAGCGGCGCTTGAGGCTTATTCCGCCGGGATCAACGCGCGTCTCGACCAGATCAACACCGAAGCCTTGGGCCGCGGTGCGCCTGAGATGTGGCTTTTCAATGCGCCCATGGCCCCGTGGCGGCCGGCAGATTCACTCGCGATCACCAAGCTCATGGGCCTGCAAATGTCGGGCCATCTGGAGGCCGAGGTGCTGCGCGCGCGCGTATCCTTGGAGTTGAGCGATCCGGACCGTCTGCGCGATATCCTGCCCGAAGCGCCGGGCAGCGGGGTCGCCGCCCTGCCCGAATATGCCGCCCTCTTCCCCGAGGTCAGCCGCCGCCACGCTGCCGCAGCGCCGATGGCGCGCCACCCGCTGTCGCCCTTCAAACGACAAGCCTTCGCCGGGGCTTCCAACGCTTGGGCCGCGGCGCCCTCGCGCTCTGCCGCGGGGGGCACGCTTTTGGCCAATGACCCGCATTTGGGCTTCACCGCCCCCGCGATCTGGTATCTCGCACGGTTGGAGCTTGAGACCGGCGGCGTAATCGGTGGCACCATTCCGGGGATGCCGGTGGTGCTTACGGGCCGCAGCGCCGATCTGGGCTGGGGGCTGACCACCGCCTATGTCGACGATCAAGACGTCTATATCGAAGAGCTGAACCCCGACAACGCCGAGGAATACCGCACCCCGGACGGGTTCAAGAAGTTCCGCAAACGCGCGTCGATCATCAATATCGCCGATGCCGACCCGATCACCGTCACCCTGCGCTGGACCGACAATGGCCCGGTGCTGCCCGGCAGCCACTACAACCTTGGCAGCATCACCCCGCCGGGGCATGTGGCCTCTGTCGCCTCAACGCTCTTTACCGAAGAGGACACCTCACTTGCCGCCGCGATGAAAGTGATGCGCGCGAAATCGGTGCAGCAGGCGATCAATGCGGCGACCGACTATGTGGCGCCTGCGCAGAACCTGACGCTAGTCGACCGCGACACCATCGCGATGAAGACCATTGGCGCCATGCCGCGCCGTGATGCCAATCACCAAAGCGAAGGGCGCATGCCCAGCCCCGGTTGGATCGCCGCCAACCGCTGGGACGGGATGCTGCCCTATACCGCGAACCCTGAGTTCATCGCCCCCGCAGGCGGCATCCTTGGCAATACCAACAACAAGACGGTCGACCGCCCCTTCCCCAACCATGTCTCCTTTGTCTGGGGCGACACGCAGCGGGTGCAGCGCTGGCAACGGCTGATGCAGAACCGCGAGGTGCACACACGCGACAGTTTCATCGAAGCGCAGCTTGATACCGTCAGCCCCACGGCCCGATCGCTGCTGCCGCTCATCGGCGCCGAGCTGTGGTTCACCGGAGAGGCCGCCCCCGACGGCACGCCGGAGCGCCAGCGCCAGCGCGCGCTCGACCTGCTCGCCGGTTGGTCGGGTGAGATGAACGAACACCTGCCCGAGCCGTTGATCTATGCCGCGTGGATCCGCGCCTTGCAGGACCGGCTGATCCGCGACGAATTGGGACCGCTGGCCGAGGAGTTCACCCATATCCAGCCGCTCTTCATCGAACGCGCCTTTCGCGATGTGCAGGGCGCCGCGAAATGGTGCGACGTGCGCCAATCCGCCCCGGTGGAGACCTGCCACGACATGGCGCGGCTGGCGCTCGACGACGCGCTGTTGTGGATCAACGAGACATGGGGCACGCAGCTTGAATCGCTCCGCTGGGGCGACGCGCATCAGGCGACTCATGACCACCCCGTGCTGGGCGACGTGCCGCTTTTGCGCTACTTCGTGAACATCCGCCAGTCGACCTCGGGCGGGGACAACACCCTGCAACGCGGGCTGACACGCGGCACGGGCAAAGACCCGTTTTATAACGTGCACGGCGCGGGCTATCGCGGCGTTTACGATTTTGCCGATCCCGACAGTTCGGTCTTTGTCACCTCCACCGGCCAATCGGGGCATTTCCTGTCGCGGCATTACGATGATATGGCGCAACTCTGGCGGCGGGGCGAATATATCCCGATGTCGCTGGACGCCGAATTGGCCCGCGCCGCCGCCGTGGGCGTGACCCGATTGGAGCCTGCCCAATGACCGCCCGCGTGATCCTCTTGAACAAACCCTATGGCGTGCTGTCGCAATTCACCGACAAAGGCACCGAAGGCAGCACACGGC
This sequence comes from Sulfitobacter sp. 1A15258, assembly GCF_043557045.1. Classification (NCBI taxonomy): domain Bacteria; kingdom Pseudomonadati; phylum Pseudomonadota; class Alphaproteobacteria; order Rhodobacterales; family Roseobacteraceae; genus Sulfitobacter; species Sulfitobacter sp. 1A15258. The sequence goes on along the minus strand of NZ_JBIFFK010000001.1, from coordinate 142,215 downwards.
CCACCCTCTCGGCCTATGTCGATGAAAAGGGTTTTTATCCCGCAGGGCGGCTCGACCGTGACAGCGAAGGGCTTTTGGTGCTGACAGACCACGGCCCGCTTCAGGCCCGCATCGCGCATCCCAAATACAAACGGCCCAAGAGCTATCTGGTGCAGGTCGAAGGCACGCCGGATGCCGCGGCGCTCGACGCGCTGCGCAAAGGTGTCGAACTGAAGGACGGTCTGACGAAACCCGCCCAAGTGGATCAGATCGACGCGCCCGATCCGCTTTGGCCCCGCGACCCGCCGGTGCGCTTTCGCAAGACGGTGCCCGATGCTTGGCTGCGCATCACCATCCGCGAGGGGCGCAACCGGCAAGTGCGGCGCATGACAGCCCATGTCGGCTTGCCCACGCTGCGGCTGATCCGCGAAAGCGTGGGTGACTGGACGCTTGCCGGGCTGCAACCCGGCGCATGGCGCTGGTCGACCGAGACAGGCCGTTAGGTAAAGGCGCGGGTGATCGCCACACCCGCCGTCGCCGCCGTCCCGGTCAGGACCGAGCCCCAAGTGAAGTCGCGCGCGACCATGGCCCATGTCCAATCCTTGAGCGTCGCCAAATTGGTGAACTCATAGGTGCCATAGCCCATCGCCCCGATCAGCAACGCATTGCCAAAGACCCAGAGCAGCGAATGATCCTCCACCATCGCGGGCCAAGAGACGAACCACAGCACCACCGCCACGAAGAAGGCGTAGAAGATCAGCGCCGGGGCCATGCGGAATTCATCCAACAGCCAATTGCCGATATCACGCTCGAACGCAGGTTTGATGAGATAGGTCAGCCCGAGATAATCCAGCCCGAGGAAGATGACGACGGTTGAGAGGTAGAGGATAACGAGGGTCATGTGGCGCGCTCCGTTTCTGGTCATAGGACCATATGCGGCGCGGGGCGCGGAATTCGAGCGATTAGCGGCGAATATCGCAAATGCGCCGCACCTTTCGGCGATGTTTAGGGGCGCGACCGCCGCATCAAAATCTCGTCATAGTAACCGCCATCCACTAAAAGCGCTTCTCTATCTACGGCCCAAGGGGTGAACCCCATCCGCTTGTAGAGACACAGCGCGGCTTGGTTCGTGGAAACAACAGAGAGGCGGATCGAGGTGCAGGTGCCATCAGCCTCCGCCATAGCCGCCTCCATCAATGCCCCCGCCAGCCCGCCTCCGCGCGCTTCAGGTCGAACATACATACCCCAGATTGTCGCGATATGCCGGGTCTTCGATGTCTGAGACTGCGCAAGACCAACGACGCCCTCAAGACGGCCGGCATCACTGAAGGCTCCGAAAACGCAACCTGCCGCTAGCCGCTTTGCCACATCGGCAACTGACAGGCGGGATTCCTCCTCAAAGGACGCGCCAAAGGCTTCGGGGCATGCGCGTAGTCCTTCGAGCCTGAGCGCATGAAACCCCGCGGCATCACTGGCGTGGAGTTTTCGAATCTGCATCTTCACTGGTCCACCCGGCCCTGCAGCACCTGCGCTCAACCCGTCAAATTTGCTGGAATTCCGCCTCTTGCCGCGCGGACCAGCGCACGGTGATCTCGAACCCGTCGTCGGTCTGACGCTCGCCCTCGACCACGTCCTGCGCGAACAGCCAGGCGCGTTTCTTGCCGTCGGCGAAACCGAGGGTCAGCACAGCCTCGCGCACCGCACCTTGCAGCGCCTCGGCGATGGTTTCTTGCAGCGTCTCCAGCCCCTCGCCGGTGATGGCCGAGATCGCCAGCACATCATCGTTGCGCGCGGCACGGGCGCGCATGGCCTCGGCCCGGTCTTCGGGCAGCAGGTCGAGCTTGTTCCATACCTCGAAACTGCGGGTCTCTTTCGGGACGCCGAGAGAGGCGAGAATATCGCGCACGTTCTGCGCCTGCTCCTCGGTCTCGGCGTGGGAGACATCGCGCACATGGCAGATGATATCGGCGGCCAAAACCTCTTCCAGCGTGGCGCGGAAGGCGGCGACGAGTTCCGTGGGCAGATCGCTGATGAAACCCACCGTATCGCTGAGAATGATCTCTGGCCCGTCGGACAGCACGAGGCTGCGCATGGTCGGGTCGAGCGTGGCAAAGAGCATGTCTTTGGCCATAACCTCGGCCCCGGTCAAACGGTTGAAAAGCGTGGATTTCCCGGCGTTGGTATAGCCCACAAGCGCCACGATCGGGAACGGCACCTTGGCCCGTGCGGCACGGTGCAATGCGCGGGTTTTCACGACCTTTTCCAACTGGCGGCGCAGGCGCACCAATTGGTCGTCGATGGCACGGCGGTCCGCTTCGATCTGGGTCTCGCCCGGACCACCGACAAAGCCCAAACCGCCGCGCTGCCGCTCAAGGTGGGTCCATGCGCGGACAAGCCGCGTACGCTGATAGTTCAGCGCGGCCATCTCAACCTGAAGCACCCCCTCGCGGGTCGCCGCACGGTCGCTGAAGATTTCGAGAATCAGCCCGGTCCGGTCGAGCAATTTGACCCCCCAAGCCTTCTCAAGATTGCGCTGCTGCACCGGGGTCACGGGGCCATCCACTAGCACGAGGTCGACCTCTGCCCCCTTCATGCGCTGCTCGAGCTCTTCGATCTTGCCCTTGCCGAACAGCATACCCGCATGGACCGTGCGCAGAGGCACGACTTCGGAGCCGACGACCTGCAACTCGGGCAGCGCCTCGGCCAATGCCACGGCTTCGGCCAGCGCGGGCTCGGGCGCGCGCCGGTCGTTGTCGGACTTGATATCAGGATGCAACACCCAAGCGCGCGTCACGCGGGGCCCGTCGCTGTTGTCGATCTGAAATGCTGGACGGCTCAAGAAGCGTCTTCGCCCTCATATAGGCTGATCGGCTGGCTCGGCATGATGGTCGAAATCGCGTGTTTGTACACAAGTTGCGATTGACCGTCGCGGCGCAGCAGAACGCAGAAGTTGTCAAACCAGGTGATCACACCCTGCAATTTGACGCCATTGATCAGGAAAATTGTCACCGGTACTTTGGTCTTGCGAACGTGGTTAAGGAACGCATCCTGAAGGTTCTGTCTGTCTGACGCCATCGTAGTCTCGCCTTTTGTTCTTGCTGGCGTCCGCGTACCGGACCCCCCCATTGCCTCAAGTATGGAGTGCGAAAGCGTGAGTTTCCAGCCCCAATATCAGAGGACTAGGACGGTTCTAGCGCTAAACGTGTCAAGCGCGCCACAAATTCGGAGTCATCAGCGCAATAATCGCTAAGGTTTCCAGCCGCCCCAGCACCATGGCACCGCTCAGGATGACTTTGGCCGCCAATCCCAGTTCGATCAGGTGGATGGGCTTGTCGGCGGCATGTTCGATCAGCGGCCCCGTGGTGGAGAGCGTGGCCACCGACATGACCACCGCCGCATCGAAGGACGCGCCGGTCAGGGTCAGCAGCAGGGTCACCCCCGCCAGCGACATGGCGAAGAGCATGAAGAAAATCCAAGCGATGAAAGCCCCGTTGCTTTGCAAGCGCCGCCCGGCTGCCCCCGCGCCGCTGACAGAATTGGGATAGACCAGCCGGTCCATCTCGCGCACGCCGTTTTGGTAAAGCGCGAAGACCCGCAGCAGTTTCACCCCGCCCGCCGTGGTGGCCACCCCGCCGCCGATCAGCGCAAGCCCCATGAGCACCAGCCCCGGCGTGCGCAGCCCCGACCAATTCTGCGCATCGGCCCAATGCTCAGAGACGAAACCGGTGGTCGACAGGAAGGACAGCACCGTGAACAGCCCGCCCCAAAGCGCGTGCAAGGCCCGGGTGCCGTCGACCTCAACCTCAACCTCAAAAGCGCCGATCCAATGGCGCGCGAACAGCAGCAGCGGCACGCCGATCACCACCAAAAGACCGATGCGAAACTCAGGGTCGGTCATCAGCCCGCCTTGGGTCGCGGTGACGGTATCCTTGGAAAAGGTCAGCCGCGACAGGGCGAAGAGCATGAAGAGCATCATCACCGCCTCGCCCGTCACGCCGACCTGCGCTTCGGCCACCCCGCCGATGGGCGAGATGCCCGAGGTCGCCATGACCGACATGGCATGGCAAAGCGCCACCAAGGCCGTCTCCCCGCCGATGACCAGCAAGAGCCACAGCAGGAGCGTCAGCCCGAAGTAGATCGGCAACAGCGCTTGGGTGGTGCGCAGCAGCCGTTGGCGCGGGGTGATCCGGCCCATCCGCGTGTTGATCCGGTCGTCGGGCCGCCCCGGCTCGGCCTGCGCCGTGACCTCGAAGCCCCCCAAATGCAGCGGGGCCAGAATGGCCGAGGCCGTGACCCACATCAGCAGCCCGCCCATCCAGCCGACCTGCGCGCGCCACAGGTGCAGCGTGTCGCTCAGCCGTTCGGGGTTGAACATGGTGGCCCCGGTGGTGGTCAGGGCGCTGACCATCTCGAAATAAACATTCACGAAACGCGTCGTCGGCAGCGCCTCAAGAAAAGGCACCGCAAAGAAGACCGGCAGCAACACAAAGGCCGAGAGCAGCGACAAAAGCGGCCCAAGCGCCCCGTCCAAAGGTTTGCGCCCGGCATGGGCGATGGCGATGAGCGTGAAGGCCACAAGCCCCAAAAGCCCCGCATAGAGAAAGGCGCGGCTGGCCAGATGATCGTTCATCACCAGCCCGTGGATCGACGGCAGGATCATCGACAGGGCCGAGACGCCGAACAGCTGCAAGAACAGCGGCAGCTGCACGATCTCCCGGCGGATGCCGGTCGGGCCTATGCGGGTCGGTTGCGTCACAAAGGCGCTCCTGCGCTTAGAAAAAGTCGATCGAGACCTGCAAAAGCTGTTCGACCCGCGGCACATCCTCTGCCAGAGCGAAGAGGGCGACCACATCGCCTTCGTCGATCCGCGTGCTGCCCAAGGGGCGAATGACCTTGCCTTCTTTGCGCAGCATGCCGATCAAAACCCCTTCGGGGAAGTCGATTTCCGAGACTTTCTTGCCCGCAAGGGGCGAGGTTGACAGCACTTCGGCCTCAATCACCTCGGCCTCGGCATCGCCGATGGAATAGACCGCCCGCACCCGCCCATGGCGGATGTGGCGCAGGATCGAACTGACCGTCGTGGCGCGCGGATTGATATAGGCGTCGATGCCAAGGTGGGTCATCAGCGGCACCAGCGTCGGATCGTTGATCAGCGCGATGACATAGGGGCAGCCCTCGGCCTTGGCACGCACACAAGACAACATGTTGGTTTTGTCGTCATCCGTCACCGCCAGCATCGCATCGGCGCGGCTGATCCCGGCTTCGGCCAACAGCGCCGCATCAAGCCCGTCGCCGTTCAACACGATCGTTCGCTCAAGCCCTTCGGCGGCGCGTTCGGCGCATTTGCGGTTTTTCTCAATCATCTTGGTGCGCACGCGCAGCGGCCCGACCTCAAGGTGCTGCGCCACGGTCAGGCCGACATTGCCACCGCCCACCAGGACGACGCGCTCTTGCTTGGTGGTTTGTTTGCCGAAAATCTCCATCGTGCGGGCGATGTCGTCGTGATGCGAAAAGACGTAGCAGTCATCGCCGACGAAAAGCTGATCCTTCGCCTCGGGCGCGAACAGCGTGCCATCGCGGCGCACGCCCACGACGACTGCGCGCAGGGTCGAGAAGAGATCGGTGAGCTGCCGCAACGGCGTGTTCACCACCGGACAATCGCTGTCGATCGAAATGCCCAAAAGCTGGGCCTGCCCCTCCATGAAGATCTCGGTATCGAAAGCGGCGGGCGCGCTGAGCCGTTGGAGCGCGGCGGTCGCGACCTCCTTCTCGGGGGAAATCACCACGTCGATCGGCATGTGATCGCGGCGGTAAAGGTCGGAGTAAATCGCATCGAGATAGGATTGGCTGCGCAGCCGCGCGATTTTGCGATTGATGCCAAAGACCGAATGCGCGACCTGACAGGTCACCATATTGACCTCGTCCGAATGGGTCGCGGCGATGATCATCTCGGCGTCCCGCGCGCCTGCACGGTCCAGCACGTCAGGGTAGCTCGCGAAACCGGCGATGCCCTGCACATCCAGCGTATCGGTGGCGCGGCGGATCAATTCGGCATTGCTGTCGACCACGGTCACATCGTTGCGCTCTCCGCTGAGGTGACGGGCAATCTGCCACCCCACCTGCCCTGCGCCGCAAATGATGATTTTCATGAAGGCTTCCTTACCCTGAGCAAAGATCGTGTGAGGGTTGTCTTGGGTCGGTTAGAGGGCATGACAGATGGGTTGGCAAGGGTCAAATCAATTGTCTTTGCCCCGCAACGGCGGCATGATGGGGCCATGAAACCGATATCTCCCCGCCCCTCCCGCGCCGCTGTCGCCCTGACCTTTGTCGGCTTGGCCGCGGCGGCCTGTGCGCCGCTCAACACCTATTACAAACCGGGCGCGAGTGTCGCGCAGGTCAACCGCGCCACCACCGCTTGCGAGGTTCAGGCCCTGCGCGACGTGCCGATCTCAACGCAAATCCGCCGCGAACCGCCACGCTATGTGCCTGCGCGCCGCCACTGCGATGCCGACAACAATTGCACCACACGGGGCGGTTTTTATGTACCGGGGGAATTGGTGACCTTTGACCCGAACGAAGACCTGCGCAACCGGGTCGAGGCGCAATGTATGGCCGACAAAGGTTTCGCGCCCGTGTCGATCCCCGCCTGCCCCCGCAATGTGGCCCGCGCCGCACCGACACGCGCGACGACCACGCTGCCCGCGCTCAACCCCAAGTCCTGCGTGATCCGCAACAGCGATGGGTCATTCCAGATCGTCACCCAAGGGTGACGCAAGCGCGGGCGGGGCAGCCCCCGCGCGCAACCGGCGGGGTTTAACCCGCCGCTTCGACTTCCTCGTCCACATGGGCCACGCGCACGCCCGCTTTGGCCGAGGTCACGACGCCAAGCGATTTCAGCTTGCGGTGCAGGGCGCTGCGCTCCATCCCCACGAAATTCGCGGTGCGGCTGATGTTGCCGCCGAAACGGTTGATCTGGGTCAGCAGATACTCCCGCTCAAACGCCTCGCGCGCTTCGCGCAGCGGCAGCGTCGCCAAGGCGCCTGAGAGAACCACGCGTCCCTCATCGCCGCCGTTCTCTTCCTCGCCCGGCAGTTCCCGCGCTTCGATCGGGCCGGTGCCATCGCCAAGGATCAGCACCCGTTCGACAAGGTTCTTCAGCTGGCGCACGTTGCCGGGCCAAACCATCGTCTGCATCAGCGCCACGGCGTCTTCGGTCAGCGCGCGCTGCGGCAGCCCTTGGGAGGCGTTGAATTCCGCGATGAAATGTTCGGCCAGCAGCGGGATATCCTCGCGGCGCTCTTCAAGCGAGGGCACGGCGATCGGCACGACGTTCAGACGGTGATAGAGTTCCTGCCGGAAGGTATCAGCCTTGATCGCCTGATCCAGATCGCGGTTCGTCGAAGAGATCACCCGCAAATCAACGCGGACCTTGTCCGTGCCGCCGACGCGGGTGAACTGTTGATCCACCAGCACCCGCAGGATCTTGGATTGGGTGCCAAGCGGCATGTCCGCCACCTCATCGAAATAGATCACCCCGCCGTGGGCCTGCTCCAACAACCCCGGCTCGACCCCGCGGTCCGGCGTCTCGCGGCCAAAGAGCACCTCTTCCATCCGATCCGGCGCCACCCCGGCACAGTTGACGGTGACGAAGGGCGCCGAGGCGCGGGCCGAATGGGCATGAATATAGCGCGCGGCCACTTCTTTACCCGACCCTGCGGGGCCGGTCAGCATCACCCGGCCATTGGATTTGGTCACCTTGTCAAGCTGCCCCAGCAGAGCGCGATAAGGCGCGGAGGTGCCGATCATCTCGGAGGTCGCCACATCGCGGCGCTTTAGGTTCTGGTTCTCCCGGCGCAGGCGCGAGGTTTCCATCGCGCGGCGGATTACCACCAGCAGTTGATCAATATTGAACGGCTTTTCAATAAAATCGTAAGCCCCCTGTTTGATCGCGGCCACGGCAATCTCGATATTGCCATGGCCCGAGATGATCACCACCGGCACATCCGGGTTGTCGCGCTTGACCGTCTTGAGGATGTCGATCCCGTCCATGCGGCTGTCTTTCAACCAGATGTCGAGGATGATCAGGGCCGGTGCCTCGGTGTTGATCTCGGCCATCGTCTCATCCGAATTGCTGGCCAATCGCGTAGCAAAGCCCTCATCCTCAAGGATGTCCGAGATCAACTCACGGATGTCGCGTTCGTCGTCTACAATCAGAATGTCACTCATCTGCCTTATCCCCTTGGTCTGTCGTTGCGTCGATGGCCAAGGGCAGCGAAATGACTGCCATGGCACCGTGATGGTCTTGCCCGTCGAATGCGGGCGCGGTTTCGAGCGTCAGGCTGCCGCCGTGTTCCTCGATAATCTTTTTGACGATCGGCAGGCCAAGCCCCGTGCCTTCGCTGCGCGTGGTCACATAGGGCTCGAACAGCCGGGCGCGGTCTTCGGGCAGGCCGATGCCATTGTCGGCAATGGTCAGCCGCAAAAGCCGGTTCTCGGGCGTGAGCGTCACGCGGATCTGCGGCGCGTGCCCTTCGGGCGCACCCTCTTTCTTCAGGCTTTCAATGGCTTCGCCCGCGTTCTTGATCAAATTGGTCAGCGCCTGCGAAATCATCGTGCCGTCGATATTGGCCATCACCGGCTCTGCGGGCAGGTCGAGTTTGATCGCCACCTCTTCCTGACGGCTTTGCTGAAGCAGCACCGCGTCGCGCAGCAACTGCCGGATGTCCTGACGGCTGGTTTCCGGCTCCGGCATCCGCGCGAATTTCGAGAATTCATCCACGATGCGCCGCAGGTCACCCGTCTGGCGAATAATCACGCCGGTCATCTGCTCCAGCGCGTCATCATCGCCCTCGGCCATCTTGGGGCCGAACTTGCGGCGAATGCGCTCGGCACTCAGCTGGATGGGCGTCAGCGGGTTCTTAATCTCATGCGCGATGCGGCGTGCGACGTCACCCCATGCGGCCATGCGCTGCGCCGAGACCAGATCGGTCACATCGTCAAAGGCCACCACATAGCCCTCAAGATCGCCATCCTTGGACCGGCGGGTCGCCATGCGGACCAAGAGGTTCTCCATCGCCCCTTGGCGCGAGACCTTAACCTCGGCCTGCGCCACCTCGTCCGAGGCGGCCTTGACCGTCTCGAACAGCGGGCCGAACTCCGGCACCGCAAGGGTTAGCGGCAGGCTTTGCTGATCTTCGGACCAATCCAGCAACCGCATGGCCGAGCGGTTCACGAAGGTCACGCGCCCCTCGGGGTCCAGCCCCACCACGCCCGAGGTCACCGAACTTAGCACGGAATCGAACAGGCGGCGGCGGCGTTCGATCTGGTCGGTATTCTCCAACAGCGTCTCACGCTGGCCCTTCAACTGCCGGGTCATCTGGTTGAAGTAACGGCCCAGCATGGCGATCTCGTCATCACCTTCTTCTTCGCGGACCTGCACGTTCAAATCGCCCGCGCCCACCTGCTGCGCGGCCCCCGTGAGCCGCCCAACCGGGCCGGAAAGCCGTTCGGCGAACCACAGGCCCAGCCAAACGGCGGCCAAAATCAGGATCACCGCGAAGCCCAGATAGACAAGGGCGAATTCAAACAGCAGCCGCCCGCGTTCGGATTCAAGCTGTTGGTAGAGGCGCACCGTCTCCTTGGTTTCATCCAGCAGCGCCAAAATTTCACCATCCACCGCGCGGGAGACATAGAGGAAACGATCGACATAGGCGTCCATCGGCACCAGCGCGCGGAATTCATTGTTGGGCCAGTCCTCGATGACCAAAAGCCCCTCTTCGCTGGCGGTTTCCAGCTGCGCCTCGGTGGGGGCCTCGAAATCAAAGAGATAGGACCGATCCCCCCGCGCCCGGATCTGCGCGGTGCTGTCGATCAGAAAGGCTTCGCGCAGGCCCCGTTGGATCTGGCGCTGGCCCTCGCCCAAAAGCTCACTGTCGCTCAGATTGATGCCCTGTGCCCGGGCGCTGTCGATGCTACGGGCAAGGGTCTGCGCGTCCAAGATCAGCGCCTCGCGCTGCTCGGCCTCGTAAGCCTCTGCCGCCGCGAGCGACGAGCCAACCACGCCGCTGACCCGGTCAGAGAACCAGCCTTCGAGCCCAACATTCACCGTGAGCCCCGCGAAAATCGCCACTGTAACCGTAGGGATCAGCGCCATCAGTGCAAAGACACCCGTCAACCGCAGGTGCAACCGTGAGCCCGCCGATTTGGCGCGGCGCGCCGAGATCAGCCGCCCGACTTGGATAAGCACCAGCGCCGCCACCAGCAGCACATAGACGAGGTCGGACAAGAGAATGAGCCGCAGGTTGAGCGTATCCGCCCCCTGCCCTAGCGGCCCGAGCGCCAGATAGGTTGCCAGCGCCAAGACCGGCCCCAGCACCACCAGCCCGAAGGTGGACCAATTGCGCAGCCGCTTGACCCGCCTGAGACGCCCCAACCGCTCGAGCTTGAACCTGCGTGACCGGGTTGCCACCCGCATACCTCACCGATGTTGTGATGCATCGCTGCATCAACCGCCATATTATGTGGTCCTGAACGGGGGAGTTCCCCGATGGCCACTGTTATGTGGCTCTTTTACATCATCTTACGGCCCCGTGTCACCTCAATATCGAGGTCGGTGATCTTCTTGCGCAAAGTATTTCGGTTAATTCCCAGCAAAGCGGCACATTTCGCCTGATTCCCCGCCGTCGCGGCAAGGGCGATTTCGATCATCGGCAGTTCAACCTCACGCAGAATCCGCGCGTAGAGACCCGGCGGCGGCAGCATGGAGCCGTGCAAGTCAAAGTAGCGTTGCAAATGCCGCTCGACCGAGGCGCCCAGCCGTTCGGTATCGGCCTCGGTCTGCATCGGTGCCGGACCGCTTTGCGCGCCCAGCAGTTGCTCGGCCTCACTCGCCGTGATCTCGGCCGCTTGACTGGCGAGCGCGAGTTGCCGCATCGCATGTTCCAACTGGCGCACATTGCCGGGCCATGGAAATTTCAGCAGGATCTGTGCGGCCTTGTCCGACAGTTTGCGCGGCGACGCAGGGCCGGGATTGGCGCGGGCCAAGAAGTGGTCGGCCAAAAGCGGGATATCCTCGACCCGGTCCCGCAGGGCGGGCACTTCGAGGGTGGCACCCGACAGACGGTAGTAGAGATCGCGGCGCAGCTTGCCCTCTTGCATCGCGGCATCCAGATCGCTTTGGCTGGTGGCCATGAAGCGCGGCGCGTCATCGCCCGGCGCGTCCATCATCCGCACCAGACGGGCCTGAATATTCTGCGGGAAATCCGCGATCTCGTCGATCATCAGGGTGCCGCCGCCGACCCGCGCCAGCACCCGCGAGGGGCCTTCGATATCCGCAAGATCGGCGTCCCTCACGGTCACGAACGGCAGGCTGCGCCGATCAGAGAAGTCGTGTATCGCCCGCGCGATCAGTGACTTGCCCGAACCGCTCTCGCCCCAGATCAGCACCGGCAGATCGGTGTTCATCACCCGCGCTACGGTGCGGTAGAGCGCCTGCATGACCGGGGTGCGGCCAATCATCGGCAGATCGTCACGCTCTGCGTCGATCTCAGCACTGTCATCGGCGGCGGCTTTACGGCTAAGCGTGGTGCGCTGCTCCAAGGCGCGCGCCGTGCGTTTCATCAGATCCGGCAGGTCGAAGGGTTTGGGCAGATAGTCAAAGGCTTCGGCCTCTGCCGCCTTGATCGCCGTCATGATCGTGTTCTGCGCCGAGATCACGATCACCGGCAGGCCGGGCCGGTCCTGCGCGATTTTCGGGAGCATTTCCAACCCGTTGCCATCGGGCATGACCACGTCAGATATCACCGCGTCGCCCTTGCCCTCGCTGACCCATCGCATCAGGGTGGTCAGGCTTGAAGTGGCGTGCACCTTGCAGCCCGCGCGGGTCAGCGCTTGGGTCAGAACGGTGCGGATCGTGCGGTCGTCATCGGCGACGAGGATGGTGCCATCCATGTCAATTCTCCTTGAGGGCAGCGGCGCCTGCGCGCGGCAGCGAAATGCGGAATGCGGTTCGACCGGGGGCGGAACTGACGGAAATCCAGCCCCCGTGGTCTGAGATGATCTTGCTCACCAAGGCGAGGCCCAGCCCGGTGCCATTCTCCCGGCCCGAGACGAAGGGATCGAAAACATCGGCGCGGATATGATCCGGCAGGCCGGGGCCATCGTCGATCACTTCGATCTGGAGGGGCAGCGGCTGGCCATCCCCATCGGCGCGGCGCAGTTGGAAGCCGTGTTCATAGAAACTGCGCAGCCGGATGGTTCCCCCCGCCTCGCCCGCCGCCTCAGCCGCGTTGCGAATGAGGTTGAGCAAGACCTGCAAAAGCTGGTCCTTGTCGCCAAGCGCGGGCGGCAGAGAGGGGTCGTAATCCTCGGTGATTTTCATGTGCGAGCCGAAGCCCAGCAGAGCCGACCGGCGGGCGCGGTCCAACACGTCATGCAGGTTCACCGGCCTGCGCTCAGGCGCGGTCAGATTGCCGAATTGTTCGACCTGCTCCAGCAGTTTCACGATGCGCCGGCTTTCGGCGACGATCAGATCGGTCAATTCCAAATCAGCCTTGGAAAGGTTCATCGACAAGAGCTGCGCCGCGCCGGTGATCCCGGCGAGCGGGTTCTTGATCTCATGGGCCAGCATCTCGGCCATGCCGATGGCGGATTTGGCGGCGGATTTCACGCTGTGATCTTGGGTGATGCGCCCGGCCAATTCACGCGGGGTGATCATCAAGACCATCTCGCCTGCGCCGCCCACCAGCGGGGCGATCTGCAAGCCGCACTGCAAGGGCGCGCGCTGCATCGCGCCCACATCAACGTCATTGACGAAAAGCGGCGTGCCTTGCAGCCGCGCACGGGCGAATGCGGCCTCAAGCGGGTGATCCACCGCGATCAACTGCCAGATCGACTGCCCGATCGTGGCCCGGGCGGAGGCATTGAGGAAACCTTCGGCAGAGGGGTTCAGATCGACGACCTGATCATCGGCACCGACGATGAAAGCAGGCACCGGCAGAGAGGTCCAAACCTGCCGCTCCGGGGTCTCGCTTCTCATGCTGCGGCCCGGGGTTGGGCGGTGGCGGCGTCATAGTGCATGGCCTCCGCGATGAGATCGAAAGTGGTTTTCACCTCGCGCGCCGTGAGCAGCGCGCGGCGCAGATCGGCAGGGGTGGCGCAGTGATCCATGTACCAGCCCAGATGTTTCCGCGCGACCTTGGCACCCAGTTCGGCCCCGTAGAAACGCAGCATCTCGTCGTAATGTTCGGCCACCATCTCGGCCATCCCCTGACCTTGCGGGATCATCGGCTTGGGCCGTCCGTGCAGATCATGGGCGATCTGCGCCAGCAGCCATGGCCGACCTTGCGCACCGCGGCCCACCATCACACCATCCGCCCCCGACAGCCGCAGCGCCGTGCGCGCCGTGTCACTGCCGATGATGTCGCCATTGGCGATGACGGGAACATTCACGGCCTCTTTCACCGCCCGGATCGCGGCCCAATCGGCGCGGCCCTTGTAGAACTGACAGCGCGTGCGCCCGTGGATCGTGATCATCTGCACGCCCACTTCTTCGGCCCGTTTGGCGATCGGGGCGGCGTTGAGCATATTGTCGTCCCAGCCCAGCCGGGTTTTCAGCGTCACCGGTACCTTGACCGCGCCGACCACCGCCTCGATCAGCCGCAGCGCGTGATCCGGCGTCTTCATCAGCGCCGAGCCCGAGGCGCCCTGCGTCACCTTCTTGGCCGGGCAGCCCATGTTAATGTCGATGATCCGCGCGCCCATCGCCTCAACCATGCGGGCGGCTTCGGCCATCGGTTCGGCCTCGCGCCCGGCAAGCTGAACGGAGGTGCCGACAACATCCAGCCCCAGTTCCGCCTTCTCTCGTGTGCCGGGGCGGCGGCTGAGCAATTCTTGGCTGGCGACCATCTCGGACACGACCAACCCTGCCCCGAATCGTGCGACAAGGCTGCGATAGGGCAAATCGGTGATCCCGGCCATCGGGGCGAGGAATACCGGTGGGTCGAATGTCAGCGGGGCGGCGGTCACATGCTTAATCCTTGTGCGGTCCCTTGCTGTGTAGCTCTGCCACGGGGTGACCTCAATAAAACTACCCTGAAAAGCAGCTATGCGCCAAGGCGCTGCCCATTTTTTAGGCAGTCACCCCAGATTGCACCCCGCCGCCGCATTGCCTAGACAGGGCCATGTTCGCCAGCTTTTCCGGATTGCCCAAATGAGTATCGCAGCTCTGATCGTTGCCGCAGGTCGCGGCAGTCGCGCCGGCGGTCCGCAGCCGAAGCAATGGCAGGCGCTGGCGGGCGCGCGGGTGATCGACCACACGATCGCCGCCTTTCGCGCCCTGCCCCAGATCACTGAAATCGTGCTGGTGCTGAACGCGGATGACATGGATCAGGCAGGGGCATTCACGGCGGATGGCATCACCGTCACCACTGGCGGGGCGGACCGCGCGGCCTCGGTCCAACGTGGGCTTGCGGCGATCCGGCAGGCGACGAAGGTGCTGATCCATGACGCCGCGCGGCCCTGCGTTTCGGGTCAGATCATCTTAGACGTGATCGACGCGCTTAACCAACATCAAGCCGCCGCGCCGGGGCTGCCGGTGAGTGACGCGCTTTGGCAGGGGCACGAAGGCCGGGTCACCGGCACCCAAGACCGCAGCGCCCTTTTCGCCGCGCAGACACCGCAGGGCTTTGACCTCGCCGCGATCCGTGCGGCGCATGCGTCTTATGACGGCCAAGCGGCGGATGACGTCGAAGTCGCCCGCGCCGCTGGCCTGACCGTTGCCATCACCCAAGGCAGCGCCGATAACCTGAAAATCACCCGGCCCGAGGATTTCGCCCGCGCCGCCCGCATATTGGAGACCCGCATGGACATTCGCACCGGAAACGGATTTGACGTGCACGCTTTCGGCCCCGGAGATCACGTGACCCTCTGCGGCATCGACATCCCACATACCCACGGGTTGGTCGGCCATTCCGACGCCGATGTAGCGCTGCACACGGTGACCGATGCCATCTACGGCGCGCTTGCACGCGGCGACATCGGCCAGCATTTCCCGCCGAGCGATCCGCAGTGGAAAGGCGCGCGCAGCGATATCTTCCTGCGTCATGCCGCAGAACTGGCGCGCGACATGGGCTTCACCCTAACCCACGTCGATTGCACGCTCATTTGCGAGACCCCGAAGATCGGCCCGCATGTGCAGCCGATGCGCGCCGCGATGGCCGAGATGCTGGGGATTGAGATCGACCGCGTATCAGTCAAGGCCACCACGAGCGAGCGCCTCGGCTTTACCGGGCGGGGCGAAGGCATCGCCTGTATGGCAACGGCAACATTGGTGAAATCATGAGTGCAGCACATCTGATCGCGACGCTTCTGGGCGTTGGCCACATCCGCCCCGCGCCGGGCACTTGGGGGTCGCTCATCGCCCTGCCCTATGCTTGGCTCTTGCATGTGTTGGGGGGCTTTCCGCTGCTGGTGATCGGGCTTTTGGTGGCCATTCCCTTGGGCTGGTGGGCCACCGGGCGCTACACTGCGGGCGGGCCGGATCATGACCCCGGAGAGGTGGTGGTCGATGAATTGGTCGGCCAGTGGATCGCGCTTTTGCCGCTGTCCTATGCCGCATGGTCGATGCAAATCCCGATCCTTGCCATGTGGCCCGGTTGGATCGCCGCCTTCGCGCTGTTCCGGCTGTTCGACATCACCAAACCGCTGATCATCGGCTGGGCCGACCGTTTGGGCGGGCCTTGGGGGGTGATGCTCGACGATATCTTTGCCGGGGTTTTCGCGGCCCTCGGCGTCATGGCGCTGGCCGCACTTTATCACGGGGTGCTGTAAATGAGCCTCGCCGCGCAACTGTTGGAAAAGGCCCGCAACACCGGCGCGATGGTCACCTGTGCGGAGAGCTGCACCGGCGGCATGCTCGCCGCCGCGCTGACCGATCTGCCGGGGTCATCGGCGCTGCTGGACCGGGGTTTCGTCACCTATACCAATGCTGCGAAAGTGGCGATGCTGGGGGTGTCGGAGGAGACGCTGACACAATGGGGCGCGGTGTCTGAGCAGGTCGCCGAAGAAATGGGGGCGGGCGCTTTGGCGCGGTCCGAAGCGCAGATCGCCGTCTCCATCACCGGCATCGCAGGCCCCGGCGGGTCAGAGCACAAGCCCGAGGGTCGCGTCTGTTTCGGCCTTGCCACGGCAGCCGGGGTTCAGACCGAAACGGTGGAGTTCGGCGCGCAGGGCCGTGATGCCGTGCGCTTGGCCGCCCGCGACCATGCGCTCGGCCTTTTGCTGCGAGGCTACGCGGCGCTTTAACCCTTGGGGCCGTAAAGCTCTTTCGCGCGGTTCTCAAAGGCGCGCACGATACGCTGCATCGCCTCATTGAAAACCACGCCGATGACCTTTTGCAGGATGGCGTTGCGGAATTCGAAATCGACGAAGAAATGCACCTGACAGCCTTCGAGATTATCCTCGAAATGCCAGTTTGATTTCATATACTTGAAGGGCCCGTCCAGATATTCCGTATCGATCTTCTTGGCCTCGGGCCACAGCACGACGCGGCTGGTGAACCGCTCCCGAAAGACTTTGAACGAGATCACCAAATCGGCGTCCATCACCCGATGATCGCCGCGGTCCTCGTCGCTGCGAATGCGCGCGGCGGCGGTCCAGGGCAGGAATTCGGGATAGCGGCCCACATCGGCGACAAGATCATACATCTGTTGCGCGCTATAGGGCAGTTGGCGGGTCTCTGAGTGCGTAGGCATTGCGTTCCGTAGCGTTGCGGGTTAACCCCCTATTTCACGTCTCAACCCCGCAGATTCAAGGGCAAAACCATGGCACACGGGCCTTATGTCATCGACGAAATGATCTCGGCCAAGGCCATCGCGGCGCGGATCGAGGATCTCTGCCGCGAGATTCACGGTGAATTCGACGGCACCGATAAATTGGTCGTGGTCGGCCTGCTGCGCGGCTCTTTCGTCTTTATCGCCGATCTGGTGCGCGAGTTGGACCTGCCGATCGAAGTCGATTTCCTCGAAGCCTCCAGCTATGGCGACGGCATGGAGAGCAGCCGAGAGGTGCGCATTCTCAAAGACTTGCGCGGCGCCATCGAAGGGCGCGACGTGTTGGTCGTCGAAGATATCGTCGACACTGGCCACACGCTGCACCATGTCACCAACCTGCTGCGCTCGCGTGAGCCTGCGCGGTTGAAGTCCATCGCCCTGCTCGACAAACCCACTCGGCGTGAGGTCGACCTCAAGGCGGATTGGACCGGCTTTGAAATCCCCGATGAATTCGTTGTGGGCTATGGCATCGACTTTGCCCAACGCGACCGCAACCTCCCCTTCATCGGGAAAGTCCGCTTTACGTGATGGACCCGCGGTGGCTGCTGCGCATGTCCCATTGGGCGCGCAATCCACCTTCGGGCAAACGCGTGATCTTGGTTTTTGCGATCATCGCCGCGGCCTTGGCCGTGGGGCTTATCGAATGGCTGGGCTATTGGCCTGACTGGGCGACGACCGAACGTATCCCCCGCCGGTTCTGACCCTGCCCGCAGTCTTATCCCGCTGATCACATTTTTGTTTTTTGCGACCTGCCCCTGCCATGTTACGCTGCGGCAAGAAAAGGGAGATGACCATGCATTTGACCAAAAGCATTACCGCCATTGGTATCAGCGCCGCCTTGATTGCCACCGCAGGCTTCGCCGCCAGCCATAGTGAGAAAGCCGCCAGCGCCGCCGTGAACGCGCGCCATGCGCAGATGCAGTTGATTGCCTATCATACAGGCATTCTGGGCGGCATGGCCAAGGGCGAGACGGAGTATAACGCCGAGATGGCCACCGCCGCCGCGACCAATCTGAACGCCGCCGCCGGTTTCGCGCCGGGCACCCTCTGGCTTGAAGGGACCGAGCAAGGCGCCGTCGAAGGTTCCCGCGCCAAGGCCGAAATCTGGAGCGACCCCGAAGGGTTCAACGAAGCGCTGATGGCGCTGGAAACCGCCAGCGCGGATATGATCGAGGCCGCGGGCACCGATCTGGATGCGCTGAGGGCGGGCATGGGCGCAATCGGCAAGGCTTGCGGCGCTTGCCATGACGATTACCGCGGCCCCAAGAACTGATCCTTGCGACGGGTCATTCCTATACTGCTGGGCTGTGCCGCTCTCGGCGCGGCCCTTGGCTGGGCGCTCACCCGGCCCGATCCGCTTGAGCCTTCCTATGGTGCCGGGCTGACACCGGACCCGGAGGCGGGCGCGCTGGTCTTTGCCGCCGGCGGCTGCGTTTCCTGCCACGCCGCGCCCGAAAGTGAAGAGGATGAGAGGCTGGTGCTGGCCGGGGGGCTGCCCTTCGCCAGTGATTTCGGCACCTTCCACGCGCCCAATATCTCCCCCGATCCAGAGCAGGGCATCGGTGACTGGACCCTGCCGGAGTTCGCCCGTGCCGTGACGCGGGGCGTCTCGCCCGAGGGGCAGCATTATTACCCTGCCTTTCCATACACGGCCTATCAACACCTCGCCCCGCAGGATGTGGTGGACCTCTTCGCCTATATGCAGACCCTGCCCGCCTCGGATACGCCGAGCCTGCCGCATGAGGTGGGATTCCCCTTCAATATCCGCCGCGGGCTTGGCGCATGGAAGGCGCTGTTTTCACATGATGATTTCGTGATGAGAAACGCGCCTGATGCTGAGGTCGAACGCGGGCGCTATCTGGCCGAAGGGCTTGCCCATTGCGGCGAATGCCACACCCCGCGCAATGCCTTGGGCGCGCTCGACCGTGAGGCTTGGCTGACCGGCGCGCCGAACCCTTCGGGCAAGGGGCGTATTCCCGGCATCACACCGGATCAGCTTGATTGGTCCAAACCCGATCTCGTGGCCTATTTCACCTCCGGCTTCACGCCGGAGTACGACAGCGCGGGCGGTGAGATGGCCGAGGTGGTCAGCAACCTCGCGCAGCTCCCCGAAAGCGACCGCGAAGCGATTGCAGCCTACCTTAAGGCCCTACCCGGCGGTTAACGCCGGGCGCGCCTTTTTCGATCAGGCAATACCCAGTTTGCGGTTCCGCGCCTCGCGCAGACGCGCGAAATCGTCGCCCGCGTGGTAGCTCGACCGCGTCAGCGGCGTGGCCGAGACCATGAGGAAGCCCTTGCCGTAGGCCGCCTTTTCGTAAGAGGTGAACTCTTCGGGGGTGACGAAACGGTCCAGCGCATGGTGCTTGGGCGTCGGCTGTAGGTACTGGCCGATGGTCAGGAAATCGATGTCGGCGGCGCGCATGTCTTCCATGACCTGAATGACCGCTTGGCGATCTTCGCCCAAACCCACCATGATGCCCGATTTGGTGAACATCGACGGGTCCAACTCCTTGACCCGCTGAAGCAGGCGGAGGGAGTGGAAGTAGCGCGCGCCGGGGCGTACCTCGGGGTAAAGGCCCGGCACGGTTTCAAGGTTGTGGTTGAACACATCGGGCCGTGCTTCGACAACCTTTTCAAGGGCTTCGGGACCGCAGCGGATGAAATCCGGTGTCAGGATTTCGATCGTCGTGTCGGGACTGCGGTGACGCACGGCGCGGATCGTCTGGGCGAAATGCTCTGCCCCGCCGTCTTCGATATCGTCGCGGTCAACACTCGTGATGACCACATGGTTCAGCCCCAGTTTGGCGACCGCATCGGCCACGCGGCCCGGCTCAAACACGTCCAGCGCTTCAGGCGGCTTGCCAGTGGCGATGTTGCAGAAGGTACAGGCCCGGGTACAAACCTCGCCCATGATCATCATCGTCGCGTGACCCTGAGACCAGCATTCCCCGACATTGGGGCAGCCTGCCTCTTCGCAGACCGTAGTCAGCTTGTTGTCGCGCATAATGCGCGCGGTCTCGGCATAGCCTTTGCCGCCGGGCGCTTTGACCCTGATCCAACTCGGTTTTTTCGGCTGGGCGTTGTCGGGCTTGCGCGCCTTTTCGGGGTGGCGCTGTTCGGGTATCTTCAGATCGCGCATCGGGGGCCTCTGATCATTGTGTCGCGCCTTGTTTATCACAGTCCTTAACCCGATGGCCACCTACTGCATACGCCCCCGCGACAAGGCAGCCATGCGCCAGCGGCATCGCCCGACACGCCCGCATTATAGCTTTGATATGTAACAGAAAAACTACAATGCAGTTGCAGCATTGCGAGAGTTGCTCAGGCTTCCTATATGAGCTACCAAGCCACAAAGATTCCAATCCGAGAAAGAGAGACGCGATGAAACCCGGTATCAATGTCCCCAACGTCACCTTCAAGACGCGCGTGCGCGACGAAAACATCGAAGGGTCCAACCCCTTCCGCTGGGAAGACAAGACCAGCGATGATTTCTTCAAAGGCAAGCGCGTTGTGCTCTTCTCCCTCCCCGGTGCCTTCACCCCGACCTGCAGCACCTACCAGCTGCCCGGGTTCGAAAACAATTTCACCGCTTTCCAAGAACATGGCATCGACGCGATCTATTGCCTGTCGGTCAACGACAGCTTTGTCATGAACAAGTGGAAAGAGATGCAGGGCGTCCAGAACATCGACGTGATCCCTGACGGTTCGGGCGAATTCACCCGCCGCATGGGCATGTTGGTCGCCAAAGACAACCTTGGCTTCGGCCCGCGCAGCTGGCGCTATGCGGCGATCATCAACGATGGTCAGATCGAAGCATGGTTCGAAGAGCCCGGCATCCGTGACAACCACGACGAAGACCCCTACGGCGTTTCCAGCCCTGAGACCCTGCTGGAATACCTTGAGAACCAGAAGCAAACCGAAGCGGCCTAAGCGCCCTTTGCATGACCGGATCGGGCCATTTGGCCCGGTCCTTAGACACGCTCCGTTTGACCCACGCCCTTTGACCCGGCAGGCCTCACCGCGCCTAGTATTTCGCGCGAAGCTCTCCGGTCAGCCCTTCCCCCACTTCCTTCAGCGTATCGGCCAATTGCGCCGCCCAACCGCTGCCCGGCGTCCCCGCCCGGCGGACGAGCCCGATTTGCCGTGCAGGTTCCGGCGCGCCGAAACGGTGCAGGCGCAGGCCCGGTGCGGCATCAAGCTCGGTCTTGGCGGCGATCTCGGGCATCAGGGTCATGCCAAAGCCCGCCTCCACAAGCCGTGAAAGGGTGGCAAGGGATGATGCACCGGTGTGAATGCCCGCCTGCGTGCGGTCGCGCTGGCAAACCTCCAGCGCCTGATCGGTGAGGCAGTGACCGTCTTCCAACAGCATCAGCGGCGTGCGGGCCAGATCGGTCGGGCGGGCGACATCCGCCCCCGCCATACGGTCGGCGGAGCCCGCCAGCAGAAACCGATCCTCGAAAAGCGGCACCTCGGCGAGGCCCGTTTCGCCCGAGGGCACCGCCATTACCGCCGCATCCAGCGCCCCGGCGCGCAGATCGGCCAGCAATTGATCCGTCTGCGCCTCGCGTACCTCGACCCGAAGCGAGATATCCTGCGCGCGCAGCGCGGCCAGCACGCCGGGCAAAAGATAGGGCGCCACGGTCGGGATCAGCCCAAGGTTCAACGTGCCCGCAAGCCCCACCTGCTCCCGCGCCGTAGCCTCCAACAGCTTGGCGCGGCGCAGGATATCTTCGGCGCGGGTCAGCACCTCGCGGCCCAAGGGCGTGAGCACCGAAGCGCGGCTCTGCCGCTCGATCAGCCGCCCGCCGAGCGTTTCCTCCAAAGCCCGGATCTGCACCGAGAGCGCGGGCTGCGAGATATTGCTCGCCTCTGCAGCCCGCCCGAAGTTGCCCAAGGTCGCCAGCGCGCGAAAGTATTCGAGTTGTTTCAGGGTAAAATTCATAACTTTTACCTATCGCAATTTTATAAAACTGCAATTGGAAATTATGGGCAGAATCGATCATCTTCCTGTCAGACAGTAACCGAGGGGAACCCAAGATGAGCAAGCGTCTCACCACCACCGCCGGCGCACCGATGCCGACAAACGACACCAGCAAGACCGCGGGCGCCCGTGGCCCGGTGCTGCTGGACGACTACCAACTGATCGAGAAGCTCGCCCATCAGAACCGCGAGCGTATCCCTGAGCGTGCTGTTCACGCCAAGGGCTGGGGCGCCGAAGGCACCTTCACCGTCACCCATGACATCAGCCAATATAGCTGTGCTGCGATCTTCTCCGAAGTGGGCAAGACCTGCGAGATCATCTCGCGCTGGTCCACCGTGGCGGGCGAGCTTGGCGCCGCCGACAGTGAGCGTGACGTGCGCGGCTTCTCGGTGAAATTCTACACCGAAGAGGGCAACTGGGACGTTGTGGGCAACAACACCCCGATCTTCTTTGTCCGCGATGCCTATAAATTTCCGGACTTCATCCGCACCCAGAAACGCCACCCGCGCACCAACCTGCGCTCGCCCGAGGCGATGTTCGACTTCTGGGCGGCCCAGCCCGAATGTGTGCACCAGGTCACCATCCTGATGTCCGACCGGGGCATTCCGGTGAACCCGATGCATATGCACGGCTACGGCAGCCACACCTATTCGATGTGGAACGCCAAGGGCGAGCGTCACTGGGTGAAGTTCCACTTCCGCTGCCAGCAGGAAATCCGCAACCGCACCAATGAGGATGCGGAAAAGCTGATCGGCTCCACCCGTGAGAACTTCCAAGAGGATCTCTTTAACGCGATCGAAGGCGGTGACTACCCGAAATGGGAGCTGAACATCCAAGTCATGCCCGAGGAAGAGGCCGAGACCTGCGGCTTCAACCCCTTTGACCTGACCAAGGTTTGGCCGCATGCGGATTACCCGCTGATCCCCGTTGGCATGTTAGAGTTCAACCGCAACCCTGACAACTACTTCCAGAGCATTGAGAACGCTGCCTATTCGCCGTCGAACAAAATCCCCGGCATCGGCTTCTCGCCCGATAAGATGTTGCAGGCGCGGGTGTTCTCCTATGCGGATGCGCACCGCTACCGTCTTGGCACGCATTACGAGGCCCTGCCCGTGAACGCGCCCAAGGCCGCGCCGATGCATCACTACCACAAGGACGGCGCGATGCGGTTCTTCCCGCAGCAGACCGGCCACCCGGATGCCTATTACGAGCCGAACCAATACGAAGGCTCGGCCCGCCCCGATCCATCGGTGCAAGAACCACCGCTGCGCATCTCGGGCGATGCGGACCGCTATGTGCAGGAAGAGGCGGATGCCGATTACGTCCAGCCGCGCAAGCTCTATACCGAGGTGTTCGATCAGGCGCAGCGCGACCGTCTGCACGAGAACATGGCCGGTGCCATGGCGCCCTGTTCGCAATCGGTGAAAGAGCGCTGGTATGCGGTGCTTGAGAAAGTGCACCCCGACTATGCCGCCGGTGTGCGTAACGCTTGCGAGAAAGACGAAGTGGCGATTTCGGTGACCGATGAGACGCCGACGAAGGTCGCAGACTAAAACAACCGGGGCGACAGGGTTATTATCGTGCCGCCCCTTCTTTACCCGACCAGCATTTACCCGATCATTGGGCCACCCGGCCCCACGGTTTCATCGTAATGCCGTTTCAGCCGCATGAGTGCGATCCGAAGCACGATCTTGCCCGAACGCGCTGACCAACCGAGCCGTTTTTCGGTGGTCTCCAACCCCTCCAGATAGCAGCAACAGCGCAGCACCACGTCCGACAGGCCGGGGCCGAGGTCGGCCATGGCATCGGCCACCCTCTTGCGCGCCTCCGCCGCGGCCATGGCGCCTGCCCCATCTCGCCCGCCGCTGGGTTTGGCGCCGGGGGGCAGAAAGTGGTCCCAGTTCTGCGTAACCTCACCACCCATCTGCGCCAGTTCGAAATCTTCGCGCAGCCTTTCGCCCGCATGGACCAGCCCCTCGTTCAAGAAGGGCGCGCCGGATTTGTCGCGCCGCCTTGCAAGGGTCGACAGCGGGCTTTCTGACAAGCAATAGCGGCCTCGGCGCGGGGCCGTATCCGCATCTGCGCCCAGGTCTGCGGCGGGCGCGTCGGGCCCGCCCAGAAAGGCGGCCTGATCTTCGGCAAAGCCGTCTGCGGCTGCGCCCTGCTCTTCAAGCATGCGCCGCAGCGCCGCGCGCCCGGCGCTGGTGATATGATAGCGTGTCACCCGGCCTGTGCTGCCCGGCGCGATCCAGTCTTTCAACGCCATCGCCTGCGCCACGGCGCTGTCGACCACGGCAGTGCGTGCACCGGGGCCAGTGTCCGTCTCGCGCAGGACGACGGCCTTTTCCATCCCTTCGGCCACGGCGAGGATCGCGCCTGCCTCATGCAGGCGCCGCAGGACGCGCAGCGCCTCGGCGGCGAAAGTGTCTTCGTCAATAAGGGGGGCGGCGGGTTTGGTCATTGTCGCTGTCTTTCCTGCTGGGGGGCCAGCAGTACAATCCAAGGCGCGCCGCACCGCCCCGAGCCTGCGCAGGGCGGCATCCACCAGCGGATCGTCGCGCCGTGTCTCGATACGGCGAATTTGGCGCATGATGGTCGAGGCATGACAGCCAGCTTGGCGTGCCAAGGCCCGGATCGGGGCGCCGGTCTCCGTATGTGCGAGGTAATGCAGGGCTCCGTGCGGCACCCATCCCGGCAGGACGGACTGTTGAATTTGGTGATGCGCCTTCAATTGACTGCCACTTCCATTTTGGCGGGTCCCCAAGCTGGGTGAGTTATCCCCAGAGTTATTCACAACCTATGGATGTTTTGGTTACCCGTTCGTTAAAATCGTCGCATTTGGCAATGATTGTTTCCAAAAGGTAAACGCCACCAAAAGGCGCCGTTCGCCGGGAACCCGCAACACGCAACACCCGGAAAGGTTGTGCAACACTTCGCCGATCCGGGGTGATTCACCTCTCAGAAATCGGAGAATGTGATGCAAGATCTACTGACCATGTTGCAAAAACTTCACCGCCCGCGCCTGCTGATGCGGGCCGCCCGCATCGGGGCCGAGGACTACCGCCGCGGCACCCATTTGCCACGGATACTGGGCTTTGGCATATTGCCACGCCACGGCACCGCGCTGATCAAACTGATCGAGATCGAGGCCGCGTTGGACACCCAGCGCAAGACGGCGGATGCAAGCTATAGTCTGATCCGCCATGTAGATGTTCTTATTGCCATGGTTGGCGAGGCGCGGTTCTTGAAGGCCGCGATGATGCCTAGCGCCTGAATTGCAATGCGGGGGGATCGCCCCCGCCGCAAAGCTTTAGCTAAAGCTATCCGGCTCTGCCGCCTTACGGGTCGCGACAAAGGCATCGAGCGCTTCGCGAATGGCTGGATCCAGCGCAGGCTGCTGATAGTCGGCCAGCATCTTTTCGACCCGCGCGGTGGCAAGGCTCTGCGTGTCGCGCGCGCCCTCGTCCGACCAAGTCTCGAAGGGTTTGTAGTCCAACAGATCCGACTTCCAAAAGGCATCGCGGAAATTGCTCTGCGTATGGGCGCAGCCGAGGTAATGCCCCCCCGGCCCCACTTCGCGGATCGCGTCCATGGCCTGCGCGTTCACGTCGATCTCCACCCCACGGGCAAGGTGATGCAACGTGCCCAGTTGATCCGCATCCATGACGAACTTCTCGAAAGAGGATACAAGCCCCCCTTCCAGCCAGCCACAGGCGTGCAGCATGAAGTTCACCCCTGAGAGCAATCCCATGTTCAGACTGTTCGAGGTCTCGTAAGCCGCCTGCGCATCGGGCAGTTTCGAGCCAGTGAAGGACCCAGCGCTGCGGTACGGAAGGTTGAGCCGGCGGGCCAGTTGCCCAGCGCCATAGGTGATATGCGCAGCCTCGGGCGTGCCGAATGTGGGCGCGCCCGAGTTCATGTCGATGGAGGTGACGAAAGCCCCCATGATCACCGGTGCCCCGGGGCGGACAAGCTGGCTATAGGCGATGCCCGCCAGCGTCTCGGCCAAGACCTGTGTCAACGTGCCTGCCACGCTCACCGGAGCCATGGCGCCGCCCACGATGAAGGGTGAGATGATGCAGGCCTGATTGTTCTCGGCATAGACCTTGAGCGCGCCCATCATCACATCGTCAAACGTCATCGGCGAGTTGATATTGATGAGCGAGGTCATCACCGTGTTTTCCTGCACAAAGTCCTTGCCGAAGAGGATACCGCACATGTCGACGGAATCCTGTGCCCGGCTGGGTTCGGTCACCGATCCCATGAAGGGTTTGTCGCTCAGCGTCATATGGGCATGCAGCATATCAAGGTGACGTTTGTTCACCGGGATATCTGTCGGCTCGCATACCGTCCCTCCCGAGTGATGCAGCCACTTGGACATATAGCCCAGTTTCACGAACTTCTCGAAATCCGCCATCGTGGCATAGCGCCGCCCCCCGGCGGCATCGCGCACGAAGGGCGGGCCATAGACGGGGGCGAGCACAAGGTTCCTCCCCCCGATTACCACATCCCGATCTCGGTTGCGGGCCACTTGGGTGATCGTCGAAGGCGCGGTGGAACAAAGCTTGCGTGCCAGCCCCCGTGGGATGCGCACCCGCTCCCCCTGCACATCGGCCCCGGCCTCACGCCAGAGCGCCAATGCCTCGGGGTTGTCGGGGAAGTTCACGCCGATCTCTTCCAGCACCGCATCGGCGTTCTGTTCGATGATTTCCAGCGCCTCTTCGGTCAGCACTTCGAAGTTCGGGATATTCCGTTCGATATAGCGCGCTGTCTCGAAAGAGACGGCTGTGCGTGCCGCGCGTCTTGCCGCACCACCACCGCCGCGTGCCCGTCGTGCTGATTCCGCCATTGCTCTATCCTTCCCGCAAGTCTTGGCCCGTCACTACCCCATTCCCGGCAGGCGCTTCGCGCGGATAACGCCCCCTAGCGGCAAAAAGCGACATCGCGTGCCGTCCCCGCGCCACTTGCGCGAATTAAACGCGGGCGGCACCGGTCTTCGGCCTGCTAGAGACTTGCCAGAGCGCGCGCACGGGCCTAATCACAGCCCCATGACAGATATCACCCATGACCGCCTTCTCATCATCGACTTCGGCAGCCAGGTCACGCAGCTTATCGCGCGTCGCCTGCGGGAGCTGAATGTCTTTTGCGAAATCCACCCGTTCAACACGGTGGACGAAGCCTTCCTCAAGGAATTCGCGCCTAAGGCGGTGATCCTGTCGGGCGGCCCGTCCTCTGTGTTTGCCGAAGGCGCGCCGCGTCCGCCGCAGGCTGTTTTTGAACTGGGCGTGCCGATCCTTGGCATCTGCTATGGCCAGCAAGTCATGATGCATTGCCTTGGCGGCCATGTGGAGCGCGGCCATGGCACCGCTGAATTCGGTCGGGCCTTTGTCACCCCCACGGGCCAACAGCTTGATCTGCTCGAAGGCTGGTTCGCCACCGACCGTGAACAGGTCTGGATGAGCCACGGTGATCACGTCAGCAAGATCGCCCCGGGGTTCGAGGTCTATGGCACCTCCCCCAACGCGCCTTTCGCCATTACCGCGGATGTCGAGCGTCACTTCTACGCCGTGCAGTTCCACCCCGAGGTGCACCACACCCCCAACGGCCCGCGTCTCTATGAGAACTTCGTGCGTTTGGCGGGCTTCAAGGGCGACTGGACCATGAGCGCCTATCGTGAAGAAGCCATTGCCGCGATCCGCGAGCAGGTCGGCGACCAAAAGGTGATCTGCGGCCTTTCGGGTGGTGTCGACAGTTCCGTCGCCGCGGTGTTGATCCATGAGGCTATCGGCGACCAGCTGACTTGCGTCTTCGTTGACCACGGTCTGCTGCGCAAGGGTGAGGCCGAAGAGGTCGTCACCATGTTCCGCGATCATTACAACATGCCGCTGATCCATGCCGACGAGCAGGAACTGTTCTTGGGCGAGCTCGACGGTGTCTCCGACCCCGAGACCAAGCGCAAGATCATCGGCAAGCTCTTTATCGACGTATTCCAGAAACACGCCAAGGAAGTGGGCGATGCCACCTTCCTCGCCCAAGGCACGCTCTACCCGGATGTCATTGAAAGCGTCAGCTTCTCCGGTGGGCCTTCGGTGACGATCAAGAGCCACCACAACGTCGGTGGCTTGCCCGAAAAGATGGGCCTGAAACTGGTCGAACCGCTGCGTGAACTCTTCAAAGACGAGGTGCGCGAACTGGGCCGTGAACTGGGCCTGCCGCCGTCCTTCATTGGGCGCCACCCCTTCCCCGGACCGGGTCTTGCGATCCGCTGCCCCGGTGAGATCACCCGCGAGAAGCTCGACATCCTGCGCGAAGCCGATGCGGTCTATATCGACCAAATCCGCCGCCATGGGCTTTATGACGATATCTGGCAGGCCTTCGTGGCGATCTTGCCGGTGCGCACCGTGGGCGTGATGGGCGATGGCCGGACCTATGACTTCGCCTGCGCCCTGCGTGCGGTGACCTCGGTGGATGGGATGACGGCGGATTACTACCCCTTCTCGCATGATTTCCTTGGTGAGACCGCCACACGGATCATCAATGAGGTGCCGGGCATCAACCGCGTGACCTATGACATCACCTCGAAACCTCCGGGCACTATCGAGTGGGAATAAAATGCGGGTGGCCCTGACCGGCCACCTTCGCTGCGCCACCCGGGCCGAGGCGGATCGGGTGCGCGCAGGACTCGACGTGCATCTGCGTCTCACCCGGGCCGAGCCGGGCTGCCTCAGCTTCGACGTGACCCCGACCGACGATCCCCTTGTCTGGCAGGTATCGGAGCTCTTTACCGACCGGGCGGCCTTTGAGGCGCATCAGGCCCGTGCCGTAGCATCGGACTGGGCGCGGCTCACCGCCGGGATCGCCCGCGACTATCAGATCACAGAAACCACATGAGCCCCACCTTTCGCGCCGCACTCTGGATGATCGGCTCCATCGGGTCATTCTCCACCATGGCCGTGGCGGGGCGCGAACTCTCGGCGCGGTTCGACACTTTCGAAGTGATGCTCTACCGCAGCGTGATTGGCGTGATCATCGTCCTGTCGCTTGCCGGGGCCACGGGCGCATGGCGGCAGATCAACACCCGGAACTTTGGCCTGCAACTGCTGCGCAACCTTGCCCATTTCACCGGGCAGAACCTGTGGTTCCTCGCCGTGTCGCTAATCCCGCTGGCACAGGTCTTCGCGCTTGAGTTCACCTCGCCCCTCTGGGTCATCGTCCTGTCGATCTTTCTGCTGGGCGAACGGCTGACCGCGACACGGGCGCTGGCCGGGGTTATGGGCTTTATCGGCATCCTAATCGTGGCACGGCCCGATATCGGCAACCTAAACACCGGCATTCTGGCGGCGGCGGGCTGTGCCGTCTTCTTTGCCCTGACCAATGTGCTGACCAAACGGCTGACGCGGACCCAAGGGATCACCACCATCCTCTTCTACCTCACCACGCTGCAACTGCTGTTCGGCCTGATCGCGGCGGGCTACGATGGCGATATCGCCAGCCCCACGGCTGAGACGATGCCCTTTCTGCTACTGGTCGGCGCCTGCGGGCTGCTGGCGCATTACTGCCTGACCAACGCACTCAGCCTTGCCCCCGCGACCGTGGTGGTGCCGATCGATTTTGTCCGCCTTCCGGCCATCGCCGTGGTCGGGATGCTGCTCTATGCCGAAGCGTTGGATGTCTGGGTCTTCGTCGGGGCCGCGATCATCTTTGCTGGCAACTACCTCAACATCTGGTTTGAGACCCGCAAAGCACACCCAAGGTAATGTTTGCGCAGATTTCAACCTGACCCAAGGTCAGTGATTGACGCAAAAGGCAGCAATCCGCTTAGATCGTTTCTAACCTGTGCCGGGGAGGAACCGCACAGAAGTCTTGGGAGGAAAGCAAATGAAAACCTATTTCTTGGCAATTCCGGCACTGTTGGCATCTACGGCAATCGTTCAAGCTGGCGGCATCGATCGGTCGGGCCAATCCATTAACGCCCTGTTTGAAAGCGGGCGCTATGCCGAATTCAGCTTTGGGCATATCGATCCATCCACCAGCGGGACGTCGACAATGGCAGTGCCGCCGCCATCGCTGTCGAATGTAAGCTCCGGCGATATGACCTCAAGCTATCTCCAGTTTGGCGCAGCCTATAAGGCCGACATCAACGACAAGCTGTCCTATGCGATCATCTATGATCAGCCGTTCGGCGCGGATGTCGATTACCCCACGCCCACCGGCTACTATGCACAAGGTGCCCAAGCGGATCTGGAAAGCCACGCGATTACCGGCCTGCTGCGTTATCGCATGAACGAGAACTTCAGCGTTCACGGCGGTCTGCGCGTCCAAACCATCGAAGCGGTCGCAGCTGTGCCCTTCGTCGCCGGCTATACGGTGAACGGCGAGCGTGACACCGGCGTCGGCTATGTTGCGGGTGTCGCCTATGAGCGTCCCGACATCGCCATGCGTGTCGCGCTGACCTATAATTCCAGCATCGACCACGAGGTCGACACGACCGAGTTCGGCGCCGTCATGAGCACGACCGAAATCGAAACCCCGCAGTCGGTGAACCTTGATTTCCAGACCGGCATCGCTGCTGACACATTGCTCTTCGGTGGTATCCGTTGGGTCGATTGGTCCTCCTTCGACATCACGCCGGCCCAGTACCAAGGCGCGACCGGTGGCTCGCTGGTCAGCTACGATGACGACGTTTTCACCTACTCGCTCGGCGTCGGCCGCCGTCTGAACGACAACTGGTCGGTCTCGGCCTCTGTCGGCTATGAGAAGTCTAACGGCGGGTTCGCCTCCAACCTCGGGCCGACCGATGGCAACAAGAGCCTCGCTCTGGCTGCCGTCTATACCCGTGACAACATGAAAATCACCACCGGCGTGCGCTACGTCAACATCGGTGATGCAGAGACGACTTTGAACGGTGTGAATGCCTCGGGCGAGTTCGAAGACAACGATGCTCTGGCCTTTGGTGTGAAAGTGGGCTTCACGTTCTGATCCACACCAGACCCGTCGAGATTACGCCGCCCGAGGTCCTCGGGCGGCGTTTTTTATGCATGCGCATCTTTCGGGTCGTGCCGATCAACGGAACAGCCTAAACCCAAGCCATGATCACACAGAAAACCATCCCCCCGCGCGCTTGGATCGAAATGGGCTGTCTCGCCCTGCTCTGGGGCGCGTCCTTTGTCGCCGTGCGGGTGGCCTTGGATGAGATCGGGCCGCTGACCTCGGTCGCGCATCGGGTGTTCTGGGCGATGCTGGTGCTTTGGGCCGCCGTCGCCACCATGCGCCTGCCACTGCCGCGCGACCCGCGCATCTGGGCGGCCTTCCTGCTGATGGGGCTTTTGAACAATGTGATCCCCTTTTCGCTGATGGCATGGGGGCAGCTGCACATCCCCTCGGGGCTGACCTCGATCCTCAATGCCGCCACCGCGATCTTTGGCGTGCTGGCCGCCGCCATCTTTCTGGCGGATGAGCGGATCACCCCGCGCAAGGCGATTGGCGTCTGCCTTGGCTTCGCGGGTGTCAGTACCGCCATCGGTCTGGAAAATCTCACGAATTTCGACCTCGGCAGCCTTGCACAACTGGCCGTGCTGGGCGGTGCGATGTCCTATGCCATGGCCGGGGTCTGCGCGCGCAAACTGCTGCCGGGCCAGCCGCCGCAACTGGCCGCCGCCGGGATGCTCACCGGCGCCACGCTGATCATGCTGCCGCTGGCATGGGTGGCGGAGGGACCGCTGACGCTCAAGCTCGCCCCCGCCACGCTCGTCGCCATCGCCTATTACGCGCTGGCCGCGACGGCGCTGGCCTATCTGCTCTATTACCGCGTGCTTGGCATGGCGGGCAGCAGCAACCTGATGTTGGTGACACTCCTGGTCGCCCCCGTGGCGATCCTGCTGGGCGCATGGCTGCGTGATGAGACCCTGCGCCCCGCCGCCTATGGGGGTTTCGCCCTTCTCGCACTCGGGCTTCTGGTGCTCGATGGCCGCATCTGGCGTCTGGTCAAACACTGGGGTAGTCAGGGGAAACGAAGCACTTAACCTTGGTGATACATGCTCTACCCCACGGCTGACGATTGGCGCGCGGCGCCGCGGCGCAAAGTTCTGATCTTCGGCATGTCGGGCTTGGGCAAGACCCATCTCTCCAGCCTGCTGCGCGCCAGCGGGGATTGGTTTCACTACTCCATCGACTACCGCATCGGCACCCGCTACTTGGGCGAACTCATCGCCGACAACGCCAAGGCCGAGGCGATGAAAGTGCCCTTCCTGCGCGATCTGCTGCTGAGCGATAGCATCTACATCGGATCGAACATCACCTTCGACAACCTGTCACCGGTGGCCACTTGGCTCGGCAAACCCGGCGATCCGGCGCGTGGCGGTCTGCCGATGGATGAATACGCCAAACGCCAAGAAGCCTTCCGCCGGGCCGAGATCAACGCCCTGCAAGACACCGCCTATTTCGCCACCCGCGCCGAAGCGCTCTATGGCTATCCGCATTTCATCTGCGACACCGGTGGCTCGATCTGCGAATGGGTCGACCCCGAAGACCCGAACGACCCGCTCTTGCGGCAATTGGCCGACGAATGCCTGCTGGTCTGGATCAAGGGCGACGAGGCCCATACCGAGGAACTCATCCGCCGCTTTGACAAAGCCCCCAAGCCGATGGCCTATCAGCCCGAATTCCTCGCCCGGGCATGGGCCGATTATCTGGCCGAAAAGAACATTACAGAGGACGCGGTGAACCCCGACGACTTCATCCGCTGGACCTATGCCGCCGCCCTGTCGCACCGCCAACCCCGCTATGAGGCGATGTCGAAATGGGGTGTCACCATCACCCCCGCCGATATCGACGCGCTGAAAGCTCCCGAAGACTTTACCGACCTCATCGCCCGCCACCTGCCCGCGGGCGGTTGAACCCGCCCCGCCCAAGATTATCTGACTGCACTGGCCACCCCTGAAAGACCTGTCTCATGCCCATCAAGATCCCCTCCCGCCTGCCTGCCTTCGACGTTCTGCGCAACGAAGGGGTCATGGTGCTGGACGAGGAACTGGCCTCGCGGCAAGACATCCGCCCCCTGCGCATCGCTCTGCTGAACCTGATGCCCAAGAAAATCCAGACAGAGAACCAGTTTGCCCGGCTGATCGGTGCCACGCCCTTGCAGATTGAACTGAGCCTCATCCGCATGTCCGACCACCGGACCCGCAACACCGCCGCCGAACATATGGAAAGCTTCTATCGCCCCTTTGAGGAGATGAAGGCCGAAAAGTTCGACGGGCTGATCATCACCGGCGCACCGATCGAACATCTCGACTTTGACGAGGTGACCTATTGGGACGAGCTGCGCGAGGTGATGGAATGGACCCAGACCAACATCCACTCCACCTTTGGCGTCTGCTGGGGCGGCATGGCGATGATCAACCACTTCCACGGCGTCAAGAAACACATGCTGAGCGCAAAGGCTTTCGGCTGTTTCCGGCACCGAAACCTCGCGCCCGCCTCGCCCTATCTGCGCGGCTTTTCGGATGATTGCACCGTGCCCGTCTCCCGCTGGACCGAGATGCGCCAAGATGAGGTTGACGCCCATCCCGGCCTGACCACGCTTTTGGGCAGTGATGAGGTTGGCCCCTGTCTGATCGAAGACCCTGAGCATCGCGCGCTCTATGTCTTTAACCATTTTGAATACGACCGCGACACGCTCAAGCAAGAGTATGACCGCGATGTCGAGAATGGCGTGCCGATCAACGTGCCCTGCAACTACTACCCCGAGGATGACCCCGCGCGCACGCCGGTGAACCGCTGGCGCAGCCACGCGCATTTGCTTTATGGCAATTGGATCAACGAGATATACCAAACCACCCCCTTCAACATGAATGAGATTGGCCATTAAACTGCTGCTTGCCCTCCTCCTCGGGCTGGCGCTGCTCACCGCGCTCGTCCAATGGCGCGCCGCGCGGCATGAGGCGCGGGCCGAGGCAAGCCATCCGCCCGAAGGTGAGATCATCACGGTGGATGGCCTGCCGTTCCATGCCAAGATCATCGGCAGCGGGCCGGATCTGGTGTTGATCCACGGGGCCAGCGGCAACCTGCGCGATTTCACTTTGGGCTTCGCTGAGCGGCTGAGCGACCGCTATCGCGTCATTATGTTCGACCGTCCCGGCATGGGCTATACCGCCCGCCTTCCCGGCGCGCGCGGGCCTTGGAACCCGCGCGGCGAGTCACCGCAGGAACAGGCCGCACTCTTGCAGAAAGCAGCGGATCACCTGGGCGTCGAAAACCCCATCGTGCTGGGCCATTCCTTTGGCGGGGCCGTGGCGCTGGCTTGGGGGCTGCAACGCCCCGATGAGACCGCAGCGCTGGTGCTGGTCTCTGCCGTGTCGGAGCCTTGGCCCGGCGGTCTCGGCTGGCTCTATAACGTCAGCGCCTCACGGCTTGGCGGTGCGCTCTTTATCCCCGCCGTCACCGCCTTTGTGCCTGACAGCGTGGTGCAAAGCAGCATCGCGGCGATCTTTGCCCCACAGCAAGCGCCCAAAGGCTATGCCGATCACATCGGCACGGATCTCACCCTGCGCCGCAGCGCCAGCCGCGCCAATGCGCAACAGGTCCATCAACTCCGCCCGCATGTGGTTGAAATGGCAGCGCAATATGACCGCCTGACCATGCCGGTCGAGATCATTCACGGCGATGCCGATACCATTGTCCCCATGCATATCCATGCCGAGGAACTGATCAAAGACATCCCCAACGGCGCCCTGACGCGCCTGCCCGGCATGGGCCATATGCCCCATCACGCCGACCCGCAGGCAGTGGTCGATGCCATCGACCGCGCCGCCGCCCGTGCCGGTTTGCGTAAAGCGCCTTAACATCCCATATTGAAACAAGAACAACCCGCAAGGAGCGCCCATGGACCTGCCCTTTGACGGCGCGATCAGCGCCTTTTACGAAAACGACGCCCCCGAGGACATCCGCCAAGCGATCCAGCGGGCCGACAAGGACGATATCCTTTCGCCCAGCTACCCGCATGACGAACGTCTGTCACGCAAGACCTATGAGCGCGACTATGACCGGTTGCAGATCGAGATGGTCAAACTGCAATCATGGGTGCGCGAAACCGGGCAGCGGGTGGTCATGGTTTTCGAGGGCCGCGACGCCGCTGGCAAGGGCGGCACAATCCGCCGTATGCGCGAGAACCTCAGCCCCCGTTCCGCCCGTGTGGTGGCCCTGTCGAAACCCACCGAAACCGAGCAGGGAGAGTGGTATTTTCAGCGCTATATCAAACACCTGCCCACGGCGGGCGAGATGGTTTTCTATGACCGCTCTTGGTACAATCGCGGGGTGGTGGAAAAGGTCTTTGACTTTTGCACCCCCGAACAACGCGCGCATTTCTTTGAACAGGTCACCCCATTCGAGCAGATGCTCGTCGAAGACGGCATTCACCTGATTAAGTTCTGGCTCAACGTGGGCCGGGCCGAGCAGTTGCGCCGCATGTTGTCGCGCGAATCCGATCCGTTGAAACAGTGGAAACTCAGCCCCATCGACGTCAAAGGTCTCGCGAAATGGGAGGAGTATTCCGCCGCCATCGCCGAGACACTGCTGCGCAGCCACACGGATGAAACCCCGTGGACGGTGATCCGCTCTGACGACAAGCGCCGCGCCCGTCTGACCGCAATGCGCCACCTGCTACACCGTTTCGACTATCCTCAGAAAGACGCCAAGGCGATCGGCAAGATCGACGATGAAATCTGCGGCGGGCCGGACATCTGGGATGCCTAAGCGCGGTTACCATCACGGCAACCTGCGCCAAGCGCTGATCGACGCGGCGCTTGAGTTAATCGAGCAGCGCGGCCCCACGGGTTTCACCCTTTCCGAGGCGGCCAAACGCGCGGGCGTCACCCCGGCGGCGGTCTATCGCCATTTTGAGGGCCGCGAAGACCTCATCGCCGAGGCGGCGCATCAAGGCTATGATATCTTTGCCGATTTGATGGAATTCGCCTATCAATCCGGCCAGCCCTCGGCGCTCAAAGCATTTGAGGCGACGGGCCGCGCCTATCTTGCCTTCGCCCGCAAACATCCCGGCCATTACATCGCGATGTTCGAATCCGGCATCTCGGTCAACCGTACGCCGGAACTGGCCCATGCTGCCAACCGCGCCAATGCGGTGCTGGAACGCGCGGCCACAGACCTCAGCCAACATATCCCGGCAGACAAACGCCCACCCGCCTCGATGTTCTCGGCCCATATCTGGGCGATGAGCCACGGGGTGGTCGAGCTTTTCGCCCGCAACTCGCCCGGTCGCGCCTCGCCCTTCCCGCCCGATGACCTGCTGGAAACCGGGATCGGGATTTATCTGCGCGGGCTGGGGTTGGTCAGCCCGGACGAGTGAAGGCGGCGGCCCTTAGGCCGCCACTTTCATGTCCTGCAAAACATCCGCCGCAATCTCGAACGAGCGCAGGCGCGCTGAGTGGTCGTGAATCTGCCCGGTCAGGATCAACTCATCGGGGCGATGCTGCGCGATCAGCGTCTCCAATTGGCGTTTCACCGTCTCAGGGCTGCCCACGGCAGAGACGCGCAATGCGTGGTCGACCCCTTGGCGCAGGCCCGCGCCGATCTCGGCATCGATGTCGCGCACCGGGGCTGGAAGCTTGCCGGGGCGGCCAGTACGCAGACGGGCGAAAGCCTGCTGCATGGTGGTCCGCAGATAGGCGCCCTCCTCATCCGTGTCGGCGGCAAAGACGTTCACTGCCAGCATGAAACGCGGGTCGGGGCAGGCTTCGGACGGTTTGAAATCCCGGCGATAGATCGCCGTGGCCTCTTCCAAGGCATCCGGCGCGAAATGCGAGGCAAAGGCATAGGGCAGCCCAAAATGCGCCGCCAATTGCGCACCATAGAGCGAGGAGCCGAGGATCCAGATCGGCACATGCGTCCCCTCTCCCGGATGTGCGCGCACCGGTGCGCGGGGATCGGGCGCGCCCAGATAGGCCATCAACTCGGCCACGTCATCGGGGAATTGATCGCCCGCGCTCATGCCCCGGCGCATGGCGCGCATCACCGCCTGATCCCCGCCCGGCGCGCGGCCAAGCCCCAGATCGATCCGGTCGCCATGAATCGCCGCCAGCGTGCCGAACTGTTCGGCAATGGCCAAGGGCGCATGGTTGGGCAACATCACTCCGCCTGCGCCGACGCGAATCTTTTTCGTGTGATCCGCCACATGCCCGAGCAGAACCGAGGTCGCCGCCGAGGCGATGCCGGGCATGTTGTGATGCTCCGCCATCCAAAACCGGTGATAGCCCTTGGCCTCGGCCAGTTGCGCCAGAGCGACGGAATTGGCGATGGCGGTGGTGGTGTCCGACCCTTCGGGCACGGGCGCAAGATCAAGAACTGAATACTGCATGACTGTCTCCTGTGTTGGGGCTGATATAGGCAGGCACAGCCCCGCCCGGAACCACGTCGCCCCAGAAAAACCAACGGCTTGGCCGAAATTTCCGTCGATCACAATGTTATGTTCTAACGCATGCCAGATATGCGCAATCGGACCTTGCCGCCCCCCGGTGAGCGCCCTATCCGAGGGGCCTTCACAACCTGACCTCGCCAGTCGCAGACAAGCTATGGTCCAAAACTAGGCAAATGCCATGAATATCAAACATCTTATCGGGTTCGGCCTCACCGCCGGGCTGCTCTCCTCTGCTGCCTATGCGCAGGAAAACGTCACCACCGGTTTCGACCCGGTCATCGAAGACCGCAGCATGACTTCCATGGTTGGCTGGACCGCCGGCGTCTCTGCCGCGACACGGTTCAACACGTCGGATGATTTCGATCACCTCGAGAACGAAGTCGAAGGTTTTGTCGAGCTGACCTACGGCGGCTTCCACACCGGGCTGAGCGCGACATCGCTTTACCAAGACCCCACCGATGACGTCGAATTCGAAGCGAACCTCGGCTACGGCGCGGACTTCGGTCAGGGCCTGAGCTGGGACCTGACCTATGGCTACATCTGGCTGAACGATTCCAAAGACCACAGCGAAGAGATCACCGCGACGCTGGGCTTCCCCATCGGGCGTGACGCCTCGGGCGCATTCGCCGTGATCATCGACCCCGACAATGGCGAAAGCGATCAGGAAGTCGCGTTTGAAGCGCCCCTGTCCGAGCGTTGGACCGCCGTTGGCCTCATCGGCAACAGCGACCGCGACGACAACATCTATGCCGAAGTCGGTGCCGTTTATGACTTCGGTGACGGCGTCAGCTTTGAAGCGCTTTACGAAGACACCAACGATGGTGACGGCGTGCTGGGCTTCACCGTGAGCTACGAAATCGGCGGCTAAGCCGTTTCGGGATCAATCGCGATCCGGACCTAAGGCCGCTGCGGGAGACCGCGGCGGCTTTTTTCATGTCCCGCGGCCAACCCTGCCCACCGCAACGAAAAAGGGCCACCCCGGAGGGCAGCCCTTTCGCAAAATATGATCGGTAAGCTTAACGCTTGGAGAACTGGAAGCTCCGGCGCGCTTTGGCCTTACCGTATTTCTTACGCTCGACGACGCGGCTGTCGCGGGTCAGGAAGCCTGCCGCTTTCAGCGCACCGCGCAGGGAGGGATCGTAGAGCTGCAGGGCTTTGGAGATGCCGTGCTTGACCGCGCCCGCTTGACCGGACAGACCGCCACCTTTGACAGTCGCGATCACGTCGAACTGGCCTTCGGTGTTGGTGATGCCGAACGGCTGCGCGAGGATCAGCTGCTGCACGGGGCGCGCGAAGTATTCGTTCTGCGGCTTGCCGTTCACGATGACCTTGCCGGAACCGGGCTTGATCCAAACGCGGGCGACCGCGTCTTTACGCTTGCCGGTGGCATAGGCGCGGCCCAGTTCGTCACGAACCGGCTCACGGGGGGTCACTTCGGTCTCGGTGCCTTGCACGCCGCCGATGTTGTCGGTCACAGCTGCTTCGAGACCGTCGAGGGATTTGATTTCGTCAGCCATGCTCATGCACTCCGCGTGTTTTTCTTGTTCAAGGACTTAACATCCAGAACTTCGGGGCTCTGCGCCTCATGGGGGTGTTCGCTACCTGCATAGACGCGCAGGTTGGTCATGATCTGGCGGCTCAGGCGGTTGCCGGGCAGCATGCGCTTGACCGCTTGGGTCACAACACGCTCAGGATGCGCGCCTTCGAGGATCTGTGCCTTGGTCCGCGATTTGATGCCACCGGGGTGGCCGGTGTGCCAGTAGAAGTGCTCTTCGCGCTTCTTGCCGGTCATCTGCACCTTGTCGGCGTTGATGACGATCACGTTGTCGCCGCAATCCATATGCGGCGTGAAGGACGGCTTGTGTTTGCCGCGCAGGCGCATGGCAACGATCGAGGCGAGACGGCCCAGCACGACGCCTTCGGCGTCGATGATGATCCATTTCTTGTCGATATCTGCCGGTGTCGCAGAAAAGGTTTTCATGGATGAATTCCCGTTTGAGGTTGGTCGGAACGAGGAATCCCCGCCCGGTGTCTGATGGAGGCGTTATAAACACCTGCATCGCCGGGTCAAGCGCAGCAATCCCTGATTTTATCAGCCAAAACAATGCGTTGTGATTTAGGTATAATAATACCCCATATTTCTACACGCTGATCTGCTCGGGTGGATTGTCCAAAAGGCAGCGCAGCCGCTGCATCGCCGCCTCGAAGGACCGCAGGGAGACATGGGCGTTCACCGCGATGCGCACCGCATGGGGTGCGCGGCCATCGCGCAGGGCAAATTCATCGGCCGAGCGGATCTGCACGCCCTGCGCCTCTGCCGCGCGGCAGAACCCGGCGGCCCGCCACCCCGGCGGCAGTTGCAGCCAGAGGAAGGGCACATCGCGCGACCATTCCAAGGCATGGCCGCCCAGATGGTTCACCGCCACTTCGACATATTCCGCCAGTCTTTCGCGAATATCCGCGCAGATCGCCTTGAGCCGCGGGTCGGTCAGGAGGATCCGCGTCGCCTCGGCCAAGGGCCGGGCAAGGCCGAAATACCCGTATTCCGCCACCCGCCGCAGATCCGCCGAGCGCCCCGCCGGGGCCAGTGCAAAGCCGACGCGCAGGGCGGGCGTCAATTCCTTTGAGATCGAAGAGACATGCCAGACATGCTCGGGCCAAAGCGAGCGGTAGCTCGGCGCGCGGGCGTGGCCCATGCGGTAGCAATCATCCTCCAAAATCTCCAACCCATGTCGTTTGGCGACTTCCAACAGCGCACGCCGCCGTTCAAGGCTGGTGTGGCTGCCCGTGGGGTTATGCACCTCCGGCGTCGTGCAAAAGACCTGCGCCCCGCTGTCGCGCGCGGCCTTGTCCAGCGCCTCTGGCAGCACGCCCTCTGCATCCATCGCCACCCCGACCACCTCGGCGCGCAGCACTTCCGCCGCGCGGCGAAACCCGGCGTAGGAGAGGTCTTCGACCAGCATCACCGGCTTCGGCCCTGAAAGGATCGCTTGCAGTACCAATACAATTCCACTCTGCCCGCCATGCGACAGCACGACGTCACGCTCGCTCAGCGGCCCGAGGGCGAGATGCGACAGCCAGTCGACCACCGCTTGCCGCACCGGGGCATAGGCGTCGCGGGTGGGATAGTTCATCAGGTCTTCGCCCGGCACATCCGCCACCTGCCGCAGGGCGCTGCGGATCAGCGCCACCTGCCCCATGTCCGGCAGGCGCGGGCTGAAGAGGCTGACCGCATCCGTATCGGCAACCTCCAACTCTTTGATCCAACTATCTTGTTCGCGATTCCAGACATCTTCGCGGATGGCCGCCTGCGGCGGGGCGACAAAGGTGCCACGGCCCACCTCAGCCTCTAGCAGCCCCTCATCGGTGAGGATGGTATAGGCCCGCGCCACGGTGCCGGGGGTAATCCCCAATTGCCACGCCAGTTCCCGCACCGGCGGCAATTTATCCCCCACCGCCAGAGCGCCGGAGTTGATCCCCTGCCGGATGGTCAGCGCGACGAGTTTGTACTTCGGCCCCTGCCCCTCGGCCAATGTCGGTTGCCAAATTGTACCCATTACAATATTCCTGTGGTCAAATTGTATCGCGCTTTGTACCGTTGTATCTGTAGACATTCTACACTTTGTGTCAATACAATTTCAAGGAGTTCCCCCATGACACAGGCACGCCCCCTTACCGCTGATGCAATGACATTGATGACATACCGCGCCCTGCCGGTCCCTGCGGTGATTGCGCTGCGCTTTGCGGCGGTCGTGACCACATGGGCGGCCCGCCGACGCACCCGGATCGCGCTTGCCGCGCTTGAACCGTGGGAGCTTGAAGATGCGGGACTGACACCGGAACAAGCCTCGGCCGAGGCTTCCCGCGTGTTCTGGCAGGCGTAGCTTCCCTGTGGCGACTGCCAGACCTCTTCCTCGGGCCGGGTTTTCCCGGCCCTTTTTTGTGGCCTCTGAGAATTCCTCGGCCCGGAATCAAGCCGCAGGCGCCGGGCCATCGCCTGCCCGTCCCGGCGGGCTGGCGCTGGCCCTAAACTCTGCCCCTCACCCCATCGACGCTGGCGGAATCGCATAGGTCAGCCCGGCCCGCGCGACCGGCTTGTCCGACCCTTCGGAATAGATCAACACATCCGTCACCGACAGCTGCCGCCCCAGCTTCAGCAGCTTGGCATGAGCCACCAGCGGCACATCCGCCAGCGGTTTGCGCATGAAATCAATCGAGCAATTCGTCGTCACCGCCAGCGCCTTGGGCCCGATCATCGCCAGCGTCACCAGATAGGCCGAGACATCCGCCAGCGCGAACATCGATGGGCCTGAAACAGTCCCTCCGGGCCGCAGATGGCGGCGGCTGGTCAACAGGCGCATGGTGATCTCGTTCTCGGCCACATGATCCACGGCGAAATCATCCGCCACCTGATCGAACACCTCCCGCATGAAGGCCTCCAACGCCTCCGCATCCATCACCACGGCCATACTTGTCCTCCCTGCTGTCCTCGGCGTAACGTTGGCGCGATCAACCGGGGAGGGCAAGGTGGCAATTCTTGACGTTACGGCACGCGGGCCGGTGACCCATCTGCGCATGAACGCGCCCGAGCGACTGAACGCGCTGTCGGATGAAATGCTGGCAGCCCTGCACGGCAAGCTCGACCAACTTGCCAAAGACCGCACCACGCGGGTCATCGTCCTGTCCGGCGCTGGCAAAGCCTTTTGCGCGGGACACGACCTGCGCCAGATGACCGCGATGCGCCAAGCCGAAGACGGGGGTGCGGCGGCCTTCAAAGACCTCTTTGACCGCTGCGCCGCCCTGATGGCCCGCATCCAAAGCCTGCCTCAGCCCGTCATCGCCCAAGTCCACGGCATCGCCACCGCCGCTGGCTGCCAGCTTGTCGCCACCTGCGATTTGGCCATCGCCGCGGATGACTGCCGCTTTGGCGTCAACGGCGTGAACATCGGCCTCTTCTGCTCGACCCCAATGGTCGCCCTGACCCGCAACATCCCGCGCAAACAGGCGTTCGAGATGCTCACCACCGGAGAGTTCATCTCCGCGCACCGCGCTGCTGAACTGGGCCTGATCAACCGCGCCGTGCCGGGGGACCAACTGACCCAAGAAACCGAGGCACTGGCCGAGAAGATCGCCGCCAAACTCGGCACCGCCGTCGCCCATGGCAAAGGCGCCTTCTACCAACAGATGCAGATGCCCAGCTCACAAGCCTACGCCTTCACCGGCGAGGTCATGGTCCGCAACATGCTCGAGGCGGAAACACGCGAGGGCATCGACGCCTTCTTGGAAAAACGCCGCCCCGATTGGCCCCAATGATTGTTTCCAAAACCGCCAGCCTTTGTTGCCACGCGGGGGCTGGCAAATCTGGCGAAATCACGGCATAGTTATGTTAGGGCATAGAAACCCTGATGATTTTGGGTCGCCGCAGGCGGAAGGTCCCTCCGGGTCAGCCTCTCACTGACCGACCATTCCCGCCGCGGCGACCCCAAAACCATTCCTCTCCCGCAGCCTCATCGCCCCTTCTTGCCTGTTGCGTGCGGCGCTGCCCTGCCCTACATCGCCCCCCATGACAGATACATTGCACATCATCGGCGGCGGCATGGCCGGATCAGAGGCGGCTTGGCAAGCGGCGAACGCGGGCGTGAAGGTCGTGATCCACGAAATGCGCCCCAAAGTCGAAACTTTCGCCCACCAAACCGGGCTTCTGGGCGAGATGGTCTGCTCCAACTCCTTCCGCTCGGATGATGACGAACAGAACGCCGTCGGCCTGCTGCATTGGGAAATGCGTGCCGCCAACGGGCTGATCATGGCCTGCGCCGACAAGAACCGCCTGCCCGCAGGCGGCGCATTGGCGGTAGACCGCGACCCCTTCGCGCAGAGCGTCACCGACACGCTGCTCGCCCACCCCAATATCACCGTGGAATATGGCGAGATCACCGAACTGCCGCGCGAGGGCAAATGGATCATCGCCACTGGTCCGCTGACCTCGGGCAAGCTCGCCGAAGCCATCGCGGCTGAAACTGGCGCTGAGGCGCTGGCCTTTTTCGACGCCATCGCGCCCATCGTCTATTTCGACAGCATCGACATGTCCAAAGCTTGGATGCAGTCGCGCTATGACAAGGGCGAGACCGAGGAAGAGCGCACCGCCTACCTCAACTGCCCGATGGACAAGGAGCAGTACGAAGATTTTATCGACGCGCTTTTGGACGCCGAAAAGACCGAGTTCCGCGAGGGCGAAACCGCGGGCTATTTCGACGGCTGCCTGCCCATCGAAGTGATGGCCGAACGGGGCCGCGAAACCCTGCGCCACGGCCCGATGAAACCCGTGGGGCTGACCAATCCGCACCAGCCCGAGGTCAAGGCCCATGCCGTGGTGCAATTGCGCCGCGACAACAAACTGGGCACGCTTTACAATATCGTCGGCTTCCAGACCAAGATGAAGTACGGCGCGCAAACAGATGTTTTCAAACGCATTCCGGGGCTGGAAAACGCGCGCTTCGCCCGTTTGGGCGGCATCCACCGGAACTCCTTCATCAACTCGCCGACACTGCTCGACGACCAGATGCGCCTGCGCAGCCGCGACAATATCCGCTTTGCGGGTCAGATCACCGGTGTCGAAGGCTATGTGGAAAGCGCCGCCATGGGCCTGCTGGCGGGCCGCATGGCCGCCGCTGAAATCAAGGGCGGCAGCCTGCCCACCCCGCCCGACAGCACCGCCATGGGCGCGCTGATCACCCATATCACGGGCGGGGCCGAGGCAAAGACCTTCCAACCGATGAACGTGAACTTCGGCCTCTTC
Source organism: Sulfitobacter sp. 1A15258 (assembly GCF_043557045.1). NCBI lineage: Bacteria > Pseudomonadati > Pseudomonadota > Alphaproteobacteria > Rhodobacterales > Roseobacteraceae > Sulfitobacter > Sulfitobacter sp. 1A15258. The sequence continues at coordinate 98,200 of NZ_JBIFFK010000001.1, read as the reverse complement.
CCTCCCGTCGAAGGGCTAAAATCGGGCCGCCGTGGCCGCAAGGACCGCTACAAAGCCTATACGGACCGCGCCAAGGCCGATTGGCAAACATGGCTTAATCAAGGTTAACGCGGCGGGGGTTAACACTGGATCCTCCCGCCCATCCCCCATATCCTAGGGGCATGACACAGCATTTTTTTGACAAGGCCTATGCGGCGCGGGACACCAATGTGATCCGCAGCCTCTATGACGAATGGGCAAGCAGCTATGACGAGGACATCAAGGCGCAGGGCTATGCCACGCCCGACCGTGCCGCTGCCACGCTCGCAGAATTCCTCGACGACAAAGAGCAGCCGATCTTCGACATCGGCTGCGGCACCGGGCTGTCCGGCGCGGCGCTGAAACAGGCGGGTTTCACCACCATCGACGGCGGCGATGTTTCCGCCGCCATGCTGGAGCAAGCGCGCAAGAAAGACATATACCGCAACCTATTAGAACTCGAAGTTGACGCGCCACTTCCCTTTGCGCCCGGGGCTTATGCGGCGATCAGCGCCATCGGTGTGATCGGCCCCGGTGCGGCCCCCATCAGCCTCTTCGATACGCTGATGCATGGGTTAGAAAAGGGCGGTAAGCTCCTATTTTCACTTAATGAAAAGGCGCTGGAAGATCGCGGTGCTTTAGGCATGATCCACGAATGGACCGATTGCGGCGCGGCGATCCTTCTCTTTGCCGAGGAAGGGCCGCACCTGCCCGGGATCGACATGAAGTCTACCGTCTATCTGATTGAAAAGAATTGACTCTTACCACCAGGTTCGCGCCATCCCCGACCGGACCACTGCACCTCGGCCACGCCTATTCCGCACTCTTGGCCCATGATCTGGCAACGGCGGCAGGGGGCGATTTTCTGCTGCGGATCGAAGACATAGACCAATCCCGCGCGCGTGCGCATTGGGAGGCGCAAATCTACGAAGACCTCGCATGGCTGGGCATCGACTGGCCGCAACCCGTCATGCGGCAATCGGATCGAATGGCAGCCTATCAAGCCGCCCTAGATGTCCTCTGGTCGCGCGGCCTGCTCTATGCCTGCACCTGCAACCGCCGCGATATTGCCGCTGCCACCAGCGCGCCGCAAGAGGGGGCAGAACCCGTCTACGGCCCCGATGGCCTCATCTACCCCGGCACCTGCCGCGCAGCAGGCCACCCCAAGAGCTCCGGCGCGCTGCGCCTTGATATGCGTAAGGCACTGGAAACCCTTGGCAATACCAAGCTAAGCTTCACCGAAAACGGCCAGGGGCCGAATGCCAAAACTGGGAAGATCACCCTCTCCCCTGATGAGTTGATCGGCACGGTCGGGGATGTGGTCTTGGCCCGCCGCGGCATGGGCACGTCCTATCACCTTTCGGTCGTGCTCGACGACGCCGCGCAGGGGGTGACGCTGGTCCCGCGCGGGGCCGATTTGTTTGAAGCAACCTATATTCATGTGGTGCTACAGGCATTGCTCGATCTGCCCACGCCGCTGTATCACCACCACCGGCTGATCCGCGATGACAGCGGCAAACGACTGGCCAAACGTGATGACGCCCGCGCCATCGCACTCTATCGCGAGAACGGCGCCACGCCCGGCGAAATTCGTAAAATCGTCGGGCTTTAGCGCACGTTCTTAATCCATCGGCTTCATCAGTTCGACTTCTTCACCGTCCTGAATGCCGGTGTAAAAGCAACTCCGCCGCCCGGTATGACAAGCCGGCCCGGTCTGATCCACCATCACCAACAGGCAATCCCGGTCACAATCGACGCGCATCTCGACCAGCTTTTGCACATTGCCGCTGGTTTCGCCCTTCACCCAGAACGCCTGCCGCGAACGGCTCCAATAGGTGACCTTGCCGGTCTCGAGGCTGCGCGCGATGCTCTCAGCATTCATCCACGCCAGCATGAGCACCTCATGGGTCTCGGCGTCCTGCGCGATGGCCGGGATCAACCCCGCTTCGTTGAACTGAAGGCTTGCAGGATCAAATGTCATCGGGCACCTCGTGGAAATATTTGCATCTGTCTCTGCGGCGCTTATGTAGGGTTTCAGCACGAAAAGGAACAGCCCATGTCTGATGAGACGGACCTCATCAAGCTCTACTCCGCGCGCATTCTCGCGCTCGCGGCCGAGATCCCCCACTTGGGCCGCATGGAGGCCCCGCAGGCCAGCGTGAAACGCCGCTCGCCGCTCTGCGGCTCCACCGTGACGGTCGATGTGCGGGTTGAGAATGGGCATCTGGCCGAGATGAAGCAGGACGTGAAAGCCTGCGCTCTGGGGCAAGCCGCCGCCGCCGTGGTAGGCGATGCCGCCCCCGGCAGATCGCTTGCGCAGATCACAACCGCACGCGATCAACTGCGCGCCATGCTTAAAGGCGAAGGCCCGGTGCCGGATGCCCCTTTCGACGGTTTCGAGGTGCTGACCCCCGCCACCGCCTATAAAAACCGCCATGCCTCCATCATGCTCAGCATCGAAGCATTGACGGAGGCGATGCAAGAGGCCGAGGCACCTGCCGAAGCGGGCGAACGCTGATCGCGGCCAACCTCAGCCTGCCTTCCCCCCTGAAAAGCTAAAAAAACGCCGCACATCCTGCGAAGGATGGCGGCGTCAGTCGGCATGCCTCATGTGGGACCCACTTTGCCGAAACCCGACGCGGACAGGCAAGTCGGAGCATCAAATTGGGACGGATGCAGCGGCAAAGCGGCATGAGAGCCTTGGCAGAACTCAGATAAAGGCGGGCAGATGCAGACCCACCACCAGCATCACGATCAAAGCGGCGGCCCCTGCTGCATCTTGCAGCAATGTGGCCTGTGATCTGACAGCGATAGATTTCAGGGCAGTGTAAGTCATCATCAATACCTCCTTATCTGTGTTGCTTCTTTGTTCTCATTTCTTCACCCGCAAGTAAAGAACTTTTTGAGAACATCCGCGAACATAATGAGGTTTCGCTCTCTAACCCACTGTTATCAAACGGATCGCCTCATCCTGCCGCATGAGCCACAAAAGCAGTCTCACAGCCTTGCCGCGCGGCCCTTCGAGGCTCGGGTCATCGACCAGAAGCTTGCGGGCATCCGATTGCGCCACCGCCATCAGGCCCGCCTGACGCTCCAAATCCGCCACGCGGAAACGCGGCACGCCGGACTGCGCCGTGCCAATCAGATCCCCCGTGCCGCGCATCTTCAGGTCGGTTTCGGCGATGACAAACCCGTCCTCGGATTCGCGCAGCACCTCAAGCCGCTGGCGGCCCGTCTCACTCAGCGGCGCTTGATACATCAAAAGGCAGGTCGAGGCGCCTGAGCCCCGCCCGACGCGACCCCGCAACTGGTGCAGCTGCGCGAGGCCGAAAATTTCGGCCCGTTCGACCACCATGATCGTGGCATTGGGCACGTCGACGCCCACTTCGATCACCGTTGTGGCCACCAGCACCTTGGTCTCCCCCGCTTGGAAGGCGCGCATGGCGGCGTCCTTCTCGGCGGGCGGCATTTGGCCGTGGACCAGCCCGACGACGCCCTCGCCCAGGGCGGCGCGCAGGCGTTTGAAACGGTCCTCCGCCGCCGTGAGATCACTGACCTCGCTTTCCTCGACCAGCGGACACACCCAGTAGCATTGCCGCCCCTCGCTGATCGCATGGCGCATCCGGTCGATGACCTCATCCATCCGTGAGGTCGAGACGAGCGCTGTGCGAATGGGCTGCCGCCCGGGGGGCTTTTCATCCAAAATCGAGACATCCATATCGCCGTATTGCGCCAGCGCCAGACTGCGCGGAATCGGCGTAGCGGTCATCACAAGCACATCGGCAAGCTTCCCCTTACGGCCCAGTTCCAGTCGCTGCCGCACGCCGAAACGGTGCTGTTCGTCAACCACGGCGAGGCGCAGATCGGCAAAGCTGACATCCGCCTGAAAGACCGCGTGGGTGCCGACGAGGATCTGGATATCGCCGCGTTCCAGCGCCGCGAGCTTGGCCCGACGCTCGCCCCCCTTGTCGCGCCCGGTGAGCAGTTCCAGCACAACGCCCGCCTGCTCCGCCAGCGGTTGAAGCCCCATAAGGTGCTGACGGGCAAGGATTTCCGTCGGCGCCATCAGCACCGCTTGTCCCCCCGCCTCAACCGCGCGCAAGAGCGCCATGAAAGCCACCAGCGTCTTGCCCGCCCCCACATCGCCCTGCAACAGCCGGTTCATCCGGGTCTCGCGGCCCATGTCGGCGGTGATCTCTTCGATCGCGCGCTGCTGCGCGCCGGTGGGGCGATAGGGCAAGGAGGACAGCACCCTTTGTTGCAGCCGCCCGTCGCCCCGATTTGCCCGCCCCATCTTGCCCCGCTCATTCTGTCGCGCCAGCGCCAAGGTCACCTGATGGGCGAAAAGCTCGTCATAGGCCAACCGCTCGCGCGCGGGCGCGGTGGCGGTTAGGTCTTCGGCCTTCTGCGGATCATGCGCGGCCTCTGCAGCGGCGGCGAAATCGGGCCAGCCGGCCTGCGCCACCTGCCACGGATCGGCCCATTCGGCGACCACGGGGAGCCGTTTCAACGCGCCGCGGGTGGCCTTGTACATCAGCTTTTGTGTCAACCCGGAGGTCAGCGGGTAAACCGGCTCAAAATCGGGAATGCTGCTGGCCTGATCCTCCGGCACCGCGAAATCGGGGTGGGCCATCTGCGCCATCCCATCGAAAAACTCCACCCGGCCCGAGACGATGCGACGGCTGCCTTCGGGCAATTGGCGCTGCCAGTAATCGCCCCGCGCGTGGAAATAGACCAGTTGAAAACTGGTCTGCGCGTCCTCAACCATGATGCGATAGGCGCCCCCCTTGTTGCGGGCCGGGCGATGCGCGCCGATCGTGACCGCGACGGTCAATGTCGCGGGCAGATGCGCCTCCTTCACGCTGTCGCGCAGACGGCGGTCGATGCCGGAATGCGGCAGGGTAAAAATCAGATCGCGCGGCGCTTGTATGCCCAATTGCCCCAGCAATTGCGCGGTCTTAGGCCCCACCCCTTCGAGCGTTTCCAGCCCGGCGAAAAGCGGGAAAAGCTGTTCCGGTCTGCCGCTCATTGGCCGTCGATCAGGGCCAGCCAGCCGTCTTCATCCAAGGTCTCGATCCCCAGTTCGGCGGCCTTTTTGGCCTTGGACCCCGCCCCCGGCCCCGCGACCAGAATGTCGGTCTTGCCGCTGACCGAGCCCGAAACCTTGGCCCCTAAACGCTCCGCCCGGGCCTTGGCCTCGGCACGGCTCATCTTCTCCAAGGTGCCAGTGAAGACGACCGTCTTGCCCGCAACGGGGCTGCCTTCGGTGTCGGGCCGCTCGGCAGGAATCACGCTCAGATGCGCCACCAATCGGTCGATGGAGGCGCGCTCCGCCTCTTGCGCGAAGGCCGAGACGAGCGAGCCTGCCATGACGCTGCCCACCCCATCGACGCCGATCAGATCGTCCCACGCCGGGCCGTCCAGCCCGCGGGCCTCGGCCATGGCGGCCTCGAAACTCTGCCAATCGCCGTAGTGGAGCGCGATCAGGTTCGACGCCGCCTCGCCCACATGGCGGATCCCTAGGGCAAAGATCAGCCGAGCCATCGGGATTTCACGGCGATCTTCAATGGCTTGGAACAGGTTTTCTGCCGATTTCGGCCCCCAGCCTTCGCGGTTCTTCAACTGCTGTACGCCGCTGCCGTAACGCTCTTTCAGGGTGAAAATATCCGCAGGCTCTGCGATCCAGCCGTCGTGGTAGAACTGTTCGACCTGTTTGGCCCCCAGACCGTCGATGTCAAAGGCTTTGCGGCTGACGAAATGGATCAGCTTTTCAACGGCTTGGGCCGGACAGATCAGCCCGCCCGTGCAGCGGCGCACCGCATCGCCCGGCTCGCGGATCGCATCCGATCCGCATTCCGGGCAGGTGGTCGGAAAGACGAAAGGCGCCGCATCCTCGGGGCGTTTCGACAGGTCAACATCGGCCACTTTGGGGATCACATCGCCCGCGCGGTAAATCTGCACCCAGTCACCAACGCGCACATCCTTGCCACCGCGGATTTCGGCGCCCTTGCTGTCGAGCCCTTTGATGTAATCCTCATTGTGCAGCGTGGCGTTGGAGACGACGACACCGCCCACCGTCACCGGCTGCAACCGCGCCACGGGGGACAATGCGCCGGTGCGGCCGACCTGAATGTCGATACTTTCAAGCCGGGTCCATGCCAGTTCGGCGGCGAATTTATGTGCCACGGCCCAACGTGGGGTGGTCGAGCGAAAGCCGAGCCGGTCCTGCAGGGCAAGGTCATCGACCTTGTAGACCACGCCGTCGATATCATAGCCAAGCGTGGCGCGCTGCGCCTCGATCGTCTCATAATGGGCGACCATATCGCCCGGCCCCTCGCAAAGCGCGGTCAAAGGGTTGGTCGAGAACCCCAGTTCCGCCAAACGGTCGATGGCGCTTTTCTGAGTGTCGGCCAAGGGGGCCGAAAGCGCGCCCCAAGCATAGGCGAAGAACCGCAAAGGCCGCACGCGGGTGATTTCGGGGTCCAATTGGCGCAGCGATCCGGCAGCGGCATTGCGCGGGTTGGCGAAAGTCTTGCCGCCCCTTTCCGCCTGCCGCGCGTTCAGGGCCGCGAAATCGGCGTGGCTCATATAGACCTCGCCGCGCACCTCCAGCAGATCGGGCGCGTTCTTGAGCTCTTGCGGGATGTCTTTGATCGTGCGAGCGTTCGCGGTGACATTCTCACCCACAGCACCATCGCCGCGCGTGGCGGCTTGGACCAGCACGCCGTTCTCGTAGCGCAGAGAAAGCGACAGCCCGTCGATCTTAGGCTCGGCCGTATAGGCCAGCGGCGCATCGGCGCCGAGGCCGAGGTATTTGCGGATTCGTGCGTCGAATTCGGTGACTTCTTCGGCGTCGAAAGCATTGGCGAGCGAGAGCATCGGCACCGCATGGCGTATCTTCCCAAAACCTTCGGCGACCGGCGCGCCGACCTGTTCGGAGGGGCTATCGGCGCGCTTGAGGTCCGGGAAACGCGCTTCGATCTCGGCATTGCGGCGCTTGAGCGCGTCATATTCCGCATCGGAAATTTCCGGTTCATCTTCCGTATGATAGGCGGTGTTCGCCGTGCTCAACACATCGGCCAGCCGGGCCAATTCCGTCTCTGCCTGCGCTTTGGTCAGCGCTTCAACCTCGATCTGGGATGTCACGATCTGCCCCCGATATTGTCATCTGTCGCTTAGATAGGTGGCGATCAGGGGCAGGTCTAGCGATTTCAGGGCGAATGATTTCGAGCCCGAGCCGAGGGGGATCAGGCGCTGGCGGCCAAATCCATCTCGACCGGATCAGGATCGCGCAGCACATAGCCGCGGCCCCAGACCGTCTCGATATAGCTCTCCCCGCCGGTGGCTTGGCTCAGCTTTTTGCGAAGTTTGCAAATGAATACATCGATAATCTTCAACTCAGGCTCATCCATGCCGCCATAGAGGTGGTTGAGAAACATTTCCTTGGTCAGGGTCGTGCCCTTCCGCAGACTCAGGAGTTCGAGCATCTGATATTCCTTGCCGGTCAGATGCACGGGGGCATCGTTCACGCTGACGGTCTTGGCATCAAGGTTCACCGCCACTTGGCCCGTCTTGATGATGGATTGCGAATGCCCCTTGGACCGCCGAATGATGGCATGGATCCGGGCCACCAGTTCCTCCCGATGAAAGGGTTTCGTCAAATAATCGTCGGCGCCGAAGCCGAAGCCCCTCAGCTTATTTTCCGTATCGTCGGAGCCCGAGAGGATCAGGATCGGCGTCTCGATCCGGGCGAGCCGCAACTGGCGCAGCACGTCATGGCCGTTCATATCCGGCAGATCGAGGTCGAGCAGGATCAAATCATAATCGTAAAGCTTGGCCAGATCGATTCCCTCTTCGCCCAGGTCGGTGGCGTAGACGTTGAGATTCGCATGGGTCAGCATCAGTTCGATACTGCGAGAGGTCGTTGGGTCGTCTTCAACTAACAATACACGCATTTCGGTTACTCCGGCTCATCTTGGACGATGGGCTCACCCTGAGCGAAAAAGGTTAACTACCCGTTACCGATACTCGACAGGATAGATTAACAACTTAAAGTTGTCTATATTTTTTCAAGGCCGTGGCTTTCAGCGCCGCCTCCCCATGTTCGGTAACCGCATGTAACCACTCCATAAATTCCTCATCACTGATACTGTAACGCTCCAGCGCTTCGGATTGGGTGATCAGCCCATAGACCACCCCCCGCACCACCGCCGCCTTGCGCGAGGCCACCCACCTGCGGGTATCGGCGCTTGGCAAATCAGCGCGTGACATCACGCTCCCGTCAGCGAGGGTAACAGACCGTGGCCCATCGACTTTTTTCAGGTACATCGCATCATCCGCCATTGTTTTGGCGTCCAATAACCCCCACCTGCCTTAACGCGGCGTGAAGCCCGCCCTTGTGACTAGGTAGGATTTTCCTATATTCGCGCACAAACTCCGGAGAGACCCATGGCCCTTGATCAGACCCCGCCGCTCAATTCGCTTGGCTTTGCCAAAGCGCCTGCCGATACGCGCGTCGTCGTGGCGATGTCGGGCGGCGTGGACAGTTCCGTCGTCGCGGCCATGCTCAAGGACGAGGGCTATGACGTCGTCGGCGTGACCCTACAGCTTTACGACCACGGCGCGGCGCTGGCCAAGAAAGGCGCCTGCTGCGCAGGGGTCGACATTCAGGATGCCCGCCGCGTGGCCGAGGAGATGGGCTTCCCGCATTACGTGCTGGATTATGAGAACGTCTTCAAGGACGCCGTGATCGACGAGTTTGCCGACAGCTACCTCGGCGGTGCGACGCCCGTACCCTGCATCCGCTGCAACGAGCGGGTGAAGTTCAAGGATCTGTTGGAAACCGCAAAGGACCTCGAGGCGGACTGCATGGCCACCGGCCATTATATCCAGCGCAAGATGGGTGAGAACGGACCGGAGTTGCATGCCGCTGCCGATGGCAACCGCGACCAGAGCTACTTCCTCTTCTCCACCACCGAAGAGCAGCTGTCCTACCTGCGCTTCCCGCTGGGCCATCTGCCAAGCAAGGACGACACCCGCAAGCTCGCCGCGAAATACGGGTTGGAGGTCGCCGATAAGCCCGACAGTCAGGACATCTGCTTTGTCCCGAACGGCGACTACGCCGCGGTGATCCGCAAGTTGCGCCCAGAGGCCGCTGATCCGGGCAATATCGTCGACACCGAGGGCAATGTGCTGGGCAGCCACGAGGGCGTGATCCATTACACCATCGGCCAGCGCCGGGGCCTCGGCATCGGCGGTCTGGCCGATCCGCTCTATGTCGTGAAGCTCGACCCAGAGCGCAAAGAGGTTGTCGTCGGCCCGAAATCCATGCTCGCCACCCGTAAAATCCCGGTGCGCGAGATCAACTGGCTAGGCGATGCGCCCCTGACCTCGCAGGCGGAATGGAACATCGCTGTGCGGGTGCGCTCTACCCGTCCGCCACGCGATGCGATCCTGCGCCCGATCAGTGAGACGGAGGCCGAGGTCGAGCTGCTCACCGCCGAGGAAGGCGTCTCTCCCGGGCAGGCCTGTGTTTTCTATGATCCTGAAAGTACGCGCATTTTCGGCGGCGGCTGGATTCACCGCGGCTGACAGCCCTTACAGCCGCGCCAGCACCGCCCGCGCGGCGCGCAGGCCGGGTGCCTCACCCCCCTGCCCCAAACGCGCCATCGTCAGCGCCATGGCGTCCTTCTGGGCGCCGGGCGCGCGCAGCACTTGCAAGACGCCTTCGGCAATCGGGCCGGGGCGGCAGTTCGCGCCGATGAATTCGGGCACCACGCGGGTTTCCGAGACAAGGTTAACCAGCGTCACCGTATCCACCCGCAGCATCCGCCCGATGATCTGGCGGCTGATCCAATTCATGTCATAGGCGATGACCATCGGCGTGTTCACCGCGGCAAGCTCTAGCGACACGGTGCCCGAGGCGGCCAGCGCCACATCCGCTGCGCGGAAGGCGGCGCGTTTGCTGGCGGTGAAAGCCTCGGCACTTTGGTCGCGCGGGTCCAGCACCAGCGGGCTGCCCGCCCAGTTGCGCGTGACCTGTTTGACCAAGGCCGCCACGGGGCTCGCCGCAGGCACCACGACGCGCAGAGAAGGCTCGGCCTCCACCAATCGGGCGACGACCTGCTGGAATACGGGGGCCAGCCGCGTAACCTCGCCCCGGCGCGAACCGGGCAAAGCCAACAGCAAGGGTGCGTCGGCAAGCCGGTGTTCGGCGCGGAACGACGCGGCGGCGGCGTCATCGGCCACAGGCTCGGCCACCACCGGGTGACCGACGAAATCACAGGCCATGCCCGCCGCTTCCATATAGGGCGGCTCGAAGGGGAAAAGCGCCAAGACGTGATCGACGGAACGGGCCATCTTCTCGGCCCTGCCGGGGCGCCATGCCCAGACGGTTGGGGCCACGTAATGCACTGTTCTGATGTCGGATTTCTCTTTCACCTTACGCGCCACGCGCAGTGAGAAATCGGGGCTGTCGATGGTGATGAGCACATCCGGCCTCAACTCGACCACCGCCTGCGCCGTCTCGTTGATCCGGGCCATCAGTGCGCGGTATTTCGGCAGGATTTCGGCCAGCCCCATGACGCTGAGCTCATCCATATTGAAGCGGCTTTCCAGCCCCTCAGCCATCATCTGCGGCCCACCGATGCCGTCGAATGTCACCTTGGGGCAGAGCTCTTTCAGCCCCGCCATCAGCGCGCCGCCCAGCCGGTCGCCCGAAGGCTCGCCTGCCAGAATGAAGACTTTCATCCCGCGTCCCCCTCTCGGACCCAAAGCACCAATCCCAATTCATCGGCCAGCGCCACGCAGGCGTCACGCTCCAGCAACATCACGCCGCCCGCCTTGACCACCACGCCCGCCAGCCCCGCCGCATGGGCGGCGCGCAGCGTGTCGGGACCGATGGTCGGCAGGTCGATCTCACGGATTTGGCCGGTTTTCGGGCCTTTGCAAAGCACTGCGCGCGCGCCCTGTACCGCTTCTGGCAGGGTCGCAAGCAGGTGATCCGTGCCCCCAATGGTCTCAACCCCATAGACCTGTTCGCGCCCGATCACACAGGCCTGCCCGATGTCCAAGCTTGCCAACCCATCAAGCACCGCCGCGCCGCGCGCCGCATCCCGGCTCATCTGATCGTCGGGCAGCTCGCGGGACAGCACACCGCTGTCGGCCAGCAGGTCTGGGACGAGTTCATCGGCCCCGACCACCCGCAGGCCGTGATCTTCGAAAATCGTCTTGATCACCTCGAGCGCGCCATTGTCGCCCGCCGCAAGGGCGGCTTTGAACTGCGGCACCAAGGGCGCCGTGCGCATGTCGAGCTTGGCAGGATCGAGCGTAGGCCGGTCAATCGCACCGCAGAGGCAAACCTCGCGGATGCCAAGGCCCAGAAGATGCGCAAGCAGACTGCCCAAAGTCTCCAACCGAAAGGTCAGATCGGCCTTCAGCCCATCGGGCGCGCAGCCCTCATAGGCGCAGACCAAAGGCGGCACGTCCTGCGCCGCCGCCACCCGCGCGGGCAGGCCGCCGCGCCCGGCGATCAGCGCAAGGCTCATTTCGGCGTCAGGAAATGGCGGCCCGTGTCGGCCATGACGAAATCGACGATCTGGCGGACGTAATCGCTTTGCGTCTCGTCCCCCAAACGCCGCGCCCGGTCCGAGAATGTCCCCTCGCCCTGCGCCAGCATCTGGAACGCGGCCCTGAGCGCTGTGATGTCGCTGCGCGCCACGCCCGCGCGTTTCAGCCCAACGAGGTTCAGCCCGTCAAGATCACCGCGCGGCGCTTGCACGAGGCCGTAGGGGATCACGTCATTCGTCACCATGGTCACCGCGCCGATGATCGCACCCTGCCCGATCCGCACCCATTGATGAATGCCAGACAGCCCGCCGATGATCACGTCATCTTCAAGCACGCAATGCCCGGCGACGGCGGCGTTGTTCACCACGATCACGCGATTGCCAACAACAGCGTCATGGGCGATGTGACAGCCGGCCATGAAGAGCCCGTCATCCCCCACGCGGGTCACCCCGCCGCCGCCTTCGGTGCCGCAGTTCATGGTGACATGTTCGCGGATGCGGTTCCGCTCCCCGATGACCAGACGGCTGGCTTCGCCCTTGAACTTCAGATCCTGCGGAATTTCACCGATCACCGCGAAAGAGAAGATCACTGTGCCCGCGCCCACCTCGGTCCGGCCGGTGACGACGACATGGGATTTCAGCTCCACATCCGCCTTCAACACGACCCCGGGCCCGACCACGCAGAAGGGGCCGACGCGCGCCGAAGGGTCGATCTGCGCGCCCTCTTCGATCACGGCACTGGGGTGGATATTGCTCATGCCGCGTCCTGCGGAAGATCCAACATCGCCATGAACTCGGCCTCGGCGGCCATTTCACCCTCAACGGTGGCCACGCCGCCGAACTTCCAGATCTTCGCACCCGGCTTGCCGCGCAGGGTCTTGAGGTCCATCCGCAGCACATCGCCGGGGCCAACCTTGCGGCGGAACTTACATTTGTCGATGGACATGAAATAGATCAGCATGTCGCGGTCCTGCATGCCGAGGGCCGTGCCCACCATCACACCCGCAGTCTGGGCCATTGCCTCCACAATCGTCACGCCCGGCATGATCGGCGTGCCGGGGAAATGGCCCTGAAAATGCGGCTCGTTCATGGTGACGTTCTTATAGCCGACAGCACTCTCGGTGCCCGCGATCTCTTCGACCTTGTCGACCAGCAAAAAGGGATAGCGGTGCGGCAGGATGCGCTGGATCATTTGGATATCGGCGCGCAGCAGCTCTTCGGTCATGGACTGTCCTTTGTCTCAGAAGGTTGCTGAAGGGCTACCAATTCGGGCGGCTGGGGGCAAGCATCCCGGCGGGGGCGGCGCTTACTCGGAGTCCGTCAGCCCGCTGCCGATCGTCTCGTCCAGAAGCGCAATCGCCTCATCCGTGACCTCGATCGCGGAGGACGAGACAAAGACCCGACGCCGCTCCAGAATGACCGCCGCGTCGGAATTGCGCATCAACTGCTCAAGCACCGGGGCCGCAGCGGCCAGAAACCGCTCCCGCTCAAGGTCCAGCGCCTCGCTCAGCGCCCGGTTCTTCGCCGCCTGCTCTGCCCTTGTGCGCTGCACCTTTTCGTCAAAGGCATCGGCCAGCAGCCGGAACTGGGCCGGTTTCAGCTGAGAGCGTTTTTCGGTGAGTTCGCGTTCTTCCGCCTCAAGCGCCGCTTCGATCTCACGGTTCTCCGTGGCCAATTGCTCACTCTGGGCTTCGATCTCGCGGCTGACACGCTCGCCAAAGGCGCTGTCACGGAACAGCCGTTCGGAATCGATGGTCAGCACCGGGCTGATCACACCGCCCCCTGCGGGGGCGGCTGTATTTGTCTGAGGGTCCGCCACGGGCGCCTGCTGCGCGAGGCCGGGGGTGGCCCCGGCCAGCATCATCACCAAGGGGATGAAGGCGCGGCGCATGGGCTTAGAACGTGGTCCGCAGTGTGACCTCAAAGCTTTGCTCTTTGTCAAAGCTCTCTTTCTTCAGCGCGTCGGAGACGTTGAACTGAAGCGGGCCAAGCGGCGTGTCCCAGAAGACCGAGAAGCCGATCACATGACGGAACGAACCGCTTTCGCCGACGATGGTGCCGCCGGAGGTGTCCACATCGCTCAGATCCCACAGGTTGCCCACGTCGTAGAAGACGCCGCCGGTGATGCCATATTCCTCAGGCAGACCCAGCGGGAACTCGGCCTCGAAACGGGCCACGGCAAAAAGGTTGCCACCAAGCGCGTCGTCCACCCCGTTGCTCTGATCGCGCGGGCCGATGCCGCCCGGCTCAAAGCCGCGCATGATCGACGGGCCGAGGATAAAACGGTCAACCGCACGGTTGGTACCGCTGTTCCACGACAGCGCCCCGCCTTCGAGCGTGGCACGCAGGGTGACTTCCTCGTTAAAGATACGCTTCTCGCCCGCGACTTTGGCCGTGGTCTTGATATATTCGTTGTCCCCGCCAAGCCCGGCGAAGTCCTGCCCGAACTCGAACAGAACGCCCTGCGTCGGGTCCAGCCCGCTGCGACGGGTGTCATAGGTATAGGTGTAACCGACAGAGGAGGAGAAAAGCGCGCCCTCTGCGATTTCACTCGCGATGGTGGCGCTGTTGTCTTCGTCCTCCCGCTCCAGCATCTCGATCCCTTCGAGGGTATAGCGCGTCGACAGACGGCCATTCTCGCTGACCGGGAAGGTCAGGCTGGGCTGGAAGACCAGACGTTCGGTGTCATAACTGGTGTAGGAGGAATTGGTCTCGGCGTAGTCCAGCTTGAGGCCAAGAGCCACATCGCGGCCAAGGAAGCGCGGCTCGACAAAGGTCACGCCATAGCGGGTGGCATCCTCGGCGGTGGAGATCGACAGGTTCAACCGCTGGCCGCGCCCGAGGAAGTTTTCCTCTTGGAAGCTGACCGCCACACCGAAACCGTCGTTGTTAGAGAAGGAGCCGCCGAAGTTCAGCGAGCCTGTGGGCTGTTCCTCCACATCCACGTCGATCACGACCTGCTCAGGGCTTGAGCCTTGGCGGGCGTTGACCTCTGCCGTCTCGAAATACTGCAACGCGCGGATGCGTTCCGCTGCTTGGCGGATTTCGCGTGGGTTGAAGGGGTCACCCTCCACGCTGTCGAATTCGCGCCGGATCACGCGGTCAAGCGTGGTGGTGTTGCCTTCGATGTCGATCCGCTCAACAAAGATGCGCTCCCCACGGGAGAGCCTGTAGGTCACGTTGAGCGACAGATCGCGGTCATTGCGGTCGATCACCGGCTCGACCCGCAGGAAATCGACGCCATCGCGGATCGCTTGGCGCTCGATCCGGGCGATGTCATTCTCGATCAGGGTCGGGGAATAGATCACGCCGGGGCGGATCTTGAGCAGGTCGCGGTACACGGCGGCGTTCAGCCCCGGCACTTCGGACTCGACCGACACCTCGCCGAAACGGAACTGCTGCCCCTCGGTGATGTTATAGGCCACAAAGACACCATCACGCTCTTCGGTCAACTCGGCATTCACCGCCTCGGTGCGCATGTCGACATAGCCGCGCGAGAGGTAGAAATCCCGCAGCAACTGTTTGTCGGCCTCAACGCGCCCCTCGACATAGGTGTCGCGTTTGACCAAACGGCGGAACAGACCGGCCTGTTTGGTGCCAAGCACGCGGCGCAGGCGACGGTCGGAATAGACGCGGTTGCCGACAAAGCTCAGACGCTCGATCTCGACATTGTCGCCTTCGAAAATCTCGAACACCAGATCGACGCGGTTCTGGTCGCGGCGGATGATGCGCGGCTGCACGCGGGCCGACAGGCGCCCCTCGTTGCTATAAGCCTCCGCAATGGCGGCGGCGTCTTGCTCGGCTTGGCTGGGGTTGAACACCCGGCGCTCGGTCGACCCGATGAGCTCGGCCAGCATTTCGTCCTTGATGCGGCGGTTGCCTTCAAAGCTGACGCGGTTCAGCGTCGGCAGTTCGACCACCGTGATCACCAGCGTGCCGCCCTGCGGCTCAAGCGAGACGGATTCGAACAGACCCGAGTTTTGCAGGTTCTGATAGGCGTCGTTCAATTGACCACCCGTCACCGCCTGCCCGCGTCCGATACCCGCGCGGCGCGAAATGGCGCTGTCGTTGATCCGCTCGTTGCCGTCGATGACGACCGTGTTGAACTGATATTGCTGCGCCTGCGCTTGGCTGCCGGGCACGAGCCAAGCGACGGACAACATGACACAAAGCGATGCCCCCCGAAGGGTCTTGCCGACATTGCTGCGCTGCGCCCATTCGACGGGCATTCTGCCCTCGTTCCTCAGTCCCATTACACCGACCCGTTTTTTACGACATTGTTGTCAACCTGACTACGCAGGTTAACGGGGTTTGTCAAAAACAACGGCGGGAAAAATATACCATATCATGCGGCAAGTTGGGCCGGAATGACATGATGGGACAAGATCGTGTGAAACCGCCCGATCCGGGAGCTCGCAGCGGTCAGAGAGAGGCGACAAAGGCCCCTGCGGAGAGCGCCGCCGCGATGGCCGCGCCAAAGAACGCACGGTCCCAGTTCAGGTCCAAAAGCAGGCTCAGGCCGCGGTATGTTCCTTGCAAGACGTGCATTTTCGGTTCCTTCTAGGTGAAAGCGATCCCTAGCCGGAAATTGCGGCACGATTTTGTTCAATTATGGCCATTTCAAGGCATTGCGCCCTGCCAGTGACGGCAGGGCGCAGCGTCTCTTTCGATTTCAGCGGTGCGGAGCCCTTACGGACAGAACAGATCATTGCCGAGCGCGAAGAGCATCAAGGTCAGCACCAAGGCGATGCCGATGCTCATCAAAAAGCGCAGCGCGCCGTCGCTGGGCGGTTTGCCGGTCACCGCCTCATAGGCGTAGAACACCAGATGCCCGCCGTCCAAAGCCGGGATCGGGAAGAGGTTCAGCAGGCCGACCGCCGTGCTCAGCACCGCGATGAAATAGATGAAGGACTGCGCCCCTTGGCTTGCCATCGCGCCCGAGGTCTGGGCGATGCCCACCGGGCCGCTGAGGTTGCAGGTGCTGATATTGCCCACGATCATCTCACGCAGGCCCGAGATCGACCCGGTGATGATGCGCCAGGTGTTGTCCAAACCGGTGCCAAGCGCCTCGCCCACGCCGGGGGTATCGGTCGCAGGCACGAAGGCCATGCCGCCAACGATGCCAATGCGCAGGTTCTGTTTGAAACTGCCATCGGGCTGCGGCTCATCCGTGGCTTTGGGGACAAGAGTGAAAGGCAGGGTCTCGCCATCGCGCCAGACGGTCAACTCCTGCGGGGCCCCTTCGGAGGCTTCGACCACCTCTTTCAATTCCCCAAAGGCCACGATCTCTTGCCCATTCACCGCGGTGATCACATCGCCGCTGCGCAGACCAGCCTCTTGCGCCGCCGATTGTGGGGCGACATTGCTGACCAGCGGCGGCATCAGATAGGGGCCGGGCACGGTCAGTTCTTCGCCATCGCGGGTGATGTCATAGCTCAGAACCGCTTCCTGCGGCAGGTTGGTCAGGAAATCGCCATAGCCTTCCCCGGCAGAGAGCGAGGGCACCGGGGTGCCTTCGACCGCGCGCAGAACATCGCCCGGAGCCAACTCATAGGCATCACTCGGCAGCGCGCGCAGCTCGCCCACGGTCAGCGGATCACGGGCGGTGCCCGCTGTCATCGCCACAGCGAAGAAAATGATGATCGACAGGGCAAAGTTGAACACCGGCCCCGCCGCCACGGTCAGCGCACGGGCATAGAGCGGCGCGCCGTGCATCGTGTGACGCAGCGCCTCGGGGTTGTCGGCGAGCGCTTCCATCGCGGTCTCATCCTTGCCGGATGCCGCATTGGAATCGCCTGCGAATTTCACATAGCCGCCAAAGGGCAGCAGCGCGAACTGCCAGCGCGTGCCGCGTTTGTCGACGCGCGAGAACAGCACCGGGCCGAAGCCGAGACTGAAGACATCCGCCTTGATCCCGGTCCAACGGCCAACAATGTAATGCCCGTATTCGTGGATCGCCACGATCACCGACAGCGCCACGACAAAGGCCAGTATCGTCCAGATCAGCCCGCCGAACTCCGGCAAAAACCCCATGATGTCCAACGTGCTACCCTGCCCTTTTCTGAATTGCGGCCTCTGCCGCCTTGCGTGCGAGATGGTCCGCCTGCGCCACCAGTTCAAGTGTCATGTCGTCGCGGCCCTGCGCGGCCTCTTCGGCGCGGCGCTCCAACACCTCTTCGACGATCTCGGCCATCTGCGTGAAGCGCAACCGCCCGTCGATGAACCCATCAAGCGCCACTTCTTTGGCCGCGTTGAAAACCGCGCCCGTCAGACCGCCCGCCGCCATAACGTCCCGCGCGAGGCGCAGTGCGGGCCAGCGGGCATCATCGGGGGCGGTAAAATCGAAACGCCCGATCTTGGTCAGATCCAGCCGCTCAACCGGAACATGCCCGCGCGCGGGGTGGTGCAGCGCATAGCCGATGGCATGGCGCATATCCGCGGGGCCGACATGGGCCATCAGCCCGCCGTCGCAAAAGCCTACCAGCGCATGGATCATCGACTGCGGATGCACCAGCACTTCGATCGCCTCGGGGGAGACGCCGAAAAACTCCCGCGTTTCAATGACTTCCATTGCCTTGTTGAACATCGACGCCGAGTCTATGGTGATGCGCTGCCCCATGTCCCAGTTGGGATGGCTTGAGGCTTGATCAAGCGTCGCGTTGGCGAGGTCTTCCAGCGGCCAATCGCGAAACGCGCCGCCGCTGGCAGTGATGATGACACGCTCAACCGCGGCCATGTCTTCGCCGACCAGCGCCTGAAACACGGCGGAATGTTCGCTATCGACCGGCAGGATCGTCGCGCCGTGGCGCGCGGCCTCGCCCATCATCAGCGCCCCGGCGCAGACCAGCGATTCCTTATTGGCCAGGGCCAGCGTGCCACCTTGGCGCAGCGCCGCCAGCCCCGGTGCCAGCCCCGCCGCACCGATGATCGCCGACATGGTCCAATCCGCCGGGCGCGATGCGGCCTCGGTGATCGCCTCGGCCCCTGCTGCGGCTTCGACAGCGCTGCCACTGAGCGCATCGCGCAGATCATCCAGCAGGTCTTCACGCGCGGTGACGGCCACATCGGCCTTCAGCGCAATGGCGTCCTTAGCCAATTGCGCGATATTGCCCGCGCCGGTCAGGGCCACGACCTCATAGGCGTCGGGCGCGCGGCGGATCAGGTCAATCGTGTTCTGACCGATGGACCCGGTCGCCCCCAGTATCGAAATCTTGCGCGGCATAGCGGGTCAGTTCACACCCGGCGGGAAACCGATCAGCGGCCCGACGATCAGCAAGAAGACGGCGGCGCCCAGCATCCCGTCAAAACGGTCCAACAGACCGCCATGGCCGGGGATCAGCGCCGAGCTGTCTTTGACGCCCATCTTTCGCTTCATGCCCGACTCCGCCATATCGCCCATCTGAGAGGCCATCGACAGGGCCACCGAGATGCCGACGAGTTGCAGGCCAAAGCCCGTGTTGAACGAGAAAATCAGCCCGACAACAGCCGCCCCGACCCAGCCCGAGGCGGTGCCAGACCATGTTTTCTTGGGGCTGACCTTGGGCCAGAATTTGGGCCCGCCGATGGCGCGGCCTGCGAAATAGCCCACCACATCGGTCACCACGACCACCAGCACCAGCCACATCAACCAGCCAAAACCCATGTCATCGCGCAGCTGGATCAGGCCAAAGCCCGCCAGCAGGATCAGCGCGGTAAAACTCATGTAAAGCGTGCGATTGGCGCTCAATAGTGCAAAGCCCGCCAGCGCCGGAGCCAGCAAAAGCGGCAGGCCAAAGCCCACCGGCAGATAGACCGAGGCCAGCACCGCCGCCGCGGTCACCAGCCCCAATTGCCAAGCCGCCGCTTGCCCCTGCCCGCGCAGCATGCCGACCAATTCCCAAACCATCATGCCGCAGATCAGCGCCACCAGCAGATGAAAGACGGTGCCGCCCAACCAGATGCCCAACAGACCGATCAGGATCATCGCACTGGCCGATAGCATACGGGCGCGTAGGTCGGACCATTGTTCAGGTGATTTCATCGCAGCTTTCCTCAGGTCTTGACCGCACCGAACCGCCTGTCACGCCCGCCATAGGCGACGCAGAGCCGGGCGAATTCCTCGCGGGTGAAATCCGGCCACAGCGTGTCGATGAACTCATATTCCGCATAGGCCGATTGCCACAGCAGAAAGTTCGAAATCCGCGCCTCGCCGCTGGTGCGGATCACCAAATCGGGGTCGGGCAACACATGGGTATCGAGGTAGCGCGGCAGGGTCTCTTCGTCCACCGAGTCAGGGTCGAGCTTGCCGCTGGCGACATCTTGCGCCAAGCGATGCGTGGCGCGGGCCACCTCATCGCGGCCGCCATAATTGAGCGCGATGGTCAGATTGATGCGGGTGTTATGGGCGGTATGGGCCTCAAGCTCTCCCATGAGCTTGATCAGCTTGTCATCCAGCCGGTCACGATCCCCAATGAACCGCACCCGCGCGCCATAGTCGCTAAGGCTGCGCATTTCCTTGGAAATATAGCGCCGAAACAGAGACATAAGCCCCGCCACTTCGACCTGCGTACGCTTCCAATTCTCGGTCGAGAAAGCAAAGATCGTCAGATATTCGACCCCCACATCGGGGCAGCATTCGACGATCTCGCGCACGCGTTTGGCCCCGGCGTGATGCCCAAAAAGCCGGGGCCGCCCGCGTTGGGTGGCCCAACGGCCATTGCCATCCATGATGATCGCCACATGGCGTGGCCCGCCGGGTATCGTTTGGGGCTGAATTTCGGCGGTGCTCATGTCTCGACCTTTTTCTTTCAAGTTCTGTCTCCCTGCGTCTTGGCGGGGTCAGACTTGCATGATTTCGGCCTGTTTCGTCTCAAGCTGTTCATCAATGAGCGTGATGAAACGGTTGGTCAGATCCTGCACTTCGCCTTCCCAGATTTTCTGGTCGTCCTCGGACATGGCGCCGTCGTTCTTGGCCTTCTTGATCTGGTCCATCCCGTCGCGGCGGATGTTGCGGATCGAAACGCGCGCGTGTTCTGCATACTGCCCGGCAACCTTGGTCAACTGGGTGCGGCGCTCTTCGTTCAGCTCGGGGATCGGCAGCATGATGATGGTACCATTAAGCTGCGGATTGATGCCCAGTCCGCTTTCGCGAATGGCCTTCTCAACCTTGCCGACGAGACCCTTGTCCCAGACGTTGATCGTGACCATGCGCGGCTCAGGCACATTGACGGTGCCGACTTGGTTCACCGGGGTCATCTGGCCGTAAGCCTCGACCATCACCGGCTCCAGCATGGAGGCCGAGCCACGCCCCGTGCGCAGCGATGCGAACTCGGTCCGAAGCGACGCAATCGCGCCGTTCATCCGCCGTTCAAGATCATCGGTATCGAGCATAAATTCGTCTGACATGGCGAGCCTGCTTGTTGTTTCCTTGCGTTACGGCTTTCTAACGGTGGCGCGGCGCTTTCACAACTGCCCATTGTTGCGCCACCATACGCGCCCCGCGCCCCTGTTGTGAGAGACGCGGGCGGCATCAGGTCAATCGCCCCGCCGTGGGGCGATGCCTTGGAATGCGGGTCGGAATTACCCGACGCGGGTATAGGTGCCCTGCCCCGCCAAGATACCTTGGAAGCCGCCCGGCTCATCCAGCGAGAAGACGATAATCGGCAGGTTGTTGTCCCG
Source organism: Sulfitobacter sp. 1A15258 (assembly GCF_043557045.1). Classification (NCBI taxonomy): domain Bacteria; kingdom Pseudomonadati; phylum Pseudomonadota; class Alphaproteobacteria; order Rhodobacterales; family Roseobacteraceae; genus Sulfitobacter; species Sulfitobacter sp. 1A15258. The sequence continues at coordinate 76,958 of NZ_JBIFFK010000001.1, read as the reverse complement.
CGCCAGCGCGATGGCAGAGGCGTCCATCACGCCGAGCCGCTTTTGCAGCACGTCGTCATAGCTCACCAGATCATAGCGTTTCGCATCGTCGAACTTGGCCGGGTCTTTGTCATAAACACCGTCGACCTTGGTGCCCTTGAAGATCGCCTCGCAGGACATCTCATTGGCGCGCAGGGTCGCGGCGGTGTCGGTGGTGAAATAGGGGTTGCCGGTGCCCGCGGCAAAGATGCAGACCCGCTTCTTCTCAAGGTGGCGCACGGCGCGGCGGCGGATATAGGGCTCGGCCACTTCGTTCATGGTGATCGCGCTGATCACGCGGGTGTGGATGCCCAAGCCTTCGAGTGCCGATTGCATCGCCAGCGCGTTCATCACGGTGGCGAGCATCCCCATGTAATCCGCCGTGGTCCGCTCCATCCCCTGCGCCGAGCCTTGCAGCCCGCGGAAGATGTTGCCGCCGCCGATCACCATGCAGATCTCGACGCCGAGGCTGTGCACCGATTGCACCTCACGGGCGATGCGTTCGACGGTTGGCGGATGCAGACCATAGCCGAGGTCACCCATCAGCGCCTCCCCGGAAATCTTTAGCATCACGCGGTTAAAGGAGACTTGGGGGGTGTCTTGGGACATCGGGCACACCTTACTATTTCACCAACCGGGGGAGATTTAAGCCTTGCGGCGGTGAAGGGTTTTCATTTCGCGCCAAAATGTCGCAAATACGCCCAAGGTTCAATGCGGGACGTAAGGAAGACGCAAAGAAATGCCGGATATTCCCAATGCCCAGATGGACGCCCTGTTGCAAGACTTACCGCCCGAACGGCCGGTGTTGATCGCCGGGCCGACTGCCAGTGGCAAATCCGCCCTTGCCCTCGCCATTGCCGAGGCGCAGGGCGGTGTGATCGTCAATGCCGATGCCAGTCAGGTCTACGCCCCCCTGCGCATCATCAGCGCCCGCCCCTCGCCCGAGGAAGAGGCCCGCGCGCCGCATCTGCTTTATGGTCATCTGGCCGAAGATGCGCCCTATTCCACCGGCCATTGGCTGCGCGAGGTGGCCCCGCTGTTGGGCGGCGATCAGCGGGTGATCATCACCGGGGGCACCGGGCTTTACTTCTCTGCCCTGACGCAGGGGCTGGCCGAGATTCCGGCCACCCCGGTAGAGGTGCGCGCCCAAGGCGACGAGATGGCGCTCGAAGACCTGTTGGCCGGGCTGGATGCCGAGACCGCCGCAGGCCTCGACCAACGCAACCGCGCGCGGGTGCAGCGCGCTTGGGAAGTGTGGCAGGCCACCGGGCGCGGCCTGTCGGACTGGCAGCGCGACACCGGCGCACCGCTTTTGCCGCTGGCGGACTGTCTGCCGATCGTCTTCGATGTCGAGCGGGATTGGCTGAACGCCCGCATCGCACAGCGCTTTGACCTGATGCTCGAGCAAGGCGCCTTGGAAGAGGTCGCCGCCCTTCGCCCGCGCTATGACCCATCCCTGCCCGCCCATCGCGCCATCGGCGTGCCGGAACTGATCCGCCACCTCGACGGCGACTGGCCGCTGCACCGCGCCCGCGAGGCTGCCGTGGTCGCCACCCGCCGTTTCGCCAAACGGCAGCGCACTTGGATGCGCAGTAAGATGGCAGATTGGCAGCGGGTCACGCCGGAATAGCCGCCGAGCGGGCGGAATTTCTTGCGTTATCCCAACCCTCCGCTAGCCTGACGTTGAAGATTGCCCTTGTAAGGTTTCCATTTCTCAACGAAAGCGCCGCGTGCCCGAGACAGAGATTCAGACCCAGACCTTGGCCCAGGTTTCGGCGGGGCAAGACTGGCGGCTGACCCTCGCGCACGACCGCGACCACCATCTTTTGATCTGGATCACCCGGGGCCAAGGGCGGCTGCTGCTCGACGGCCAACGCCGCGGCATCAGCCCGCATAACGCGCTTTGGATACCGGCGCGGTCGCTCTTCGCGCTGGAGCTGGGCTATCAATGTCTGGGCCATGCGGTGCTGATCCCCAAAGACAGTGACGAAAGCCTGCCCGAGACCCCGCGCCAATTGCGCATCCGCGACGGGGCGGCACAATCGGAGATCGCAACCCTCATCGAACAGACCCAACGGGAGGTCCAACAGGCCCGCCCCCTGCACCAAGATGCGCTCAAAGCGCAGGTGGCGCTGATGTCGGTCTGGCTGCGCCGCCAGATCATGGCAGAGACGCATACCGCCCCCCGGCCCAAGGCAGGCGACAGGCTGAGCGCGCGGTTCTGCGCCTTGGTCACTCAAGACGCCCCCAAGGGCACCAGCATGGCCGAACACGCCGCAGCTCTTGGCGTGACCCCAACCCATCTGACCCGCGCCGTGAAAGCGGCCACCGGCAAATCCGCCGCTGACCTTCTGACCGAGCGCAGTTGCCATGCCGCCCGTCGCCTGTTGGCCGAGACCGATCACACCGCTGCCGAGATCGCCGCCACCTTGGGCTTCGGCTCTGCCGCCTATTTCACCCGTTTCATGCAACAGCACAGCGGCCTGCCCCCCAGCAAACTGCGCTGAGAGCCGGGCCGAAATGTCGCTTTCAGACCCTCAGCATGTCGCAAAAACTCCTCCAAACTCCTCAGCCGAATGTTGACGCGCGAGTGATTTCCGTGCCTCATGGCTGAACCGCTCCGCACAGGGGCGGGGCAATGGACACGCGCAGGCTGCCAGAAAGACCGCCAAAAGGTCTTCGGCACCCCAGCGCAACAAGGCAGAGAAAACCTGCCGCGAACAGAACCGGCGCCCCCAAGGCGCCGCACCAATTAAAAAGGCCAAAAGGCCGCATCGTCGGGCCAAGTCACCGCCCGACCCTGCTACAGGGGACCACATGGGACTATTCATTTTGCGCCGGCTGGGTGTGATGTTGCTGACGGCGCTTTGCCTGACGTTCATCGTGTTCTGGCTGACCAATCTCTATCCGAACCTCGAAAAACTCGCCAAGACCCAAGGCAACTTTCGCATGTCGGACGAAGCCGTGGCCAGCTACCTCGATGACCGCGGCTACCTACAGCCCACGGTCGACAAGTTCGGCGAATGGCTGGGCGTGCTGCCCGGCTGGGTCACCGAAGGCGAGACGCCCGAGGAAACCTTTGGCCGCTGTTTCGCCCCCGGCACCCCGGAGGAGGACCGCCCCACCCGCTGCGGCATCCTGCAAGGCGATTGGGGGTTCTCGACCGTCTTCAAAGAACCCGTGGGCGAAACGGTGCTGACCCGTCTGGCGCTCACTGGCAAGCTGATGCTCTGGGTGCTGGTGCTGATGGTCCCCTCGGCGCTGATCGTCGGCGTGCTGGCGGGGATGCGCGAAGGCTCCAAGCTCGACCGCTCGCTCTCCACCTTCTCCATCGCCACCACGGCGACGCCTGAATATGTCTCGGGCGTGATCTTCATCGCGGTGCTGGCGTCCTCGCGCTTTGGCCTATCGCCGCTGCTGGCCGAATGGGGCTGGATCGACAGCAAGACACTGTTTCTGGGCTCGGCCACCTCGGCCATGAAAGATGCGAACTTCTGGAACTTCTTTCTGCCGGTGCTGACCATCTCGCTCTACGGCATGGGCTATATCGCGCGGATGACGCGGGCCTCTATGACCGAGGTGATGACCGCGCAATATATCCGCACCGCGCGGCTTAAGGGCGTGAAATTCTCAGAGATCGTGCTGAAACACGCGCTGCGCAACGCGCTCATTGCGCCCTTCACCGTCATCATGCTGCAAATCCCGTGGCTCTTGAACGGCGTGGTGATCGTCGAGACCCTGTTTAACTACAAGGGCTTCGGCTGGCTTCTGGTGCAGGCGGCGGCCAATAACGACATCGAACTGCTGCTGGCGGTCTCGGTCGTGTCGGTGATCGTCGTCCTCGTGACGCAGCTGATCTCGGACATCGGCTATGTTTTCCTCAACCCGCGCATTCGCATTTCTTAACGGAGCTTGGACATGGAACCTTTGACATGGACCGGGTCGCTTGCGGGGCTCAACATCATCTTCCTCGGGCTTACGGTGCTTCTGGCCTTGGCCGTAGCGGTGCAGATCGTCGTTTCCTTCTTTCCCGCCAGTGAGGCACGCCAGATCAACCCGGATGGCACCGTCGCCCGGCAAGGCGGGCTGGCGGGCGGGGTGAACCGGGCGGTGATCCTGCTCTTTGCGCTGCTGATCCTCGTCCTGCTGATCTATATCATCGCAGGCGCCTTCATGGGGCCGCAGGCGGGCATCATCGGCGGCATGTCGCAGCAGATGCTGCCCGTGTGGATCGCGCTGATCCTGACCTTCGCGCTCTCTATCCACTTCAAGCGGCGGCTCGGCCTTTACGGCAAGCTGTTTGACAGCACCGTCGGCATGATCGGTTTCGCTATCGTCATGTTCTGGGTCTACACCGGCATCTTCGGCGGGCTGTTCGATCTGTTGGTGACGCATGACAGCCTCAGCCAGACCTCGGGGATGAAGAACAAACTGCCCGGCACGCCCCTGCGCAGCCCGGATGAAGGCGAATACCCTTGGTTCCTTTTGGGCGGTGACAACCTTGCCCGCGATGTCTTTTCCCGGCTGATCAAAGGGTCTTGGGTCGTGGTGCAGATCGCGCCGATGGCGACGCTCTTTGCCTTTATGGTGGGGATCACGCTGGGCCTGCCTGCGGGCTACTATGGCGGGCGGTTGGATACGGTGCTGAGCTTTCTGGCGAACCTGATCCTCGCCTTCCCAGTAATCCTGCTGTTCTACCTTCTGGTCACGCCCGAGATCGTGCTCACCGGCATCCCGAACTACATGGCGGTCTTCCTATTTATCTTCCCGCTGATCTTCCTCGCCGTGCTGTTGAACGCGCGCTACTACACGCAACCTTCGTTCCGCACGCCGCTTCTGATCGTGGTGCTGGGGGTGGTCGGCTGGCTCTACCTGTCGCTGGTCTCCACCGACGGGGCGATCGTGGCGACAGACAGCTACCGCATTCCGGGCCTGCCCGGCATGATCGACCTTTTCGACATCGACCCCGGCGTGCTGGTGGTCTTTGTCTCGGTGGTCTTCGTGAACTCGCCCACGGTGTTCCGCATCGTGCGCGGCTTGGCACTCGACATCAAAACCCGCGACTACGTCGCCGCCGCCCAGACCCGTGGCGAAGGCCCGTGGTATATCATGCTGTGGGAAATCCTGCCCAATGCGCGCGGGCCGCTGATCGTCGATTTCTGCCTGCGCATCGGTTATACCACGATCCTTTTGGGCACGCTGGGCTTCTTCGGCCTCGGGCTAGAGAGCGAGAGCCCCGATTGGGGCAGCACGATCAACGCGGGCCGCCGCCTGCTGTCGCTCTACCCGCATGCCGCTATCGCGCCTGCGCTGGCGCTGCTAAGCCTCGTGCTGGGTCTGAACCTCTTGGCCGATGGCCTGCGCGAAGAATCCCTGCGCGACTAAAAAACATCCTCCGGGGGGCCAGCCTCCCGGCCCCTTTTGATCCCCCGACTGGGAGAGCCAAATGCCAAAGACTGATTACGACGGTCCCATTCTTGAGATCAACAACCTGTCGATCTCCTTCTTCACCCGTTTGCGAGAGATTCCCGCCGTGATGGATTTCTCTGTCAACGTCCAACCGGGAGAGGCCGTGGGGCTGGTGGGCGAGAGCGGCTGCGGCAAATCCACCGTGGCGCTGGGCGTGATGCAGGATCTGGGTCGCAATGGCCGGATCGTCGGCGGCTCCATCAAGTTCAAAGGCCGCGACCTGAGCGAGATGAGCCCCGAAGAGCTGCGCGACATTCGCGGCAGCGAAATCGCGATGATCTACCAAGAGCCGATGGCGAGCCTGAACCCCGCCATGCGGATCGGCAAGCAGCTGATGGAAGTGCCGATGATCCACGCCGGCATGTCCGAGAAGGAAGCCTATGCACGGGCCCTGCAAGTGGTCACGGACGTGAAACTGCCCGACCCCGAGCGCATCCTGAAGGCCTATCCGCACCAGCTTTCGGGCGGGCAACAGCAACGTATCGTCATTGCCATGGCGCTGATGTCCGAACCCTCGCTGCTGATCCTCGATGAACCGACGACCGCCCTCGATGTTACCGTTGAGGCCGCGGTCGTCGAACTGGTGAAGGATTTGGGCAAGAAATACGGCACCTCGATGCTGTTCATCTCGCACAACCTCGGGCTGGTGCTGGAAACCTGCGACCGGATCTGCGTGATGTATTCGGGCGAAGCGGTCGAGAAAGGCTCGATCGAGGATGTCTTTGACGAGATGCAGCACCCCTATACGCAGGCGCTGTTCCGTTCGATCCCGCTGCCGGGGGCCGACAAGAACGCGCGGCCCCTGAAGGCCATTCCGGGCAATTTCCCCCTGCCCCACGAGCGCCCGCCGGGCTGCAACTTCGGCCCGCGCTGCGACTATTTCGTCCGTGGCCGCTGCGACGCCGCGCCGATCCCGATGGAGAGCGTGCCCGGCAACGACCGGCATGAGACCCGCTGCATCAGGTTTCAGGAAATCGACTGGCAAGCGCCCTTGGATCTGGCCGAGGTCAAGGAAAAGAGCGATGTCGGCGAGGTCGTCCTCAAGATGGACAAGCTCAAGAAATACTACCAAGTCGCGGCCAATGCCATGTTCGGCGGCGGCAATACCAAAGTGGTCAAAGCCAATGAATCCCTAAGCTTCGAGGCCCATGAAAGCGAAACCCTCGCCATCGTGGGCGAGTCGGGCTGTGGCAAGTCCACATTCGCCAAGGTGCTGATGGGGCTAGAGACGGCGACCGAGGGGCATATCTACCTCGACGGGCGGGACATCGGCGGCGTGCCGATTGATGACCGCACGACCAAGAACGTGGCCGATGTGCAGATGGTGTTTCAAAACCCCTTCGACACGCTCAACCCCTCGATGACCGTGGGGCGGCAGATCATCCGCGCCTTGGAGATTTTCCGCATCGGCAAGAATGAGAAAGAGCGCCGCCAGCGCATGCTCGAACTGCTCGATCTGGTGAAACTGCCCCGCGAATTCGCAGGCCGGATGCCGCGCCAACTCTCGGGCGGGCAAAAACAACGCGTCGGCATCGCCCGCGCCTTTGCCGGGGATGCGCGGATCGTGGTGGCGGACGAGCCGGTCTCGGCACTCGACGTGAGCGTACAGGCCGCGGTCACCGACCTGCTGATGGAGATCCAGCGCGAGCAGAAGACGACGCTTTTGTTCATCTCCCACGACCTTTCGATCGTGCGCTATCTCTCGGACCGGGTGATGGTGATGTATCTGGGCCATGTGGTTGAACTGGGCGACACCGGTCAGGTCTTTGCCCCGCCCTATCACCCCTATACCGAAGCGCTGCTGAGCGCGGTGCCGATTGCCGATACCAAGGTGAAAAAGAAACACATCGTGCTGGAAGGCGACGTGCCTTCAGCAATGAACCCGCCCCCGGGCTGCCCTTTCCAGACGCGCTGCCGGTGGAAGTCGCAGGTGCCCGGCGATCTGTGCGAACGCGAGGTGCCGCCGATGGTGACCATGGCCGACGGCCTTCAGATCAAATGCCACCTCTCCGCCCAGCAATTCGCCGAGATGGAGCCGGTGATCGAGACAGGCACGGCGGCGGAATGAGAAAAGGCGTGGTTCCGAAGAACCACGCCTCATGCCTCAGGCTATCTAAGGGGGAACGACCTGAGGTTATGACGATCCGGCTTGCACGGCCAAATCAAACCCGGATTTAGGGATCAACGGGCGAACCGGCAGTGTTCACATTGGCCAGACCTTCGGCGACAACGTCAGCGAAGGTAGAGACGAGCGCTACATAGAACTCAGTCTCGGACGGCTGCACGTTGACATAGCCTTCGGGCGCGATCTCATCGCCGCTGTAGGCAGAGATCATCACCGGGAAGCTCAGGCCCGCGTTGTCACCGGTGGGGCTTGTAATATCAACAACGCCTTCCAACTCGTTGAATTCCTTACTGTCGGGCAGCATGGTCGCGCCGTTCAGAGAGATTTTGCGGATGTCGATCTTGATCTGCGGATCGGAGCCATCGCTGCTCATCGGCACGCGCTCTGCCACTTCGGCGCGCAGGTCTTCTTCCAGATCAGGATAGAAATCCATGGCATTGCTGTCTGCCGCGGCGGAGACAGAGGATTCGACGTCGATTTTCGAGACCATGATCTTGTCATCGGCGAAGGCAGAGCCGCTCAGCGCGATAACGCTTACACCAGCGGCAAGGGCGATGTTTTTCATATTCGTCAGCATGTCGTTCTCCTTTGATCTTTCCTCTCTGCGGCGAGAATGCCCCGCTGCAAAGTTTCTGATCAGAGAACACCACGATTGCCCCGGCGGTTCCCAAGGGGGCCGATGCCAGACGGGCTTGGGGGGGTGAAAATAGGCGGACAAACGCCCAAGCGCAGCGCTCACCCCATAAATATCAGTGACTTAACTGCCCGTGATCACTTTAACGTAATTGCGGGTTTCCTTGTAGGGCGGGATGCCCCCGTATTTCTTCACCGCCCCCGGCCCCGCGTTATAGGCGGCCAGCGCCAGCTCCCAACTGCCGAAAGCGCGGTACTGCATCTTGAGGTAACGCGCCCCGCCTTCGAGGTTTTGCACCGGATCGGCGGGATCGACACGCAGCGCCCGCGCGGTCTGCGGCATCAACTGCGCCAGCCCCATCGCCCCCTTGTGCGACAACGCCTTGGGGTTCCACCCGCTTTCCTGCTGCACCAGCCGCAAAAACAGATCGACCGGGATGCCATGGCGCGTGGCCGCTGCGCGGGCATGCGTTAGAAAGGCCCCTTTGTAAGACCCGTTGTATTTCGGCACGTCCCATTTCGTCGGGGTGACGACCTTTGGCGGTTGCAGCCGCACGGAGGCGGAATATTGTTTGGATGCCCGATTATCGAGGATGCTTTTCTGCGAGGCAAAGAGCCCCGCGCGGTTCTTGCTGGCGAACATATCGGCAGCCGCTGGTACTGCCCCCATCGCGATGATTCCGGCTGCCGTCAAACTCACCGCGGCCAGACCGGCCAAAAGTCCCGTCTTTCGCATATCTGCCCCCTGCCGTTGCATTGCACGTAGTATACTTAAATGCGCCCCTTCTACCAGCCCCCGAAATCCCGGCCATTTCGCGGGCCGTGGCGATGGACTGCGGGATGGAAAGCCGGTGTCATCCGGCGAACAAGCACGATATAAACAGCCGAATTGGGCGCGCTCGGATTCGCGCCCGACGCAATGACACAGCAATGACAAACGAGGGGGCAAGATGGCCGGCTCAGTGAACAAAGTGATCCTTATCGGCAACCTCGGGCGCGACCCCGAGGTGCGGTCGTTCCAGAACGGCGGCAAAGTGTGCAACCTGCGCATCGCCACCTCGGAGACATGGAAAGACCGCAACACCGGTGAGCGCCGCGAGAAGACCGAATGGCATTCGGTGGCGATCTTTCAAGAAGGGCTCGTCCGCGTGGCCGAGCAATACCTCAAGAAGGGCTCCAAAGTGTATATCGAGGGCCAGTTGCAGACCCGCAAATGGCAGGACCAATCGGGCGCAGACCGCTATAGCACCGAAGTCGTGTTGCAAGGCTTCGGCGGCACGCTGACCATGCTCGACGGTCCCGGCGGCGGCTCCGGCGGTGGTGGTGGTGGTGGCGGCGGCTACGGTGGTGGCGGCGGTGGCGGCTACGGCGGTGGCGGCAACGACTACGGCGGCGGCTATGACAGCGGCCCGTCCTCTTCGGGCGGCGGTGGCGGCGGCGGCAGCCGTGATCTGGACGACGAGATCCCGTTCTAAACCCTATGCGACTTGGGGCGGGGCGCTGTTGCGCCCTGCCCAACCTTTGCGAACGCGGCTATGAGAAACCCTTAACCGCGCCGCAGTAGACCTTTCCCCATCGCGATACCCGCCGGGCAATCATCCGTTCGGCAACAGGATCAGAGGCGCCCCATGCGGGCGCCATGTCAAGACGTCAAGACATGCAGGGTGACGCATGTCTCAAACATCCGATTTGGCGGCGCCGCCCTTTTTATACGGCTCCACAATAGCTTAGAGAATTAAGTTAAACCGCCGGGCCCCACCCGCCGCGGGTCATTGCCTTGCGCTCAATGCATCCCGCAACAGCGCCAGCACCTGCTCGTTCTCTACCTCAGCGCCCGCAAAGGCCTGCCCGATGCCGCGCGCCAGAACAAAGCGCAAACGGCCATCGACCACCTTTTTATCCTGCCCCATCAGCCGCAGCAGTTCCTCGGCTTCAGGCAGATCACCGGGAATGTCGCGCAGGTCGGTCTTCATGCCCATCTGAACCAAATGGGCGCGCAGACGGCTTGGGTCTTCCTGCGGGCAAAGCCCCAGCCGCGCGGAAAGCTCAAAGGCGAGCGCACAGCCAATCGCCACCCCTTCGCCATGCAGCAGCCGGTCGGAATAGCCCGTCGCCGCCTCAAGCGCATGGCCGAATGTATGGCCAAGGTTCAAAAGCGCACGGTCGCCCTGCTCTGTCTCGTCGCGCTCCACAATATCGGCTTTCATCTGAACCGACCGCCGCACCGCTTCGATCCGGGCGGCCATATCGCCCGCCGCGAGGGCTGGGCCCTGCGCCTCCAGCCAATCAAAGAACGCGGCATCGCCGAGTAGCCCGTATTTTACTACTTCGCCATAGCCGGCAAGGAAATCCCGGTTGGGCATGGTGCCCAACACCTCGGTATCCGCCAGCACGAGGCTGGGCTGATGGAAGGCCCCGATCAGGTTCTTGCCTTGGCCCGCGTTGATCCCGGTCTTGCCGCCCACCGAACTGTCGACCTGCGCCAAAAGAGAGGTGGGGATCTGCACGAAACGCACCCCGCGCCGCAGCACGGCGGCGGCGAAACCCACCAGATCACCGATCACCCCGCCGCCAAAGGCCACGACGATATCGCCGCGCTCCACCTGCTCATCAAGCAGCCAGTCCACGCAGCGCTGAAGACTGGCCCAGTCCTTGGTCCCCTCGCCGGGGGCGAGTTCCAGTGCAGACATCGCGATGCCCTCGGCGGCCAATCCCTCCCGCAAGGATTGCAGATGCAATGCGGCTACACGGCTTTCGGTGATGACGGCCACCCGCTTGCGGCGCAGCAGCGGCGCGATCAGCGCGCCTGCATCCCCCAGCAAGCCCGGCCCGATAACCACGTCATACTCCCGCCCCGGCAGGGCGACGGAAACCGTCTCACGCATCCAATCTCTCCAAAACATCGGGCCTTGTCAGCAGCTTGTCGATCACCCGGTTGGCCATGGCGTCAATCGACAGGCGCGGATCGCAGCGCACTGAAAGATCAGCCAGCCGGTAAAGCGGCACCCGGTCGCGATAAAGCGCGGCCAGCGTCGCCTTGGGATCAGCCGTGCGCAGCAGCGGACGGCTGTCCTTATAGCGCACCCGGTTCCACAGCAGCTCCAAATCCGCATCGAGCCAGAGCGCCACGCCGTAGGCCGCGATATTGTCGCGGTTCACCTCGGCCAAAAACGCCCCACCGCCGGTGGATAGGATGCAACGTTCCTCCGCCAAAAGCCGCGCGATCACCTCGGTCTCGCGCTTGCGAAAGAACGGCTCCCCGTCGCGGGTAAAAATCTCGGGCACGCTGAGATTGGCCGCTGCTTCGATCTCCGCATCGCTGTCCAGGAAAGGCGCGCCCAGTTTGGCCGAGACCGCACGCCCCACCGCCGTCTTGCCCGCGCCCATCATGCCAACCAGCGCCACCGTCTTGTTCAGACGGTAGCGGGGCGGCGTTTCTTCGCCATCGGTCATGCTGTGCTTAATTCCGCTCATTTTTCTCTGAATGACGTGATCTTGCCGAAAAGGCCATATATAGTTTGGCAAAATAGCAGAATTCCGGGCAGGCATAAATCATGGGTAAACTTTTCAAGCTTTTGATATTTCTATTGATTGTCGGCTTCATCGGTCTCGTGGGCTATGCCTATGTCGGGCCTTTCTTTGGCGTGGATTTTTCGCCCGAACAGATTGAGACGCGCCAGCCTGTCACGCTGACAGCGGATTGAGCGGCGTGGCAAACGCCCTGTCCAAAGGCAAACGGGCCCTTTGCGCTGCATTGATCTGCTCGGTCAGCGCCACAGCCCTGCTGGCCGAATCGGAAGAAGACCGCAATCTGGGCCGCGAATCGCGTCAGGCGTCTGAACGGCAAGACCAGCCCCCCGCGGCCAATGATCAGCCGCTGTCGGTGATTGACTGGCTGGGCGCGCAATCGCCGCCCGAAAACCGGCCAAAACGCCCGCCCAACCCGGGCCGGGTGCCGGAACCGCCCGTGGCCGACAGCGCCCTGCCGCCGCCCGTGCAGGTCACGCCCTTGGGCGATGGCGCGCCGCGCCGCATCGGGCTGGTGCCCGGCGCGGTCACCGGGCTGCGCGGGGACATCTGGCTGGGCAGCGACACGACGGCCCTGATCGACCGCATCCGCGATTTACCGGACCTGCATCTGCCCGCCGCGCAGGCGCTGCTCTACACCGTGCTTCTGGCCGAGGCACAGGCCCCGCAGGGCGAGGCGCGCAATGGCGATCTTTTGGCGCTGGCGCGGGGCGAAAAGCTGATGGAGCTTGGCGCCCTCGACCCGGCGCTGTCGCTGATCGAACAGGCCGGGGTGACCACCTCGACCGCGCATTTCGACCTGTGGATGCAGCTTTCCCTGCTTACCGGGACCGAGCATCGCGTCTGTGAGCGATTGGTGAAATCGCCGCATCTGACCCGGGACTATGGCACCCGGATTTTCTGCAACGCCCGCGCTGGCAATTGGGAGAACGCGGCCCTGACCTTTGGCTCGGCCCAAGCGCTCGGCCTGCTGCCCGAGGCGCAGCTCGAACTCTTCGACCGTTTCCTGAACCCGGATTTCTACGAAGGGGCCGAACCGCTGCGCGTGCCCCGCCAGATGGACCCAATGACCTTCCGCCTGTTTGAGACCATTGGCGAGCCCTTGCCCTCTAACATCCTGCCGCGTGCTTATGCGGTGGCCGATCTGCGCGACATCGCCGGATGGAAGGCCCAGCTTGAGGCCGCCGAGCGGCTGACCCGCGCGGGCGCCCTGCCCGACAACCTGCTGCTGGGGCTTTATACTGATCGTCAGCCCGCCGCCTCTGGCGGGGTCTGGGACCGGGTCGCGGCGCTGCAACGGTTTGAGACGGCCCTGCGCACCGGCAGCGCCGAGGCGGTGGCCAAGACCCTGCCCCCCGCATGGGAAGCGATGCGCGAAGCCTCTCTTGAAGTGGCCTTTGCCACGCTCTTTGCCGAACCGCTCTCGACCATTCCTCTGGCGGGCCGTGCCGCGCGTCTGGCGCGGGATGTGGCGCTGCTGTCGCCCAATTACGAGGCCGCGGCGGCGCGGGTGATCGGCAAGTCCCCCGAGGACGAATTGCTGCGCGCCGTCGCCGTTGGCGATGCGCCCAAAGGCCCCGCTCCGGATGCGCCTTTGGCCGCTGCGGTTCACGATGCTTTCGCCGATCCCACCCCCCGCACCGACCTAATGGCGCTGGCGCGGGACAAGGAGCTGGGCATGGCAATTTTGCGCCTACTGTCGCTCTTGCATGACGGGGCGAGTGGTGACACATCGGCGCTCCGCGACGCCCTAGCCACCCTACGCGCCCTCGGATTGGAAGACACCGCCCGACGTGCCGCCTTGCAGATTGTATTGCTCCAGCAATGATGATGTCCCAGACCCCGACCTTCCATTGGATCTCCAGCTTTCTGGAGGCCGCCGCCGCCGAACAGGGTGCCGCCACCAACACGCAGCTGGCCTATGGCCGCGACCTGAAGGATTTCGATTCCTTCCTCGCGCAGCGCAACCATGACTTCCTGACCGCCAGCCGCGGCGAGGTCGAAGATTACCTTGTTTATTGCGACGCGCAGGGGCTGGCGAAATCCACCCGCGCACGGCGGCTCTCGGCGATCAAACAGCTTTACCGTTTCGCCTTTGAGGAAGGGCTGCGCGAAGACAACCCTGCGGTGCAAATCGCCGGGCCGGGGCAGGACAAACGCCTGCCCAAGATCCTGTCCGAGGAAGAGGTCGACCGGCTGCTCGATGCCGCGCGCAATTCTGGCCGGTCGCTGGCCGATCAGCTGCGCAACACCTGCCTGATGGAGCTGCTTTATGCCACCGGGATGCGGGTCAGTGAATTGGTCAGCCTGCCGGTCAGCGCCGCGCGGGGCGATCCACGTCTGCTGCTGATCGCAGGCAAAGGGGGCCGCGAGCGGCTGGTGCCCCTGTCAGAGCCCGCGCGCGACGCGCTGGCGGCATGGCTCGTGGTACGCGACAAGGCGGATGAGGCGGCCCAAGCCAAGGGCAAACCACCCGCGCGGCACCTCTTCCCGTCCCGCGGGGCGACGGGGCATCTGACGCGGCATCGGTTCTATCTGCTGATCAAGGAATTCGCCGTCACCGGCGGCGTGCCGCCCGAGAAAGTCACGCCCCACACCCTGCGCCATGCCTTTGCCACGCATTTGCTGGCCAATGGCGCGGACCTACGGGCGATCCAGACCATGCTGGGCCACGCCGATGTCGCCACGACCGAGATCTACACCCATGTGCTGGAAGAGCGGCTGTCGGACCTCGTGCTGGAGCGTCACCCCCTCGCCAAGGACGGCACCCGCAATTCCGGCGGCAACACGTCTTCCGAAGGCCAGTAACCGCTTTGTAGCGCGTCTGCATAGGCGCGCGGCAAACCTGCCTTGGCCATATCGGCCACGGCCCCGGCCACATCGTAGCTCAGCCGGTGAAAGCCCACCTCGCCCCCGTCGAGCAGCGCCAGCCGCGTCTGCTGGCCGCCGTCATGGGGCGGCATGCCGATCACGCCTGCGTTGATCCAACGCCCACGCGCTGTCTCGCGGATGAAGGGCAGACCGGAGTGGCCCGCGATGATGTGATCGACGGGGCCTGCAATGTCTTCCAGCGCCTGCCACTCTTCGTCAAACACCGCCGCCGCACTCTCCGACCAGACGAACCGCGCCACATCGCGCACCCCGCCGTGGATCACGCCATAGCGCTGGCCCTGATGCCGGAACACCGCCATATCCGGCAGGCGACCCATCCAGTCTTTCGCATCCGCGTCCAACTGGCCTGCCGCATGGGCGTACCAGGCGCCCGAGAGCATGTCGCAACTGCTGCCCGGCGCGAAGCCGCAGCCGCAATCTGCGGCCCCGCTGGCCAGTTGCACTTCGCAATTGCCTGCCACCACCGCGCAGCCAAGCGCCCGGATTGCCGCCACGCATTCGCGCGGCGCGCCGCAATAGGCAACAATGTCGCCGGTGCAGATCATCTGCCCCCCGTCGGTGCCCCGCGCCGCGGCAAAAGCCGCCAGCGCCTCGACCGCCTGAAGGTTGGAATAGGGCCCGCCAAAAAGCAGCAACGGCCCGTCCAAAACCCCAAGCTCCGCGCAGTTGATTTTCGCCTGCATCGCACCACCCTGCCCCGTTGCAACCCTTGAATGACGCAGCCCCTGCGCCCATAACATTCGCAACACATAATGGATGGATTTAGACCTCATGGAAACGGGCCCCGCCCTTTTTGACACCGCTTTCTGGATCAGCACCGGAATTATCCTGTTCCTCCTTGTCCTCTCGGGCTTCTTCTCAGGCTCCGAAACCGCCCTGACCGCCGCCTCGCGCGGCAAGCTGCGCGCGCAGGCCGACAAGGGCGCAAGCGGCGCGATCCGCGCGCTCAAGATCACCGAGGATAACGAGCGGCTGATCGGCTCGGTCCTGTTGGGCAACAACTTGGTCAACATCCTTGCCGCCTCCATGGCGACGGCGCTCTTCACACGGCTCTTCGGTGAAAGCGGCGTGGCGCTGGCGACGCTGGTGATGACGCTTCTGGTGCTCGTCTTTGCCGAGGTGCTGCCCAAGACCTATGCCATCACCAATGCCGAAACGGCGGCGGCGCTGGTCTCGCGCCCGATTAGCATCGTGGTGCTTATCTTCTCGCCCGTGGTGACGGCGGTGCGTTATTTCGTGCGCGGCGTGCTGCGGCTTTTCGGCGTGCAGATCGACCCCGACAGCAACATTCTGGCGGTGCGCGAGGAAATCGCCGGAGCGCTGCAATTGGGCCATTCCGAAGGCGTCGTCGAAAAGGAAGACCGCGACCGTATCTTGGGCGCGCTCGACCTGCGCGAACGCGCGGTGGAAGAGGTCATGCTGCACCGTTCGGGAATCGAGATGATCGACGCGGATTCAGACCCGACCGACATCATGGAGAAATGTCTGCAATCCAACCACACCCGCCTGCCGGTCTTCCGCGAGGACCCCGAGAACATTATCGGCGTGATCCATGCCAAAGACCTCCTGCGCGCCATGTACAAGCTGATCGGCGGCCCCAACGGCGATGCCGCGGCGCTCAAGGGGTTCAACGTGGCCGACGTGGTGATGAAACCCTATTTCGTGCCCGAAACCTCGACCCTGGACGAACAGATGCGCCAGTTCCTGCGCCGTCGCACGCATTTTGCGCTGGTGGTGGACGAATATGGCTCGCTCCAAGGGCTGATCACGCTTGAAGACATTCTCGAAGAAATCGTGGGCGAGATCACGGATGAATTCGACCCCGACGCGGATCACCCGCTGAAACAGTCGGACGACGGGCATCTGATGGTCGAAGGCGCGATGACGATCCGCGACCTCAACCGCGCGACCGATTGGTCCCTGCCCGATGATGAAGCCAATACCGTGGCCGGGCTGGTGATCCATGAGGCGCAGATGATCCCCACCGTGGGGCAAGTCTTCTCCTTCCACAACTTCCGCTTTGAGGTGATCGAGCGGGACGGCAACCGGATCACCCAACTCAAGATCCGCCCCCTCTGATCCGGCTTAGGCCGGGGTTTCCACCGCTGCCTGCACGTCTTTGCAGGCGGCGGACCAGATGCGCGCCCGGTCGGGGCCGAAAGGCACCTCTTCAAAAGCCCGGCGCAGGTGATCCTCTGCCGCGTCACGGGCGGCGGCCGAGAGGCCGGGATCGGGGTGCTGCATCAGCCCTGTCAGCACCTCTTGCAAGACCATCTGCACATCGACGACCGAGGCGCCATCCCGCGCCAGCGCACCAAACCCGTCTTCGATCAGCGCGTCCGCTGGGATCGGCGGGATATGCAGGTTCGGCAGCGCGACCTTGCCGCCCGGCTTGGCCTCATCCGAATAATAGGACAGCACGCGCCCGATGCGGGTGATCACGTCAATCGCCGTGCCGCCATCGTTGATCCCCGGCGACAGCGCCTTCGAGGCAACCTCTCCCAGCACCCGCAGGCCGAAACGGGGGTCTTGGTCAAAGGTGCGCAGATCGCCCAGTTGCACGGTCTCCAAAACCTTTTGCTCTAGACTGTCCCAATCATGTTCCGCGTCCTGCGGGCTGCCCCGCCGGGTGACCATTACCAGAGGCTCCCCAACAAAGACGAAATCACCGATGCGCCGGGGCATATAGATCGCGACCCCATGGTCCCGCGCCTGCTGGTCCAGCGCCTCGGGGTAGATATGTTGGATATAGCCGCTCTCAGGGGCAAAGATCGGGCGGGCCTCATCGGGCACCGGACCGGTCAGGGGATGGCCGCCCATGCAGGGCGTCTTCAGCCGTTCCTTGAACAATGACGTGGTCACCGCCTCGATCTGGCGGGTCGTGTCGATCAGGCTGCCGAAGCTTTGCAGATGCAGCACCCAGCGGATCAGGAAGATCACGATGATCGCCAGCACCAAGACCGTGGTCAGGAACAGCACGAAAGAGCGTTCGTCGATATAGATGCCCAACTCGCGCATGATGATCGCCACCAGCGCATAGACATAGGCGCCGATAAAGACGGCCAGCGTGTTCTGCGTGGTACGGTCCTGAATGATCAGCCGATGCGCCCGTGGCGTGAACTGCGATGACGAGGACCGGTAGACCGTGACCATGATGGTGATGGAAAAGATCGTGACCGCCAACATCGCATCCGCGATGATCTGCAACAGGCGATCCGCCGCTTCGCCGGTCAACCTCGTGGCGACTTCCTTGGGCACCAAGGGCTCAAAAAGCTGGGTCAGCCCGAGGGCGACAAAGGCCAGCAACCCCATGAAAACCACCCGCACCCAAAGTTTGCGAGAATATTCGCGGGCTTTGCGAAACAGCGTGTGCGGGATCAGGTCTTTGATGTTCATGGGCCAAGGGTAGCACGAAAAAGCGCCCTGCCAACGGCGGCTTAGCGGGAATTTGCAGTCCGGCGCGGTGTAAAAAAGCTCTTATCCTCGCCC
Source organism: Sulfitobacter sp. 1A15258 (assembly GCF_043557045.1). Classification (NCBI taxonomy): domain Bacteria; kingdom Pseudomonadati; phylum Pseudomonadota; class Alphaproteobacteria; order Rhodobacterales; family Roseobacteraceae; genus Sulfitobacter; species Sulfitobacter sp. 1A15258. The sequence continues at coordinate 58,804 of NZ_JBIFFK010000001.1, read as the reverse complement.
CCCGTGCCCGGTAGGTTGGGCGGCATGACGATAGCCCCTTTGCCCGTGATCCTCCTCGCCGCCGGTGCCTCAACTCGGATGCGGGGGCGTGACAAATTGATGGAAGACATCGGCGGTGAGCCCTTGCTGCGCCGTCAGGCACGGCTGGCACAGGACATTGGCCCCGTCACCGTCGCCCTGCCGCCCCCGCCGCACCCGCGCTACACGGCGCTTAGCGGGTTGGACATCACGCCGCTCCCCATCCCCGACGCCGCAGAGGGCATGGGCGCCAGCCTGCGCCGCGCCTTTGCCGCCCTGCCGTTGGACACGCCCGCCGCCATGGTGCTGCTGGCCGATATGCCCGCGCTTGAGGCCAGCGATCTTGCCCGCCTCGCGGCTGCGGTGGACCTGACGGGCGAGACTCTGATCTGGCGCGCGAGCACGGCGGACGGCAAGCCCGGGCACCCCATCATCTTTGCCGCCGCGCTTTTCGATCAGTTGAAACAGCTGCGCGGCGATGACGGGGGCCGCGCGGTTGTGCGCGCTGCCGCAGACCGGATGCAGCTTGTGCCCCTGCCCGGCCAGCGCGCACGGCGCGACCTCGACACGCCCGAGGACTGGGCGGCGTGGCGCGCAGAGCAGGAATAGCCCGCGCATGAAAAAACGGGGCGGTCGCCCGCCCCGTTTTCAAACTGTGTCACACTCGGCTCTTGCCGGATTACTTCACCAGCAGGCTGGCCTCGTGCTTTTTCAGCGAGCGGCGCGCGGCGGTGTAGCCTTCGATCCCGTCCTTTGTCGCCAGTTCGGGGAACAGCTCGAAGATTTCCTGACGCTGCTCTTCGCCGATACCGGCCAGCGACATGTCACCGGGCTGGAAGCTCTCGGTCCATGTGCCGTCGGAGAGGATCACCTCGTGACGGTCGAACATCACATGGATGTAGCTGGTGCCCGAAACCTCGACAACGTCGATGCCTTCCATCCCGGTCAGGTGTTTCGCCGCAACGAGCACCTCACGCTCTTCGAAGTAGAGCGCGGTCTTCTCGTTGGCGACCAAGACGCGGTGGTTGGGGCTCACCATCATGTCACGCTCGGGCAGATCATTGCCAAGCGCACCTTTGCGGATCAGCACCGGCTTGAGATGAGCGGCCATTTCGAACTCGGCCCCGGTCATCTCACGCGCGCCGACCCAGCGGATCGTCTGGATGCCGTTGTCGCGGGTGATGACCCGGTCACCGACCTGAAGCGCCTCCACCGGCACCTCACCGCGCGGTGTGGCGATCTTGGTCCCCGGTGTGAAACAGGGGATCACATTCTCGATCTCGACGAAGTTCAAACGCCCGGCATCGCTGCCATCTTGGTTGAAGTAGTCAACGAAACCGTCTTCGCGATCGTCGGAGGTATAGGTGATCTCCAGACGGCCACCCTCGGGGGCAGAGCCGCGCAGGTCGAGCGTGTCGTAATCCACGCCCGCGCTGCCACCATCGACATCATCGCCTGCGTTGACGTTGACGAAGCTGTCTTGATCGGCACCGCCGGTCATCACGTCGACGCCTGCGCCACCGTCGAGCAGATCGTCACCCCGACCGCCTTGCAGTTCGTCGTCGCCTTCGCCGCCCATCAGCGTGTCATTCTCACCGCCACCGTCGAGCAGGTCATCGCCTTCACCGCCGACCAGCAGGTCGTCGTCCCGGTTGCCGCGCAGGGTGTCGTCGCCGGTGCCGCCGTCAAGCTCGTCATTGCCCTGACCGCCCGAGAGGCTGTCGTCGCCCTGACCGCCCAGCAGCGTGTCGTCGCCGGTGTTGCCCGAGATGACGTCATCGTCGATCTGACCGTCGATATAGTCATCGCCCGAGCCGCCGCGCAGCATATCCGCATCGTCGGCGCCATAGATCACGTCATTGCCCGCGCCACCGTCGACCGTGTCCATCCCGTTGTTCGGGTTGCGGTCGGGGGTGAAGGGGTTGGAGGCATCCTCTTCGTCGGGGATGTCGAGCACGTCGAGGCCCAGATCGGGGTCGTTGCCCGCATAGATCGTATCGTTGCCAGCGCCGCCGAGCAGGCTGTCGTTGCCCTCGCCGCCGACGATCCGGTCGTCGCCGTCGCCGCCATCGACGATATCGTCGTCGATGCCTGCGTTGATCACGTCATCGCCGGTGCCACCGGTGATGGTGTCGCGGTCATCGCCGGTGCTGATCGTGTCATTGCCCGCCCCACCATCGACAGAGTCGCGGTCATTCTCGGGGTCGGCGTCGGGGTCAAAGCCCAGATCGTCGCTGTCGCTTTCCGGGTAGCCCAGATCGGGGGCGAGGTCATCGTTGCCGGTGGTGATCATGTCATCACCCTCACCGCCCTCGACCACGTCGGAGCCTGCGCCAGCCTCGACGATATCATCGCCGTCGCCTGCCAGAATGGTGTCGTCACCGTCGCCAGCGCGGACATAGTCATCGTCGCCTTCGGCATCGGGCAGGATCGCGTCGTCATTGTCGATCATGTCGCCATCGGGGTCGCCGGTGTAGGCGGTGTCGATCAAGTCTGCGCCCGCTGTGCCGTCGACATAGCCGTCACGGGTCGAACCGCCGTCATCCACCGTAACGGTTACCGAGCCTTCGTCGGTCAGCCCGTCGGGGTCTGCCACGGTATAGGTGATCGTCGCGTCACCGGTGAAGCCGTCATTGGCGACAAAGGTGATGGTGCCATCGTCATTGATGGTCACGGTGCCATCATCGCTCGACGCATCTGTCACGCTCAGGGTGTCGCCGTCGACATCGGTGTCATTGTCCAGAACCGGGATCACGACCGGATCGGTGCCGGTGGTGTCGGCGGTGTCGTCATTGGCGACGGGGGCGTCGTTCACCGGGTTCACGGTGACATTCACGGTACCGGTGTCGGTGCCGCCATTGCCGTCATCCACGGTATAGGTGATTGTGGTGTCGCCGTTGAAATCCGCGTCGGGCGTGAAGGTCAGCGTGCCATCGTCATTGATGACGACCGGGCCCGCCGGGCAGGTTGCCATGGTGACGGTCAGCGTGTCGCCATCGCTGTCGCTGTCATTGCCCAGCACGTCGACGGTGCCAGAGGTGTCTTCGTCGATCTCAAGCACATCGTCTTCGGCCACGGGCGCGTCATTGCCGCCGCCCTGCGGTTGGCCATCGTCGAAAACCAGATTGTCGATCGCGCCCGAGCCTTCGAAACGCACTTCGAAACGCGACACGCCATCAATGTTGAACTGAACGAAACGCTCACCGCCATCGCCGGTGGGCTGCACATAATGGTTTTGGATCACATCGCCATTGTCATCGTAAAAGATGACACGGGTGCCTTCCCCGCCGGTCTCTTCGATGTCTTTGAAGGTCACGCCCTTCATGCGCACCATGTCATCGAAGTCAAAAAACAGGCTGCCGCCGCCGGCGTTGTCGTCCGGGTCGCTTTGGTCGCCATCTTCGGAGACGATCAACAGCCCCTCAAGCGTGTCGGAGGCCAGATCGCTGTCGCCGCCCGTGGGGTTGCTGCTGTCAAAGATCATCGCATCGCCAGAACCGCCGCTGGCCGAAACCGTAACGCCCAGATCCGCATATTCGTCGTCAATGATGGTGCCTGCGCTGAACGCATTGAAATCAAGTGTTCTAATCATTGTGAAATCTCCTGAGCGGTGTTGCACGCGGCGCGCAACGCGGCCGTCTTGGAAGTGGATGCTGTTTCAGTCTGAGGAATGGAGCGCCGAACGGCAGAGCGGTCGAAACGGGCATTTCTTGCCCCGCAGAAGGCCAGTGGCAGGGCCTGTCGCTTGTGTATCATCTCGTCTCTCCCTCCGTTCACACGCGCCCCGCTGGCAGAAATCCAGATCGAGCGGCACGCATCCTGCGCAACGAAGGGGAAGAGCCGGAACATGGCCCACAGCCGAGGCGCGGTGCGCTTCGGTATGTTGTGTTTACGGTCGCAAACTTGCGGCGTACCCACATTTCCCGCATCCCTGATGCGCTTAATGCGGCCGCCCCCGTGACCTACAGACTTCTATGCCCCCCAGTTGGGCACCTATAGGAATAGCCCTCCTATACGAATGGACAAAGCAAAAAATGTTTGAAAATTGCCGGAACCAAATGAAGTTTTGCCGCAATTCAGGTGGTTTAGCGCGACTTTTGGGCGCGATTGTTTCCGGGCCACCCCGCGCCGGAATCCCGATTCGCCATAGGATTAAGGTGAATTAACGCCTGCGCGGGACGGCGGCGTCGATCCCTCGGTCAAGACTGTTTCGCATTGCGCGACAATGCCGCCGCAAATCAGCCGCATCTGCGCCGCCTTGTTTTCGTCATTCTTTTTGATTGCTTGTTCACCGGCTGGAACCAATCGCCCGCAAACCTGCGGAACTGGTGACGAAACCACGGGCGACCCGCCTTATTCCCGCCGAATCAACTCCTCGCGGCATTGAGCGCCCGCGGCGGCAAAAGCCGCGCGCGTTACGGGTGAGTCATGGTGAGCGCTCCGCCCCTCACTCCGCGCCGAGATTGACCGCGGAAAAAATGCAATTGCCAGCCGCGAAGGCCGCTCAAACAACCGCCCCTTTCCGTTCGATCCGCCGGGCCAAAATGCGCCAAATCCGACCCTCAAAACGACATTTCAGATGCTGCAAACGACACCGCGCCGGGCGGGCGGAAACCTCAGCCATAGTAGGCTCTGCGCCCTGCACATGCGGCAGGGTGTCGCACCCCTATTTCACCCTATTGCAAAGCCCGCTCGGGTGGACCAAATGCGCGGCATGTTGATGTATGCTGTTCATAAGAGGCGCCCGCGCAAACCGGGCACGCTGCTGAACCGCCGGTAACCCCGGTCGGACAGGCCGATCCGCCTGTTTAGACCATCGGGGTTCCAACTGACTTTCCGGATCACACTCGGGATGAGACCCACACAACCGACCCGGCCCGGCCTTCTGGCACTGACCGTCGTCTCTTGCGGATCCTTCCCACTTCGACCTTTTTGATATGGAGCATGCCATGCATTTCCGCCTGCTGAAAAACACAAACCAGATCGCCGGGATGCCCGGAACCGCCTTTAACGGCAGCATCGGTCAAGTCGCCAATGCCGAAGGGCTGGCCCTTGTCGCCATGCTGCGCCGTGCGCTGCGCGACACCGCGCGTCGTTGGGAGCGTAACCGCACGCTGTCGACCTTGAACGCGATGGACGACCGTCTGCTTCAGGATATCGGCCTGAACCGCAAAGATATTCCCCAGCACATCCGCGACATGGAAAGTTTTTCCCGCCGCTGAATGCTCTGGCCCGCGCCCTGCGTGAGGGGCCGTGCCGACCCTTAAAATATGGCGTTCTGCATGGGAACGCCGCATATAGCGGCATCGCGTCAGGCCCGGCGCGGTGCCCGTTCTTGCGTCTTGCGCCCGGCAATCGTGTTGCACAGGGGCGCATGATTTGTTTTCATATCTCCAGCAAACCCACCCATCGAAAGCTGCCGCGCCTATCGCGCGACCGGCTCCTTCTTGATGGAAAGGGGCAAAGATCAGCGGTGCGCGGCTGCGCGACACTGCGGATACAATAGAGGAGATATCACTATGAAACGCTATTTGCTTGGCACGGCCTTTGCCGTTGCAACCCCGATGGCCGCCGCCGCACAGGACTGTGGCGAAGTCTCGATCGCGGAAATGAACTGGGCTTCGGCGCAGATCGTTACCGCCGTCACCGAATTCCTGCTGACCCAAGGCTATTCCTGCGACGTGACCGTGGTGCCTTCGGACACCACCCCCGCCGTGACTTCGCTGTCCGAGAACAACGAGCCGGACATCGTGCCCGAACTGTGGCCGAACTCCGCCGGTGACGCTTACAAAAAGCTGAAAGCGGATGGCAAGATTGTTGAGCTGACTTCCGTGCTCGATCCCGGTGGCGTCGAAGGCTGGTGGATCCCCACCTATCTGGCCGAAGAGCACCCCGAGCTGAAAACCATCGAAGGCATCTTGGAAAACCCCGAACTGGTCGGCGGCATGTTCAACAACTGCCCCGATGGCTGGGGCTGCCGCGTCGTCAGCGACAACCTCGCGCGGGCCTATGACCTCGAAGGCAACGGCATCGAAGTCTTCAACCACGGCTCGGGTGAGACGATGGTGACCTCGATGGCGTCGGCTTATGAGAGCCAAGAGCCTTGGTTCGGCTACTACTGGGCGCCGACCACCCCGCTTGGCAAATACGACATGACCAGCGTCGATCTGGGCGAATATGACGAAGCCGCGCATAACGCCAACCAAAACGCCGACACGCCGGACCCCAAGCCTTCGGCCTTCCCGACCGCGCCGGTGCTGACCGTCATGACCAAGGATTTCCACGACGAGAACCCCGAGATCGCGGAGTTCATCGGCAATGTGACCTTCAAGACCGACGAGATGAGCAAGCTGCTGGCATGGCAGGGTGAAAACAACGCCTCCAACGAGGAAGCGGCGGTGTATTTCCTGCAAAACAACAAGGACGTCTGGGCCGAATGGCTGAGCGATGACGCCCGTGGCAACCTGTCCAAGCTGCTAGAGCAGTAAGACAGACTGACCAAAACGACGGGCGGGGAACTCAACCGGGTTTCCCGCCCGTTCGTTTCGATGACCGGCGGCAAGACTTACGTCTTTTCATACCGACTGCGCCTTGGCCCCTTTGGCCCGAAGCGCAGTTCCTTTGTAAGGACATAGGTTTGAATTGCCGCCACTGCATGGGGCAGCCGACGCCGCGCGGCCTGCGCGGCGCCCCGGCCCCCTTCCCCAAAGCAAACGGTCTGATGCAGGCCGGGAAAGCGACAGATGGCAACCTACGACAATCTCTTTGACACGCTCGGTCTGCGGGACTGGTGCGGCGACGATCAAGGCGGCGGGCTAAGCTCTATGGCCGACCTTATGGGCCAAGCGGGCGGTGATACCGACACCACGCTTTGGGACATGCCTTTCCCCTCTCTGGATGCGCTGCACGACAGCTGCGAAGCCATCCCACAATCGCGCGACCTGACCCAAGGGCTGGAGCAAGGCTTCCTTGCCATCAAGGACAGTCTCAAAGTTGTTGTCGACCCCCTCACCCAACCGCTCAGCTGGGCGTTGGAAAACGCACTGTGGCTGATGCAGTCGGTGCCGTGGTTCGTGATGATCCCGCTTTTGATGGCGATCACCTATGCCGTGGGTCGTTCGCTCAAGCTGGTAGGTCTGGTGGCGCTGGTCTTTGGTTTCCTCGCCTTCATCGACTTTTACGAACACACCATGCAGACGCTGGCCATCATCTTTGTCTGCGCCTTCATCTGCGTGCTTTTGGGCGTGCCCATCGGCATCGCCATGTCGCGCAGTGACAAGGTGCAACGCTCAATGATCCCGGTTTTGGATATGCTGCAAACCCTGCCGCCCTTCGTCTACCTGATCCCGCTGATCTTCCTCTTCTCGGTGACCGAGCCCAAGCTCTACGGCATCGCGATCATTCTCTATGCCATCGTGCCGGTGGTGCGCCTGACGGACCTCGGCATCCGTCTCGTCGATAAGGACGTGATCGAGGCCGCCGATGCCTTTGGCATGACCAACCGCCAAAAGCTCTACAAGGTGCAGATCCCGCTGGCGCTGCCCAACATCATGGCCGGTGTGAACCAGACCATCATGATGAGCCTTGCCATGGTCGTGATCGCCTCGCTGGTATCCGCTCCCGGCCTTGGCGTGCTGGTGCTGCGCGGCATTCGCAGCCTTGAGTTGGGCGTGGGCCTCCTGTCGGGTCTGGGGATCGTGCTGCTTGCGATCATCCTTGACCGGGTCACCAAAGCCGCGCTCGCGCGGATCAACGCGGCGCAGAAGTGAGGCCAGACATGACAGACGACATCAAGATTTCCGTCCGCAACCTCTACAAGATCTTCGGCGACGATCCCAAAACCGCGCTGGAGAAGGTCCGCGGGGGGATGAGCAAAGCCGACCTTCAGGCCGAGACGGGCCATGTGCTGGGCCTTAATGACATTAACGTGGACATGCCTGCGGGCAAGACGACGGTGATCATGGGGCTCTCGGGCTCGGGCAAATCAACGCTGATCCGCCACCTCAACCGGCTGATCGACCCCACGGCGGGCGAGGTCATCGTGAACGGTGAGAACATCCTCGACTATAACGAGCGTCGCCTGCGCCAGTTGCGCAAGCACGATATGTCGATGGTGTTCCAGAAGTTCGCCCTGCTGCCGCACCGCACGGTGCTGGAAAACACCGGGCTGAGTTGGGAGATCGAAGGCAAGAACCGCAGCAAATACGCGGCTGAAGCCACCAAATGGCTCAACCGCGTCGGGCTGGAAGGTCAGGGAGAGCAATATCCCGCGCAGCTTTCGGGCGGGATGCAGCAACGTGTGGGCATTGCCCGGGCGCTGACCTCGAACTCCGACGTGATGCTGATGGATGAGGCGTTTTCCGCGCTCGACCCGCTGATCCGCACCGACATGCAGGATCTGCTGATCGAATTGCAGGAAGAACTGCATAAGACCGTGATCTTCATCACCCACGATCTGGACGAGGCGCTGAAACTGGCGGACCATCTGGTGATCCTCAAAGACGGGTTCATCGTCCAACAGGGCGAGCCGCAGCATATCCTGCTGAACCCCAACGATCCCTATATCGAAGCCTTCGTCAGCGACATCAACCGTGCCCGCGTGCTGCGCGTGCGTTCGGTCATGGAAAAGACCGATGTGCCGCCCACGGATGTGGCCGGTGAGGTTGATTTCGACGACACGCTGGAAAGCATCATTGCCGTTTCCGGCGGGGATACCACCAACAACTACCGCGTCATGCGCGAAGGCAAACAGGTCGGCGTGCTGCATATGCGCGATCTGGTGCGCGCGCTGGTGCCGCGTCACCCCGGCGAGGCGGCGTAATAACCTCGCGGCAACCTGACAGCCGCAAGACAAGACCAGGAAAGGGGCAGCACCCGGCCAGAGCGCCGTTGCTGCCCCTTTTTTGCACGCGACCCTTACGTTTCGCCGCGAGAGCCTGCTTAAAAACAGCCACTTACGCGCCATTTCATTCTGTAAAACGGCGCTTTACCGCCGATCAAACTCCCTGCGTCCTATTGACACTCACCCCCACGATTGGCCTATGGGGGGTGAAATAAATACTGGGGTTCAAGATGCCGCAATCTGCTACGGCCAATATTCTGACTGTTCTCGACACCGATTTCAAAGGTATCATCGAGGAGTGGCTGGGAACGCAGGTCAAAGAAGGCGTAAAGCGTTCTGACCTGTTCTCCGATGCGGAGAGCCGTAACCAGAACCGCGAATTGCTCAAAGCCTTCTCCAAAGGTGTGCGCGATGGGGTCACCGGCGAGGATTTCGACTTTGACGATACCCAATGGGACGATCTGCGTGCCGTTCTGACCGATGTCAGCCGCGAGCGGGTCAACCGGGGCGTGACCCCGACCGAGATGGCGACCTTTGTGCTGGCGTTGAAAACGCCGCTGTTCAAACGGCTTGAGACGATGCTGGACAGCGACCACGCGATGCTGATCCGCGACGTGATGCTGGTCACCCGTTTGGTCGATGCCTTTGCCATCTACACCAACGAAATCTTTATTCTCGAGCGTGAGCAGATCATTGATCGCCAGCGCCAAGAGATGCTGGAGCTTTCGACCCCCGTGGTCGAGCTTTGGGACCGCGTTTTGACCCTGCCGCTGATCGGCACGCTGGATTCCGCCCGCGCCCAAGAGGTGATGGAGAACCTGCTGCAGACCATTCTTGAGCGTCAGGCCGAAGTGGTCATCATGGACATCACCGGCGTCGGCACTGTCGATACGCAAGTGGCACAACACCTTTTGCGCGCCGCTGCTGCCGTGCGCTTGATGGGCGCCGAATGTATCATCAGCGGCATCAGCCCGATGATCGCCCAGACCATGGTGCAGCTTGGCATCGACGTGGGCACTGTCTCGACCCGGTCCAGCATTCGTACCGCCCTGTCGGATGCGCTGATGACCGTCGGCTATGTGATCAAGAAGACCGAGGGTCAATAAGGTGGCCGGTGTCACGTCGATTAATCTGGTCGAACATGCGCTCCTCGTTTCGATACAGGATGACATCACGGACACAGAGATTTTGGAGCTTCAGGATCGGCTGTCGAACAAGATATCCGAAAACCGCATCGATGGGGTGATCCTCGATATCTCGGCGCTTGAGATCGTGGACACTTTTGTCGGGCGGGTGATTGCGCAGTTGGCGGGCATCTCTCGCCTGCTGGCGGCGGATACCTATGTGGTCGGCATGCGCCCCACAGTGGCGGTCACGCTGGTTGAGCTTGGCATGTATCTGCCGGAAATCCGCACCGCCTTGAGCCTGACCCATGCCCTCACCCAGCTACGACGCGTTTGATGAAAAGGACCTTGGGGCGCAGGTTCTTCTCTCTCAGTTCAAGTTGAAGACCAGCGGCGATGCGGTAACGGTCCGCCAAGCCGTGGCGCGCTACATGAAAGAACACGGCGCCTCGGCGCTGAATGTCACTCGTTTCGCCACCGCCGTCAGTGAAATCGCGCGCAATGCGATCGTTCACGCTGGCGGCGGCGAATTTTCCATCTATGTCGACCCGAAGGCCAAGCGGTTGAGCGTGGTCTGTTGGGACAAGGGACCGGGGATCGAGGACGTGGCATTGGCCCTAACGGACGGCTATACCTCGGGCGGCGGGCTTGGCCGGGGTTTGGGCGGCGCACAGCGGCTTGCCCAGAAATTTGAAATCCGCACCGCCGTGGGCGGGGGCACCAGCGTGTTGATGAGTATGAACCTATGATACAGTGGGTCGAAGTGCAGGACCAAAGCGCCATCGCCGTGGTGCGCCGCGCCGCGCGTCGTCTGGCCGCTGAACACGGCTGGCCCAAACACCGGACCGACGAATTGGCCATCGTCGCCACCGAAGCCACCACCAACATCCTGCGCTACGCCGAAAAGGGCCGCGCGCTGATCAATGCCCCGGCCGAGGGCAAGGGCGATAAGATCGTGATGATCTTTACCGACCGTGGCCCCGGTATCAGCGATATGGATCACATGTTTCAGGACGGCATGAGCAGCGGCGGCTCTGCTGGGCTGGGCCTCGGGGCGATCCGCCGCCTGTCGAATGATTTCGACATTTTCAGCGGGCCGGAGGTGGGCACCACCATCGTTTGCAGCTTTGTCAAAAACAGCGCCCCCTGCCCGTCCCATGGGGTCGAGGCCGTGGGCCTGCGGGTCTGCCATCCGAACGAAGAGGAGTGTGGCGACGATTACCTGCTGCGGCAGACGCCGAAAGCCACCGACATCCTGCTGTGCGACGGGTTGGGCCATGGCCCCGAAGCCGCAGCCGCTTCGCTGGAGGTCACCGAGGCCGTCAAAGCCACGCGCAGCTTCAACAGTGAGCCGGGCGCGGTGATGTATGAGGTGACCGAGCAGTTGATCGGCAAGCGCGGCGCGGTGGCAGCGCTTGTACATATCGCGCAGCCGCAGATGGTCCTGCGCTATGCTGCCTTGGGGAATATCGCCACGCTGCGGGTCCGCGACGGTGCGGTCAAACGCCTGCCGGTGCGTGACGGGCGGATCGGTGCCCGCGCCACGCGAGGCTATGAAGACACCTTTGACCTTGAACCGGGCGATCTGATGATCCTGCACAGCGACGGGTTGAAAACCCTGCGCGACAGCTATCTCCCACAAGGCCTATTGTGGAAATCTCCGCTTTTGATCGCTGGCTACCTGCTCGACCGGGCATTTCGCGGGCGTGACGACGCCTCCATCGTGGTCATACGCATTGCACGGGACGCGGACTGATGAAAGCAACGAACCTCACATCGGTGAACCTTGAAAAGGGCGGCGATATCGCAGCCCTGCGCCAGATCGCCCTGACCCTGACCGAAGCCATGTGCTTTACCTCATTCGAGCGGACGCGCACCGTGACCGCCGCCGTGGAACTGGGCCGCAATGCGATAGAGCACGGCCAAAAAGGCCGTGCGCGCTTTTCACTGACGGATATCAACGGCAAGCCCGCCCTTGGCCTAACGGTAATCGATCAAGGCCGCGGGATCGAGGAAGACAAGCTGGACCCCACGCGCGACATCGTGTCGGAGACCGGTCTGGGCCTCGGCCTGCGCGGCGTGCAGCGTATCGCGGCGCGTTTCGATGTGGACACCGGGCAAGAAGGCACGCGGGTTCATGCGGAGTTCCTGCTGCCCGAGCCGCAAAGCGCGGTTGAGCAGATCAAGGCCGATGCCCTCGCGGCGCTGGAAGCCTATAATGCCAAAGACCCCACCGCCGCGCTGACCGAACAGAACCGCGAACTCAGCGAAGGCATCGCCGACCGCGATCTCTTGATGCAGGAGCTTCACCACCGCACGGGCAACAACCTTGCCCTGATCGTGGCGCTGATCCGGATGAGCAAGACCCAAGCCAAAGAGGATGAGACCCGCCAAGTGTTGCGCGAGTTGGAGACCCGGGTGGGTTCGCTCTCCAAGGCGCATGAGCTGATGCAACGCTCAACCGACAGCACCGACCTTGATCTGGAGGATATGCTGGATGAAGTCGCCAAAAACGCCGAACGCGCCTTTACCGGAGATCGTCAGAGCATCGCGATCAAGCTAATTTGCCCCAGTCTCAAGATGGACAACAAATTGGCCGTCGACATCGGGCTGATCGTGGGGGAGTTGATCACCAACGCCTATAAACACGCCTTCAAGGGGCGCGACAAAGGGGTGATCACCATCGAAGTCACGCAAGAGGATGACGAAAGTCTGACGCTCAAGGTCTATGACGATGGCGTCGGCCTGCCCGATGACGCCAAACGGCCCGAGAGGTCGGATTCGCTGGGCTGGCGCATGATCCGCACGCTGACCTTCCAGCACGAAGCGACGCTGAAGGTCGAAGGCCAAGACGGGCTTTGCGTCGAAATCAGCTTCCCGGCGCAGGGCTGAGCACACACCCTGCCCGCCCACCGGTTTCGGGCCACCGCGCCCGTCTTTTTGATCAAAAATCACCTCTGAACTTTTCCGCCCCGTAAAATTGTCCTAGGCATATCGGGAGCCGGCGATTCCCGGACACTTCTAGGCGGCAAGAAAGACGCGCGCCTGGCCAATAACGGAGACAGAGCATGATCGAAAAACGTGATTTCTATATCGACGGCAAATGGGTCGCCCCGCTTGAGGGCAGTGAACATAAGGTCATCAACCCCTCGACCGAAGAACCCTGCACCGTGATCTCGCTCGGCGGGCCGAAGGACGTGGACGCTGCCGTGGCTGCGGCCAAGGCCGCCCTGCCCGCATGGATGGCCACCGCCCCCGAAGAGCGTATCGCGCTGATGGAGAAACTGGCCGAGGTCTATAAATCCCGGACCGAGGACATGGCGCAGGCAATCAGCACCGAGATGGGCGCACCCATCGAGATGGCGCGCAGTTCCCAATGGGGGGCGGGCTACAGCCACCTGAAGAACTTCATCAAAGCGGCGAAAGATTTCAAATTCGTAAAGCCCTTGGGGGATCACGCGCCGAACGACCGGATCATTCACGAGGCGGTTGGCGTCGTGGCGATGATCACGCCATGGAACTGGCCGATGAACCAAGTGATGCTGAAAGTCGGCGCCGCTGTTGCCGCGGGCTGCACCATGGTTCTGAAACCGTCCGAGGAAAGCCCGCTGAGCGCGGTGATCTTTGCCGAGATGATGGATGAGGCAGGCTTCCCCGCCGGTGTCTTCAACCTTGTGAACGGCGACGGCGCGACCGTGGGCACCGCCCTGACCGGCCATGAGGATGTGGATATGGTGAGCTTCACCGGCTCCACCCGCGCCGGCATCGCGATTTCCAAGAACGCGGCGGATACGCTGAAGAAGGTCCATCTGGAGCTTGGCGGCAAGGGCGCGAACCTTGTCTTCGCCGATGCCGATGACAAGGCCGTCAAACGCGGCGTGCTGCATATGATGAACAACACCGGCCAAAGCTGCAACGCCCCCAGCCGGATGATGGTCGAGGCCAGCGTCTATGACCAAGCGGTCGAGACGGCAGCCGAAGTGGCCAATAAGGTCGAAGTCGGCCCCGCCAGCGAAGAGGGCCGCCACATCGGCCCGGTCGTGAACGAAGCGCAATGGGGCAAGATCCAAGACCTGATCCAGAAAGGCATCGACGAAGGCGCGCGTCTGGTGGCCGGTGGCACCGGTCGGCCCGAGCATCTGAACCGGGGTTTCTATGTCAAACCCACCGTTTTCGCCGATGTGACGCCCGATATGACCATCGCCCGCGAAGAGATCTTTGGCCCCGTGCTTTCGATCATGAAGTTCGAGAGCGAGGATCAAGCCGTTGAGATGGCCAATGACACGGTCTATGGCCTGACCAACTATGTTCAATCCAGCGATGGCACCCGCCGCAACCGTCTGGCGACCAAGCTGCGTTCGGGCATGGTTGAGATGAACGGCGAGAGCCGTGGCGCAGGTGCGCCCTTCGGCGGCATGAAACGTTCGGGCAACGGGCGCGAAGGCGGCGTTTGGGGGATCGAGGACTTCTGCGAAATCAAAGCGGTTTCCGGCTGGTCCAACGACTGATCGCTTTTTAGCGCGAGTATGATGCGGCAGGGCCAAGATTGGCCCTGCCGTTTGCATTTGGCGGTCAGATCGCCTTTTGGTTTACCCGTTTGGAAAGCTCCTCGGCGCTTTCCTTACGCTCGCTATAACGGTCGAGCAGATAATCCTTATTGTCGCGGGTCAGCAGGGTGAATTTCACCAACTCCTCCATCACATCGACCACGCGGTCATAGAAGGGTGAGGGTTTCATCCGGTCATCCTCGTCAAACTCCAAGAAAGCTTTGGGGGTCGAGGATTGGTTGGGGATGGTCAGCAGCCGCATCCAGCGGCCCAAAATGCGCAACTGGTTCACCGCGTTGAAACTTTGCGACCCGCCGCTGACCTGCATCACGGCCAAGGTCTTGCCTTGGGTCGGGCGCACCCCGCCGAGCGACAGGGGGATCCAGTCGATCTGGGTCTTCATGATCCCCGTCATCGCGCCGTGGCGTTCGGGCGAACACCATACCATGCCCTCGGACCATGACACCAGATCGCGCAGTTCCTGCACCTTGGGATGCTCAGGCGCGGCATCGTCAGGCAGCGGCAGGCCCGTGGGGTTGAAGGTGCGCGTCTCGGCCCCGAGACGGGTGAGGATGCGGGCGGCCTCTTCGGTCATCAGGCGGCTGAAGGACCGCGGGCGGAGCGAGCCGTAGAGCAGCAGAATGCGCGGGCCGTGGGTGGCGCGCTTTGGCGACAGGAGGCGGCTCTCGTCGATGGAATTGAAGTGGTCTTCTTGGATGTTCGGCGTATCGGTCACGGGAATTTCATTAGGCGGCAGAGTGTTATCGGGCGAGGTTCATTTGGCGGCGGGGAACCAATGCTGTGTGCGGTTGGCAAAGCCCACGAGGGAGAGCATGACCGGCACTTCGACCAAGACACCCACCACAGTGGCCAAGGCCGCGCCCGACCCCAGTCCGAAGAGGCTGATCGCCACGGCGACGGCCAGTTCAAAGAAGTTCGACGTGCCGATCAAGGCGCAGGGGGCGGCCACGTTGAAGGGAATGCCCCAAGCCCGCGCGGCGCCATAGGCGATGAAGAAGATGCCGTAGGATTGCAGCAACAGCGGCACGGCAATCAGCGCAATGACGAGCGGACGGTCGAGGATCACTTCGCCCTGAAAACCGAAAAGCAGCACGACGGTCAGCAGCAGCCCCATGATGGCGAAGGGCTGCACGCGGGCCTTGAAGGCGTCGACCGCCGCCTCGCCACCCTTGGCCACCAACCGCCCGCGCGTGAGGTAGCCCGCCAGCAGCGGCAGCATGACGTAGAGGCCGACCGAGATCAGCAGCGTGTCCCAAGGCACGGTGATGTCGGTCACGCCCAAGAGGAAAGCCACGATCGGCGCGAAGGCGAAGACCATGATCACATCGTTCACGCTGACCTGCACCAGCGTATAAGTCGCGTCGCCGCGGGTGAGGTTGGACCAGACAAAGACCATGGCGGTACAGGGCGCGGCCCCCAAGAGGATCACCCCCGCCAGATAGGCCTGCGCATCATCGGGTGGGATCAGCCCGGCGAAGACATGGTTGAAGAACAGCACCCCAAGGGCGGCCATGGTGAAAGGTTTGATCAGCCAGTTGACGACCAACGTCACCACCAGCCCTTTGGGCTTGTCCCCCACCTGCCGCAACGCGCCGAAATCGACGCCGACCATCATCGGAAAGACCATGGCCCAGATCAGCACCGCCACCGGCAGGTTGACCGAAGCAACTTCGAGCGCCGCCAGCGCGCCAAAGATGCCGGGAAAGAGATTGCCCAGCAAAAGCCCCGCCCCGATGGCCAGCGCCACCCAGAGCGAGAGCCAGCGTTCAAAAGCCCCAAGGCCAGCGGTTGCGGGATCAACGGTATCGGTC
Organism: Sulfitobacter sp. 1A15258; assembly: GCF_043557045.1. Taxonomy (NCBI): domain Bacteria; kingdom Pseudomonadati; phylum Pseudomonadota; class Alphaproteobacteria; order Rhodobacterales; family Roseobacteraceae; genus Sulfitobacter; species Sulfitobacter sp. 1A15258. The sequence continues at coordinate 42,441 of NZ_JBIFFK010000001.1, read as the reverse complement.
ATGGCGGTCTTTCGTGTTGGGGGTTCGGGGGTTAGCAGCAGATCAGCTCATCCAGCAGCGGTTGGCACAGTTCAGGCTGGCCGCCGCAGCAGTCTTCCAAGAGAAAGCCCAGCAGCGCGCGCAGCCCGTTCATATCGGCGAAATATCGGATGCTGCGTCCTTCGCGCTTGCTGCGGATCAGCCCTGCGCGGGCCAGCACCGAGAGGTTGGCCGACATCGTATTTTGCCGCACATCAAGCGCGGTGCCGATCTCGCCCGCCGACATGCCTTTACCGCCCGCTTTGATCAGCAGGCGAAAGACATCCAGCCGGGTCGGCTGACCCAAGGCGGCGAAAGCTTGGAGGGCGTTTTCATTATCCATATATCAGGAATTATTGATATAATACCGCCCGGTCAACCCCGCCCTGCCAATCTCTGTGCAACGAAGCGCCGCCCTACGCGTTAATCTCGCGACCCCCGCAGGCTTGGTAAGGAAGAGATAGGATGCTCGATTGGATCGCAGAGAATTCCGGCACGTTGCAAGTGGCGGTGAGCCTTTTTACGGCAGTGGTCTGGCTGGCCTATCTGCATATTCTATGGCTCAACTTCAGGCGGCAGCGGCAGCCGGTGATCCTGATCAACCGCTCGATCGCGCGGGATGAGAATGCCCATTGCTTCGTGACGAATATGGGAGCCGAGCCGATTTACCTGCTTGAGGTCATGGCGCGGGTCGTGACGGATGACAAAACCTATCACGTCAAGGTCACCGAACGCGAAGAGGTGGCGTTGAACGATGTGGAGAACCCCCTGACCCGCACCAATCAGGGGCCGATCAAAAGCGGTGATTTCATCGACATCGGCAGCTTTCTGGACCTATTGCGTCGCGCCGAGACGCGGATCGGGACCGAGGGGCTGTTCGACAAAGTCCGGCAGATGGACCTCACCGTTGCTGCAGCGGATGGCCATACCACCAAGCTGATCGCCGCCCGGCATGAGTTCCGAGCGGAATGGAAAGACGGCAAACCCTATTTCGTGCCGGAGCGGATCATGGCGCATCAGATCCGCAATATTTTTCAACGGCGCAAGATCACGGCCATGCTGGAAGAGCAGATCGAATAGCGCGGCCTCAGGTTACAACCGATCCAGACCTTCGGCGATTTCGCGGGCGATGGCATGGGCGTCGATCCCCTCCCGCTCGGCCGAGACGCGCAGGCCCAGAAGGTCGCTCTGATAGCGGCGGGCTAGCGCTTTCGGGTCATGCTCCGCGCCGATTTCCCCGTCCCGCTGCATCTGCGCGAAAAGCGCCGCAAATTGCTCTTCCATCCCCATAAGATGCGCGCTGGCCCGTTTCGCCAACGGGTGGCCATGAGCCTGTAGCTCCAACAAGGTTTTGGAGAGCATGCAGGCTTTGGCCGGAGCTTCCTCGCGGCAGATCGCCAATTCGGGATAGCGTTTCAGCGCCGCCATCGGACCATGTTCCGCGACCAATTCGGCCAAGCGCCCGGCCCCATCCTCGGCATATTTGTCCAAAGCGATTTCAAACAGCGCCTCTTTTGACCCGAAGGCCGCGTAGAAACTGCCGGGCTTCATCTTTAGCACCGCTTCGAGGTCTTTCAGCGACGTGCCCGCCCAGCCCTGACGCCAGAACAGATCGCGGGCGCGGTCGATCAACTCGGCTCGGTCGTGGTTCGGTTTGCGGGGCATGAGATCACCATATGTTGAACGATCACTCAAATATATACTTGAGTGATCGCTCAAGAAAGCCTAAATGACGGATATCGACGATTTACAAAGGTAGAAATGATGACATTCCCGTCCCACGACCAAAACACCGCGCCCGAAGCCTCCAAGCCGCTGCTGGAAGAATCGCAAAAGGCCTTTGGCCGCCTGCCGGGTCTGCACAAGGTGCTGGCCGAAAGCCCGCAGGCCTATGAAGGCTATCAGGTGCTGCACAAGCTCTTCACCGAGACCGAGTTCGACGCCGAAGAGCTGACCGTTGTTTGGCAGTCGATCAACGTCGAGAACGAGTGCCATTACTGCGTGCCCGCCCACACCGGCATCGCCAAGATGATGAAGGTCTCGGACGAGATCAGCGACGCGCTGCGCAATGAAACGGCCCTGCCGACGCCCAAACTCGAAGCGCTGCGGACCTTTACCGTGCAAATGGTGCGCAACCGCGGCTTCGTTTCCGACGCACAAATGCAGGCGTTTTTCGACGCAGGCTATGGCCACCGCGCGGTGCTGGACGTGATCCTCGGCATGGCGCAGAAAACCATCTCCAACTACGTCAACCACGTTGCCGAAACCCCGGTGGATGAGGTTTTCCAGCCGCTGGCGTGGAAGCGCGGCGACAAGAAGCTCGACGTATAATTTGAAAGGCGCGCCCAGAGTGGCGCGCCTTTTTTCGACAGCGTTTAAGCGCGCCGTCCTCTACCGGCCGGTCTTCCAACGGTCGAGCGTGAGGGTCACCATCGCCTCATCAAGGTTCACCGTCACCTCGCCGTCTTGGATCATCACCTGAAGCTTCATCGCCCGGCTGGCCAGCTCCGCCAGCGCCTTGGTGTCACCCTCGGCCAGGTTCACCACGTCCAGATTGTCAAAACGGGTGGTGCCGTTCTTGACCTTATCCCACCAGACCTCCGCCGTTTTGCCGCCATAGGGGTAGACCACGACCTTCGCCGCCTTGTTGCAGGACTGGCGCAGGACCTTCTCACTCGGCAAGCCGAGCGTGATCCAAACGTCCAACTCGCCGCTCAGACTCTTCTGCCAGATGTCCGGCTCATCATCCGTAGAGAGGCCCTTGGTCATCTCCAGATGCTCATGGGCGTTAAGGGCAAAGGCCACCAGCCGCACCATCAGGCGCTCATCGGTTTCCGAGGGGTGTTTGGCGATGGTCAGCTTATGGGTCTCATAATAATGACGATCCATGTCCGAGACCGAAAGCTCGACTTTGTAGATGGTGGCATTTTGCGCCATGATATGTCTCGTTTTCCAAGGTAGGCGCTGCCTACGCGCTTGGGCCGACCGGGGAAAGGGAATTATCACTGGGCTCTGCGCGGGTCCGGCGGGTAAAAACCCGCCAATTTTGCGCGAAATTGATGTTATTTGGCCCGGGGCAGCGCCCAAAAGACCACGCGTCTTCGCCAGCGTGCCGTTGTGCGGCAGGGGAAGTCACCCTACCCTAGCCCCATGATCGACCGTCGCACGCTTCTCTGGGCCCTCGGCTCTACCGCTTTGACTGCGACAGCGGCATTTTCCCAAGAGGCGGGTGGCATCCTACGCGGGTTCAACCTGATCGAGACGCCGAACGCTCCCTTCGGCAGCCCCGCCGCCGCCCAAAGCATCGCGCGGCTGCGTGACACGGGCGCGACGGCGGCGACGGTGATCCCCTTCCTATGGCAGCCTTCGCCCAGCTCCAGCGCCATCGTCTTGGGGGATGCGCTGCCCCATGACAGGATCGCCGCCGGGATCGCGCAGCTGCACGCCGCGGGGCTCGCCGCCATCGTCAAACCGCATGTCTGGGTGCCCGAAAGTTGGGCCGGCGCGATTGCCCCCGAGCCGGACAGCGCAAACGCATGGCACGCCGCCTATGCAGAGGTTCTGCGCGCCATTGCCGTTACGGCAGAGCGCAACGGCGCCGACGTGCTCGTCCTCGGCACCGAATTGCGCGGCGTATCGGGGGCGGCGCAATGGGGCGACACCATCGCCGAGATACGCGCGCTTTTCAGCGGAAAGCTCACCTATGTCGCCCATGGCGCCGACGAGGCCGAGAAGATCGCCTTCTGGCCCGAACTGGATGCCGTGGCGGTATCCCTCTACCCCGTTCTAGGCGCCCCGGACGCGCCGACCGATTGGGACCGCGCCATTACCGCAGAATTGGACCATGTCGCCGCCGTGGCGCGCAAACACGCAAAACCCATCTGGATCGCGGAAATCGGCCTCCGCTCCGCCGAAGGCGCGACCGCCCGCCCATGGGAAAGCGCCGAAGAACGCGCCGCCCCCGCCGATATGGCGCTTCAGGCGGAGGTGCTGGATCGCTGGCTCCGCGCCCTTGAGGCCCGTGGGATTCAAGACGTCTGGATCTGGCGTTGGTTCACCGACCCCGAAGGCGGCGGTGCGGGGGATACTGATTTTACGGTGCAGAATAAGGTGGCGCAGGAGGTGATCGCAGGGTTTTGGCGCGAATAATGAACGGGCTTAGGAGGCGCAAAGCACCGGGATCGTTCATACGAATATGCGGAAGACCTTTTGGAAAAGGTGGTACCCAAGGCCGGACTCGAACCGGCACGCCTCGCGGCGGGGGATTTTGAATCCCCTGCGTCTACCATTCCGCCACTTGGGCACGTAGGGCGATGTAGCCTGCAAAAGCGGCAGGAGCAAGTGGATTTTCACCCATGCTGCGCGCCCAGTTGCTTGACCTTGGCCGCGCGACATGGTGAGGCATTCAAAACAGCCGGAGCCCCCGATAATGATCCGCCGCCTTTATGACTGGACCCTGGGCCTGGCCCAACACCGCCATGCCCTCTGGGCGCTTGCCGTTGTCGCTTTTGTCGAAAGCTCCTTCTTTCCGATCCCCCCTGACATCCTGATGATCCCGATGATAATCGCGCGGCCAAATCGCGCTTGGCTGATCGCCGGGGTGGCGCTGCTCGCGTCGGTCTTGGGCGGGCTTTTGGGCTATGCCATCGGTGCGCTGGCCTTTGAGAACCTCGGCCAGCCGATCCTTGCAAGTCTGGGCAAGACCGATGCGATGGCGGAGTTCTCGACCCGGTTCAATGACATGGGCTTTTGGGCGGTGCTGGTCGCCGGGGTCACCCCCTTCCCTTACAAGGTCATCACCATCATGTCGGGCTGGACGGGTATGCCGCTGGGCACCTTTATCATGACCTCAATCCTCGCCCGCGGGCTGCGGTTCTTTGTCGTCGCGGGGCTGCTGTGGCGCTTTGGCGCACCGATCCGAGACTTCATTGAACGACGCTTGGGTTTGATGTTCACATTGGCCGTCGCCCTGCTGATCGGCGGCTTCATGGTGGTGAAGGTTCTATGACGGGTAAGACACTGACTTTGCTCGCGACGCTCGGTTCGGCCGCGCTGTTGCTGGGGGCTTTCGGGTTTCAACATCTGGGCGGCTACGCGCCCTGTCAGATGTGCCTTTGGCAGCGCTGGCCCCATGCGGCGGCGGTGCTGATTGGGGCAATCGTATTGCTTGGCGAGCCGCGCGTGATGGCCTGGCTCGGCGCCTTAGCGGCGGCGGTGACCGCGTTGATCGGCGTCTTTCATGCCGGTGTGGAATGGGGCTGGTGGCCCGGGCCAAGTTCCTGCACCGGCGGCGGCATGGAACTGGGAAGCCTCGATGGCGGGTCACTGCTGTCGACCGAAGGCCCGAGCGGCTTGGTCATGTGCGATGAGATCGTCTGGCAGTTTCTGGGCCTGTCGATGGCCGGGTGGAACGCGATTTTCTCTTTCATCTTGGTCGGCCTTTGGGTCGCTGCCGCGCGGAAGGCGGCCTGAAGAACGAGAACCGGACAAACTGGACAGGTGACCTTCCAGTTTGTCAAAAACACCCCCGAAACGGACAGTTTGACGGCTTGTCGTTCGACAGATGCGCGGATTATCTGAGATCAAACATCTCAGGAGTCCCCCATGTCGAACCAACAGAACTGTATTTTGCTGGGCGTTCCGCTGGACAGCGGCAAGCGCCGTCGCGGCTGCCTGATGGGGCCGGACGCTTACCGTACCGCGGGGCTGGAACGCGCGCTGCGCGACCTTGGCCATAGCGTCACCGACCGCGGCAATGTCGCCCCGGCCCCCTTCCACGCCAAAGAGCATGAAAAGCTGCACGCGCTGGAAGAGACCATCGCCTGGACCGAGAGCCTTGCCGCCGCCGCCGATGCGGCGATGGACGACGGACTGCCAATCTTCATGGGCGGCGACCACGCGCTGGCCCTTGGCACCGTGCTGGGCGCGATGCGCCATGCCGAAAAGGCAGGCCGCCCGCTCTTCGTGCTCTGGCTCGATGCGCATACGGATTTCCACACGCCCCAGACCAGCGACAGCGGCAATCTGCACGGCACGCCTTTGGGCTATGTCACCGGGCGCGAGGGGTTTGACGGCTTCCCCGTGATCGACAGCCCCCTGCCCCATGACAACATCGCCATGATCGGGCTGCGCTCCGTCGATGCCGCCGAACGTGCCGCCTTGCAGGAAACCACCGTTACCTACGTCGACATGCGCGAGATCGATGAGAGCGGCATCGCCAAGCCGCTGCAACGTTTCCTCGACAAGGTGGCCGCGGCGGGCGGCATGCTGCATGTCTCGCTCGACGTCGACTTCCTCGACCCTTCCGTCGCGCCCGCCGTGGGCACCACCGTGCCGGGCGGTGCAACCGTGCGCGAGGGTCATCTGGTGATGGAGATGCTTTCGGACAGCGGTCTGATGACCTCGCTCGATCTGGTCGAGCTGAACCCCTTCCTCGATGAACGCGGGCGCACCGCGCAGCTGATGGTCGACCTCACCGCCTCGGCCTTTGGCCGCCGCGTTTTCGACCGCCCCACACGCGCATATTGATTGGAGACCCCAAGATGACCAACCTCAAACCCTCCGACAAGGCACTGGTGCCTTTTGTTTCCGTAGATCAGATGATGAAGCTGATCCACCATGTCGGCGTCGAAGAGATGCTGCGCGGGCTGGCCGACTACATCGAAGCCGATTTCAAACGTTGGGAGCTTTTCGACAAGACCCCGCGCGTGGCGAGCCATTCCGAGAAGGGCGTGATCGAGCTGATGCCGACCTCTGACGGCGATGTTTACGGTTTCAAATACGTCAACGGCCATCCCGACAACACCAAGACCGGCTTCCAGACCGTTACCGCCTTTGGCCTTTTGGCCAATGTGGCCAACGGCTACCCGGTGCTGCTGACCGAGATGACGATCCTCACCGCCCTGCGCACGGCGGCGACCTCGGCCGTGGTGGCGCGTCTGCTGGCGCCCAAGGGCAGCCGGGTCATGGCGATGATCGGCAACGGCGCGCAGTCCGAGTTCCAGAGCCTCGCCATGAAGGCGATCTGCGGCGTGGACGAGGTGCGACTTTACGACATCGACCGCGCGGCGACCGCGAAATGCGCGCGCAATCTGGCGGGCTCGGGGCTCAAGGTCGTGGAATGCGACAGTGCCGAGGAGGCGATCATGGGCGCGCAGATCATCACGACCTGCACCGCGGACAAGCAATATGCCACGATCCTGACCGACAACATGGTCGGCTCCGGCGTGCATATCAACGCGATCGGCGGCGACTGTCCGGGCAAGACGGAATTGGCGCCCGCGATCCTTCACCGCTCGGGCATCTTCGTCGAATACCCCGAGCAGACTCGCATCGAGGGCGAAATCCAGCAGCTTGAGCCTGACCATCCGGTGACCGAGATCTGGCAGGTGCTGACCGGTCAGGCCGAGGGGCGCCGCGACCAGCAGCAGATCACGCTGTTCGACTCCGTGGGCTTCGCGATCGAGGATTTCTCGGCCCTGCGCTATGTGCGCGACCAGATCGCCGAGACGGGCCTCTTCCAGCCGCTCGACCTGCTGGCCGACCCGGATGATCCGCGCGACCTGTTTGGCATGCTGCAACGCGCGGGTTGAGTGTTTGGGGCCGCCGTTCCTCCGCGGCGGCCTCTACCCTTTCGTCACGTCATGGGCATAGAGCCAATCGAAGGCCCGCAGCATGGCACCGGGGGCCAATGTTGAGGCGATGCGCAGCCCGGTATGGGCCGCAAAGCGGATCGGACCAGAGCGCAGGTGATAGCGGGTGGCGTTGCCTTCGGAGGATTTCACGATGCGCCGCGCCCGGTCGATACGCGCGGACTGATAGGCGGTGAGCGCCGCGTCGCGCGGATAGCGGGTCAGGCAATCGGCCAAAACCCATGCATCCTCCAACGCCATATTCGCGCCCTGCGCCAGAAAGGGCAGTGTCGGATGGGCCGCGTCGCCCAAAAGCGCGACGCCATGGGCCTGCCAATTGGCCGCTACGGGGTGGTGGTGCAGCCCCCAGAGGGTGACCTCCTCCACCGCATCCAACATCTGCGCGGCCTCCGCCCCGAAACCGACAAAGGCGCGGCGCAGGTTGGCGGGATCGTCGCGATGGTGCCAGCCTTCGGCGGCCCAATCGTCACGCTCTTCCACGGCCACGAGGTTGACCATGCGCCCCTCGCGCAGCGGATAGCTGACCAGATGTTTCCCCGGCCCCATGGTGACCCGCGCCTCGGGCGGATGATCGACCACGTTGGGTATGAGCGCCCGCCACGCGACCTGCCCCGAGAAACGGGCCTGATCCGCCCCGTTCAACTGCACCCGCCCGACAGAGTGGATGCCATCGGCGGCCACCACAAGCTCTGCCCGCCGCCGCCCGCCGCGGGCCATCTGCACCTGCGGCAGCGCACCGGGATGGATGGAGGCGACCTGCGCATCGGTCTCGAAGCTAACATTGGCGCGCTGTGCGGCTTCGCGCAGGAGGTCGATCAGATCGGCACGGTGGAGAAAGTAATAGCGCTGGTCCTCCGGCAGGCGGGTCAGATCCAGCCGCGCCACTTGGCTGCCTTTGGCATAGTCGCAAAGCCGTACCGCCTGCCCGCGCACCGCACCGCGTGCCGCCAACCCACGTTCAAGCCCCAACCCGCGCAGGACGGCGAGGCCATTGGGGCTGATCTGCAACCCGGCACCGATCTCGGAAAAGCGGGCGGCCCGTTCCAGCAGGGTCACGGCCACGCCACGCCGCGCCAGCGCTGTGGCCAGCGCCAGCCCGCCGATCCCGCCGCCCACGACAATCGCATTGGAAGGTTTCATTCGCGCCCCAACCACAAACGCCGAAGCATTTGCCCCGGCGTGTGGTGTTTCAGGTGATGTCAGTCGTCGCGGTGGACTTTCTCGCGCCGCTCGTGACGCTCTTGCGCCTCAAGGGTCATGGTGGCGATGGGCCGCGCGTCCAGCCGTTTGAGCGAGATCGGATCGCCGGTGACCATGCAGTAACCGAACTCTCCCTCGTCGATCCGCCGCAGCGCCGCGTCGATCTTGCCGACCAGTTTACGCGCCCGATCCCGGGTGCGCAGTTCCAAAGCGCGGTCGGTCTCTTCCGAGGCGCGGTCGGTCACGTCCGGGATGTTCCGGGTGCCGTCTTGCAGTGTTTCGATGGTGTCGCGGCTGCCTGCCAACAGTTCCGCTTTCCAGTTGATCAGCTTGCGCCGAAAGTACTCAAGCTGACGGTCATTCATGAATGGCTCGTCCTCGGCCGGACGATAGTCGTCCGGCAGGAAGATTTCCTGCTTCATTTGTTTTTCCCCGGCGTTTTTCAATTCAGACATTAAAAAGGCCTGTCTCCCGACATCGTCCCCTGCCGCAGCGTCTATCTGAGCGGGTAACAATTGTCACTACACAATCCCTTTGATTTTTGGTTAAAGGCCAAGGATCAAGCGCCCGTCACACGAGGTTGAAAACAAGATGAAATTCCAAGGCACCAAAGACTACGTCGCCACCGAGGACCTGAAAATTGCCGTCAATGCGGCGGTGACGCTGGAGCGGCCGTTACTGGTGAAGGGCGAGCCGGGCACCGGCAAGACCGAGCTTGCGCGGCAGGTGAGCGACGCTTTGGGCCTGCGCATGATCGAATGGAACATCAAATCGACCACCCGGGCGCAACAGGGACTTTACGAGTATGACGCCGTGAACCGCCTGCGCGACAGCCAGTTGGGTGACGAGCGGGTGCATGACGTGAAGAACTACATCCGCAAGGGCAAGCTTTGGCAGGCCTTCGAGGCGGACGAGAAGGTCGTGCTCTTGATCGACGAGATCGACAAGGCCGATATCGAGTTTCCCAACGACCTGTTGCAGGAACTCGATAAGATGGAGTTCTTCGTCTACGAGACGGGCGAGACGATCCGCGCGCGCCAACGCCCCATCGTCATCATCACCTCGAACAACGAAAAGGAACTGCCCGACGCCTTCCTGCGCCGCTGTTTCTTTCACTACATCCAATTCCCCGACATGGAGACGCTGAAACAGATCGTCGAAGTGCACCATCCCGGCATCAAGCAACAGCTTCTGACCACCGCGCTGACGCAGTTCTACGAGATCCGCGAACAGCAGGGGCTGAAGAAGAAACCCTCGACCTCCGAAGTGCTGGACTGGCTGAAGCTTTTGCTGGCCGAGGATATGGACGCCGAAGATCTTGCCAAGGACGGCCCCAACGCCCTGCCCAAGCTGCACGGCGCGCTGCTGAAGAACGAACAAGACGTGCATCTGTTCGAGCGGCTGGCCTTCATGGCGCGTCGCCAGCGGTAGGGCGGCAACACAAACGCGACTTTACGTCAAAAGCGGGTATTTTCCTCGCTTTTGATTTTTCGCCTGCCTAGGCTGAAGTCAATCACGGGCGCAAAGACCCGGGTTGAAACGACCGATGGGGCAGGCAGATGCAACGACAATCAGCAACCGCGCCACGCGCATATTGGGATAGACCAGTCCACGCAGGGAAGCAGAGAGGCCCCCGCGCATGAGGCGCAGCGTGAAGGCGCGGCTGATCCTGCCGCTGATGCTGCTGCTGAACGCCTGCGTGCCCGCCTCGCATTCCGAGGTGGCAACCCGTGCGGTCATCGCCGACAGCACCCTGCCCCCGATGAAGCAGTTCACCCAAGCCCGCCCCGCTCAGCCGCATGTGTCGAATGCCGCGCTGGCGGAGGATTTCCTCGACCTGTCCTTCCGGATGGAAAGTGGCCGCGCCCTGCCCGTTCTGACCCGTTTCGAGGGGCCGATCACCCTGCGCGTGCTGGGCCAGCCGCCCGCCACACTGGGGCCGGACCTTGCGCGTCTGCTGGCCCGTCTGCGCCGCGAGGCCGGGATCGAACTGCGTGAGGTCACGGGCGGAGAGGCCAGCATCACCATCCAAGCGGTGAACCGCAGCCAAATCCGGCGGCTCTTGCCGCAGGCGGCCTGTTTCGTGGTGCCAAACGTCAGCACGCTTGAGGAATACCGCCGCGCGCGCCGCTCGCCCGCCACCGATTGGACCCGCCTGACCGAGCGGCGCAAGCTGGCGATTTTTCTGCCCAATGACGTGAGCCCACAAGAAAGCCGCGACTGCCTGCATGAGGAACTGGCCCAAGCGCTTGGGCCGCTGAACGATCTCTACCGCCTGCCGGATTCGGTCTTTAACGACGACAATGTGCATACGGTGCTGACCGGTTTCGACATGCTGGTGCTGCGCATCTATTATGACCCCGCGCTGCGCTCGGGCATGAGCCGCGAAGAGGTCGCCGCCCGCCTGCCCGGCATTCTGGCCCGGGTGAACCCCGCAGGCGGCACCGTCGCCCCCCGCCCCGCCCGTGCCACGCCGCAGGTCTGGAGCCGCGCAATCCAAACCGCTCTTGGCCGCGACGTGGGCCGCAACGCCCGGCTGAAGGCCGCCCGTGACGCGCTGCGCATCGCCGAGACGCAGGGCTGGCAGGACAACCGCCACGCCTTTTCGCATTACGCCATGGGCCGGGTCATCCAGATGACCGAACCCGCCGCCGCACAGGCGCATTACCAAACCGCCGACGCCCTCTATGCCCGCACCCCCGGCACCACGCTGCACCGCGCCTATGTCGCCACCCAGCGAGCAGGCTATGCGGTGACCATCGGCGACGGCGCGGGCGCCCTGGCGCTGATCGCGCCGCATCTGCCCGTGGCCGAAGCCAGCGAAAACGCCGCCCTTCTGGCCACGCTCATGCTGCTCAAAGCCGAGGCGCTCGAGATCGAAGGCCGCGGCATTGAGGCGCGCCGCGTCAGGCTGGACAGCATCGGCTGGGCGCGATACGGCTTTGGCCCTGACTGGGCCGTGCGGGCCAAGCTGCGCGAGATCGCAAGCCTGAACCCGCGCAATGGATAGGCCCGCGAAACAAACGGGCAATAGGTTATGATAGCACTCGGATTGGCATTGATCGGCGCGATTATCGGCGGGCTGACCGCGCGCAAACGCGGCGGCAACCGCAAGGACATCGCGCAATATGCCGCGGGCTATGGCATGGCCTTTCTCATCGTCGGCATGATCGCCACGGTTCTGCTGGACCGCGCATTGAGCCTCTGATGTTTCTGCCCTTCTTCGATCAGCTGCGCCGCCACAATGTCCCGGTCTCCCTGCGGGAGTTTCTGGCCTTTCTCGAAGGTATGAAAGCGGGGCTTGCGACCTATGACGTTGAGGCGTTCTACTACCTCGCCCGCGTATCGATGGTGAAAGACGAGCGCAACATCGACAAGTTCGACCGCGCCTTCGCCGCCGCCTTCAAAGGGTTGGAGAAGATCAGCCTCGACGATGTGCTCGACGCCGTGGACCTGCCCGAAGACTGGCTGCGCAAGATGGCCGAGAAGCACCTCTCGCCCGAGGAAAAGGCCGAGATCGAAGCCATGGGCGGTTTCGACAAGCTGATGGAGACGCTGAAAAAGCGGCTTGAGGAACAGAAAGGCCGGCATCAGGGCGGCTCCAAATGGGTCGGCACGGCGGGCACATCGCCCTTCGGCGCCTATGGCTATAACCCCGAGGGCGTGCGCATCGGTCAGAAGGAAAGCCGCCACCAACGCGCGGTCAAAGTCTGGGACAAACGCGAATTCCGCAACCTCGACGACAATGTCGAGATCGGCACCCGCAACATCAAACTGGCGCTGAAGCGCCTGCGCCGTTGGGCGCGCGATGGCGCGGCAGAGGAGTTTGACCTCAACGGCACGATCCGCGCCACGGCGGAACATGGCTATCTCGACGTCAAGACCCGCCCTGAGCGGCGCAATGCGGTGAAAGTGCTGCTGTTTCTCGACATCGGCGGTTCGATGGACCCGCATGTGAAAGTGGTCGAGGAACTCTTCAGCGCCGCGAAGGGCGAATTTAAACATCTCGAACATTTCTACTTCCACAACTGCCTCTACGAAGGCGTGTGGCGCGACAACCGCCGCCGCTGGGATGCGCAGATCCCCACCCACGAGGTGCTGCGCAGCTATGGGTCTGATTACAAATGCATTTTCGTGGGCGACGCCAGCATGTCACCCTATGAGATCGCCTATCCGGGCGGCGCGAATGAACATTGGAACGCCGAGGCCGGCGCGACTTGGCTGGCTCGCGCACGCGACCAATGGCCGAACCACCTGTGGATCAACCCCGTCCCCGAACGGCAGTGGGGCTACACCCAATCCATCGCGATGATCCAAGAGATTTTCGGCCCCGAGGCCATGGTGCCCATGACGCTCGAAGGGTTGAGCCGGGGCATCAAGACCATGACGCGCTAACCCCTTCCTTGACAGCCTGCCGCCCCGCGCCACCTCAGGGGACGAAGGCAAGCAATGTGGAAGGAAATAGAATGTCCCCGATCATCAAATCCGGCAGCGCGAAATGGGAAGGCTCGCTTAAAGAGGGCAATGGCCATGTCTCGACCGAAAGCGGCGTGCTGTCCGACCAGCCCTATGGCTTCAACACCCGTTTCGAGGGCAAGCAAGGCACCAACCCCGAAGAGTTGATCGGTGCGGCCCATGCCTCTTGCTTTTCCATGGCCCTGTCGATGATCCTTGGCCAAAGCGACCTGACGCCTGACAGCATCGAGACCAAGGCCGAAGTGCATCTCGAAGAGAAAGACGGCGGCTTTCATGTGCCGAAAGTGCATCTGACGGTCGAGGCCAGCATCCCCGGCGCGAGCCAAGAGGACTTCGACAAGGCGGCGAAAACCGCCAAGGAGAACTGCCCTATCTCGAAACTGCTGACGGCTGAGATCACGATGGACGCGAAACTCGTCTGATCGCCCTCAACACCACCGGGGCGCAGGCCATGGCCGCTTGCCCCCGGTCCCCCCGCTCCCCATATTGAGCGCATGATCCGCGTTATTCCCATCCTTCTCGCCATCCTCTATGCGCTGGCGATGTACCGTTTCTCGGCTTGGCGCACGGCGCGGGAGTTGGATGCGAAATCGACGCCGCTGGTTGATCCGAAGTTGAACGAGATCAGCAACCGCATGGCCCGCGCGCTCGACCTGCCGCGCATCAAGGTGCATCTCTATGAGATCGAACCCGTCAACGGGCTGGCGGCCCCCGATGGGCGGATTTTCATCACCCGCGGCTTCTATAACAAGTTCCGTCAAGGTGCTGTAACGGCCGAAGAATTGGCAAGCGTCATTGCACATGAGTTGGGCCATGTCGCGCTTGGCCATTCCCGCCGAAGGATGATTGATTTTTCGGGCCAAAACGCCCTGCGCACCGCGCTTGCCATGGTGCTGGGGCGACTAATTCCCGGCATCGGCGTCTGGATCGCCAGCGGTTTGACCAGCCTGCTTGCCGCGCGGCTGTCGCGCAATGACGAATATGAGGCCGACGCCTATGCCGCTGCCCTGCTTACCAAGGCCGGGATCGGCATCGGCCCGCAGATTTCATTGTTCGAAAAGCTCGACGCGCTGAGCCAATCCGGCGGCAACCGTCCGCCCGCATGGCTTCTCAGCCATCCGAAAACGGAAGAGCGGATCGACAAGCTGCGTCAGATGCAACTGCGGTGGGACGGCTGACCTAGCCCAGAGCCTTGGCCAGCCGCGGCAGCCGCGCCTTTTTCAGCAGGGCACGCATTTCCCATGGCTCACCGGAGAGCCGCCGCGCCTCTTTCAAGACGGCTTCAGCCACGGGGGCGACCATCTCAGGCGTCGCCTGCCAGATGCCGTGCAGATAGCTGTCAGGATCGGCGCGGCTCAGCCCCTCTTCGGCGAGGATTTGGCGCGGGAAGTCTTTGGCATTCAGCGTCAGGATCATATCGGAGCTGCTGGCCACAGCGACGGCCAGCACATGGATGTCATTGGCATCCGGCAACCAAAGTCGGGCTTGCAGGCCGGGAGAAGCCTCGCGTTCGGCCCCGGGCCAGTTACCGCGCAGCAGCGCGATCTCGGCCCGCGCCTGCGCCTCGCCCTCGGGGCCAAGCTTGACCGCCGCGCGGGCCCATTCCTCCAAGATACGCGCCGACCAAATCGGCTCGAACGCGCCCTGTGCCGCCACGCCGAGCACCATTTCGCGCATCACCGTAGGGTAAAGCACGCAAGCGTCGATCAGCACGCGGGGGCGCGTTTCCATTACAGGCGGAAGAACAGCGATTTGAGGTAGCCGCTTTCCGCAAGCTGCGGCAGTTGCGGGTGGTCCGCCCCGGCAAAGCCGGTGTGCAGCAGCATGGCGCGGCGTCCGGCCCGGCCTATTCCGCGCACCGAGGCCGTGCGGAACTGGTTCAGGTCAGCGGCATGAGAGCAAGAGCAAAGCCCAAGAATGCCGTTCTCCGCCACCAGTTGCGCCGAGAGGCGCGCGACACGTTCATAGGCGCGCAGCCCTGCGTCGACCGCTTGGCGCGAGGGTGCAAAGGCAGGCGGGTCGCAGATCACCACGTCGAAAGTCTCGCCCTCGTCCCGCAGGGCGGTGAGCACATCGAAAGCATCCCCTTGGCGGGTGGCGAAACGGTCTTGCATGTTCATTGCGGCGGCACCCGCCTCGGCCAGTTCCAGCGCGGGGGCGGAGCCGTCCACGGCCAGTGCCGAAGACGCGCCACTCGCAAGTGCTGCGAGGGAGAAGCCGCCGACGTGAGAGAAGACATCCAACACCCGCGCGCCATTCCGCGCGAGATTGGCGGCAAAGGCGTGGTTGGGCCGTTGGTCATAGAACAGACCGGTTTTCTGGCCGCCGGTGAGATCGGCCATATAGGTGGCCCCATTCATCGGCACCGGCAGCGGCCCCTCGGGCGTGACGCCCACAAGCGTGGCCGAGGCATCGTCGAGCCCTTCGAGCTTGCGGGTCCGGCCAGAGGCGTTTTTCAGCACATTGGTCACACCGGTCACCGATTGCAGCGCGGCGACGAGCGGCCCTAGCAACGCATCGGCCCAAGCGGCGTTGGGCTGGATCACGCAGGTATCGCCAAAGCGGTCGATGATGACCCCCGGCAGGCCGTCGGCCTCGGCATGGATCAGGCGATAATAGGGCTGATCGTAGAGTTGGCTGCGCAGCGCCAGCGCACGATTGAAGCGGGCCTCGAACCACGCTTGATCAACCTGCGCCTCCGCGTCTTGGTCGATCATCCGGGCGATGATCTTGGAATTCGGATTGACCGCAACCAGCCCCATGGGCTTGCGCTCGGCGTCCTCCAGCAGCGCCAGTGTGCCGGGGGCAAGCCCGCGTGTGCGGCGGTCGGTGACCAGTTCATTTACATAGACCCAAGGAAAGCCGTGGCGGATGGCGCGAGCGTTGGCCTTGGGCAATAGGCGCACCACGGGACGTGTGGCAGGCTGCGGGGCGGAGGGGGTTTGGGGCGTTGTCATAGCGCCCCTCGTACTGCGTTCGTGCGGCTGGGGAAAGAGGTTTCGCAAGCCCCCATCGGCAGTCAGTTGCGCGCCCTGCCCCGCCAGCCGCCCCGACGGCGCGGGGTGGTCAGCGTCGTCTGCCCCTCGCGCAGCACTTGGGTCATCGGGTGATCGGCGGCGGCGCGGTGCCGTTCCAGCAATCGGGTGATGGCGGCGGCGCTGTCCTGCCCTTCGGGCAAGCTTAAAGCCCAATCAAGGAAGATGCTGCGGCATTCGGCGGGGCCGATCCCATCCATGCGGTAGGATTCGCGGATCAGGCCCTTGGGGTCATCGGGATCGCTCATGCGCCCTCCCGCCGTGGCACTGGCAGCGCTGCGTCGATGATCTCGGCAGCCGTCGCGTAATCCTCCTGCATCTTGCGCTCCAACGCCGAGAGGTCGTCGCAGGCTAGCACACGGCAAAGGAAGCTTGCCCCCGCCTGCCCCATGGCCCCAGCGTCGATAGGATTGGCCGAGAGCAGCCGCGCGGCGCAGTTCAGGGTCCAAGCGTCGGTATAGGCCGAAGAAAGCGCGACCTCTCCTTCGGCATCGATCACGCCTTCACTTTGCGCAGCTGCAAGCCCCGCATCGATCTCACGCGCGCCGGTGCCCCCGATGAGCGCGCCGGCTTGTGCGAAGAGTTCGATGTCCTGCAAACGGCCCGCGCCGGTCTTGGCGTCGAGCGGCCCGCTGGGGCTTCGGGCGGCGGCGATGCGGCGGCGCATCTTGGCGACCTCGCTCAGCACCTTGTCGCGCGGGGCGGCGCGGCCAAGGATATCTTTGCAAAGCGCTTCGACATCGTGGCCCAGATCCTCGGCCCCCGCGATCACCCGCGCGCGGGTGAGAGCCAGATGTTCCCACACCCATGCCTGCTCTTTCTGGTAGCTTTCAAAACTGGCGAGACTGGTCGCCACCGGCCCCTGATTGCCCGAAGGGCGCAGGCGCATGTCGATGTCGTAAAGCTTGCCTTGCGCCATCGGCGCGGTCATCGCGGTGATCATCGCTTGGGTCAGCCGCGCGTAATAACTGCGCGTGGCGAGGGGTTTGGGGCCATCGGAACTCTCTACCCCATCGGCGTCATAGATCACCAGCATATCAAGGTCCGAGGTCGGCGTGAGCCGCCCGGCCCCGAGCGAGCCCATGCCAAGGATCACCGCCCCGCGCCCCGGAGGCGGGCCATGGCGGGTGGCGAATTGATCGACGACCACGGGCCAAAGCGCCTGCAAGACGGCTTGGGCAAGCTCGGCATACTGCCGCCCGGCGGTGGCCGCGTCGATCAACCCGCGCAGCAGATGCACGCCGATCCGAAAATGCCATTCGCGCGCCCAACGGCGGGTGCCGTCAAGGCGCAATTCATAATCCGCCTCCCCCGCAAGGTGCTGCTCCAGCATCTCGGTCAGTTTGGTCTGGCCCGGCCAGTCCGAGAAGAAATCGCCACCGATCACCGCGTCGAAGACGCCGGAGTTGCGCGACAGATGCGTGGCAAGCGCGGGCGATGTGGCGACGATATCCACCAAGAGATCGCCCAGTTGCGGATTGGCCCGCAAAAGCGAGAAGAGCTGCACCCCGGCGGGCAGCCCCGCAAGGAAACCGTCAAAGGCCAAAAGCCCCTCATCCGGTTTCGCCGATTGCGCCAGACGGTCCAGCAGAAGCGGTTTGAGCCGACCGAAGATATCGGCCCCCCGTTCTGAGCGCAGCGCGGGGTAGCTGGGCCAGCGGTCTAGCACCGAAGTGTCGAATTGATGCGCAGGGCGCGCGGCTTCCGGCTCTTCCCTTGTGGCTGCGAAAAAGCTCTCGATCAGGTCGTGCACGGCTTGAAGTCGCTCATGAAGATCAGCCTGCAAGTCTTTGACATCCATGTCCATCATGGCGGCTAGCCGGTCGAAATCGGCATCATTGCGCGGCAGCGTGTGGGTCTGGGCGTCTTGCACCATCTGCAAGCGGTGCTCGACCGTGCGATGCGCGCGGTAGTGATCGCCAAGCGTCTCGGCCACCTCCTCGGGCACCCAGCCCTTGTCGGCCAGCACGCGCAATCCCGCCAGCGTCCCGCGGGGTCGCAGGTCCGCATCCCGGCCCCCGGCGATGAGTTGCCGGGTCTGTGTGAAGAACTCGATCTCGCGGATGCCGCCCCGGCCCAGTTTCATATCATGGCCCGGCAGGGTGATTGGACCGCCCAAGCCCTTGTGCTCACGGATCGCCAGCCGCATGTCGTGAGCGTCTTGGATCGCGGCGAAATCCAAGTGGCGGCGCCAGACGAAGGGGCGCAGGGATTGCAAAAACGACTCGCCTGCCGCGATGTCGCCCACTGCCGGGCGGGCCTTGATATAGGCCGCGCGCTCCCATGTGCGGCCAAGGCTTTCGTAATAGCGCTCCGCCGCCTCCATCGCGATGCAGACGGGCGTGACCGCCGGGTCGGGGCGCAGGCGCAGATCCGTGCGGAAGACATAGCCTTGGGCCGTATTTTCGCTCAGCGTGGCAGACATGGCGCGCGTGGCTTTGACGAAGGCGCTGCGGGCGGCGTGGAAATCATCGGGCGCGAAACGGCTTTCGTCGAAAAGGCAGATCAGGTCGATGTCGGAGGAATAGTTCAACTCCCCCGCGCCCATCTTGCCCATGGCAAAGACGACCATGCCCGCGCAATCGGAAAGATCGTCCATCGTCATGCCCGGCAGCTTGCCGCGTTTGATCTGTGCCGCCAGCCCCGCCCGCAGGGCCGCGCCGCAGGCGGCATCGGCGTATTCGGTCAGCGCGCCGGTCACCTCCTCCAGCGACCATGCCCCGCCCAGATCGGCCAGCGCGGTCAGCAGCGCCATTCGCCGCTTGCCCTGCCGCAGCCCATCGGCAAGCCGGTCGCGGGCCAGTTCCGCCGCTGCCGCGCAATTATCGGCCAGAGCCGCTTCGGGATTGGCCACCGCCGCGCTCAGCCAACCCGCCTCTTTCTCCAAAAGCGCCATCAGATAGGGCGCGGTCGAGGCCGCAGCCGAGATCATTTCGCGCAACTCCGGCGCGAGATCGGGCAGCAGCGCCGCCGCATCCTGCGCACGTTCGCGGTGGTAGACACGGGGGGAACGGGTGATCCGGGCGGCGAGAGATGGGTCTGTCATGGGGCCAGCTTTGCGGGCTGATCCAAGCGGCGTCAATGGGGGTTGCGGCAGGGCACGGGCTTGCTACGACTTTGGCGCGCGCCCTGAGGGGGCGCGATGCGACAAGGGGCAGAGAATGAGCAAGAGTTTGAAACGCGTGCGTGCCACGCTGGAGGCCGCGGGGGTGACGCCGGAAATCCGCGAGACGGCCTTGGCGCGGACGGCGGTGGATGCGGCCACAGCGCTTGATTGCGCAGTCGACCAGATCGCGAAATCGATCGTTCTGCGCGGCGAAGACAGCGGGGCGGCGCTGCTCTTCATCACCGCGGGCGCGCAGCAGGTCGATCTAGAACGGGCCGCAGCGCTTGCCGGGGAGCCTTTGGGCAAGGCCGACGCCGCGCTGATCCGGGCGCAGACCGGCTTTGCCATCGGCGGCGTCGCGCCTTTGGGGCATATCACGCCGCCGCGCGCTTGGTTTGACCGCAACCTGCTGCAATTCCCGCTGGTCTGGGCCGCTGCGGGCACGCCGCATCACGTTTTCTGTCTTGAACCGCAGAGAATGGCGCAGCTTTCGGGCGCGCAAGTTGCTGATTTCACTGTCGCCTCCTAAATAATGTAAAAAACATTCACATACCCCCTTGCGAAACGGGTTCGGCGTTCCGATCTATTCAATGTGAAAGACATTCACATTATCCGAAACGCCCGGGCCGGCGACAGGCCCGTCACGACCGAAAGGCTCAACAATGACGACAGTGACCACCGACCCGACCTACTCCCCCCGGCCCAGTTGGCTGGCCCGGACAGAAGCCTGGATGGACGCACGCGGCAAAGGCGCATGGATCGCCGCCATGGTGCTCGGCTTCATCTTCTTCTGGCCCCTCGGCCTCGCCCTTCTTGCCTATATGACTTGGAGCAAACGCATGTTCTCTTCGAAATCCTGCAGCCGTAAATCCAGCCGCGCGATGATGTCGCGCAGCACCGGCAACCGCGCCTTTGACGCCTATAAGGCCGACACGCTGCGCCGTTTGGAGGAAGAGCAGCACAACTTCGAAGCCTTCCTTGAGCGTCTGCGCGAAGCCAAGGACAAGGCCGAGTTCGACCAGTTCATGGACGAGCGTGCCAAGCGGGACGAAACGGCTACAAACGCCTGATCGCACCCTGACCCCCGCCTCCCGGCAATGCGCCCGGGGGGCCTTTCGCAGGACAAGACATGACCCAGACCCCAGACCCCGACCTACACCCGCAATTCTATGACGGCATCGCTGGCAAACGGCTGCTGGCTTGGGTCATCGATGTGACCCTTGTCCTGCTCTTTTGCGTGCTGATCCTGCCCTTCACGGCCTTTACGGGGCTGTTCTTTTTCCCCTTCCTGACGCTGGTGGTGGGCTTTGCCTACCGGGTGGCCACGTTGACCAGCGGCTCGGCCACATGGGGGATGCGCCTGATGGCGATGGAGCTGCGCGACCACCGCGACCGGCCCTTCGATTTCATGACCGCGCTTTTGCATACCATCGGCTATTCGCTGTCGATGACGGTCACCATCATTCAGGTCGTCTCGGCCGTTCTCATCTGCACCACGGCCCGCCGTCAAAGCCTTACGGACATGGCGCTTGGCACCGTGCCGGTGAACCGGCGGCTCAGCCGCTAGGGCATCACGCAAATTTGCCCTTGGCGGCGCGGGGGGTGGTTGATAGCATCCCCCGATAAATGCTGGAAGCCCATGCGACATACACTGCCTTTGACACCGCAATTCTATGTCACAGCGCCGCAACCCTGCCCCTATCTGGAGGGCCGGATGGAGCGCAAGCTGTTCACCGCCCTTCAGGGCGATAATGCCGCACGCCTGAATGACAGCTTGTCGAGCCAAGGCTTCCGCCGCTCGCAAAATGTTCTGTACCGTCCCTCCTGCGCTGATTGCGCCGCTTGTCTTTCCGCGCGGATCGACGTGGCCGCCTTTCGCCCCAGCAAAAGCCAGCGCCGCATCTTGAAGCGCAACGCAGGCCTTGAGCGACGCGCGACATCGCCTTGGGCCACGGAAGAGCAATATGACCTTTTCCGCAGCTACCTTGATAGCCGCCATGCGGATGGGGGCATGGCGGATATGGACGTATTCGAATTCGCTGCCATGATCGAGGAAACGCCGATCCGCAGCCGGGTGATCGAATATACCGACCCTGAGGCCGACAATGCCCTCGTCGGTGTCTGCCTGACCGATGTGCTGAGCGACGGGGTGAGCATGGTCTATTCCTTCTACACCCCCGACCGGCCCCGCAACGGGCTGGGCAATTACATTATCCTCGACCATATCGAAATCGCCCGCGCGGCGGGGCTGCCTTATGTCTATCTGGGCTATTGGGTGCCCGGCAGCCAGAAGATGGGGTATAAGGCCAAATTCTCGGGGCTAGAGGTCTATATGGGCGGGCAGTGGCAAAAGTTGCGCGATCCTGAGGGTTTCGTGCCCGACCAGCACCCGCTCAGCAACGATCCCATCGCCGAACAGGTGGCCAATATTACCCTGCCGGATGTCAGCCCGCGCTGAGAAAACCTATTGATTTTGGCACTGTTACCGGGCGGCCCCTTGGGCGGCCCGTTTTGCTTTGTGCGATACCGTGCCGGAAATGCAAGAAAGTACGCCGCACCGATCAAATCTTTCCAAAAATAACGCATATGAGGCGTGTTGCGAAATAAACCTACAAATAACCCCGCCCGACGCACAAGATTTTCGCCATTTCGCTGTTGACGCCCCTCTTTCCCCCTCCTAATCTCACGCCACGCTTAGAGGACCCTTAAGATGACCGACCTAGTCATTATTGTAAGACACACGCGCATGGGCCGGTAACGGTAGACCATAATCCTTCCCATGCGCCCCCGTCAGACCGGGGGTTTTTTTATGCCAATCGCAATAACCTGCCTTACGGAGCACCCAAGATGAAACGCCAGATGACCGGAGCGAAAATGATCGTCCAAGCCCTGATTGACCAGGGTGTGGACACCGTCTTTGGATATCCCGGTGGCGCGGTGCTACCGATCTATGATGAGGTCTTTCAGCAGAATTCGATCAAGCACGTTCTGGTGCGCCATGAACAAGGGGCGGTGCACGCCGCCGAAGGCTATGCCCGCTCCACCGGGAAGCCGGGTGTTGTGCTGGTCACCTCCGGCCCCGGTGCCACGAATGCGGTCACGGGCCTTACGGATGCGCTGCTCGACTCCATTCCGCTGGTGGTGCTGACCGGTCAGGTGCCGACCTTCATGATCGGCTCCGACGCCTTTCAAGAGGCCGACACCGTGGGCATCACCCGCCCCTGCACCAAGCACAACTGGCTGGTGAAAGAGACCGACACCCTTGGCGCCACCCTGCACGAAGCCTTCCATGTCGCCACCCATGGCCGTCCCGGCCCGGTGCTGATCGACATCCCGAAGGACGTGCAATTCGCCACTGGCCACTACGAGTCCCCCAAACCCTCGACCTCGCGCTATCAGCCTCAGGTTAAGGGCGACATGGCCGAGATCACCGAACTGGTCGCGGCGATGGAGACGGCGAAGCGTCCGATTTTCTACACCGGCGGCGGCGTCATCAACTCCGGCCCGGCGGCGAGCCAGTTGCTGCGCGAATTGGTTGATGCCACCGGCTTTCCCATCACCTCGACCCTGATGGGCCTCGGCGCCTACCCGGCGTCGGGTGAGAAATGGCTTGGGATGCTCGGGATGCACGGGCTCTACGAGGCCAATATGGCGATGCATGATTGTGATCTGATGATCAACATCGGCGCGCGGTTCGACGACCGGATCACCGGTGTCATCGACAGTTTCAGCCCGAAATCCACCAAGGCGCATATCGACATCGACCCATCGTCGATCAACAAGGTGATCCGCATCGACATTCCGATCGTCGGCGATGTGGCCCATGTGCTCGAAGACCTGCTGAAGGTCTGGAAATCGCGCGGCCGCAAGACCAATAGCGAGGCGGTGGCGAAATGGTGGCAGCAGATCGAAGAATGGCGCAGCATCGACTGCCTCAAGTTCAACCAATCCGGCAAGGTGATCAAACCCCAGCACGCGCTGGCACGGCTCGAAGCGCTGACCAAGGATCACGACCGCTATATCACCACCGAAGTGGGCCAACACCAGATGTGGGCCGCGCAATACCTCGGCTTTGAGGAGCCGAACCGCTGGATGACCTCGGGCGGCCTCGGCACCATGGGCTATGGTTTCCCCGCCTCCATCGGCGTGCAGATGGCCCACCCCGAGGCACTGGTGATCAATGTGGCGGGCGAAGCCTCGTGGCTGATGAACATGCAGGAAATGGGCACGGCAATGCAATTCGGCCTGCCGGTAAAACAGTTCATCCTCAACAACGAGCGGCTCGGCATGGTGCGCCAGTGGCAGGAACTGCTGCATGGTGAGCGCTATTCGCAAAGCTGGTCCGAAGCCCTGCCCGATTTCGTCAAACTGGCCGAAGCCTTTGGCGCCAAGGGGATCATCTGCGACGACCCCGATGACCTTGATGATGCGATCATGGAGATGATCAACCACGACGGGCCGGTGATCTTTGACTGTCTGGTCGAGAAGCATGAGAACTGCTTCCCGATGATCCCAAGCGGCAAGGCGCATAACGAAATGCTGTTGCCGGGCGATCATGAGACCCAAGGTGTGATCGACGCAAAAGGCTCGGTGTTGGTGTAACCCGTTTTCTTTAAAAGAAAACGTCCCGGAAATTTTTAAAATTTCTGGCGAAGATGAAGAAGGACGAAGACATGGCTGCCCTAAAAATCAAAAAAGGTGCGACCTCGCATTCCGCCTATAACCTACGGCCCAACTTCTCGGATGTGGTTGAAAAACACACGCTGGCCGTGCTGGTCGAGAACGAGCCCGGGGCGCTGGCGCGGGTGATCGGCCTGTTCTCGGGCCGCGGCTACAACATCGACAGCCTGACCGTGGCCGAGGTGGACCATACCGGCCATCTGTCGCGTATCACCATCGTCACCAGCGGCACCCCGCAGGTGATCGAGCAGATCAAGGCGCAGGTCGGTCGCATCGTGCCGGTGCATGAGGTGCATGACCTCACCGTCGAAGGACCGAGCGTGGAGCGGGAACTGGCGATTTTCAAAGTCGTCGGCAAGGGCGAGCATCGGGTCGAAGCGCTGCGGCTGGCAGATATCTTCCGCGCCAATGTGGTCGACAGCACGCTCGAAAGCTTTGTTTTCGAGATCACCGGTGCGCCCGACAAGATCGACGCTTTCGCCGAGTTGATGCGCCCGCTGGGCTTGGCCGATGTCGCCCGCACGGGCGTGGCCGCCCTCGCCCGTGGTGTCTGACACGCGAGCCGTTTAGGCTTTCAGCTGGGCCGCGCGGAATTGGCGCGGTCCGGGCTTGGTGGTAAAGGGGATGATCTGAGCACCTTGCTGCCGCTTTCCCTCTGGCTGCGGCTCTGCCGCCACGGGATTATCCTGACGCAGCGCGTCAGGCAAATACGAGGCCGCCTTCTCTTGCACCAGCCGGGGGTTGTCCGCGATACGCAGCTTGCGATGCACTGAGACGTCGAACTGCACCATATCGCCCGTGTCAAACCCCGCCCCCCTGCCCGACACGGATCGCCGGCTCTTCGTAATAGGCAAGATCGCCTTGATCTTCGCACCAGAAAACCGCTTTTCCGGCGCTATTATCGCTCCACAGAACTACACCAATCATAGTACACCCCGCTTTCGATGTTTGTTCTCCATTCTGCGACAATCGAAAGAGGTGAAACATAGGTTAAAATGCAACGTCCGCTTGCATTTTGTGTCGGTTCCAGTAGGGTCAGCTACAAATCAGCGTCAGCTTTGACGCGCCTTCGCGTCAGTCTGTTAACCATCTGGCCATAACGGCTTTTATTCTAAGGCCACGACGCAAATCAGAACGAGGCTGCATGTCCGCTCCCAACCGCTCCCCCTCTGAACTTCGTAGCATGTTCGGCGCCAATCTGCGCCAGTTGGCAGCGGATTACCCCTCGATCTCTGACCTTGCCCGGCAGCTTGGCATCAATCGCACGCAATTCAACCGCTACCTCTCGGGCGAAAGCTTCCCCCGGCCCGATGTGCTGGCCCGGATCTGCCGCTTTTTCGAGATCGACGCGCGGGTGCTGCTGGAGCCGGTGACCGAGATTTCCCTGAACCAAGATCCGATCAACAACAGCTTCTTGCGCGACTTTCTGGGCACCGGGGTACAAAATGTGCCCGAGGCGGATTTCCCAAGCGGTTTTTACCGTTTTGCGCGGCGGTCTTTTCTGGATCAGGACAGGTTCGTGACCGGCGTGGTTTTTATCACGCGCCATGGCAGCAACACCTTCCTGCGCGGCTATGAGAGCGCGCCATCGCTGCGCGCACAAGAGCTGCCGACCAACCCGATGGCGCGGGAATATCGCGGCATCGTCTCACGGCAGGAGAATGGGGTTTCCATCGTCGTCTCGCGACGTCGCACACTGACCGGGTCGTTCAACTACCTTAACCGCGTCGCCTCTTTCGAGAATAACTTTTGGGTGGGGTACGTCACCCGCACAGCGCCCGAGAGCGCCGCAGGCACGCGGGTGACCCGGCTGACCTATGAGTATATCGGCAGAGACCCCAAAACCGTTCTGCCCGCCGCGCGGCAGGCGGGGTTCACCGACATCGACGCGCTGATGCCCTACCACCGCCGCCTGCTTCAGCCCGACGCGCCCTTTAACTGAGCCCCGCTAGAGCTGGGGCGGCTGCGCCTGCGGATAGCCCGTCGCCTCATGCCAACCTTGGGCCAGTTGGAGCAGACGCGCGTCGCTGCCGCGTCTGCCGATCAGTTGCAGCCCCAAGGGCAGACCGCGCGCGTCGAAACCTGCGGGGATGTTGACCACCGGCAGGCCGATCAGGCTGGCGGGGACCACCACCTGCATCCAACGGTGATAGGTATCCAACGGCTGACCGTCGATCTCGGTCGGGTGCACCTGTTCGACTGCAAAGGGCCAGACCTGCGCCGAGGGCAGCACCAGCACATCGACTTCCTCAAAGAGAGCATCCGCCGCGCGGAACCAATCAGATCGGATGCTACTGGCACGCTGGATGTCATAGGCCGAGAACCCCTGCCCCCGCGCGACCTCCCATTGCGCGGCGGGTTTCAGCCCCTTGCGCCGAGCGGGGTCGTCATAGAGCGCCCCGAGAGAGGCCGCCACGGCAAAGGACCGGAGGGTGATCCAGCTTTCCCACATGGCCTCCGCATCAAAGGGTGCCGCCAACGGCGTGACCGTATGGCCAAGGTCGGCCAAGCGCTTCAGCGCCGCCTCGCTATGGTCGATGATCCCCGGCGCACAGGGGAAGGCACCGCCCCAGTCACCCAGCCAGCCGATCCGCTGGGGGGCCAGCGCCGCGTCGATCTGCGGTGCTGCATCGGGGGTGGTGCGGGTCAGCGGTTCACGCGGATCATAGCCCGTCATCACGTCCAGCAGGGCGGCAAGGTCGCGCGGGCTGCGCGCCATCGGCCCCAAGGTCGAAAGCTGGTGCAGAAACAGATCGCCGTCATTGCCCGAAGGTACCGTGCCCCAGCTGGGCCGCATGCCGTAGACGTTGTTCCACCCCGCCGGATTGCGCAGGGAGCCCATCATGTCGGACCCATCGGCCACGGCCACCATCCGCGCCGCCAGCGCCGCCGCCGCCCCGCCAGAGGAGCCGCCAGCCGAGCGGCCAAGGTCATAGGGGTTGCAGGTCGCCCCATGCACCGGGTTGAAGGTATGGCTGCCAAGACCGAATTCCGGGGTGTTGGTCTTGCCGATCACAATGGCCCCGGCGGCCCGTAGACGGGCCACTGCCGGGTGGTCCCGCGTGGCCGGGGTCGCCCCAAACAGCGGCGATCCTTGCGAGGTGGGCAGTCCTTCCGCATCCGCCAAATCCTTGATCGCCATGGGAATGCCGTGCAGCCAGCCCTTGCGTGGGCCCGCGTCGGCGGCCTCAGCCTCGGCCAGCAAAGCGTCGCGATCGCGGAGGGAGACGACGGCATTCACCCTGCCGTTCACCGCCTCAATCCGGGCCAATGTCGCCTGCATCAACTCGACCGCGGAAATCTCTCGCGCGGCCAGCGCCTCGGACAACTCCGTGGCGTCCCAGTTCAGCAATTCCATCATGTCCCCCTATTGGTCACTGTCATTCCATGAAGGGGACGGCATGGGCTCAGTCGCCCTGCGCCTCGGCCCGGCTTTTGCCCGAGACTGCCAACGCCAACGTCGCCCCCATCAACCCGTCGAGATCGCCGTCGAGCACGCCCTTGGTGTCCGAGGTCTCGTAACTGGTGCGCAGGTCTTTGACCATCTGGTAGGGCTGCAGAACGTAGGAGCGGATCTGGTTGCCCCAGCCCGCGTCACCTGCGTTCTCATGCGCCTCATTCACCAGCGCCGAGCGCTTGTCCAACTCCATCTGATAGAGCCGCGACTTCAGCGCTTTCATGGCGATGTCGCGGTTCTGGTGCTGCGATTTCTCCGAAGAGGTCACGACGATGCCCGTGGGGTGGTGGGTGATCCGCACCGCCGAGTCGGTAGTGTTTACGTGCTGACCGCCCGCGCCGGAGGACCGGTAGGTATCGATGCGGATATCGGAGGGGTTCACCTCGATCTCGATATTATCGTCGACCACCGGGTAGACTTTCACGGAAGTGAAAGAGGTGTGCCGCTTGGCTGCCGAGTCGAAGGGCGAAATGCGCACGAGACGGTGCACACCGCTCTCGGACTTCAGCCAGCCATAGGCGTTGTGGCCTTCGATCTTATAGGTCGCGGATTTGATGCCCGCCTCGTCGCCCGGGCTTTCGGCCTGAAGATCGACCTTATAGCCCTTTTTCTCGGCCCAGCGGACATACATCCGCGCCAGCATGCTGGCCCAGTCACAGCTTTCCGTGCCGCCCGCGCCTGCGTTGATCTCAAGGAAGGTGTCGTTGCTGTCGGCCTCACCGTTCAGCAGCGCTTCGAGTTCTTTCTGCGCGGCCTTTTCGGCCAGCGCCTTTAACGCGGCTTCGGCGTCAGAGATGACCTCTTCGTCCTCTTCCATCTCGCCCAGTTCGATCAGTTCGAGATTGTCGGCCAACTCCTGTTTGATGCCCTCATAGGTGTCGATCGCATCGACCAGCGACTGACGCTCGCGCATCAGCTTTTGCGCCGCATCGGGGTTGTCCCAAAGGTTCGGGTCTTCGACACGGGCGTTGAATTCTTCCAGCCGGTAGGGCGCGGTCTCCACATCCAGTCGCTGGGCCAGCAATTCCAGCGATTTGCTGATCTGGTCCGCGGTATTCTGTGCCTCTGCGCGCATGTGTGCCTGCCTTTGATAAGTAATGCGGCCCCGAAAACCGGAGCCGCACGAGAGATAGACCAGCCCGCCAGCGGCGGCAAGTGGGGGCGGCAAAGCGTGGCTTTGGCCCGCCGCCTTCGGCCTGATTAGTAAAGACCGCCGGAGCTCAGCGTGCCAAAGCTTGCCTTGGGGCCGACGGTGGCTTTCTTGCCGGTCGATGTCGTGACCTCACGCGAGGAGGAGCCACCCAATTCTTCGACCAGCGGCAGGTCCGCCCCCATGGCAAAACCGCCATCGAAAGAGATGCCAAAGAGCGGCTCTTCCCCATCGCGGAAACATTCCGACACGACATTGGCGCCCGTGGCGCTGTCGCTTAGCCTCGCGCCGGTGAAACGGTCGATCTTGATAAAGCGGCACTGCTCGGGGACTGCGAAGTCACCACCGCCGTATTTCTTGATCGCTTGGCTCATGAAGCGCTGGAAGACAGGCGCGCAGAGCCGCCCGCCGCCCGCGCCCCGGCCCATCGGGCGCGGGGTGTCAAAACCGATGTAGCAGCCCGCCACCACGTTGGAGGAGAAGCCCACGAACCACGCGTCTTTCTCATCGTTGGTGGTGCCTGTCTTGCCCGCGATCGGAACGGGCAGGTTCACCGCATTACGCGCCGTGCCACGCTCGACCACGCCGCGCATCATGGAGGTCAGCTGATAGGCCGTCACCGGGTCCATCACCCGCTCGCGGTTGGAAATGATCCGCGGCGCCTCACCGGGGGCGAGGTTGATCTGCTCACAATCGTAGCATTTGCGCTCATCATGTTTGTAGACCGTGCGACCATAGCGGTCTTGCACCCGGTCGACCAAAGTGGGCTGCACCCGCTCACCGCCATTGGCGAACATCGCATAGGCCGAAACCATTTGATAAAGCGTGGTTTCCTGACTCCCGAGCGCGTTCGACAGCAAGGGCGCGAGGTCGTCGTAAACGCCGAAACGCTCCGCATAGCTGCCGACCACATCCATCCCGACTTCCTGAGCCAGACGGATGGTCATCAGGTTGCGCGACTGTTCGATTCCGGTGCGTAGGGGCGTCGGACCATAGAATTTATGCGAAGCGTTCTGCGGGCGCCAGACGCCCTGCGGCGTGTTGATCTCAATGGGCGCGTCGACCACGATCGTCGCGGGGCTATAGCCGCTGTCCAGCGCGGAGGCATAGACGAAGGGCTTGAAGCTCGACCCCGGCTGGCGCTTGGCCTGTGTGGCGCGGTTGAACACGCTCGCCTGATAGGAAAAACCGCCCTGCATCGCGATCACGCGGCCCGTGTGCACGTCCATTGCGACGAAACCGCCCTGCACCTCTGGCACCTGCCGCAAAGTCCAGCGGATGAAAGATCCGTCGCTGTCCGAGGTCATGCGCCGGACCAAGACGACCTCACCCACCTCAAGCAGGTCGCCCGCCACCTGAGCCTTGCGCCCCAGAGAGCCGTCATCCAGCCGTTTGCGCGCCCATTGCACGTCTTTAGCCGGGATCCAGTGGCCGTCTTCGTCATCCTCGACGCCTTCGATGCCGATGCGGGCGTCATTGCTGCCGACTTCAAGCACCACCGCCGGATACCACTGGTTCTCCAGATCGATGTCACGCGGCACCCGCAGGTCCGCCAGCGCGGCGCGCCATTCCTCTTCGCTGTCCAGTTGATCGGCGGGGATCTCAAAACGCGTCCCGCGCCAGATGCCCCGCCCGCGGTCATATTGCTCCAGCTGACGGCGCAGGGCGTTGGCGGCGATAGGCTGCATCTCGTTGTCGATGGTCGCGCGCACGGTCAGACCGCCGGTAAAGAACTCCCCCTCGCCGAAATCTTCGCTCAACTGGCGGCGAATTTCGTCGGTGAAGTAATCCCGCGGCGGCAGTTCGGCCTTGAAGCTCTCGAAATCACCGTTCTGGACCGAGCGCAGCGGCTGCGCCACTTCGGTTTCATATACCGCTTCCGAGATATAGCCGTTCTCTTTCATCTCGCGCAGCACGAAGTTCCGCCGTGCCAGCAGCCGGTCCTTGCGGCGCACCGGGTGGTAATCCGAGGGCGCCTTGGGCAGCGAGGCGAGGAAAGCCGCCTCATGCGGGGCCAACTCACTCAGCGTCTTGTTGAAATACGTCTGGCTCGCCGCCGCCACGCCATAGGAGTTCTGGCCGAGGAAAATCTCGTTCAGATAGAGCTCGAGGATTTTCTCTTTGCTCAAGGTTTCTTCAAGGCGCGAGGCAAGGATGATCTCCTTGATCTTACGCTCGGCCCGGCGGTCGCCCGACAAGAGGAAGTTCTTCATCACCTGCTGGGTGATCGTCGAGGCCCCGCGCACATCGCGCCCGCGCGATTTGACCGCATCTACCGCCGCCGCACCGATGCCGCGCAGGTCATAGCCCTCATGGGTGTAGAAGTTTTTGTCCTCTGCCGAGATGAAGGCCTGTTTCACCAAATCCGGGATGGTATTGGCCGGGGCGAAAAGACGACGTTCCTTGGCGAATTCGTCGATCAAACGGCCTTGGCCCGAGTAAATCCGGCTGATCGTCGGCGGCGTGTATTGCGCCAGCGACTCATGGCTGGGCAAATCGCGGCCATACATCCAGAACACCGCCCCGATGGTCAAAGCCACCATGCCGACGCTCAGGGTCAGGGTGGTAAAGATCCCCCCGAAAAAGGACAGAACAAATCGAAACACGCGCGCGGACCACCATTGGCTAGGGACAGTTCCGAGCCTATACAGGATGCGCTGGCGCGGGTCAAAACACATGGCCGCCAGCGGGGGCGAATCTTCGCCCATCGCGAAAGCGGTCGCATCTTTTTATTTTACTTTCTGATCAATGGCTTGAGCGCCGCATCCTGATCACGCCACGTCACGATCGCATCCGCCATCGCGCTCACCATCGACGCGCGCCACACCGGATCGCGCAGATTGGTCAGATCCCGCTTGGAACTCAGGAACCCCACTTCGACCAAAACCGAAGGAATATCGGCTGATTTCAAGACCGAAAAACCCGCCCGCCGCAGGGGCCGGCTGTTCAACGGCCCGCCCGCCGCGCCCATGCCATCGACCAAAATCTCGGCCAGCGCATCTGAGCGCGGCTCGGTCTCTTGCCGGGCAAGATCCAGCAGGATGCCCGCCACCTGATCATCTGAGCCGGTTAAATCCGCCCCCGCGATGATGTCCGACCGGTCATGTCGCGCGGCCAGATGTTCGGTCGCCACATCGCTGGCATCATCGGAAAGGGTATAGACCGTCGCCCCGCTCGCCCCGCCCTGCGACAGGCTGTCGGCATGGAGCGAAATGAAAAGGTCCGCTTCGGCCTGATGGGCGATGGCGACCCGGTGCTCTAAGGCGACGAAAATATCCTCATCCCGGGTCAGCAAGACATCCACCCCCTTGCGCCGCAGCGCATCGCGCAGGTCGCGGGCGAAGTTGAGCATCAGGTCTTTCTCGTCCAACCCCTCGCGCTGCGCACCGGGGTCGATGCCGCCGTGGCCGGGGTCCAGAACGACGGTGAAACTGTCTTTGTCTGCCACCGCAGGTTTCGGCGGCGCGGTGAGCGCGGTGGTCCAATCAGGGTCCACCGGCGCGCCCGCGGCCTTGGCAAAAACCTCCGACTCGACGACTTCCAAGGTAATCTCAAGCCGCGCCTTGCCACTGCTTGCATCGACCGGCATGCCAATCTCGGCGGGAACCATCGGCTCGGCCAAATCCGCCACCAGACGCGACCAACCGGGCTGAAACGCACCAAACCGCAGTGCCGAGATACGGCCCGGCTTCTCCAACAGATCCCCCCGGGCGACATTCGACCAATCCGCCTCGCGGAAATCGACGATCAGTCGGGCGGGATCATCCAGCAGAAAAACCCGGAAAGGCACCCCCTGGCTCAGCGCCACGGTCAAATCGGTCTTGCCGAACCAGCGATCACTCACCGCGCTCTCAACCGGATCGACCCGCGCCAGCGCCGTCAACTCCTGCGCCGCGACGGTGACCGGCCCCGCACAGGCCAACAAGACTGCCAGTCCCCTAAAGATTGCCCGCATGATCGATCACCCTGCCCGTTTTCGCCCTTCTATCACCTGCCGCGCGGCCAAACCAGCGTTCAGCGCGCCGCCATGAAGGCTTTGAGCCGGGCGATGCCCTCCTCCATATCCGCCGTGCTACGCGCATAGGAAAAGCGCAGCGTCTTATGCCCCCGCGCCGGGTCAAAATCGAGCCCCGGGGTCACGGCGACGCCAGCCTTCTCTAGTATTTCCGCCGCAAAGGCGCGGCTGTCATCGGTAAAGCGCGAGACATCGGCATAGACGTAAAACGCCCCATCGGGCGGGGCGATGTCGGTAAACCCCGCCTCTTGCAAACCGGTGATCATCAGGTCGCGATTGCGCCGATAGACCGCGAGATTGGCCTGCAATTCGTCGTCACAGTCCATCGCCGCCAGCGCGGCGATCTGGCTGGCATGGGGTGCGCAGATGAACATGTTTTGCGCGATCCGCTCGACCACGCGCACCTGATCCTCGGGCACCACCATCCAGCCCACGCGCCAGCCAGTCATCGAAAAATACTTCGAGAAGGAGTTGATTACATAGCAGTCATCGGTGACCTCCAGCGCGGTCACGGCCTTCTTGTCATATTCGATGCCATGGTAAATCTCGTCAGAGATGAAGGACATGTCATTGGCCGCACAGGCATCCGTCAGCGCCGTCAAGGCGGGTCGGTCGAGCATCGTACCCGAAGGATTGGCAGGGGAGGCCACGAGCAAACCGTGCAGGTCTTGCCCCGCAAAATCCGCCGCGATGGGCTGATATCTGTTCTCGGGCGCGGCGGGCAGATCGACGGGCTGCATCCCCAACGCGCGCAGGATCTGACGGTAGCTGGGATAGCCCGGCGCCCCGATGCCCACCCGATCCCCTGAATCGAAGAGCGCTGTAAAAGCCAGCAAAAACCCGCCCGAGGATCCGGGGGTGATCACCACCCGCGCCGGATCGAGATCGACGTTATACCATTCGCCATACATCTGCGCGATCCGCGCGCGCAAAGCAGGCAGCCCAAGCGCCACGGTATAGCCCAAGGCCCCCTCACCCATCGCCTTGGTCAGCGCGGCCGCCGCCCCTTTCGGCGCGCCCGTGCCGGGCTGGCCAACCTCCATATGAATGATGTGACGGCCCGCCTCTTCGGCGGCGCTGGCGGCCTGCATCACGTCCATCACGATAAAGGGATCAACGGCGGACCTGGTTGAATTGCGCATGGGCTTGCTCCTACTCTCGGCATGTGCTTTCACCGCGCCTGATGCCGGGCGTCAACCCTTGGCCCCTATTTCGCAGCTCTACCGAAAGGACCGCCCATGTTCGCCCGCTTCCTCGCCCCTGCCTTTGCCAGCGCAATGGCCCTTGCCGCTCCCGCCGGGGCCATGGACTTGACCGAGTTGACCGACGCCGAGCGCGCGCAGTTCCGCGCCGAAGTCCGCGCCTATCTGATGGAAAACCCCGAAGTGATCCTGCAAGCGTGGGAGCAGATGCAAAACCGTCAGGCCCAAGCGCAGATGCAGGCGGATTTCGATCTGGTCTCCGCCAATGCCGATGAGATTTTCGACGATGGCTACTCTTGGGTCGGCGGCAACCCGGAGGGGGATATCACGCTGGTCGAATTCCTCGACTACCGCTGCGGCTACTGCAAACGCGCCCATGGCGAAGTGGCCAAACTGCTGGAAACGGACGGCAACATCAAACTGGTTGTCAAAGAGTTCCCGATCCTTGGGGAGCAATCGCTGCTGGCGTCGCGCTTTGCCGTGGCCACCAAACAGGTCGCGGGCGATGACGCTTACAAACAACTGAACGATGCGCTTATGGCCTTCAACGGAGCGGTCACCCTCCCCGCCCTCCGCCGCTTGGGCGAAAGCTTCGATCTGGATGTCGCGGCAATCGAGGCCGAGATGGAAAGCGACGCGGTCACGCAAGAGATCGCCCAAACCCGCGCGCTGGCCCAAAAGTTGCAGATCACCGGCACACCCACCTTCGTCATGCAAGACGAAATGCTGCGCGGTTACCTGCCCTACGACCAAATGATGGCGCTGGTGGAAGAAAAGCGCGGCTAAAGATGCGCGCCCCGGCAGTCTTGGCCGCGCTCGCGCTGGCCCAGCCCGCCGGGGCCGATGAACCCACCGCGCGAGATGCGTTTGAAACCGAACTCCGCGCCGCGATCCTTGCCAATGGCGATGTCATCGCCAAAGCGCTGGCCGGCCCGACGCAAATGCAACGGCATATTCAAAACGACCTGTTGCTGCTCGACCGCTTGGCCCCCGACCTTCTGGCGGGCCACCCCATCGCGCTTTTCACCGCAGAAGACTGCGAGACCTGCGCCACCGCCGTCCACGAATTGACCGCAATCACAAAGCGTTACGGCATCACCTTCATACAACACGATCTCAGCCACCCCCAGCCCGCCCGCTGGGCTACCGCCCTAGGGCTCACCGATGCCCCCTTCTACGTGCTGCCCGAAATGATCCTCAACGGCCACATGCCGCCCATAGTCCTCGAAAAACACCTTACCCCAAACAAGCTGAAGACCACTCCCCAACCCCCTGATTAATAACCCATTCCAACAACAGATAAAGCGCGCCAACCTCCCGGCGCACGCGCTTCCCCTCATCTTCATCCTTTTAAAAATACCTCTGCGCAGCCTCTCAACCAACGCAGCGCCAGCGGCCCAGCCCCCAACCTACTCAGCCGCCTTCACCGCCTCAGCCTCAATCTGCGCCGCGCGTTCCTCGACCTGCTCGACGATATGATCAATCATACCTTCATTGCCGAGCTTATGGCTCTGTTTGCCCGCCAGATAGACCATGCCAGACCCGGCCCCGCCGCCGGTAAAGCCCACGTCGGTCATCAGCGCCTCACCGGGGCCGTTCACCACGCAGCCGATGATCGACAGGCTCATCGGCGTCTTGATATGCTCCAGCCGTTTCTCCAAGGTCTCGACGGTTTTGATCACATCGAACCCCTGCCGCGCGCAAGAGGGGCAAGAAATGATGTTCACCCCACGGTGCCGCAACCCGAGGGATTTGAGAATCTCATAGCCAACCTTCACCTCTTCCACCGGATCGGCGGAGAGGGAGACGCGGATGGTATCACCGATGCCGCTCCACAAAAGGTTGCCCAGACCGATGGCAGATTTGATCGTGCCTGACATGAGCCCGCCCGCCTCGGTGATGCCGAGGTGGATGGGCGCGTCGGTCGCATCGGCGAGCTGTTGGTAGGCGGCGGCGGCCATGAAAACGTCCGAGGCCTTGCAGGAAATTTTGAACTCGTGGAAATCGTTGTCTTGTAGGATCTTGATGTGATCCAGCCCGCTTTCGACCATCGCATCGGGGCATGGCTCGCCGTATTTCTCCAGCAGATGCCGCTCCAGCGAGCCCGCGTTCACGCCGATGCGGATTGAGCAATTGTGGTCCCGCGCGGCTTTGATGACCTCACGCACGCGCTTTTCATCGCCGATGTTGCCCGGGTTGATGCGCAGACAAGCGGCACCCGCCTCGGCGGCTTCAATCCCGCGCTTGTAGTGAAAGTGGATGTCCGCAACGATGGGCACCGACACTTCGGGCACGATCTCACGCAGGGCTTTGGACGAGTCCTCATCCGGGACCGAGACGCGCACGATATCGGCGCCTGCGTCAGCGGCGGCTTGGACCTGTGCGATGGTGTCGGCGACATCGGTGGTCAGCGTATTCGTCATGGTCTGCACCGTGATCGGCGCGTCACCGCCCACCGGCACATTGCCCACCATGATCTGCCGGGACTTGCGACGCGGAATATCGCGCCAAGGGCGAATGGAATGAAGCGACATGAAGACACCTTTCGCGGGATCAGGGGCTTTGGCCCCCTACCTATTCAGCCGGGGCCTCATGTGCAATGGGAAGCGGCGGCCCGCGCGTTTAGCTGCCCTGACAGGGCATCGCGGCCAGAGCGGAGGGGTCGAGCGAGCCTTCGAGATCGGCAAACATCCGGCTGAGCGATTGCTCCGCCGTCGGATCGACCGGCTCATAAAGCTCGGCCAGCGCCTGGGCGTGGAGCGGCACGTTGGAGGTCACTGCTCCGCGCGGCCCAACGGGGCCGAAACAGCCATCCGCCATAGCGAAATAAAGCGCACCGGATTCGCCCGTCCGAAGGGAGGGCGGCTCTTCAGTGACGGGAACGTCCCATGTGTCACCCTTGTTCATCACGCCTTCGAAAATCACTGTGCCATCGGCGGCGCGAACCCGCACCCATGAAGGATAGGCCGCGACCATGCGGACTTTCTCACCCAACGGCTCAACAACCTGCGGTTTGGGCAGGTCGCTTTCAGCATTGGCAAGCATCACCGCTTCGTCAATGGCGCTGGTGATGCTGTCATCACCCTCCGCCGCCTCGGCCACCACGGTGCCTTGTGCGGCGGTATCGGGGCGGTCCGGCGTTGGGAAGTTGCTGACAGAGCGCGGGTCGATGGAAGCAATCGGCGCGTCACGCGCCACCAACACCGGCACGTCGAGCGCTTGCGGGCGATAAAGCCGGTCCAGCGCCTCGGCCCGGGGGCTTTCCACGCTTTGCGGCGCGGCGGAATCGTCTTCTGCGTCAGGCGCGCTGGCCAGTGCCCCATCCAGCGGGTCGAGATCGGAAAGCACGATCGGGGTCTGATCCACCGGGGCCACCTGCACGCGCTGCACCTCTTTCAGCACAGTCCAGCCGCCAAAACCGATGGCCGAGATCAGCGCGATCAGCACCAGCGAAGAGCCAACCGCACCCGGCTCAATCCGGCTGAGCAACCCGTCGCCCATCGGCACGAAGGGCGTGTTGGGCCGGGCGAAAAGATCGTCTTCTTTCGGGGTCTTACGGCGTTCCTCAAAGCTCGGCTTTTTGACCACAGAGGCTTCGGCGGACATGCCATGGGCCACGGCAAAACCGGATTCCTTGCAGAAGGCGGCAAAAGCCTGATCAGGGTCCATATTGAGGTAGCGCGCGTAGGAACGCACATAGCCCGCGATGAAGCCGGGCGTGTCAAATGCGCCGGGATCACAGTTTTCGATTGCGGCGATATAGGAGGCTTTGATGCGCAATTCGCGCTGCACGTCGAGCAGGGATTTACCAAGCGTGGCCCGTTCGCCGCGCATGACATCCCCCAACCGCAATTCGAATGCATCGAACCCTTTGGGTTCGACTGTTTCGTCCTCAGCGGTTCTGGAGGCCCATCGCCCGATCATCAATATGCCCTGTCCCTGTTAGCCTGTAGCTTTGATCCAAACACGCCCCAACGATTCGGATGTAGCCTTTTCTTGACAAAAGGCTACCACAAGACAACGCAAAACACGAATAGCGCTGCGTTAGCCCGCAGCTTCGGCACGATTCAGCGCACAATGCGACCAGAGCACGTCCATCCCCCGGACAAGCGCATCCATCTCTTTAGGCCCATGTACCGGCGAGGGCGTGAAGCGCAACCGCTCCGTGCCGCGCGGCACGGTGGGGAAGTTGATGGGCTGAACATAGATGCCGTGATCTTCAAGCAGCATATCCGACAGAAGCTTGGTGTGCACCGGGTTGCCCACCATGACGGGCACGATGTGGCTGCCATGGTCGATGATCGGCAGACCCAACCCCTTCAGCCGCAGCTTCAACGCCTTGGCCTGCTGCTGGTGTTTCTCACGCAACTCCGGCGCGCGTTTGAGATAGGCGACCGAGGCCGCGGCCCCCGCAGCGACGGCAGGCGGCAGCGAGGTGGTGAAGATGAACCCCGGCGCATAGGAGCGGATCGCGTCGCACATCTTGGCCGAAGCGGCGATATAGCCGCCCATCACGCCATAAGCCTTGGCCAGCGTGCCGTTGATGATGTCGAGCCGGTGCATCAGGCGGTCACGCTCGGCCACCCCTGCCCCGCGCGGGCCATACATGCCCACGGCGTGCACCTCGTCGATATAGGTGAGCGCGCCAAATTCATCTGCGAGATCGCAGATCTCTTCAATGGGGCCGAAATCGCCGTCCATCGAATAGATCGATTCAAAGGCGATCAGCTTGGGCGCGGCAGGGTCATCCGCCTCCATCAACTCGCGCAGATGGGCCACGTCATTGTGGCGGAAGATACGCTTGGCCCCGCCATTACGGCGCACGCCTTCGATCATGGAGGCATGGTTCAGCGCGTCGGAATAGATGATCAGCCCGGGAAAGAGCTTGGGCAGGGTCGAGAGCGTGGCATCATTGGCGATATAGGCCGAGGTGAACAGCAGCGCCGCTTCCTTGCCATGCAGATCGGCCAGTTCGGCCTCTAGCTGCTTGTGATAGACCGTCGTGCCCGAGATGTTGCGCGTCCCGCCAGAGCCTGCGCCGGTGGCGCGCAGCGCTTCCTCCATAGCTTCGATCACCACGGGGTTCTGCCCCATGCCCAGATAGTCGTTGCCGCACCAAACGGTGATATCCTGCTGCGACCCGTCGGGTTTGGTCCAGACGGCATGGGGGAACTGACCATTGCGACGCTCGATGTCGATGAAGGTCCGGTAGCGTCCTTCGTCATGCAGGCGCGCAATCGCCGCGTCGAGCTTCTCGTTATAGTCCATGCGCGTCTCCATCTTTTGGCGCGAACAGGAGGGGGCCCCTCCATATTCAGCTTTTAGAATGATTACAGATCCAAAGCCGAAGCTTCAATCTCTTATCCCGGCCCCTTTGCGGGGCGAACTGTCGCAGGCGCTGCGCGTTCTACGCTCGATTTAAGATTGTTCGCTTGTATTGCCAGCCGCTTTCATGCTTCCAAAGGACCAATCCAGAAAGGGCAGTTTGTTTTGCGCGCCACTCCACATCCCCAGCAGGACCAGCGCCTGCGGACGCTTTATAATTACGAGATTCTCGACACCCCGCGCGAGGAGGAGTTCGACGAGATCGTCGAACTGGCGGCTGAGATCTGTGACGCGCCGATTTCAGTGATCAACCTAATCGACAAGGACAGACAGTGGTTCAAGGCCGAAGTGGGTCTGGGTGCGCGCGAGACGCCGCTCGAAACCTCGCTCTGCTCTCACGCGATTCTGGAAGAGCGCTTCGTTGAGATTCCCGACACGCTGAAAGACCCGCGCATGGCCGACAACCCGCTGTGCACCGCAGGCGACGGGCTGCGGTTTTATGCAGGTGCGCTGCTGATTGCGTCCAACGGGCTGCCGCTTGGCACGCTGTGCATCCTCGACACCAAACCCCGCAGGCTGACCGCGCTGCAACGCAAGGCGATCTCTGTCTTGTCCCGTCAGGTGATGAAACAGCTCGACCTGCGCCTTTCCCTGCGCAGCCAAGCGACGCTGATGAGCGAGGCCGACCACCGGGTCAAGAACTCGCTTCAGACATTGTCGGCCATGGTGCGGCTGCACAGCCGCCAGTTGGACGATATGAACACGGTCAATGTGTTGAACGACATCCAGCGCCGCGTCAACGCGATGGCAACGCTCCATGGTGAACTGCAATCCGGGCACGGGCGCGATGAGGTCGATGCGGGCAAATACCTCGACAGGGTCCTGGAGCTTTTGCGAGAAACCGCACCGGGGCATGTCAAAATCAGCTACCGGTCGGACCCTGTGACCCTACGATCCAGCGCGGCTTCATCCTTGGGGCTGATCATTAGCGAGTTTGCCGCCAATTCGATCAAACACGCCTTCCCGAATGGCGCGCCCGGCCATATCGAAATCGACCTCAGCCTGCGGGACGGGCATTTCCACCTTGAGTGCAAAGACGATGGCATCGGGGCCGCGAACGAAGGCAAAGGGCGAGCCGACAGCATTGGGCAGACCTTGATGGCGGCGGCGGCGTCGCAGCTCAATGCGCAGGTCGACAGCCAGCTTACCCCCGAGGGCAGCCGCCTCTCGCTCACCTTCTGAACGCGGGCCCTGCGGCCACTGGACACGCCCTGCCCGCCTGATACCTTCGCGCCAAATTCACAAGCGCAAGGAATTATGCCCATGTCCCTCGACGATGTTCTCGCCCGGATCGACAACGATCTGCCCGCCGCCACCGACCGTCTGTTGGACCTACTGCGCATCCCGTCAATCTCGACCGATCCGGCCTATAAGGCCGATTGCGACCGCGCCGCCGATTGGCTGGTGGCCGACCTTACATCCATGGGCGTGGAAGCCGAAAAACGCGCCACGCCGGGGCATCCGATGGTCGTGGGCCATGTCGGCGAAGGTAAGCCGCATCTACTGTTCTATGGCCATTATGACGTGCAGCCGGTCGACCCCCTGAACCTTTGGGACCGCGACCCCTTCGATCCGGCGGTTGAGGAGACGAAGAAGGGCCGCGTGATCCGGGGCCGCGGGGCCGCCGATGACAAGGGCCAGTTGATGACCATCATTGAAGCCCTGCGCGCGTGGAAAGAGGTGAAAGGCGATTGGCCCTGCCGCATCACCTTCTTCCTCGAAGGCGAAGAGGAATCCGGCTCCCCCTCCCTCGTCCCATTTATGGAGGAGAACGCGGAGGAG
Source organism: Sulfitobacter sp. 1A15258 (assembly GCF_043557045.1). Taxonomy (NCBI): domain Bacteria; kingdom Pseudomonadati; phylum Pseudomonadota; class Alphaproteobacteria; order Rhodobacterales; family Roseobacteraceae; genus Sulfitobacter; species Sulfitobacter sp. 1A15258. The sequence continues at coordinate 1,283 of NZ_JBIFFK010000001.1, read as the reverse complement.
TTGAAAGCCGATGTGGCGATGATCTGCGACACTGGATTGTTCGAAAGCAAGACCCCCGCCATCGTCACCATGCTGCGTGGGCTTTTGGGCGAAGAGCTGACCGTCACCGCGCCGTCGAAAGACCTGCATTCAGGCATGTATGGCGGTATTTCGATGAACCCGATCCGCGCGTTGAGCAAGGTGATCGCCGCGCTGCATGACGACGAAGGCCGCATCACCATCCCTGGCTTCTATGACGGCGTTCCGGACCTGCCCGAGGATCTGGAAGCGCAGTGGCAGGGCCTCGCCTTTGACCATAGCGCCTTCCTCGGCGACGTGGGGCTCAGCAAACCGGCGGGTGAGCAGGACCGCACCCCGCTTGAGATGATCTGGTCGCGCCCGACCTGTGAGGTTAACGGCATCTGGGGCGGCTATACCGGCGATGGCTTTAAAACGGTGCTGCCCTCCGAGGCGCATGCCAAGATCAGCTTCCGCCTCGTCGGCACGCAAGACCCGCTCGCCATCCGCGAGAATTTCCGCAAGATGGTGGCTGAGATGCTGCCCGAAGACTGCACGGTCGAATTCTCAGGCCATGGCGCCAGCCAAGCCTCCGGGGTGGACATCGGTCATGCGATGTTCGAACCCGCCCGCCAAGCGCTGAGCGACGAATGGCAGGTGCCCGCGGCCTATATCGGCTGTGGCGGCTCGATTCCGATTGCCGGGCATTTTCAGAAGATTCTCGGAACCGAGCCGATGCTGATCGGTTTCGGCAAGGATGACGATCAAATCCACTCCCCGAACGAGAAATACGACATGGAGAGCTTTCACAAAGGCATCCGCTCCTGGGCGCGCATCATTGATGCGCTGATCTAAGCAGATTGGCGATCGGGCCTGCCCGGTCGCCACCTATTCCATTGGTTGAGCCTCAAGAGGCAGGGCTGAATAAGCCTGCGCGAACTAGGGCTTAGCGCCTGCACGTTACGAAATAGAGGGGGGAAAGTGGCGCGGTTGACGGGGCTCGAACCCGCGACCCCCGGCGTGACAGGCCGGTACTCTAACCAACTGAGCTACAACCGCGCGATGTGGGCGGAATAGGCCACGGGGCGCGGAGCGTCAAGCGCATTCGCGCGAGAAAATGCGCTTTCTCGAAAGAAGTTTTTGCGTGGCATTTTAAGGGGATTGAAAACGAAAAAAGGGACCTCAAAGAGGTCCCTTTTTCAGACAGCGGTGGCGCGGTTGACGGGGCTCGAACCCGCGACCCCCGGCGTGACAGGCCGGTACTCTAACCAACTGAGCTACAACCG